>JAFQCI010000063.1 GCA_017416505.1 Lachnospiraceae bacterium
CCTTTTTGCAAGAAAAAATTGCAAAAAGCTTATTTTTTATGCGGCATTTTTATCACAGGGAAAAGAAGCCATTATTTCATAGCCACCCTTAATACAAATTTGAAGATTGTTATCTTGGGTCACTCGAATAGACGTCACCATTCGACGAATAAAGCCGTCATTAAATTCAGGAATAACGACCATATCTTCCGTTAAATGTTTTTCTATACGTTCCATTTCTTTTCTCGCTTTTTCATTATGATTCAGCTGTTCTAAGATGTTTTCTTTTTTCTCTCTTAAAACACGAAGTTGCTCATTGCACTCGCCGATCGCTGCATCATATTTATCTCTATTTGACTTAAACTTTACTGCGAGCTCGGTAAGTTCATCAATACGTCCCATTGCATCGGATATTGCCATCTCGATAACATACAACTCATTAGAGTGTTCGTCGCCGGCAGCCGCATAGATCATTCTGCTTTTCAAAACTTCATATCCGTTTTCTCTCTTTGCCAATACAGAAGATAGTGCTTCACAAATAGTCTTCTTTAGAAGTTCTTCTTCTAAACCCTTGGAGTTACTGCAGTACTTGTCTCCATTTTCAAGGCGACTAATGCAGCGCCAGTAGTAGTGGGCCCCATCTTTCTTCTTATGATACTTTCTGCGGTAATGGCTTCCACATTCAGCACATACTAATAGTTCTGACAAAGCATGTTTGCCGCTATATCGACCACGGCCTGAAATGGAATCTTCAGACTTACTTCTTTGAGCATTACGTCGTGCCATTTCAGACTGTGCGGCATAATACATACTTCTCGAGATTATTTGTGGATGATCATCAATAACAAGATATTTTGTTTTTTTACCATTATTGATTTTCTTTCGTTTGCTGATGCAATCAACACAATATGTTTTTTGATGCATAACATCTCCACAATACTTTTCATTCTGAAGCATTGTAGTAATGAGTTTTGGTTGCCACTCGCTCTTTCCGCGATATGTTTTTACACCGTTCTTTTCAAGTTCTGCTTTAATTTGTCCTGCACTCTTTCCATCAAGAAACATTTGAAAAATCGAACGAACAACCTTTGCTTCCTCTTCAACAATATAAACTTCTTTAGTCACCTTATCACGACGATAACCGAACATATTCATATTGCAGCAGTAAGTACCATTCTCCATTCGTTTACTAATGCCCCATTTTACATTAGCACTAATGTTTTCGCTCTCAGACTGAGCCATAACACTGTATATACCGATGTATGTTTCGCTGTCTTCTTTTAAGGAGTTAATATTTTGCTCTTCAAAATAGATTGCAATACCCATTGCCTTAAGTTTACGAACAAAAGAAAGACTATCAACGATGTTTCTTGCAAAACGAGAAACCGATTTAGTCAGGATCATATCGATTTTCCCTTTTTCACAATCCCTAATCATTCTAAGAAAGTTTTCTCTCTTCTTAACTAATGTTCCGGTAATGCCCTCATCTGCGTAAACGTCAACAAATTCCCAATCAGGATTCTCCGAAATATGTTTTGTATAATACTCCATTTGGGCGCGATAACTGTTCATCTGGTCTTCACTATCAGTCGAGACACGACAATAAGCAGCAACTTTAATTTTTTTGCCATAAGCAACTCTTGATGTTTTTGATTCATCAGCAGGAATCCTGGTGACAATTTTTTTCTTTCCTTCGTTATCCATTACTCTCAACCTCCAAATTCCCAATTGTTCTGCCATTTATGAGATTAACATTTATATTGCCATCGGCTAAAACAACAATAGAAGTTACTATTTTTTTGATTAACTTCATATCCAATTTGTCCGTTTTAGGTTTGTACTCATGCAAAAAGTCGTATAGAACATCACTTACGCTTTTTGATGGGTCCAATTCCATGTTATCGAACTTATCTGATGCTATCTCATAAATCATTTTCTTCGTAGGATGAAACATCGGGTTTTCTTGGGAAATATCCTGTTTCACCTGACGCTCTTTAAGATTGATTTCTCGTGTGTTTATCGCCGGCTGTATATCGCTTTTATATAAAACTCTGTAGGGCTGTTCAATTATTTTATCAAGCACTTTTTGAATTTTGGAAAAGAATACCTGGTCATCAAGATATTCCTTCGTGTTAGAACAGCCATTGGTACACAACCAACGCTCACGAATTTTATATTTTTTTCTTCGCGTAAACCTTTTGCCGCATCTTTCACACACTGTAATAGATTTTAGAAAGGCAACTTCTTTAGAATCCTTTTCTCTGGTCCCTGCCTTGCTCATTCTAATTTTATATGCCTCATCATATAAGGCTTTACTTATGATTGCAGGATACTCATCATCCCCTAAATAATGAGTATTTTCAAGTATTCTTCTGACGGTGTTTTTACTCCATTCAGTTTTATCCTTATAATAAGGAACACCATTATTGGTTAATTCTTTCGCTATTTCTGATAAAGGACTTCCTTTAACATAATCTCTGTAAATTTTCTGGACAATTTCAGCTTCTTCCGGTACAACCCTAAAAATAAACTGCTCCTTATAATACCCGTATAAAACAAATCTTAATTCCATGCTATCTTCTCCCTTAACGTAATCCCACATTTTAGTTCGAACACCAAACGATTCTCTTCAACAAGAACACGTTTAATAAGCGCATTAAAGAGTTTATGGTCATACTCAATAATTGCTTTTGGTGCCTCATCCATAAATGCAATCGTCTGACGTAATTCCTCAATACACTGTTCTTCTTCGTCATCTGCAAGGAGTTTTCTTCTCTTTACACGCAGATCAGCAATTTTCTTTTTGATGTCTGCAGCGCGCACATTAAATACTTCTTTATCCAGGGTTCGAGTTTCGAGTAGTCTTGATAAATATGTCAGTCTTTCTCCTAACGCAAGTAATTCCTCATCAATTGCAATAACTTCTGAACGACTTTTCGTTATGCTTGCCTTAAGTTCTATCAAACGATTATATGTGGATTTTAGTATTTCACCCTCGTGTTGCTTGAGCTTGTTATAGAAATTACGAAATGTTCTCTCTACAATCTCTTCACTCATTGGATGTGTAACACACCTGCGCCCAGCTGTTCCGTTCTGAGAGCAAGCCCAATAAGTTATTCCATTCTGAACGTGCATTTTATACGCCCATGTGCAATCACTACAGAAGATCTTCCCGGTAAATTTGTGCCTTTTTACCGGCGCTTTCTCTTCATTTAGAATAAGATTTTTTTCTAGCATTTCTTTTACAGCATAAAAAACATCTTTATCTAAGATTGCTTCGTGAGAGTTAGACACATAATACTGGTCAACCTCTCCCCTGTTCTTTCTATTCCGAAAAGGAAGTTCAGTGGGAGTATAAGTTTTCTGATGCAATGTATCTCCGATATATTTTTCGTTTGATAAAATATATCGAACACGTTCTTTACCCCAGGGTTTTCCGATAGCATCGTTGTTGTTTAATTCTTGAGCAATACGTCCAAAGCCCATACCCGCAAGATAGTATTGAAAAATCCGCCTTACGATTTCTGCTTCCTCAGGAATAGGAATGAGTGTATCATCCTCTATTTTGTATCCAAAAGGCGCATTAACAAAGGCAAAGTCACCTGTTTCCATTCGCATTTGGTTGGATCTCTTAACTCGTCTGGAAGCCGCTATCGATTCGCTTTGAGCAAACGCACTCTTGATATATAAAATCAATTCGTGATTCATCGTTTTGCTATCGATACCATCATTTTCAAAAAAGACCGAAACACCGCATGACTTTAATTCCCTTATATAATCAATGCATTCAAGTGAATTTCTTGCAAAACGAGAAACACTTTTTACATAAATACGATCAATTTTTCCTGCTCTGCAATCCTTAATCATACGCATAAATTCGTCTCTTTTATTAACACAGGTTCCAGTTATACCTTCATCAGCATATACATCGACTAATATCATGTCTTTTTGTTTTCTGACGAATTCATTATAATACTTAACCTGCGTTACAAACGAATTAACCTGGTCCTCAGAGTCTGTGCTAACTCTGCAGTACGCGGCGACACGTTGTTTTGGCTTTTTTGTTTCTTCTGTTTCAGGCTTCACTACATAAATTTGTTTTACCCTATCCATATCAATTCCTCTCTTTCATAGATGTTGAAATCATTCTACTAAAGAAGAGGTATCTTTACGAATGTGCGGAAACAAAGGCTCCTCATATGTTCCTAAAAATCTTGCGCTTGTCTTATTTACAGAATTAAAAACATCTTCACTAATTATTCCATTTATAAGAAGATTCTGCGAAAGAATAAACACCATTAAATAATCGAGTTCATTTTCCGCATTTAATTGCATAATACCTCCATCTTTCTAAAATATTCTTATAAAAGTGATGCACAAATTTCTTTCCCGCAAATGCGGCCCCTATGAAAAAAACAAGAGCACCCATCCGAAGATAGGTGCTCCTATAAAATTACTGCTCTTGTGCTAACAGATAATATGCATAATTACCCCCATCAACGGTATGACATTGCTTCCCATCAATATGTAATTAAACATATACCCTCGTTTGCATAGTTCATTAAGCAATAGATACTTTTATTAAGTTTTAATTCATTGTATCACAGTAATTTTGTTTTGTCAAGTATAAAAGTGTAATAATTTATATTTTTCTTTTTGGGGATGTTTTTCTTCTTGACCAACCACGATTTGCTGCCCACTCATTTGAGCTCTCAAAATTCTTGTTACTTGGATCACTTGAGGTAGTTAAAAATTCAACAAATCCAGATACACCTCCAACATCCTCGATCAAATCCAACCCATCACTTTTTACACATATTGGTCTATGCTCTGCAATCACCTGATCAACAGTTTCAGCATCAATCTCATCTGAATAATCATCAAAGTATACATTAGTACAGGTTATGTTTACTTTCCAATCATCACCGTAATCATAATAATATTCAATATAGTTACTTTGTGATTGAAAACGAATTGTTGAGAAATCATGAAGCTCCTCAAGTTGACGCCAGTATCGTTCCGGATTAGAAATATACTCTGTCCATCTATCTATCATTTCTGGTTTGCTCTTCTCTATCTTCCTCAGCATTTCTTCCAGTTGTCCTCTATATGCATCACAAGCTCCACCTGGAAGAATAAGATAATCCATTAGAGTCAAACGTTCAATCAATTTATTATGAACATCATCTGTTATAAGATGTTCCATATTATCATCGGATGGATATCTTACACTATTACGAAACTCTTCCACTTTAATTTGATTTTCATAATATAGATCATCTAAAGTTTCATTGTATTCAGGACCGGTATATTTAGATTTAAGCCAACTATTAAGGCTAACATCACCAGAATAATCATCATCGTAAAACATAGCATAAATATCTCCATCTGGAAAACGGAAATATACACCGCACAAACTCAAATATCTATCTACACTGTTTTTAGTGAGTTCGTTGAAAACATCTCTTGGAAACCCAAAATTGTGCATATGACAATTTTGCCATCCGAACGCTCTTTGTATAAGGTAATGTAAAGCATGCAATGATAAATTCGATGGAACAATTACATCCCTTGTAATGCCTGACTTCATATCTGCCTTTTCATATAAAACTTTCTTTTCATCATTCGACAAATAAGATAGGTCAAGTTCTAACCGTATTTTAAGTGCTTTTGGAAGTCTATAATCTTTCTTACCTGAACGTTCTAACAATTTAATACCACCTTGTCCTTCACGACTCACCTGTCTATTTACAGCAGATTCTTTTCTATCCCTATATTTTTTGCAACGTGTGGCCTCACTACTTTTATCAGTCTTGAAAACACGAGTATACGGAAGATATGTTTGAACCGCTTTCTCAGAGAGGCATAACTTTTCAGCAATTTCCTTCGTTGATAACCCTTGGTCACGCAAAGCAGCAACTTCCCTTGTCGTCTTGCTGCTCCATAAGCCATATGTAATAAGAACCCTTCTAACCTTTGTCTTATTCGTGCCAAGTAATTCGGCCGTGTATCCAACAGAACCATTTTTCTTATATTCTTCAACAATTTTCTGATGCAACATATCGTTATTCAATGCAAACACCTCTTAACTACTTTTTACACTCTCATTATATGCGTTATTA
>JAFQCI010000064.1 GCA_017416505.1 Lachnospiraceae bacterium
AATACCATGTCCAAACTATCTTGTCAAGAAAATTTTTTTCTTAAATGATATTAGATTATAGAAATCACTTCGTAATCTTTCGCTTCTATGACTTCTTTTAATTTTGCATCTTCTATTTCTGCATTCAGCTTCACGATTGCAGTTCCCTCTTCATGGCTTACTACTGCCTCATCTACTTCAGGAAGTGCTTCCAATGTCTTCTTTACGGTTGCCTCACAATGTCCACACATCATTCCATTAATTTTTATTGTTTTTTCCATAGTCTTTTTCTCCTTTATTTTTTCATCTTCTGGTTTTGTTTCTTTTTCTATTATATTACAAGAAAAAGCCTTCTTTGTCTTTCTTTTCTTGTCCCTTTTCGTATCATAAACAGAAAAGAAATTTAATCTTAAGGCATTGCTTACCACACAAAAACTGGATAAACTCATGGCAAATGCCCCAAACATCGGATTTAACTTCCAGCCGAAAACAGGATACCAAACTCCGGCAGCCAGAGGAATTCCTATGATATTATAAAAGAATGCCCAGAATAGGTTCTGATGAATGTTTCTTAAGGTAGCACGACTTAAGCGGATGGCCGCCGGTACATCGGACAGCTTACTTTTCATTAAAACAATATCCGCAGTGTCGATGGCAATATCCGTACCTGCTCCAATGGCAATTCCTACATCTGCTCTAGTCAACGCCGGAGCATCATTGATGCCATCACCTACCATAGCTACTTTCCCTATTTGTTGCAATGTTTTTACTACCTGTTCTTTTTCCTCTGGAAGTACCTCTGCAATCACTTCTTTTATTCCGGCTTCCTTCGCAATGGCTTTGGCTGTACGTTCATTATCTCCAGTCAGCATTACCACATGAATTCCCATTCCTTCCAGTTCCTTTACTGCTTTCGGACTGTCTTCTTTTATCACATCCGCCAAGGCAAATAAGCCTAATAAAATGTTATCTTTACTAAAAAAGATAGGAGTTTTCCCTTGTTCTGCGTACTCTTCCGCTTTTCTTTTTATGTCATCTTCAATCTTTGTCTTTGTTTCAATAAAGGATAGATTTCCTCCTGCAATGACACTGTTTTTCCAGATTCCTTCCAAACCATTTCCTGCCACTGCCTTAAAATCATGAATTTCCTGCTTTTGAACTTCTTTTTCTTCTGCAAGGGCAAGAATGGCTCTTGCCAGAGGGTGTTCGCTTTTTTGCTCCAGAGCATAAGCGATTTGAAGCAATTCTTCTTCCTTAGATTCTTTTGTTACAAAAACATCTGTTACTTTTGGCTCACCCTTGGTAATAGTTCCCGTCTTATCCAATACTACAATTTCTGTCTTTCCTGCCTGCTCTAGCACCTCAGCGGTTTTATACATAATTCCACATTTTGCACCTCTTCCATTGCCAACCATAATGGCAACAGGAGTGGCAAGTCCTAAGGCACAGGGACAACTGATAACCAAAACGGAGATTGCCCTTGCAAGAGCAAATCCTACACTTTCCCCTGCTAACATCCATACCACAAAAGTAATCAGACAAATTATCATGACAGCGGGAACGAAAATTCCGGAAACTTTGTCCGCTATCTTAGCAATAGGTGCCTTCGTAGCGGTAGCATCACTTACCATCTGAATAATTTGCGAAAGGGTGGTATCTTCTCCTACCCTGGTAGCCTGACAACGCAGGAATCCGGATTGATTTATGGTAGCGGCAGATACCGTATCTCCTTCTTTTTTATCCACAGGAATACTTTCTCCTGTTAAAGCAGATTCATCCACAGCGCTGATACCTTCTATTACAATACCATCCACAGGGATATTTTCCCCAGGCTTTACTACAAATACATCCCCAGAATTTACTTCTTCGATGTTTACTAAAACTTCCTCTTCTTCTTTAAGCAGAGTGGCAGTTTTAGGTGCCAGATTCATTAAACTTTTTATGGCATTGGTAGTCTTTCCCTTGGAATGAGCCTCCAAGGTCTTTCCTAAGGTAATTAACGTTAAAATCATGGCTGCTGATTCGAAATAAAGCTCATGGAGATAAGTCATTGCCTGTTCTGTTTCCTTTACACCAGTCATGGCAAACAATGCATAAATACTGTATACGAATGATGCTCCGGCACCTAACGCCACCAGAGTATCCATATTCGGTGCCCCATGAATCAGACTCTTACATCCGCTGATAAAAAATTTCTGGTTTATTATCATAATCGCAATGGTAAATAAAAGTTGGAACAAACCGATTGCCATGGGATTCTCGTGGAAAAAGTGTGGCAATGGCCAGTCCCACATCATATGCCCCATGGAAACATACATAAGTGGAATCAAGAAGCAAAGGGAAACCAGAAACCTCTTCCTTAATACCGGAGTTTCCTTGTCTTTTAACAATTCTTCCTGCTCTTTTGCAGTCTGGCTGTTTGTTCTTTCTTTTACCCCTTTTACTTCCGCTGAATATCCCGTAGCCTCCACAGCCCGGATAACCTCTTTGGAATCCACAGTTCCTTCTACTATCATGGAATTCGTCAGCAGGTTGACAGAGCAGCTTTCTACTTCCGGCAATTTTGAAACTGCCTTTTCTACCCTTGTACTACAGGCTGCACAACTCATTCCATTTACAATATATTGTTTCATTCCGCTTTTACTCCTTTTTTAGTGTTCGCATAGAGTTTAAAATTGCAATGACAGAAACTCCAACATCCGCAAACACTGCTGCCCACATATTGGCAATTCCCAACGCTCCAAGCAATAACACTACTAACTTTACTCCTAAGGCAAAGACAATATTTTGTTTTACGATACTTATGGTCTTGCGGGATATTCCAATGATTGAGGTAATTTTCCCGATGTCATCGTCCATCAAAACTACGTCCGCTGCTTCAATGGCGGCATCCTGTCCCAAACTTCCCATGGCAATTCCTACGTCTGCTCTGGTTAAAACAGGGGCATCATTGATACCATCTCCCACAAATGCCAGCTTTTCTTTTTTCCCTAATTGTTCCAATAATTCTTCTACCTTAGCAACCTTATCTCCCGGAAGCAAATTGGCATGAACTTCATCCATTCCTACCTCTAAAGCAACTGCCTGGGCAGTTTCCTTTTTGTCACCAGACAACATAACGCACTTTTTTACCCCTTGTTGCTTCATGCCGGCAATGGCTTCTTTTACGCCTTCCTTTATCTCATCAGATATGACGATACTTCCCATAAAAATCCCGTCATAAGCTACATAAACAACCGTTCCAATGCTATCTGTTTCAGTATATGCAATTTTCTTTTGTTTCATCAATTTACTGTTACCAGCCAACAATTCTTTTCCATCTAAGGTAGCCCGAATTCCATGTCCTGCAATCTCTTCTTCCAAAGACACTCTATCTCTGATAAGGGAATGTTCTTTTTGATATTCCTCTAAAATGGAGTGGGCAATAGGATGATTGGAATAGCTTTCTGCATATGCCGCTAGTTCCAGTAGTTCCTCTTCGCTGCAGTTATTTCCCATTAATTTGCTTACTTTAAATTCCCCTTTGGTTAAGGTTCCTGTCTTATCAAAAACAATGGTATGAATGTTAGAAACGGCTTCCAGGTAGTTACTTCCTTTTACCATAATACCCTTTCTTGAAGCTGCACCGATTCCACCAAAAAATCCTAATGGTACTGATATTACTAAGGCACAAGGACAGGAAATAACTAAAAAGGTGCAGGCTCTCTTTATCCACTCACCCCAGTTTTGTCCTAAGAATAAAGGTGGAACTACTGCAAGAAGTACCGCAAGAATGGTTACTACAGGGGTATAATATTTTGCAAAACGGGTAATAAAATTTTCGATTTTTGCCTTTTTACTGCTGGCATTTTCAACCAATTCCAAAATTTTAGTTACCGTTGAATCTTCAAACACTTTTGTTACTTGTACTTTAATAATGGAGTTTCCATTGACACATCCACTGATAACTTCATCGCCTTTTGCAACTCTCCTAGGAACAGATTCTCCTGTTAAGGCTGCGGTATCAATCATGGATTCACCCTCTACTACTATACCATCCAAAGGGATTCGTTCTCCTGGTTTTACCACAATCAGACCACCGATTTCAACCTCATCCGGGTCTACCTGAACCAGATTTCCATCTTCTTCTATGTTGGCATATTCCGGACAAATATCCATCATATCTGATATGGATTGTCTTGACTTTCCTACTGCGTAGCTCTGGAACAATTCACCAATCTGATAAAATAACATAACTGCTACTGCTTCCAGATAATCCTGCACTCCAAATGCCCCAAAGGTGGCAATCATCATAAGAAAGTTTTCGTCAAATACCTGACCTCTCCGAATATTCCTTAAGGCTTTTAAAACAACATCATAACCGATTAATAAATAAAGAATCAAGTGCAGTAAAAACAATACGATTTCATTGTCCAGCCGTTCCCAGATGCCGGTATGTTCTAATGCAAAGAAAACTATGAATATCACAGAAGCCACTATGATTCTGTTACGCATCTTTATCTGCTTTTTATTCATATCCATCCTCCCAACCATCCGCCACACTTTGTGGTATTATAATATAATCTTACAATCCGGTTCTACTTTTGCACATACCTTAACCACTTCCTGCATAATGCGGTCAAAGTCTTCCTCTTCTGCTTCAATAGTCATTTTCTGGGTCATAAAGCTGACAGAAGCATCTTTTACACCATTGATTTTCTTAATTCCATCTTCCATTTTTGCAGCGCAGTTTGCGCAGTCTAAGTCTTGTAATTTAAATTTCTTCTTCATAATTCATTCTCCTATCTGATTTTTTATTTTACATTTCTTCTATATGTTCCATTCCTTGTGCAATCATGGTTCTCACATGGTCGTCGGACAAAGAATAAATAACAGATTTTCCTTCTCTTCTTCCTTTTACCAGCTTTGCCTGTTTTAACACTTTCAACTGATGTGAAATGGCAGATTGATTCATATTCAAAGCGGATGCCAAATCACAAACACAAAGTTCGGATTCAAAGAGAACATATAATATTCTTATTCTGGTAAGGTCACCAAAGACCTTAAACAATTCTGCCAAATCGTAAAGTTTATCTTCACCAGGCATCTTATCATGAACTGCTTTTACTAAATCTTCATGTGTATCTTTTTCATCACAACATTCTACTTCTTCGATATGCATATTTTCACCTCGCTATCATTTTATAAACATATGAATATTTGTTCATGTGTTTATAATACTACCTTTTTCTTTTTCTGTCAAGAAGAAATAAAACATAAACCTCGATTATTTATGACATAGTTACTGTCCACTCGTGCCTCGTAAACAGTAACAATTCGCAGGCTCATTTAGAGTTTTGCTTCGCAAAAGGAGCCTGCGAACTCCTGAATCACGTTCTTACGCACCAAAACAGCAAGTGTTTTGGTGCTGTCTGTACAGTA
>JAFQCI010000065.1 GCA_017416505.1 Lachnospiraceae bacterium
CAGCACAGCACAGCACAGCACAGGCTGTTTTTTTGTCGTGGGGTAATATAGATTTAGCTTTATTTATGAGATATTAACGTCTTTTGACAGTTGGATTTACCAAGTGTCGAGGGGCGTTTTTTGTTTACTTAAAATTTCGTAAATTTCTTAACAAATGAAAAGTCCTTGAAAGGGGTGAAGGTAAAAATATTGAAATTCTCGCATTCATGATATCGTAAAGATGGAAGAAGAACGAAAAAGGAGAAGGAGGATATATTTATGCAGAGAGAAGTAAAACAGAAGTCAATGAGTAATAATGAAAAGGTAGGAAATACCGTCTTATTTGCCTATTGCTGCGCTATTGCAGTTGCAGGTTGGGGGGCAGTTGCACTGTTTTTAAATGGTGGATTACGGGAGTGTGTGTTCCTCTTTGGTGGTTTGGTAGCAATTATAGTTAAGGTTTTTGAAAAGAAATTAGGAAGTGTAGCGAAGTATGTGTATGCCTGCATTCCGCCTGTTATGAGTGCCATTACCTGTTCTGTATGTAGTACAAGTAGTAGTGATAGTTATATTTGTATCACCCATTATCTTATGGCGGCAACAGTATTATTGGTAATATATTTGGATATGAAATTAATTAAAATAAATGCCATTGTAACAGTTGCATTAAATGGATTATGTATGATTATTTTCCCAGCAGGTTTCTTAAAACTGCATAAAGGCATTGGATGGTTGTTTATCTTATTATTCTATTTGATATTGGTTGCTGGAAGTATGTTTATCTGTTATCGTACCAATATGTTGCTTGGAATGGTCAAGAAAAAGGAAGAAGATTTGGAAAATGTTTTGGGTGAGGTTCAGAACTTGTCCGGTGATTTATATAATGCCGGAGCTACCTTGTCTTCTATCTCTGAAAATGAAAGTGCATCAGCGGAAGAACTGGCAGCTACCAGTGAACAGTTAGTTGAGAGCAGTGATATCCTTAGCTCTAAAACCAATGAAAGTATGGAAAATCTTAGTGAACTGAGCGAGTGGGAAGGTGTTGTTGCGGATAATGTGAAAAAAGTAGAGATAACTTCCAGAGATTTGCTTGATAAATCCATGGAAAATCAAAAGCTTTTGAATGATTTACACGCAATTAATGGAGAAGTGTCAGAGTCCATGAAGGCTACTGATGATATTACCAGAAGATTGTCAGAGGCAGTACAGGAAATTGGTGTTACCTTAAGTCTTATCAGTGAAATATCAAATTCCACGAATTTATTAGCTTTAAATGCATCCATTGAGGCTGCCAGAGCCGGAGAAGCTGGACGAGGATTCGCGGTGGTTGCGGCAGAGGTAGGAAATCTTGCAAATAGCACACAAGAATCTTTAAAGGTGGTTCAGCCGGTGATAGAACGAGTGCAACAAAATGTAAAAGAAATCATTGCACAGGTAGAAGAAAATTCCACTAAAATGGGAACTCAAAATGAATACTTTGCAAATGTATTCAAGTGTATGCAGGATATGACAGAACTTTTAAATGTATCAGTGAGTGCAATCGGAACCATGGGGCAGGCACATAGTAAGCAGGCAGAAGTAATTAGAAGGACAGTATCCATCAATCAGGATATTGCAGAAAGTATTAGAATTGAAAATCAGCAATTTAATTCTATTAATGAAATGGCAGAGAGTAATGCAACGGATACCATAAAAGTAGCAAACCAGGCAAGTTCCATCAATGATATGGTTGATAAAATGACAAGATTGTTAAAACAAGGGGAAGCATCATAGAAGGATATCAGAGTCAAAAACGTAAGTTTTGTAACTGTTCACACATGAACAGCTACAATGTTTCATATTTGTAGTAAGAAACGGACTTTAAGAACTATAAAACAGGAGGAAGCAGCATATGAGCGGCTACTTCCTGTTTTTTATAATATTTAAAAGTCTGTATATAATGGTGAATAATGTATACAATAAAACGAAACGATAAAACGATACAAAAAGTATCAAAATATAAATCCAATATTGAAAAACTGTAAAGTTAATGATATAATACTAAAAAGGATTTTTATATTATGCTCTTTTTATTTCTTTAAGGTGTATATGGAGGATATTATGGATAGGGGTTTTATTAGGATAGAAAATATTACGATAGAAAATTTTAAAAATGTACAAAAAGGAACGCTTGATCTCGAGAATCGAAGAAAAAATTATCGTGCTAGTATTGTTGGTTTATATGGGCAAAATGGTTCTGGAAAGACTGCATTGATTGACGCATTGCAGTTATTGAAGTTCTCATTATGTGGCAAAGCTGTTCCTGAAAAATATGCAGATTATATCAATGTGTGCGAAAAGTTTTCTACACTTAAATTTCAGTTTAAGATGCAAAAAGAAGAGGCCTTATATAATATCTGGTATCAGTTTTCGCTGAAAAAAGTTATTGATGAATCACAGATTGATGAAAATGATATTTCAAATTCTAAAGTTAAATATAAGGCTCAAATCTTCGATGAAGTTTTAAGTTTTAGTTATACATTGAAAGATGATAAAATTCGTAAAAGTCCACTTATAGATACAAGAACATCTGAGGTATTTATACCTAAGTCTAAATATAGCGAACTTTTAGAAAAAAATAATGAAGATATTATGGAACTGTTTCTGACAAAACGTTTAGTTCAGGCACAATCCAGATCATTTATCTTTTCAAGAGAAATGCTGAATCGTTTTAGAAAGAGTTGTAGTGTTGAACTATATATGGATGTTATCAATGGATTAAATACATTTGGAAATAAAGAACTTTTTATTATCGATACAGAGCATGAGGGATTAATTAATATGAATGCTTTACCATTGGCCTTTAAATATAAAGATAATAAGGCTGAAATGGTAGGGAATTTGTTACTTCCTTTAAATGTGCCGGCGCCAGTTCCGAATGAAGCGATAGAATATGTAAAAAAAATAATTGATAACATGAATATTGTATTGCAGCAGTTGGTCCCTGGTTTAACAATAAGTATTGTGGATTTGGGCCCGGTTGTTTCTAAAGAGGGTAATGTTGGAAGATTGATTCAGTTAATGTCGCTAAAAAATGGAAAAGAAATTCCATTCAGATATGAATCAGAAGGTATTAAGAAAATTGTTTCTATTTTACAGTTATTGATTGTTATATATAATAATTCATCAATTACAGTTGCGATTGATGAAATGGATTCAGGAATCTTTGAATATTTACTTGGAGAGCTTTTAAATATTATTTCAGAAAAAGGTAAGGGGCAATTGATTTTTACATCTCATAATTTAAGACCTCTTGAAACAATTGATAAAGGATTTATTGCATTTACAACAACGAATCCGGATAATCGATATATCCGATTGACTAATGTGAAAGAAAATAATAATTTGAGAGACTTTTATTATCGAGACATTGTTCTGGGCGAACAAAGTGAGCAAGTGTATAATCCGACAAATAACTTTGAAATTGCTTTGGCATTTAGAGAGGCGGGTGAGGCTTTTGGCTCGTAAGAAAGTTGTACGTTCAGACAACATTGTAGCAAAAATCGGAGATGAAGTGCGTGCCTATGCTAAGTCGCAACATTATTCATCAAAGGATTTCAAACAGATAATTCATATCGTTTAAGGGAAACTGGACAGATATGGAAAATACCATACCAAGTATATTACATGTCTTGCAATCTGGATCATGTGCTGCATAATAAGCGAAACAGCACTGATGCAGAAAAGGAAACGGATGCATATGCATTTGCTAAAAAGTATAAGAACAGTGTGGACGGATTCGTGAGCTTCATATGTGATTCGGATTTCTCTGTAAATGGAGATTATAAAGAGTCGTGGATACACATTGAGACTGGAATGAATTCCATAGAGCGTTATACGAATCTTGGTATCTGCATCAGGGAGGAACTTAATAAAGCAAACACGGATAGAGACCTAGGTGATGACAAAAGACAATTTTAAGTCTGCAAATCATTTCGACTTATTCTTTCAGTAATTCTTTATATTCTTCTGCCTGAGAATCCATTCCTAGTTTTTCATAACATTCTATCATGCCTTCCGTAGGGATTTTTTTGGAATATTGGATGCTTAAAATACATTCTTGTTCGTGGATGGCATTGAAATACCACATAAGAGCTTCTTCAAAATTTTCTTTTAAGCGGTAGTATTCTCCGATTAGAGTACAGATTTCTGCCGGCGGATTGTCTGCGACCTCTTTTAGGCAGGCAGTAAAAAATCCTTCCCAGTCTTTCCGTAGAAAGCAGATTTTCGCTAAAACGCAGTCCGCAACTTTATATTCTTCCAGGCTCCGTTCTTCTTTTAAAGAGCTTTTGAAAAATTCTTCTGCCTGAAAAAAGTCTTCCGGTGTACCGGAAATAAATAATTCCTTTGCGTACATATCCAGTAACTTTTTAGACAGACGTTCTCCTCGGTTTAATATTTTGGTGAAAATTGCAAAGTCCCTTTTGCCATGGCTTTGCAATGGTTTATGTATAATTTCAATATCCGAGTCAAAAATAACAGGTTCTGTTTTTATGGTTTCATGAATGGGGTCTATCCATTGAAAGGTGCGAAGTCTTTTATATAGTTTTCCGCGGTATTCGATATCGAAATTATATACACTTCCAAATTCTAACTGGTTACAATATTTCATTTGCACGATTTCGATTTCCGGCAACAATGCCTGTTTTAATAATTTAAAACGGGTTCTGTTTTCTTCGTCTATGATTTCGTCAGCATCTGCCACATAAATATAATCCATGGAAGCCTTGGAAAAAGAAAAGTTTCTGGCTGCGGAAAAATCATCTATCCATGGGAAATCATATATTTTGTCTGTATACTTTCCGGCAATTTCCTTTGTGGCATCCGTAGAACCGGTGTCTACAATAATCATTTCATCTACAATGTCTTTTAAACATTCCAGACAGCGTTCTAATACTTTTTCTTCATTTTTTACAATCATACATAAACTTATAGTCGCCATAGAATCCTCCCGTAAAGGAGCTTTCGCTCGTTCTTGATATCCTTTTATTTGTTTATTTAGGTAATTGCGAAACTAAAATATTTTGTATCATTCAATATAATTATTTGTTAGTTTCGCAATTGCCCAACCTGTGTAAATATTATCATATTTATGCCTGTTCTACAAATAGTTTTGCAGAATGATTTCATTTCTTGATAACACGTGAATAGTAATAAAGGAATCTGGCATAAGATACCAGTAATAGATATGGAATAGTTGGATTCTTACAGGGGAGAATATTAGCAGTTATCTTTAAAATATGTGGTGTCAGAAGTAGTGACAGTTACTGTTTGTGTGAACAGTAACTAGTGACAGCTTATTGAGAATTACTCTCTATAAGAGGACTTGAATTCAGTATTTTGATGTGTTAATCTGTTTTAAGTTAGCAATAACTAACTAATAAAAAAATTAACATAAGACGGGGAAGAGACATGGAAATATTGTAATTTGGTATTTCCGGGTATGTTTCCGAAAAAAGATTAGAATGGAGGATGTTATGGATATGATTTATGTTGTTTATTGGTCACAGACAGGAAATACACAGGCAATGGCAGAGGCAGTTGGAAAGGGAATTATGGATGCCGGGAAGGAGGCAAAAGTGGTTTCCGTGAGTGAAGTTTCTGTGGATGAATTAAAAGAAGTAAAGGGATTTGCCATGGGATGTCCGGCTATGGGAGCGGAAAATCTGGAGGAATCCGAGATGGAACCTTTTGTTTGTGAGGTGGAAGCCTTTGTGAAAGGAAAAACAGTTGCCTTGTTTGGCTCTTACGGATGGGGAAATGGAGAATGGATGGAAGACTGGACACAACGTATGGAGGATGCAGGAGCAAACGTAATCAATGGAAATGGAGTGATTTGCCAGGAAACTCCGGAGGCAGATACTTTGGCAGAATGTGAAGCATTGGGAAGACAGCTTGCAGCCCTTTAAGGAGGAGAGAAACATATGTTAGAGCATAGAGTAATTGAACATTGTGCTCCTACATTGGCAGGAATCAAAAGTGGAAATCTTTTTCGGTATCGGTTTTCAATGAAAGAAAATGTTTTGCAGGAACTGGAGGAAATTAATTTAAAATTGAATGTACGAGGTGTTTATTTAGAGGCGGTACGATGGGAAGAAGATGCCGTGTTGATTTATACCTATCGGAAAAGTCACCTGGAAAGAGAATTAAGGCAGGATGGTGTTCATGAATTACTTGGAGAGTATGGATATCCGGATTGTGAAGTGAAAAATTGCTTGGAACATTTAAAAAAGCGGCTTTGTCATTATGATAGTTTTCCACATGAGATAGGTGTGTTTTTGGGATATCCCTTGGAGGATGTAAAGGGATTTATCAGCCATAAAGGAAAGGAATGCAAATACAGCGGCTTATGGAAGGTGTATTCCAATGAGCAGGAAACCAGAAAATTGTTTGAAAAAATCAAGAAATGCACTTTGACTTATTCTAAAATGTTTGCCAATGGAAGAAGTATTTCGCAAATGACAGTAAAAAAATGATTTTAGGAGGGAATTCGCAACTGTTCACACGTGAACAGTTACGGGACTTCCTTTATAATACTTAACAGTTACTGTACAGACAGCACCAAAACACTTGCTGTTTTGGTGCGTAAGAACGTGATTCAGGTGTTCGCAGGCTCCTTTTGCGAAGCAAAACTTTAAATGAGCCTGCGAATCGTTACTGTTCACGAGGTACGAGTGTACAGTA
>JAFQCI010000066.1 GCA_017416505.1 Lachnospiraceae bacterium
ATCGATGGAATTGTCTTTTAGTAATTGAATTTTTTCCTCTGTCAATAAAGTATTTGCTTTTAACAGCAATGTGTTATCAGAAGTATATAAATCATCATAAAGAACCATGCCCGGTTGTAAAGTGCTAACGGGAAAAGAATACATAAGAACTCCTCCTAATGTTTTGACTAAATAATTAAAAGATTTGAATATATTATAACACAAAAAGATGCATATTAAATAAAAAGTGTGAAAAAGTAACAAAAAAATGCATTATTTTTTTAAGTGTTGATAATAACAAAAAGATTGCATATTAAAAATTGATATGATAACATGGAAAAGTAAAGTTAATATATATTGTGAAAGAGCGGCATCTATGGAAAGTTATTTAAAATACACCTTAGGATTACATGTCGATATAAGGGCGTGGATGGACACAGATACTTTACCGGATGAGCTTAGAGAAGAACGGGAGTATTATCTTCTCGAAATATGTGGCATAACCTGCCTTGTTATTACAATGCCGGCATCTGAATTTCAGATGTCTGTTTTCTTGAAGGAGCGACAACAGATTCAGGAACGTTGTGAGTTGCCTGTCGTTATTTGTTTTGACAGAATTACATCATATCAACGGAAATGTCTGATTGAGGGAGGACAGGCATTTATTGTGCCAGAGAACCAACTCTTCATGCCATTTTTGGGAATTGCATTACAAGAACATTTTAAAGCTGCGGCAGTGGCCGGGAAGCAATTGACAGCGATGGCACAATATATCCTTCTGTACTTTATTTATGATAAGGTTGGAGGATATCATTCAAAACTTGATATATCTAAAGATTTGGATATTTCATTGATGAATGTGACTAGAGGAGTGCAAGAACTGGAGGAACTGGGATTACTTGTAACCAGGAAAAAAGGTAGAAGTTCCATGGTAACCATGAACATGGAGCGACAAACAATATTGGATAAGGCGAAGAATTATCTTCGCAATCCCGTACAGAAGCGTCTTTACGTGAAAGCGGAGGACTGGATACTGGCTTTGCCAAAAGCTGGTATGGAAGCTAAGCTGGTAAAGGCTGGTTTAGGGGGAGGAAAAGCTTCTCTAGGACATGCTATTCGTGCAATTGAGAAACGTGAGTATCTGAAGTGTGCAGATACAATGACGAGTATTGATCCTGCATGGAATACGGAAGAACCGTATATTGAATTGGAGGTCTGGCGTTATAATCCTACTAGATTTTCTGGTAAGCATACTGTGGATTCAATTTCATTGTCGTTGTCGTTTTTGGGAGAAGATGATAACGCTTTGGAACTGAATATAAATGAGCTTTGATTTGCATGAATGAAAGATTCTGCAAGAAAGATTTCATAAAAACAGCATCTGCACCTTGAAAAACATATCTACATAAAGATTTTTATTGTGAAAAGTAAAAAAAACCAAGGGGTAATTTTGTGCATTTTTCTGAAAATAACATAAAACGATTGAAATGCAAATAAATTGTTTGAAAAATTTTAAAAACTGCGCTATTATTACCTTACAATCTAGAAATATCTACAAGGAAACTATTTATGTTAACAATTTGCTAGGAATGTGTGACTTGAATGTTTAACATAAGCACATTGAAAAGGGTTGAAAGGGGAACAACATCATGGTAGTAGCAAAAGAAAAAGTAGTAAAGAAGATTGAAATCGCAAACAAGAAACCACTCATCAGAAAGAACCAGGAAACTGGAGAAATGGTAGCTGGCTTTTTGGATCCAGAAACAGGTGTATTCGAAGTAGCTATGGAAATCGGGGATGAAAGAGATATTGACGAATTTCTTGACCGTTATGACTTATCAGTAGTCATGATCTCTAAGATGTAAACAACTTCATATTGAATATAGGTGCAATCAAAGCTTAAAAAACCAGAAACAGATGGGAATGTTTCTGGTTTTTTTACATTAGGAAATTGTTGCAATGTAGTGGCAATCATTTTTTTTGAATATTAGGAAATTGCTGTTACGTAGTGGTGGTTAAACAAGAATTTCGACAGAAATTCTTGCCAAAGTGCGTGCGCTGGCACGCACTATTTGTTCTAATATATTGTTTTCGTATTCTGCATACGAAATTGTTTTGGGGTTATATTTTTATATTTACGAAACGTTTTTATCATATGACTGCAGTCGGAAAAACCAGTTTCCTGACTAATATAGGCAAGGTCATAATCTGTAAACAAAAGCAAATCTTCGGTTTTAGTAACGCGTACATATTCAATGTATTCCTTGCAAGAGCGCCCGTAAAGCTGTTTGAACTTTTTGGCAAAAAAGGAATAGCTCATATTACAGCGGAGGGCCAAATCTTCCACACGTAGTGCTTGATTTGAATGAGCATCAATGTATTCTGTAATTGTATCAATGGAATGAAAAGTAGGCTCTGGCGCTATTTTGGAAGGAACAAATCCGTGGCTTCTCCAAATACGCACCATGGCAAGTAACAGACAGGTAATGACTGCGTGCATGGCGGTAAGGTATCCATATCCACGTTGTTCATATTCATTGCTGCAAGCACGTATATAGCCCTGAATGGGATATTTTTGCATTTGTGGTGCCGAAAAATGAATGGAACTGTTTGGATCGGAAAGAGCTTGCTGAACTACTGCTTTTAACTGAGGAGAAAGACCACCATCCTCATGAAAACGTTTTAGGTCAAATTTTAATACATAATAGCGAAGTCTTTCGTTGGAAGTTGCATAAATGGCATGAAGCTCTTTCGGAGGAAGGCTAATCATGTCGCCCGGATGCAGGATATATTCTTTATCCTTACAACTGACAAGGGCAGTGCCGTCTAACATAAAGAGAATTTCCATATAATAATGCCAATGTTGCCTGATTGGAAAAGAATGAATTGCTGTATCAAATATAAAACATTCGTATGGTGAATTTAAAATATCTCCGTATTCAAATAAATAATGCATATTAGAGTTCCCCTTTATATTCAATAATAATACTTTGCATTATGATAGATTTATACGATTTTTGTCATATGTAATTATATCATATCGTAACAAACGGTGCTATATTTTATAAATAAATACGAGTATACAAATATGGTACTAATAATTGGAAAAAAGCGGAGGAAGTCAGATGAAGTTTATCAAAGGCGTAACCTTTGCCCCTTTTGCATGTGAAGGGACATTTGAACAGGAAAATACATATCAGAGTTTGAAATTATTAAAGGAAAGAACGGGAGCTGATTTTATTATATTGGTTCCAAATGGTCTGCAAGATACACCGCAATCAGAAAATATTGATTATAGAGGAAAAGCTACCATAAGGGATGAGGAACTGGAAAGACTCATTGCGTATGCCAAGGAGCTTGGACTTCGTGTAGCATTGAAACCTACTGTGAATTGTAAAAATGGCACATGGCGCGCCCATATCTGTTTTTTTGATGAAGATGTTGTATGTGAGCCAAAATGGTGCAACTGGTTTGCGTCCTATACTCAGTTTCAACTTCATTATGCAAGAATAGCTCAAAAATGCGGTTGCGAAATGTTTATTGCAGGTTGTGAGATGGTTCAGTCAGAAAAGCGAGAGGCAGAATGGAGAAAACTGATAGAAGATATTCGTAAGGAATATACAGGGCTTGTTTCCTATAATACGGATAAATATCAAGAGAATCATGTAAAGTGGTGGGATTGTGTAGACGTAATTTCATCAAGTGGTTATTATCCGATTGATAAATGGGAGCAAGAGTTGGATCGAATTGAAGCGGTAGTGAAAAAATTTAATAAACCATTTTTCTTTGCTGAGGCAGGATGTATGTCTGTGACAGGCTCGAAATTTGTTCCAAATAACTGGGAGCTCAAGGGAGAGTTGGATATGGAAGGGCAGGCGGCTTGGTATGGAGCCATGTTTGAAGCTTGCAGTAAAAGAAAATGGGTAGAGGGATTCTGCATTTGGGACTGGCCGGCATTTCTTTATAAGGAGGAAGTGGCATCACGACAGATGGATTATGCAGTCTATGCAAAACCAGCAGAAAAAATTATTGAAAAATATTATAAAAATATATTGACACACACGTAAAAATCATGTAAAATGCATTTTGTTGTGAAACAGTGTACGAGCGAGTACGCAATGCCCAGATAGCTCAGTTGGTAGAGCA
>JAFQCI010000067.1 GCA_017416505.1 Lachnospiraceae bacterium
GCCAGGATGAAACGGAGGAAGGGTATTTCTTTCCCCATTTTTCTTCCAGAGTATCCAGTGCACTTAATGCTGCATCTTCGGTGGATGCCTGATAAATATCTTTCAAATCAGCAATAAAAGCTTTTACATCTTTGTAAGATACGAATTTTGTTGTATAACGAATCTGATGTACAATACAGCGTTGAATCTCTGTTTTGGGAAAGACTGCAGAAATCGCATCTCCAAAGCCGGTTAAACCGTCAACTGACACAATAAGGATATCTTGTACGCCACGATTCTTTATTTCTGTTAAAACACCAAGCCATTATTTTGCACTTTCATTACCACCTACCCAGAGTCCAAGAACATCTTTCTGTCCGTTTAATCTAACGCCGATAGCAACATATACAGCCTTCTTGATTGTCTGATTATCCTGTCTGACATGAAAATGTATAGCGTCCATGAATACGATAGCATATATTTTTTCAAGCGGACGATTCTGCCATTCTTTTGCAATCGGAAGAATTCGGTCAGTCATGTGAGATATCATTTCTGCGGAAGCATCTACACCATAAACAGATTTGAGGTGTTCGGAAATATCTCTTGTAGTCATCCCTTTTGCATACATGGACAGAACCTGGTCTTCGATATTCGAGATATCAGTCTGATTCTTTTTGACTATCTGGGGCATGAACTCGCCCTTACGGTCTCTGGGAATATCCAATTCAATATCTCCAAAAGAAGATGTGACTGTCTTTTTACTGTATCCGTTTCGACTGTCGTCCGTTTCTTTGTTGTGATAGTCATACTTGGAATACCCCAGTTGCTGATCCATTTCCGCTTCCAGCATCCCCTGTAGAGTGTCACCGAGCAGGTCTTTTACCATGTCTTGAACATCCTGTGCATCCTGTGGATTATAATGCTGGATTAAGTTGTTGATGAACGCTTTGCGTTCCGGTGAAAGTTTTCTTTGTCTTGCCTTAAAAATATCCTCCTGGATTAATATTTATTTTAACATCAATCCAAGAGGATATATATTACATATCTAATTTACACAAAATTATTTACAGTCTCGAAGATAAGCAAACTTTAGCAAGTTAATTTGAGGAATATCTCATTTTAACTTGTGCTAAATCTTGACAGGGGACCATCAAGATAAAAATACTTTTCCTTCATAATCGTATGTATATATTTTAACCTACTGATTCCTTCTTTCTCTTAATTTTACTTCTCCTCGCACTATTTTATTTAGCTTAGTAAAAACCGTACTTTCTTCGCCCTCCATTATAATCGAAACATCTTGTCTCTCTCCTATTTCACTAATTATCCATATTCCTTTTTCTTCATAACAATTTATACTATAAGGTATATTACTTTTTTTCCCTACTATAACTTGTAGACTTTTTAAAATATCTTCACTCCAATTATCAAAGAATTCATTCTTAGTCATCATATCACCTCATATTAATGTTCAATCAAAATTCCTAAATCTTTCAACACCTGTCCTGAAACAGGGGTATTCAATTGCTGCGCTCCACCGTCACATATTTTATCTCCACTTGACGAATACCATGGCGCAGCCTCTCCAAACACGCCATAAGTTGAATCTATTCCCTTTTCTTTACAAAGCTCTTTTAAATCTGGATTATTCTGAAATTTCAAAAAATCAGTATTATATCTTTCCATTATATCTTCATCTATATATTCTATCTTTAATCCTTTATCTGCATTTATTACATCTATTAATTTATTGATAGAATCATAATCACTATTTTTTATACAATCAATAGCTTCAAAATAATATTCAGCCTCTAGTTCATATTGATGATATGCGTATTTATTATCGATATATACTATTGCTCTTTCACTTTGTGTATAAATATAACCATTATCAGAAATAATACCAAAGTTTTTTCCACCCACATAACCAATTCTATCAAGAGTTGTAGTTATGTTATTTTTATTTACTCCATATACTGATTTTGTAATATCCAATCCTGGAAAAGATGGCCAATCAATATCCGGAAACTCACCCCAATTACTATACTCAGCATTCTTAATTGCTCTTGCATCCGCAATAACGTTAAAATCTACTTTTTGTTCAGGTGTTAACATATCAAAATTAGCTTTCATTATATCTATTTTATCCTGATTTGATAAATCCGTTCTACACCAAACATTCTCTTTTAAATACTGATTAAAATTTTGTTGTAATTCAAGCCCTTTTCCATCAAAATCACTCTTTACATATTGTTGTAATTCCTTTTTTAATCCTCCTTCACCAGTCCCACCTAGCACTCCTTTCCCTACTTTGAAGACTGTTTCAAAGGCTCCATTGGCTCCGAGATTGATTCCGGTTCGTTTTAGTCCTTCCAGTGCCACTTCACCTGCACTTCCTCCATCCATTGCTATTTCTACCATGGATGGGATGGTATCTATTGCTGTATCCAGTGTGGTATCTGCAAGGATATTTGTCAGGCTCTCTGCTCCAAACTTTCCTATGATAGGTACCTTGGAAAGCTTTTCTCCTGCCTTGGTCAGTAGCTTTCCTACTTCCTATTCTGTCAATCCTAAAATGTAGTTTTTTCAAGGCTTTGACGTATTTTATTTACCTCTAAAATAGAGCCGATAGTGATGAATATCGTAGTATCAGGTACCGAATAGCTGATTTTAGGGTATAGCTTTAAAAGC
>JAFQCI010000068.1 GCA_017416505.1 Lachnospiraceae bacterium
AAACGAAGGATTTAACAATCAGAAAAATGGAATTTACCGGATTGAGCATCTCAACAGCAGAAACAGTAATGCGATGAAAAATCACTATCTGTTGACACAGATAGCGGATATACTGATGCAACTGTATCTTGCCTGGAATCCATATATAAAAGAGTTGAAGCAGACAATAAAAAATACATCTTCAGGGTTACTGGAAAGTTTTCGCAGACTCAAAGTAACGAAAGAAGATGTATCCTATATTTTCAGACACACAAGTGTGTATCTAGAATAACAAGTTTATTTTAACACAGGTGGTGGTAAAATGGAAGATGAAATAACTAAATATTTATCCACAAATTTCAAAAAATTGGTGAACCAGACCTGTGGAGTGTGGATAACAATCAAAAATTTCTTTAGAAATGTGGATAATAGCTGAAAAATAATAAATTCAGTTTTGAAACGGTGAAATAAAAAAGTTTATTCCTCACCGCTGCTCAAGTAATATTTATGTGGTAATATATAGAAATGTGTCGTATAATAATAAGTAATACTTTTCTTAAAGGAGTTTGCTATGGACAAAGACTTAGATATAACCAACTTGGAATTTGACCAACTGGATTTGGTAGCATGTTATACTGGCAACAATTCGACTAACAAAGGCATGTCATCAGTTAGTAGACCTAAAATTATAAATGCTCTATTACAATTCGAAGACAACATACATAAAGTAGTCAAACAACTTAATGCTTATGATGGTTCTTCTATATTAGTGGCAGAAACTAATTGGATGAAACGTAATCATTTTAGTAAATATATGCCAAACAAAACCGCACCAAAGAAAGTTAAGTTTGGACAAGTGTGTACTATAGATTATGGTAAAACATATAAAGGTGAGATTGGATATGTACATCCTGCATTATGTGTAGGCAAGAAAGATGATAAATACTTAATAATTCCTATGACAACCGGTAAAACATGGAGAGACAGATAGAAAATTTAAAAGCCAAGAATGAAAAACTGTCAAAAAGAATTGAAGATTTGAAGTCACAGAGCCAAGAATCTTGAATAAACTATTGACAAACAACATATATTTACCTTATAATACTATTCAATGGAATAGGAAGTTCCACGGAAAAGTATTATATTTTACAGAGTCCTGCCTATAAATTATTCTACCATTGGGTTAGTTAATAGAATTTAGGTGTGAGGCTCACGGAGATTTAGAGCATTGGTATTTCAGTATCAGTGCTCTTTTTCAATTTTGGCATTAAAAAGATATAAGCATAATTTCTTTAAAGGCATTTATCAAACAACTTTGAGTGTTTAGTCAAGGATTCGTAAAAAGCATTTTCTACTTCTGCGAATTCTTGAACTATTTCACAGAATGACTATCATTAACACTTTTGTGAAAATTTCGCATAGAAAAAGCACCTCCAGAAGAATATTATTCCTTCCGTTGGTGCTTCTATTGTTTTATTCCAATTCATCAACTGTAATGCATCTTATTTCTTTGAACTGTCTCAATTGCTTATCATTTGTCAAGAACAAATCACATTCTTCAAAACAAGCAACCGCTAACTGAATAGTATCCATAGCCTTAAAATTTTTATATTCTGCTCTGATTTTGATGCCTTTTTATAATCTGTCATTTTCGCGCATCTCCCTCATATATTCATCTACGTTCTGTCCTCTTTCACTCGAAATAATGAAACTATCCCAATCAATAGGTGCTTTGGATGTTTTCGTCTGTGGATAATTCAATAAAGTAACAACTACTTCCATTCCATCATATGCTCTTACATCTTCATCTAATAAAACAGTATTCCCTTGTATAATTCCCCTTACAGCTGCTAGCATAGTATATTCCTCCTTCTTGGATTATTCCTTGAATTTTCCTACAATTCATACGGAGTTATCTGATACACATAATAATTCAACCAATTAATATACAACGTATTTGCATGGCATCTCCAAGATTTAATTGGTTTTTGATTTGGGTCATCTTCTGGATAATAATTAATTGGAATATCCGGATTTAATCCTCGTTCCATATCTCTTTTATATTCAATATCCAAAGTATAGGTATCATATTCCGGATGCCCTGTTACAAAGATGTTTTTTCCGCCATCTCCAATAATCAAGTAAGGTCCTGCTTCCTTGGACTCTGCAACAATTTCTAAACGCTCATCTGCCACAATGTCTTCCTTTGCTATCCCTGTATATCTTGACTGTGGCACTAAGAAGGAATCATCAAAGCCTCTCACCAATGGAGTTCTTTTATGGAAAGTATAATGTTTATACACTCCTGATAATTTCTTTGGTAGTTGATATTTCTTAATTCCATGATGATAGTAAAGACCTGCCTGAGCTCCCCAGCAAATGTGCAATGTACTGGTTACATTGGTAACAGACCATTTCATAATCTCTTCTAATTCCGGCCAGAAATCAACTTCTTCGAATTCCAATTTTTCCACTGGTGCTCCAGTAATAATCAACCCATCAAATTTTCTATGCTTTATTTCATCAAAATGAGTATAGAATCGTTCCAAATGCTCTGCTGGAGTATTTTTGGATTCATGAGTTGCTGGTCTGAAAAAAGAAACATTTACTTGTAAAGGGGTATTGGATAAACTTCTAAGAATTTGAAGTTCCGTATCCTGTTTAATTGGCATTAAGTTTAACACAATAATTTCAAGGGGACGGATATCCTGATGAATCGCACAATTTTCATCCATTACAAATATATTTTCCTGCTCTAATATTGATTTTGCAGGCAAATCATTATCTATCTTAATCGGCATCTTAAAGTTCTCCTTCCAATAATTTTAGTACATCTTCTTCCGTTAAAATTGGAATTCCTAATTCTTTCGCTTTCTTGTTTTTAGAACTATTTGAGGTAATATCGTTATTAATCAAATATGTGGTTTTGGCACTTACACTTCCTGTAACCTTGCCACCTTTTTTCTCAAGAATCTCTTTTAATTCATCCCTGTTGGAAAAATGAGTTAAAGAACCGGTAATAACAAAAATCTGGTCTTTTAAGGTGTCCTCTCGTTCCTCTTCTTCCTCAAAGAAAAGATAAGAATATACCTTCTCCATCTCATTCCTACTTTCTTCGTTTTCCATAAAGTCAACAAAAAACTGGGCAATAACTTCCCCGATTCCTTCGATTTCCATTAATTCTTCTTTGGTCGCATGAATTAATTTATCATAATCCTGATGAAATGCACGACAAATCATTTTTGCATTGGACAATCCAATATTTAAAATTCCAAGACTGTAAATAAAACGGTCTAAGGAAGTATGTCTAGCTGCTTCAATGGACTCCATTAACTTTTGATAAGATCTTTCACCAAAGCCTTCCATCTGAATCATTTCCTCACGATATTTAGATAATTCAAATACATCACTAAGATGATTCAAAAATCCGGCATCAATAAATTTATCAATAGTGGCACCAGAAAAACCTTCAATATTCATGGCATTTCTGGATACAAAATGTTCAAATCTTTTACTCTTCTTTGCCTGACACAATGGATTTACGCAATACAGTAATCTTACTCCATTTTCTTCTTTTACCTGGGTTTCCCCTCCGCAGGCTGGACATTTTTTTATAATCAAATCTCCTTTGGACCTTGTTTTATTTTCCGACACCTGTGGGATAATCATATTTGCCTTATAAACAGTAATCTCATCCCCAATTCCAAGTTCCAATTCTTCTAATATGCTTACATTATGCAAAGAGGCACGGCTTACCGTGGTACCTTCTAATTCCACTGGTTCAAATACCGCCACCGGATTAATCAATCCCGTTCTTGAAGGACTCCAGTCAATTTCCAACAAATGAGTACTTGCAATTTCATCCGCCCATTTAAAAGCCATGGCATTTCTCGGAAACTTCGCAGTTCTTCCTAGACTAATACCATATGCGATATCATTGTAAGTCAACACCAATCCATCCGAAGGAATGTCATAGCTTTCTATCTTATCTGCAAAGTACTGAATTTCCTCTAAAACATTATCACTTGTTACTTTTTTAAACTCAACCACATCAAATCCTAAACTACTAAGCCATAAAAAACGCTCCTGCATTTCATTGCTTAATTCAGCACCCTTTGCCTGTACCAAGGAAAACGCATAAAATCTAACATTTCTTTTGGCTGTAATTTCACTATTTAACTGGCGCACTGAACCGGAACACAGATTTCTTGGATTTTTGTATTTTGCATCTGCATCAGAAATAGAGTCGTTTATTTTTTCAAATTCAGAATAAGAAATCACTGCTTCTCCTCTAAGAACCAATTCCCCTTGAAAAGGAATCTGCAAAGGAACATTTACAAAAGTTTTGGCATTATTCGTAATAACCTCTCCAATTTCACCATTTCCTCTGGTAACTGCCTTTACCAAACGACCGTCCTGGTAAGTAAGAACCACAGTAAGTCCATCCAATTTCCATGAAAGCAGCCCCTCTTTATCCTTTAACCATTCTTTTAGTACTTCTCTATCCTTTGTTTTATCCAAAGAAAGCATTGGTGATTCATGAGTTTCTTTTTCTAACTCACTTACAATTTCATAACCAACCTTCTGAGTCGGTGAATTTGCCAGCACAATACCTGTTTCTTTCTCTAATTCCAACAATTCATCATAAAGGGCATCATACTCAAAATTACTCATAATTTCTTTATCAAATTGGTAGTACGATTTTGATGCTTCGTTTAACTGGCTTACCAGATATTGAATTCTTTCAATGGCATTTTGTTCTTTTTTCAATTTATATGACTCCCTTTCTCACACAATCTGCTTACTTTTTCTCATACACCCTATGCTTTTGTCCAAGCATCTTCATAATGGTGTCGATTTCTTGTTTACTTAACTCCCGATATTCTCCCGGTTTTAAATGCTCCAATGTAATATTTAAAACCCGGATTCTCTTTAACTTTACAACATGATATGAAAGTTCACGACACATTCTTCGAATTTGACGATTAAATCCCTGGGTTAAAATAATCTTAAATGTAAACTTTCCGATTTTTTCTACTTTACAAGGTCTGGTGGTTACATCAAGTTCACTTAAATAAACACCTGCCCGCATCTTATCAAGAAACTCTTTGTTTACTTCTTCCCGTACTGTTACTATATACTCTTTTTCATGATAATTTCTCGCCTTACATATTTCATTGGATAAATAACCATCGTTCGTAAGCAATAACAAACCCTCTGATTCTTTATCCAATCTTCCTACTGGATATACACGAATAGGATAGTCTACAAAATCAACTACATTTTGCTCTACCTCTTTTGCCGCAGTACATTCAACTCCTGCCGGTTTATACAGTGCAAGCAGGACCTTCTTTTCTTCCGGCTCCACCAACTTTCCATTTAGTGTGACCGTATCCGCTTTCGTAACCTTTCTCCCCATTTCGGCTACTTCACCATTTACCTTTACCTTTCCCTGCTGAATCCATTCATCTGCCTGTCTTCTTGAGCATACTCCACATTCACTTAAATACTTATTTAGCCTTATTTCTAATCCCATCGTTTCTGCTCTCCCCTTTAAATAAAAAAATGCACCAAACAGGAGTCGAACCTGCGCACATGGCTCCGGAGGCCATTGCTCTATCCACTGAGCTATTGGTGCGAATTCCGTTCATTCTTGTCTTTTCCTCTATTGCTTTTCTTACTATTCTTTGTTACAATAGTTAAGAAATCAAGGAGGTAACAAAACATGAACCAAGAAAAAATGAGTGGCTTTCGAAAATACCATTTCTATCCAAGCGAGCTTAAATTTAAAAATAAAACAATTCAGCTATCTGTTCCCGTAAAACTCGGACTTGAATGGGGTGTTTTCTTTATTATCGCCATTCTTACTATAGTGTTAAGTGTTTCCACATCCGATAAAACGAATAGTGAAAATACCAACATATTTAATTCTACCACAGTTTCTGAAAAAAATGAAGACTTTTTTTCAGAAGAAGTAAATAAAATTGAGTTAAATCAATACGCCGGTGTAAATGAACTGATTTCTACTTACTATTCCAGCTATTTATCTGCGGACTTAGATTCCTTAAAAAGCATTGTGGTGGATGAAACTGCATTATATCCAAAATCTACTTATGAAGCATTAGGTAATTACATCGAATCTTATCAAGATATTAACTGCTATACACTGGAATTAGAAGAATATGAAAGTGTCATTGTTTTAGCTACTTATCAAACCAAATTTAAGGGTGTAGATACCTTAGCTCCTGGAACCGGATTATTTTATGTGATTAATATAAATTCCACTCCTATTATAGATAATACGTTTTCTCAGAATTCGAAACTAGATGGCGAAGTAAATGAATTTGCCAATAATCCAAAGATTATAGAAATCACAAGCCAAATCTTAACGGAATATAATATGGCATTAGAATCCGATGCAGCTTTAAAAGCAATTATCGAAGAAATGTCACGTCCTGCTGCTACAGAAGAAACACAGGAAGATTCTTTACAAGACACACAGGCATCCACTTCCGAAGAGAATCAAACTACAGAATAATTAAATTAAAACTTAAGTTTTATATTTCGATTTAAAACCAATACAAAATGAGAGGTTATATCCACTTTCATAAGATGGATACAACCTCTCATTTTTTACTTTCATATTCACATACAATGTCTGCCATGCAACAAACATAGGTACACTACTCTTTCAGAATCATGTCTGCAATCTTTCTTACATCGCCATCCATAATGGTAAATTTACTTAATAACTCCCCTTTTATCTCTGGAGAAATATTGGAATGAATATATAAAGAATCCAATCCAGCTTCATAAGAACCTTTAATGTCTGTAATTTCATCATTTCCAATCATAATGGTTTCTTTCTTATCCAGCCCTAATTCATCTAACATATTCTGATAAAATTTTAAATCTGGTTTTGCACAATAATAATCAGAAGAAATGTAAATCTTATCAAATTTATCATATAAACCAAGATATCTTAATTCCGGTTCGGTAAAAAAACGTTGAGCATTGGATAATAGAATGATTTGCTTTCCTTTTTCTCTAAGCTTCTCAAATAAATCCAACACACCATCATATAATTTTACATAATCTAAGGATAACAAACGGAAGAAATTAGCAGTACAAGTTATTAATTCTTCTGATGCTTTTACTCCTTTTCTTTCGAACAATCCCTGAAAAACAGCTTCAATTTTAATATCTGCGTGTTTAACCTGATATTCTTCTTGTACCCGTTTCTTTTCTTTCTGGCATAATTCCGCATATACTTCTTTTATTTCTTCGCTAGAATAAGATGCCCCTTTTGAGGCATAAAAAATAGTAAGCTTTTCCCATAATTCTGGTATTTCTTCATCCGTATGAATATCTACTAAGGTTCCATATAAATCAAACACATAATTTTGATACATTGTGTATCCCTCCATTCTTTTTTGCAACCACTTATGGTAAACGAACCCTCAATGACTCAGTATTCTTGAAAACCGTCATTACCATGACAAATTATTTTTGCTTTTTCCACATCTTGTTGCATCTGAATTTTTAAATGCCCTATTGTTTCAAATTTTAATTCCGGACGGAGAAACTCATAAAAATAAATTTTAATCTGTTTTCCATAAATTTCGCCCTTAAAATCAAAAAGATAACTTTCTGCCAAAACCTTTTTTTCTTCTGTTACAGTAGGTTTTGTTCCTACGTTGGTAATTCCATGAAAGAAATTTCCTTCCACTTCTATTTTTGTGGCATAGACCCCAAAAGGAATTTGAATCTTTTCTTTTGGATATTCCACATTTGCAGTAGGAAATCCTAATTCCGTGGCTAACCTTCTGCCATGTAGTACCGTTCCCATCAAATAAAAAGGATGTCCCAGAATTTTATTGGCTTTTTTCATTTCGCCCTGCTCTAAAATCTTTCTAACATCTGTGGAACTGATTTCGACTTTTTGTTTTTTTATTTTTTTTATGCTTGTAACTGTATAATGATATACGTCACCAAGTTCTTTCAATAAGGAAACATCCCCTTTTTTATTATGTCCAAAGCGGAAATCTTCCCCTACGATAACATGCTTCACCCTAAACTTGTCTACCAGATACTTTTTCACAAATTCCTCCGGCTCCAGGTCAAGGAATTCTTTTGTCACCTGTACTTCATAATAGTTATCAAGCCATGGAATCTGATTGAAAAAATCCATTTTCTCTTCTTTCGAAAAAATGGATACTTCTTCTGTTTGATTCAGATAAACCTGGGGAGATTTTGAAAAAGTAAACAATAAGGTCGACATTCCTTTTTCTTTTTGCCTTTTTAATTCCACCAAAAGTTCTCCATGACCTAAATGGATTCCATCAAACTTTCCAAGGGTAATGGCTGTATGCAGTTTACTTTCGTACTCTTCCTTACAAATATTCATCTTAACATCCCTAACCAGGTTTACTAAACTTTTAATTTACTATCCTAAAAAAAGTTTGTGCGGCTTCAAATCCGAGCCTTCCCATTCATATAAACCAATAAATTCATTTCTTGCATCATACACTCGCACCAAAGAATCCGAAGGCTTTAATACAAACCAGTCATGTTTTAACTTATTTCCATTTAACAACCACTTATCATATCTTTCTTCCACAACTACTTTTGGATATCCAAGAAATGGAGTATCTACCGGAGAAATATAGGATTCTAGATTTCCCTTCTCTAAAATTTCCTTTACCTGCTCCAACTTCAAGCTATCCTTAAGAAAAAAAGAAGATACCCTAGTTCTTACTAATTCCTGCATTGCACCGCCCACAGATAACTTAGCACCAATATCCCGGCAGATACTTCTTATGTATGTGCCTTTGCTACATTCAATTTCCATGGTCACATAAGGCAATTCCATATTTAAAATATCAATCCGATAGATTTCTATTTCTCTTCCTTCTCTTTCAATGGTAATTCCTTCTCTTGCCAACTGATATAATTTTTTACCATTTACTTTTATGGCCGAATACATAGGTGGAATCTGTAACTGCTTTCCGATAAAGCTTTCAATCACCGTTCTGACTCTTGCTTCCTCCAATACAGAAGTATCACTTTCCTTTAAAATCGTCCCGGTCATATCCTCCGTATCCGTTTCTACTCCTAAACGAAGTTTTACTTGATAAATCTTATCCTTATCCGTAAGCATATCGCAAAGTTTTGTGCCTTTTCCCAAACACACTGGCAATACCCCCTCAGCCTGAGGGTCCAGTGTGCCGGTATGACCAATTTTCTTCTGTTTTAAAACGCCTCTTAAGATAGCAACCACATCATGGGAAGTATATCCCTTTTCTTTATAAATATTGATTAATCCGTGATACACTTATTTTCCTCCAGATTCTGCTCATAATCAAGAAGCTGTTTTTCAATGTGTGCGGATACATTATTGATTACATCATGAATAGAACTTGCAGGTAAGGTACAACCTGCTGCCCTGATATGACCGCCTCCACCAAAATAAGAAGCAATCTTACTTACATCAACATGGTTGTTAGAACGCATACTTACCTTATATTCTCCATTCGGCTTTTCATATACAAACAAAGCAACTTCAATTCCCTTGGTAAGTCTTAACTGGTCAACGATTCCATCCAAATCAATGGAAGTTGCACCGTAAAAGTCCAGTACATTTTTCTTAAAATAAGTTACGATGCCCTTTCCATTTAAGAATAAAATACTTTCCATCAAAGCTCTGCCCAGTAATTGATTTTGCATATAGGTCTTGGCATAAAAGGTGTCATCAATAATTTTTTCCGTCTGAACTCCTTTTTCAACCAGATATCCCGCTACTTCCATGGAATGCTTTGTGGTATTAGAATGGCAAAACACTCCGGTATCATGAACCAATCCTAAATACAACGCATCTGCTGTTTCCTTAGACATCTTATCATAGTCTAACAAATCGAAGAGTAATTCACAGGTGGAGCTGGCTTCCGGATGAATAATATCCACGTCCGCATAACCTTTATTACTGATATGATGGTCCACGCAAATAGTTCTTTTCGCATTTTGAAAGCATCCATAAAAATCCTGAAATCTCTTGTCATCTCCGCAGTCCAAAGCAATACATAAATCATATTGTTTTTCATCCCATTCGTGTACAATGGTTTTTGCAGCCTCTAAAAAATAAAAGGATTCTTTAAAAGGCTGAAGGTAAATCTGAACGGTTTTATCCTTATAATTATCTAAAATATATTGGTAAACGGCCGTACAGGAACCAACGCAATCACCATCCGGACTTGAATGTCCAACGATGCCTATGGTTTGGGCATTTTCAATTTCCTCAATTAACTTATTCAATGTCATCCCCATCCTCGTTTTTTATCTGACTTGTAACTTCATCGATTTTTCTCGACATTAACACTCCATATCCAATAGAGTCATCCATAATAAATTTAATTTCCGGTGTATTTCTTAAATTAATGCTTCTTGCAAGTTCTTTGCGGACAAATCCAACCGCACTATTAAGTCCTGCAAGGGTTTCCTTCTTTTCTTCCTCATCTCCAAGCACACTGATGTATGCTTTACATTGCTTTAAATCAGGAGTAACTTCTACGGAAACCACCGAAGTCATGGAATGGATTCTTGGGTCCTTAATTTCCCTGCTGATAATCCGGCTTAATTCCTTTTGAACCTCACCATTAATTCTAGTATTCTTAATACTGTTTTTTCTCATATTTTTGCTCTATTATCTAGGCACTTCCACCATAATGTAGGCTTCGATAAAATCTCCTTCTTTTACATCATTGAACTTTTCCATAACAAGACCACATTCATAGCCTGCCTTTACTTCCTTTACATCATCCTTAAATCTCTTAAGAGATGCCAAAGGACCTTCGAAAATCTTTTCTTCTTCTCTTGTAATTCTTACAGAAGCATTTCTTGTAATACTTCCATCTAATACATAAGAACCTGCAATAGTACCTACTCCAGAAGCCTTGTAAGTCTGGCGTACTTCCAAATGTCCGATTACCTTTTCTTCGTATACAGGGTCTAACATTCCCTTCATGGCAGCTTCAATGTCTTCGATGGCATTGTAAATGACACGGTAAAGTCTTAAATCAACCTTTTCTCTTTCTGCAATGGATTTTGCCATAGCATCCGGACGAATGTTGAATCCAATGATAATTGCATTGGAAGCAGATGCTAAAATAACGTCAGATTCGTTAATAGCACCAACACCGGCATGAATCACCTTAATGACAACTTCTTCATTAGAAAGTTTTAATAAACTTTGTTTTACCGCTTCTACAGAACCTTGAACGTCTGCTTTTACTACCAGATTTAATTCTTTTACATTACCTGCCTGAATTTGTGAGAACAAATCATCCAAAGATAATTTTGACTTGGTATCAGCCAACATCTTTTCTCTTCCATAAGCAATAAATACTTCTGCCATAGAACGTGCTTCTTTTTCATTGGCAGTTCCCACAAAGATTTCTCCGGCCATAGGAACTTCATTTAAACCAAGAATTTCTACTGGAGTAGATGGAGTGGCTTCATTGACTCTGCGTCCCTTATCATCAATCATGGCACGCACTTTACCATAGGCATTTCCTACTGCAATGGCATCACCTACTCGTAAAGTACCTTTTTGAACCAATACAGTGGCTACCGGACCTCTTCCCTTATCCAACTGTGCTTCGATTACCAATCCTCTTGCTTTACGGTTTGGATTTGCTTTTAATTCCAATACTTCTGATGTCAGAAGAATCATATCCAAAAGGTTGTCGATACCTTCTTTTGTATGAGCAGAAACAGGACAAAAGATAGTGCTTCCACCCCAATCTTCTGCGATTAATTCATATTCTACTAATTCTTGCTTTACACGTTCGATATTAGCACTTTCTTTATCAATCTTGTTTACTGCCACAATAATTTCAACCCCTGCTGCTTTCGCATGGTTGATTGCTTCTACGGTCTGTGGCATAACACCATCATCTGCTGCAACTACTAAGATGGCAATATCTGTAGACTGGGCACCACGCATACGCATAGCTGTAAAAGCTTCATGTCCTGGTGTATCAAGAAAAGTAATTTTCTGACCATCTACATCAACGGTATAAGCACCGATATGCTGAGTGATACCACCTGCTTCTCCTGTAGTAACAGAAGTCTGACGAATGGCATCCAAAAGGGAAGTCTTACCATGGTCAACGTGACCCATTACACATACAACCGGTGGACGTTCTTTTAATTTTGTTTCGTCCTCTTCTTCCTCTTTTAACATTTCTTCAATTACATCAACCTTTGGTTCCGGCTCACAAATACAGTTATATTCTAACGCAATTTCTTCTGCCTGCTCATAAGTCAATTCAGAATTTACATTAAGCATTTTTCCTGCTAAAAACATCTTTTTGATTAATGCTGCTGCTGGTTCCTTTAATTTATCTGCAAAATCTCTTACTGAAATCACTTCTGGAAGGATAATTGTCCGAATGGTTTCTTCCACAGTGTCTTCTTCTTTTATTTTTGTTTCTTCCATTGATTTTCCTTGTTCTTTCCTATTCTCGTTTGTGTTCTTTTGATTGTTTTTATTCTTTTGTTTATTATTGCCTTGATTTGCAAAAGAATTCTGTTGCTTTTCATTTTTATTTTCTTTTGCTTTTTCTTCTTTTTGTTGTGGTTGTTCTTTCTTTGGCTCTTGCTTTGGCTCATTCTTAACAACCTTTTTCTCTTCTTGTTTTTCCTGCTTTTCTTCCTTAACTACTTCTTTTTCCTGTTTCTTTCCATTAATCTGGTCTATTACCATTTGTGCCTGTTCTTCTGTAATGGCACTCATATGGCTTTTCACTTCGATTCCCTGTTCTTTTAAAATCGAAATAATATCCGTACTGCTTTTATCTAAACTTTTTGCCAACTCATGTATTCTCATTTTCGACATTACTTACACCTCCGCACTATTCTCACAATCCATATGCTTTATGATAACATCTGAAAAACCTTGTTCTGTTACTGCCACAGAAGCTCTCATCTCTTTCCCGATGGCATGTGCCAGACTTTCCTTATTACCATATATTCTAAGTGGAACGTTATAAAAATTACACATATTGGTAAACATCTTCTTCGTGTTATCTGATGCATCTGAAGCTACAATCACCAAATATGCTTGTGCTGATTTTACCGCTTTTTCCGTAGCAAATTCACCACTGACTACTTTTCCTGCCTTTGTTGCCATTCCCAGCATGGCAAATGCTTTATTTACTTTCAAGACGCTCCAACTCCTCTTCCAATTCAGTATAGATTTCCTCTGGAATCTTTGTTTTTAAAGAACGTTCCAAACCTTTGTTCTTTAAAGCCATAAGTAAACATTCTTTCTTAAAACAAATGTATGCACCTCTGCCATTTTTCTTTCCGCTTGCATCTAATTCAATCTTTTCTTCCGGAGTTTTGATTACTCGAAGCATCTCTTTTTTTGCCATCATTTCACGACAGCCAATACATTGTCTTGTTGGAATTTTTTTCGGCAATTTCGTCACATCCTATTCTATCATTTCCTACTCTTTTGCTTACGATTCTGTTATTTCTTCGTCTTCCTTCACATCACTGCTTGCCATACCTGCCTGTGATTCGCTCTTAATATCAATCTTATATCCGGTAAGTCTTGCAGCAAGTCGTGCATTCTGACCTTCTTTACCAATTGCTAAAGATAACTGATAATCCGGAACAATTACTTTCGCACTCTTTTCTTCTACATCCACATCTACAGAAACTACTTTAGATGGACTTAATGCGTTTTCGATTAATACTGCTGGGTCTTCACTCCAGTTAATAATATCGATTTTTTCACCTTTTAAATCATTTACGATAGCATTTACTCTGGCTCCATTTAAACCAACACAAGCTCCTACAGGGTCTACATCTTTGTTGTTAGACCATACTGCAATCTTAGTTCTTGAACCAGCTTCTCTTGAAATACTCTTAATTTCAACGGTTCCGTCTGCCACTTCTGTTACTTCTTTTTCAAATAGTCTTTTTACTAAATCAGGATGGGTTCTGGATACCAGAATTTTAGGTCCTTTGTTATTCGAACGAACTTCAATAATATATAACTTAATTCTTTCTGTAGGCTTAAATACTTCTCCCGGAACCTGCTCACTTTCTGTTAATACTGCATCGGTTTTATCATCCAAACTTACACTAATATTCTTACCAACGTATCTTTGAACAATACCGGTAACAATGTCTTTTTCCTTACATTGAAAATGATTATATAAGGCATTTCTTTCTTCTTCTTTAATTTTCTGCACAATAACACTTCTAGCCTGTTGTGCTGCAATACGTCCAAAATTCTTAGGAGTAATCACTACATTTACGATATCTCCTACTTCATAACGGATATTCATCATTTTGGCTTCTGCAAGACTGATTTGTAATGCTGGGTCTTCTACCACTTCCACTACCACTTTCTCTGCTAATACACTAATATCACCATTTTCTCTATCCATGGTAACTTTAATGTTTTCCTCTTTTCCAAAGTCACGTTTACAAGCTGCAAAAATAGATTTTTCAATGGCTTCAAATAAGATTTCCTTATCGATTCCTTTCTCCTTTTCAATCTGATTTAATGCAGCAATTAATTCTGAACTCATTTTTATCTCCTCCTATTGTTTTTTAAAAGTCTAATGCTAATCGTATCAATGCAATATCATTTCGCTGAAATGTAATTTCCTGTTCGTTTTGTATTGTTATGGTATCTTCATCAAAAGCAACCAACTGCCCTTCAAACTCTTTTTGTTTGTCAATGGCTTTATATAACTTCACCTCTACATCAGAGCCTATGCTTCTTTGTAAATCCTTATCTTTCTTCAATGGTCTTCCAAGTCCAGGAGAACTTACTTCCAAAATATACGCATCATCAATAAAGTCATCCGCATCTAATTTGGCTTCTAACTCCCTACTGATGGTAACACAGTCGTCAATATTAATACCACCCTCTTTGTCTGCAAAGACTCTTAAATAATAATTTGAGCCTTCTTTTACAAATTCCACATCTACCAGTTCAAACTGGTGAGCATCCACGATTGGTTGAACCAATTCTTCACACTTTTTTTCAATTTCTGTCTTTTTCAGCATCTTTTCCTTCTTTCTGAGACCATTGAAAGTCTTTCTTTCAATCCACTACTCTTAATTTAGGGTTGCGTTTTTACAACAAATTGAAAGAGTGGACTCACGCCCACTCTTAATTCTAACATCTATAATACTAAATTTAAGTATACCACCGATTTCCAAAAGATACAAGTCTTTTTTTATAAAAATCCATATTAAATCGGCATTAATATGATACCAGTTTCAAATACCTTTTGACCCCAACATCATTAATACAAATTCTTTGGCATTTCTAATTTGGGAGAATATCCTTTTTCATAAAGTGCTTTGATAATTTTCTCCTTGTGTTCATGACCAAATGCTTCCATGGTAATGGTAAGTTCTACCGCTCTGTTTCTGTTAATACTTACAAACTGATTATGCTCTAAGCGGATAATATTTCCCTGCTCCTTAGCAATTACCTTAGATACATTTACCAATTCGCCTGGTTTATCCGGCAACTGAACAGATACGGTAAAAATTCTTTCTCTTTCAATCAAACCATGCTGGATAACAGAAGACATGGTTATAATATCCATATTACCACCACTAAGGATAGACACTACTTTTTTATCCGTACATTTTAAATGTTTTAATGCTGCTACTGTAAGTAATCCGGAATTTTCAACCAGCATCTTATGATTTTCCAAAACATCCAAAAAGGCAAGAATTAATTCCTGGTCTTCAATGGTAATAATATCATCAAGATTTTGCTTTATATAAGGGAAAATATTACTTCCCGGAGTCTTTACTGCTGTACCATCCGCAATGGTGTCTATAGTTTCTAATGTAACTACCTTGTCTGCTTCTAAGGATGCTTTCATACAGCTTGCACCTGCAGGTTCTACACCAATTACCTTAATCTTTGGATTTAATAATTTCGCAAGAGTGGAAACACCCGTAGCCAATCCGCCTCCGCCGATTGGAACCAGAATATAATCTACGGTAGGAAGTTCCTTAAAGATTTCCATAGCAATACTTCCCTGTCCTGTTGCAACATCCAAATCATCAAAAGGATGAATGAAAGTATAACCCTTTTTCTTTGCCAGTTCTAAAGCATATTCACAGGCTTCATCATATACATCTCCATGCAAAATAACTTCTGCACCATGGGATTTGGTTCGGTTAATCTTCGTTAGTGGAGTGCTGGTTGGCATAACAATAACGGCTTTCACACCATAAACCTTAGCAGAATATGCCACACCCTGAGCGTGATTTCCAGCGGATGCGGTAATAATTCCCTTTTGTCTGTCTTCATCCTTTAAAGTACTAATCTTATAGTAAGCACCTCTGATTTTATATGCACCGGTAAGCTGTAGATTTTCCGGTTTTAAATAGACTTGATTTCCTGTCATCTCTGAAAAATAATCACTTTTAATCAAATCTGTAGGTAACACAACTTTTTGAACAATATCATATGCCTGTTCAAATTTCTTTAATGTAAGCATCTTCTTCACTCTTTTCTTATTGTTTTCATTCTTTTATGATAGCACTATGAAAATTTATGTCAAGTAAATCTTTTTCCCTATTCACTTGTTTCTTCCTCTTTCTGAAACAATGCCTGAACAAAATTATCCGGGTCAAATCGTTGTAAATCATTGATTTTTTCACCCACACCAATGTATTTTACCGGAATATCCATTTCAGAATGAATGGCAATGGCAATTCCTCCCTTGGCAGTACCATCCAGTTTCGTTAAAATAATACCATTGATATTTCCTACTTCTTTGAACTGTTTTGCCTGTGCTAAAGCATTCTGCCCTGTAGTTCCATCCAAAACAATTAAGGTTTCACAAACTGCATCCGGATATTCTCTTTCAATGATTCTTCTCATTTTTCCCAATTCATCCATAAGATTCTTTTTATTATGAAGTCTTCCTGCAGTATCACATAATAAAATATCTGCATTTCTGGATTTTGCAGCAGCAATGGCATCATAAATAACCGCAGATGGGTCAGAGCCTTCCTGTTGTGCGATAATATCGACTCCCGCACGATTCGACCATTCCGTAAGCTGTTCAATGGCAGCGGCACGGAACGTATCTGCTGCGGCTAAAATAACCTTTTTTCCTCTTGCTTTATACTGAGCTGCTAATTTTCCGATAGAAGTGGTTTTTCCTACTCCATTTACACCAATGATTAAAACCACTGCTTTCTTATCTTCAAAATCATAGGCATCATCTTCAACCAGCATCTGGTCTTTGATGATATGAATCAACATTTCCCTACATTCTTCCGGTTGTTTGATTTTTGCTTCTTTTACCCTTGCTTTTAAATCGTCAATAATATTGGTGGTAGTTTCAATCCCCAAATCCGCCATAATTAATGTTTCTTCTAATTCATCATAAAAATCATCGTCAATTTTTGAAAAACCTGAAAAAATATTTTCAAAACTGCTTGCTATATTATCTCTGGTTTTGGTTAAGCCGCTAACCAAACGTTTAAAAAACCCTTTCTTTTCCTCTGTCATGCTTTTTCTTCCTCCTCTAATTCACTGGCAATTAAATTTACAGATACCAATGTGGAAACACCTTTTTCCTGCATAGTGATACCATACAAAGAATCTGCCGCCTCCATGGTGCCTTTTCTATGTGTAATTACAATAAACTGAGTATCTTTTGTTAATTTGTGCAAATAATTTGCATAACGATATACGTTGGAATCATCCAAAGCAGCCTCAATTTCATCCAGAAGACAAAATGGAGATGGTTTTAAACTTTGTATTGCAAACAATAATGCAATGGCAGTTAATGCCTTCTCTCCACCGGATAACTGCATCATGTTCTGTAGTTTCTTTCCTGGTGGCTGGGCGATAATTCGAATTCCTGCCTCCAAGATATCTTCCTCTTCCACTAATTCCAAAGAAGATTTACCTCCACCGAACAATTCCTTAAATACCTTGTCAAACATATCCTGAATTTCTTTGAATTTCTCTGAGAACTGATTTCTCATTACTGTATCTAATTCCTCAATAATCATATTCAGATTCTTTTGAGATTCTAAAATATCAGACTGTTGGGCAGATAAAAATTCATATCGTTCTGAAACATTCTTATATTCTTCGATGGCATTGACATTTACATCACCCAATGCCTTCATCTGTGATTTTACCGCAGAAAGTTCTTTTTTCATAGACGGTAAATCCTGCATGGTTTCATTTTTAAACTCAAGTGCATAATTATAAGTAAGTTCGTATTGTTCCCACATATATCGGTTTGCTTCTTCCTGACTTTGCAACATCCGTTCTTTTTTATCATTCAAACGGAACTGCTCTTTGTCTAAACGGCTGATTTCTTCCGACAACTGTTCTCTAACAGAAAAGAATGCTTTGTGTTTTCTGCTGATTTCCTCTTTTTCAAGATTCTTATTCTTTAAGCATTCCTCCTGTTCCTTTAAAGAAAGTTCGATTTTTTCAATTTGTTCTTTTTCTTCCTTAAGTTTTAGTTCTTTTTCTTCTTTTTCTTTTCTTTTTTCATCCAAGGAGTGTTGTAATTTTACCACTTCTTCTTCTAACTCTGCCTGTTCTTTTTTCAAACGTCGGATATTCGCAATCAGGAAATCATCCTGCTGTTTTAAAGAATGAATGGATAAGGTAACTTCCTGAACCTTCTTTAAGGCTGTTTCTTTTTCTTCTCTTAATTCCATTAATTTCTGGTTCAGTGTTTTGGTATTTTCTTCACAGTTTTTCTGTAATTCTTCATATACCCTATTACCATCATAAAGTTCACTCTTACTCTTTTCGATGGATTCAATCTGCACATCCAGTTCTTTGCTTTCTGATTTTATGGATAAGTATGCCTTTTCGATTTCCAGAATCTGTTCTTTTGCCTTTTGCAAATTCATTGTTTCTGTATTCTGTTGAAGATTTAAAGTTTGCTCTATAGCTTGAAGTTCCTTTAACTCTTCCTGATTTTTTTCCATCTTTTTCTTTAAAATGTCTTCTTCTTGTATGGTTTTTTCCCATTCTTTTTTGATTTCTTCAAGAGCCAGTTCCAATTCTTCCAACTCTCTTTTTCTTCCAAGAAGATTACTGGTATTTTTAAAAGCACCACCTGTCATGGCACCTCCTGGATTTAATAATTCTCCTTCCAGGGTTACGATTCTCATACTGTACTGATACTTTCTTCCAATTGCCAAGGCATGGTCAATAGTATCCGTTACTAAAATTCTTCCCAAAAGTTGTTTGATTAAATCCTTATACTTTTCTTCTGTTTCCACCAATTCGCTGGCAATACCAATGACTCCCGGTTCTTTTAAGGCTTCCGGCTTCTTAAACGTATCGTTTGCCTTAATATTTGCCAATGGTAAAAAGGTGGCACGACCATATTTGTTTTTCTTTAAAAACTCAATTAAGTCCTTTGCCGTTCCTTCGTCTTGCGTTACGATATTTTGTATACTGCCTCCCAAAGCAGTTTCTACTGCGATTTCATATTCTTTTTTTACCGCAATCAAATCAGCTACTACACCATGAATTCCAGGTTTGTTTTTCTTCTGCTCCATGACACGTTTGATACTGTTTCCATATCCATCGTATCGCTCCGTGATGTTTCGAAGACTTTCCAGTTTTGCCTTGGTTTGATTTAGGTTATCACTTTGTTGCTGCTTTTTCCGATTTGCTGATTCCAAATCTTTAGCATTCGTCTTTTGTTGCTCCGATAACTCCTGCATCTTTGTATGATTTTCCATCATACTTTGATTGGTCTTTTCCAGTTTTTCTTTAAACTCTGCCACAAGAAGATTTTGCTGTTCTTCTTTACTTTTATATTGCAGATATCTTTGATTGATTTCAACCTTTTTTACCTGAATGTTTTCCAGCATGGCATCATAACGACCCACTTTTTCCTTCACCAAAGAACCCTTGCTGATACATTCAATCATATCTGCTTTATTCTTTTCAATTTCTGCTTCAATATCGGTAATCTGCTTTTGAATCTGATTCACAGCTTCTTGTGCAACACTTTCCCCATCATCGGAAGCATCCATCTGCTCATCCAAAGCGGCTTTCTTATCCAGATATTCCTTTTTTTCTTCCTCTTTCTTTCCAATGTCACTCTGAGTCTTTGCAATTCGTTCTAAAAAGGACTCTTCTCCAATTTGTGCAGCATTCATCTGCTCAGATAATACATTGATTCTACCCTGTCCTTCCTTTTTCAGAAGTTCTTGCTGGAACTGTTGATTTTTAATTTCTTCTAGTTCCTTTTGTCTTTCCTCTAAATCCTTTTCCAGAATTTCATATTCTTCTTTCGTAGCTTCAAACTTCTGCTGTTCACTCTTTAACTGCTCATCCACAAAGGAAAGTTTTTGTTCCATTTCTTCCAAATCTTTTTTGGTTTTCCCTTGTTCCAATAAATAAACATTAATATCCAAGGTCTTTTGCTGGTCCCGTAGCACCAAATATTTTCTGGCAACCTCATCCTGTTTTCTTAACGGTTCCACCTGTCTGGAAAGTTCAGATAAAATGTCGTTGACACGTTCTAAATTTGCTTTTTGTGCAGCAAGTTCCTTTTGTGTCGCCTCTTTATTTTTCTTATATTTTACAATACCCGCAGCCTCATCGAAAAGTTCTCTTCTTTCCTCTGGTTTTCCACTTAAGATTTTATCAATCTGACCCTGTCCAATAATAGAATATCCTTCTTTACCGATACCAGTATCAAAAAACAGTGCATTCACATCTTTCAAACGACAAGGAGTACCATTTAACAAATACTCACTTTCTCCCGAACGATAGACCCTTCTTGCCACGGTAACTTCTTCATAATCTACAGGCAGACTTCTATCTGAATTATCCAGAGTAATGGCAACATAAGCATACCCCAAAGGCTTTCTGTTTTGAGTTCCGGCAAAAATAACATCTTCCATCTTACTTCCACGAAGCTGTTTTGCACTTTGCTCTCCTAATACCCAACGTACTGCATCTGCTACATTACTCTTACCACTACCATTAGGACCAACGATACCGGTAATACCATGTTGAAATTCAAAGGTTATTTTATTGGCAAAGGACTTAAATCCATGAACTTCAATACTCTTTAAATACATATATGACTCCTATTTCTCATCCTTTGATGCAATCAAGGTGTTATATGCAGCCATCTGTTCTGCTGCCTTCTTGGTTTTTCCAATTCCTTTTCCAACCACATTTCCATCTATCACAGCCTGTACTACAAACTCTTTTGAATGCTGCGGACCTCTTTCTTCCACCAGTTCATAGGTCACTTTATTTCCGTCTTTTTGCATTTTTTCCTGCAAAATGGTCTTTGCATCATAAAATAATTGTTTTTCCTCAATATCTGTCATTAAAAATCGTTCCACATGGGTTCTTGCAGCCACTAAACCACCATCTATATAAATAGCTCCCAGTACCGCCTCGAAAACATCGCATAAAATAGATTCCCTCTGTCGTCCTCCGGTTAATTCTTCTCCTTTGCTTAACAGTAGATAATCTCCTATCCCCATGATTCTGGCACATTGGGATAAAGTAGCTTCACATACCAGGCTGGCACGTAACTTTGTAAGTTCTCCTTCCGGCTTCTCTTTATAGTGGTCAAATAAATATTGACTCACTACTAATTCCAAGACCGCATCTCCTAAAAACTCCATTCGCTCATAACTTTCTCCATGATTTACCTTTCTTTCGTTGATATATGAAGAATGAGAGAAGGCCTGCTCTAAAAGTTGTATGTTTGAAAATGAATATCCGATTTTCTCTTCAAACTTTGAATAATCTCGTCCCATTTTTTCCTCCAATTCGAAGTTCTTCTAGTTTAAGAATTCCATCATCTTTTCGTTCATCTTTTCTTCTTTAAAAGAAACGCATTGGAACATAGCGTTTTTCATTTCTTTTGCTTTTGCACTTCCGTGTACTTTTACCACCAATCCATTTAATCCAAGCAATGGTGCTCCACCGTACTCTGAAGCATCAAATTTTTTCAAAGTTTTCTTTAGTGATGGCAATGCCAGGGCAGCACCGATTTTACTCTTTAAATTCGAAGTCAGTCCCTCTTTCACAACGCCAACCATAGTTTTTGACAAACCTTCTGACAGTTTCAAAATAACGTTTCCAACGAAAGCTTCTGCTACAATTACGTCCACATCCCCCTGATGAATATCTCTTGCTTCAATACTTCCAACAAAATTAATATCTGCACAATCCTTTAATAAAGGATAGGTTTCCTTTACCAATGCATTTCCCTTTGCTTCCTCTGTTCCTATGTTTACAATGGCAACCTTTGGATTATCCACCTTCATAATATGCTTCATATACAAGGAACCAATCTGTGCAAATTGAACCAAATGATTAGAACGTGCATCTACATTGGCACCTACATCCAAAATCAAAGTGGCTCCCTTTATGGTTGGCATTAAAGTAGCAAGTGGACTTCTTTCAATTCCTTTGATTCTTCCTACAATAAACTGACCTCCTACCAAAATGGCTCCGGAACTTCCTGCAGAAATAAAAGCATCGGCCTTCTTTTCCTTTACCATAGAAAGTGCTACCACCATAGAAGAATCTTTCTTCTTCTTGATTGCCATAACTGGAGATTCATCGCAGCTTATCTCTTCTTTCGCATCAATAATTTCTACTCTGTCTTTATCGAACGCATATTGTGAAATTACTTCTTTAATGTAATCTTCCTTTCCTACTAAATAGCAGAAAATGTCTTCGCTCTCTCTTACTGCATCTATTGCACCTTTTATAATTTCCTCTGGTGCATCTCCACCCATAGCATCAACAGCAATTTTACATAATTCCTTTTTACCCATGTTACATATCCTTCCATTTTCTTTCTATTTAAAAACTCAGCCTGTTCACACCACTTTATAGCTATAAAGCAGTCACAATCACACAAGCTGACATTCCATTCTTATTTTTTACGGTACAGGAAAGTTGTCATTCTTCTCATAGGAACAATCCTAAAATTTTCTTTCCTGTACCGTAAAAAATAAGACTTTGTATTAACTACAAAGTCTTACCATGCTTATTACTTAGCAGTAATAATTTCCTTCTTATCATAATATCCGCAAGCCTTACATACTCTATGAGGCATCATTAATTCACCACATTTGCTGCATTTTACTAATGCAGGAGCAGTCATTTTCCAGTTTGCTCTACGACTATCTCTTCTAGCTTTAGAAGATTTATTCTTTGGACAAATAGACATTTATGTTACACCTCCTTAAAATTGTTGAAGATATCATAGATGGCCGACATCCTTGGGTCCGGAACCGTAGTGTCACAGTCACAGCTGACGTGGTTACGATTACAGCCACATACACTACAAATTCCTTTGCAATCTTCCTTACAAAGAACCTTCATAGGAATCGCCAAAGAAATCTCGCCATATGCAAGCATGTCTACATCCAGATTACATCCATCCATAAAATTAAATTCATCTTGGTCATCATTTTCCTCTGTTTTCAAGAAATTAAAATCTACAATTTTCTCTTCCTGAACCGGTACTTCTATTACCACATCCTCTAAACAACGGTCACATGGTATTTTCAAGGTAGCCTGAAACTCCATCTGGATAAGAAGCTTCTTCTTTCCCTGATTCGTAATCTCCAGTTTCACATCACTGGCAGTTACCGGATACTGGTTTCCATGATAGGAAATCTCAGTAAACTCAATAGGAACTGTTACCGATTTTTCTTTCTTTTCCGCAGATAAAATATCTGATAAATCAATTAGCATATTGTCTCCATTCTTTATAAAAACATACGCACCTTTGTCATTATACATAGCAAATCCATGTTTGTCAACGATTATTTTTTATTTTTCCACCAATGCTTTGGTTTCTCTTGCAATCGCAATTTCTTCATTTGTTGGAATAACACAAACCATTACGCTGGAATCTGCAGTTGATACAATTCCTTCTTCTCTGCAGTTAAGATTCTTTTCCTTATCCAGCTTAATTCCAAGATATCCAAAGTAATCCATTACCTTTTCACGAACTACACCGTTATTTTCACCTACACCAGCAGTAAATACAATCGCATCTACACCATTCATGGCTGTGATATAAGAACCAATATATTTTGCTACACGGTATTCAAAAGCATCCAAAGCTAAGGTAGCTCTTTCATCGCCTTCCTGTTTCTTCGCAATCAAATCTCTAAAATCGGAAGAAATACCTGAAATACCTAGTACACCTGACTTTTTATTTAAAATTTCAATCACTTCTTCTAAAGAAAGATTTTCTTTATGAGCAATGTACTGAACTACTGCAGGGTCTAAATCACCACTTCTGGTTCCCATGATAAGACCTTCCAATGGAGTAAGTCCCATACTGGTATCCACACACTTTCCATTTACAACTGCAGAAACACTACCACCATTTCCCAAATGGCATACAATAACTTTTGAATTATCTTTATCCAATCCGGCTACTTCAATGGTTCTCTTTGATACATAACTATGAGAAGTTCCGTGGAAGCCGTATTTTCTAATGTTATATTTTTCATAATATTCATATGGTATCGCATACATATATGCTTTTTCCGGCATTGTTTGATGGAATGCAGTATCAAACACAGCGACCTGTGGAGTATTTGGCATTATCTTTTCACAAGCTTCAATACCGATTAAATTTGCAGGATTATGAAGAGGTCCTAATTCAAAACAAGCCTTAATTACTTCTTTTACTTCATCATTAATGATAATTGAATCACTAAAGAATTTACCACCGTGTAGTACTCTGTGACCTACTGCTTTAATTTCATTAATATCTGAAATAACACCTGACTTTTCATCCTGAAGTGCATCCATTACCATAGCAACTGCATCGTTATGGTCTTTCATAGGCTTTTCAACAACTAAAGTATCTTTTCCGGCTGGTTTATGGGTAAGTTTAGAACCTTCGATTCCGATTCTTTCACAAATACCCTTTGCCACAACACTTTCGTTTTCCATATCAATTAACTGATATTTTAAAGATGAACTTCCGCAATTAATTACTAATATTTTCATTCTACTATTCCTCTCTCATTTCTTACATATTCTGTGCCTGAACTGCTGTAATTGCTACTACACCAACAATGTCCTCTGCACTACATCCTCTGGACAAATCGTTTACTGGAGCTGCGATACCCTGAGTAACCGGTCCATAAGCTTCTGCTTTCGCAAGTCTTTGTACTAATTTATATCCAATGTTACCAGCATCCAAATCTGGGAATACTAAAACATTGGCATTTCCTGCCACTTCACTGCCAGGTGCCTTAGATGCACCAACAGAAGGAACGATGGCTGCATCTGCCTGAATTTCTCCTTCTACTTTTAAATCCGGACAATTTTCTCTTAATATTCTGGTAGCTTCTACTACTTTATCTACATCTGCGTGCTTTGCGCTTCCTAAAGTGGAATGAGATAACATCGCAACTTTTGCTTCTTTTCCAACCAGCATTTCAAATGTCTTTGCAGAGCTTTCTGCAATGGCTGCAAGTTCTTCCGCATTTGGATTTTGATTTAATCCACAATCTGAGAATACGAAAGTACCATCTTCACCCATATCACAATTAGGAACTACCATAACAAAGAAAGCAGATACTAATTTAGTTCCAGGTGCTGTCTTTAAAATCTGTAAAGATGGGCGAAGTACATCTGCGGAAGCATTGACTGCACCAGCAACCATACCATCTGCATCTTTTGCCTTAACCATAGTAACACCAAAGAATAAAGGATTGGTAGCCAGAAGTTTCTTGGCATCTTCATAAGTCATACCTTTACTCTTACGAAGTTCTACTACTAAATTTATGTATTCTTCCAATTTATCATAATTTTCAGGATTTACAAAGGTAGCTTTACTTAAATCAATCCCGTCTGCAGCTTTTTGGATTTGTTCTTTGTCACCAACTAAAATAATATTTGCAATACCTTCTTCTAAAACCTTCCCGGCTGCTACTAAGGTTCTTTGGTCCATAGTTTCCGGTAATACGATTGTCTTTAAGTTACTTTTTGCTCTTTGCTTAATTTCATCAATAAAAGCCATGATGATATTCTCCTTTCAATGTATGTATTAAATTTCAACTATATTTCATTATAAACCATTATTTTCTTGTATACAATACACAATTTCGAAAAAATTGTCTTTTTTAAGATACAATTGTTACTATTCATCATGAAAAGCAACATACATATTTTCTTTTGTTTTTTAGGGATATCGTATATACTATAATAGAACTAAACTATGATGTGGATTTAATAAAATGTCATTGGTAATTTATCAATCATCTTAAATTTAAAATACTATAAGGAAGTAAGAAAATATGAAGGTATTAGGAATTATAGCAGAATATAATCCGTTTCATAACGGTCATAAATATCAAATTCAAAAAGCAAAGGAAGATATAGGAGCTGATTATGTCATCGTAATCATGAGTGGTCCCTTTGTGCAGCGTGGAGAGCCTGCCCTGCTTTCAAAATATCAAAGAGCAAAGGCTGCATTATCAGAGGGTGCTGACCTTATCATAGAATTACCAGTCTGTTATGCTACTGCCAGCGCGAATTATTTCGCTCTGGGTGCTGTTAACTTATTACACCAGCTTGGTGTTGTAACCCACTTATCCTTTGGTGTTGAAACCCATAATTTAGACCATTTTTATAAATTGGCGCATTTTTTAGAAAAAGAAAGCAATGACTATCAACAAATATTAAAGCAAAACCTAAAGGAAGGACTCCCTTTTCCAAAGGCTCGAAGAAATGCAGTTTCCCTACTGCTTGGCGAAGAATTTGGCTTACTTCTTGATACTCCAAATAACATTCTGGCATTGGAATATATTTTAGCATTGAACAAATTGCAAAGCAGTATCCTTCCATATCCAATTGCAAGAATCAATAACCAGTATCACCAAAAAGAACTTTCTTCCACCATTAGTTCTGCCACTGCCATCCGTAGTGCTGTTTTGGAACATTCCGATGATTCTCTTTACGAGGCGCTACCACCTGCCATGAAGACTATCTTTCGTGAAAATTATGGTAAAACCTTTCCTATTACCTTAAATGATTTTTCTACCTTTTTTCATTATCAGAATATCACCAACCCTTACCCTATGAGTGCTTATTTTGATGCGGCAAAAGAATTAGAACACCGTTTTCAAAAACTTTACTCTCCTTGCTTCACTCTTCATGAAATCATACAGAACATGAATCATAAAGGTTATACTAACACCAGAATTCAGCGTTTTTTACTGCATTTCATGTTAGAAATCACAACAGAAAAAATGCAGCTATTCTTAAAGAATCAAATTACTTATTACGGGAAAATACTAGGATTTCGGACAGAGTCTTCCCCTCTAATAAAAGAAATCAAAGAAAAATCCTGCATTCCTGTTTTTTACCGGCCTGTGGATGAAAAAGAACTTTCAGATATCGGGAAACAAATGTATGCCATAGATAAAACCAGCGAAGAACTTTATCGACTCATCGTATCCCAAAAATTCCACTCGCCTGTTTTAAAAGAAAAAACCATAATTCTATCCCCAAAAGCAGAATAATTCTTTTTTCCCTTCATATATTGTAATAATACCAAAGTGCAGAGCAATTCTTTGGTATCATGTAATACCCCGCAGCACCTTATAAGGTCCTGCAATATCATATAATGCCAAGTAATACTAACATTATGAAAGGAATCAAATCATGAAGATTTTGAAAAAGATTCTTCCTCTTATCTGCCTGTTTCTTTTCCTATCCTTCCCTAAAATCACTATGGAAGGAACCAGAACCGGTTTATTATTATGGTATCAGAATCTGCTTCCTGCCATGCTTCCTTTCATCATTATTTGTGGCGTTATATTGGTAAATAACTGCGAAAATTTATTCTGCCTTCCTTTCTATCCAATTTACCGTAAGAAAAAGTTCCATAAAAGCCTGCCTTTTTTATTTTTCATCGGTTTCTTCTGTGGTTATCCATTAGGCTCAAAAATTTTAAAAGACCTTTATGATAATGGTAATTTTTCCATATCCTTTGCAAATTTTTTATTGCCTTTTATTTCAAACATCAGCCCTATGTTTTTACTTGGTTATTTTTATGTTAGTTTATTACAGGAAAAAATGCCTGTAACAAATGTACTTTTTATTTTTTACTTTCCTATTTTTCTTTTACTCTTACTTTCTTATCCTATTTACCGGATTTTCTTTCAAAATACAAACAGTTTCTCCGAAGAACAAACGCCTAAAAAAAATAACAGCAGTTTAGATGCTGTTATCTTAGATTCTTTTGAAATTATGATAAAAATATGTGGCTATATCGTTCTTTTTTCCATTATGATTTTATTGGGAAATCATTTGTTTCCAAGCAGGGAAGTAACTTTGTCCTGTTGTTTTTTAGAAGTAACCACAGGACTAAAAAATATCATGTCACTTTCCTTCCTTAAGATGAGAAAAAAAGTCGCCTTAGCCTTTGCCCTACTTAATTTCGGAGGAATCTGCTCTGTTTTTCAGGTAAAAAGTGTGACCTCTAAAGACTTTTCCCTTATTTGGTATGTACTAGCCAAAGGACTCCTTAGTTTTTTCACCTATCATTTAGCCTTATTCCTGCTCTGAATCTTCCACTTCTTCTTGTTCCTGCTCAGAAATAGTTGCAGTTTCCTCTTCTGCCTGCTGGAACGCTTCAATCTGCTGGTCAATTTCCGCACGGTTCGCAGAGATTACCTCCAGACTTTGATTTAAAGCAGTACTTAAATTTTTGAAAGCAACAGAATTTTCTTCCAAAGTTCTCTTAATGTAATTTTCAATATCACCTAAAGTATCTACGGTATAATACAAAGCACCGGAACGCATTTGTTTTGCCTCATCCCTGGCTTGGTCTAGTAAACTCTGAACATATTCCTGAGTTTCCTCCACCATGTCCTTACATTCCTGCTTTGCAGCTTCAATCAATTCCTCTGCTTTTAACTGTGCATTCTTCACAATTTCACTTTCTTCTATCATAGCAGAAGCTTCTGCCTTCGCATTAGAAAGAATGGTTTCTGCTTCTTCTCTTGCGCTGTCAAGAATGCCATCTTTATTACGAACTATCTTCTGGCTCCGTTCCATTTCTCCCGGAAGACGTAGTTTCACTTCCTGAATCATCATCATCAATTCTTCTTTGTCCACATAAATCTTCTTTGGAGATAATGGAGCTAATTTTATCGTATCAACATATATTTCTAAATCGTCTAAATAATCAACAATTGTTTTTTTCGCCATTTTCATTTCCTCCTATTATAGTGTAATATGAAATTTTTCATACACCGGCTTGATTACATTTTCCGGCACCAAAGATTCGATGCTACCACCAAATTTCGCAATTTCCTTTATAGCACTGGAACTTAAGTAAGCATACTCTACACTGGTGGTTAAAAACATGGTATCCACATCCGAATTTAGTTTATTATTAAGCTGGGACATCTGTAATTCATATTCGAAATCGGTAATTGCCCGAAGTCCTCTTACAATTACGTCTGCTTTTTTTTCTTTTGCAAAATCTACCAAAAGACCGGAAAAGGATTCCACTGTCACTTTTTCCATATCTTTTACTGCTTCCTGAATCATCTTAACACGTTCCTCCACCAAAAACAATGGTGATTTTGAACTATTATTTAATACTCCAATGATTACTTTATCAAATATTTTCGCTGACCGCTTTATCACATCCAAATGACCTAGTGTAATAGGGTCAAAGCTGCCAGGATAAATTGCTATTTTCATACTTAGCCTCCAAATTCATGCTATTTTTATCATTCATCCACAATTTTTATACGAATAAAGGTATGTTTATTGGTTTTATATCTTTTTTCTTTATATACTTCAAACTTTGTTTGCTCCAAATAAGAAAATTCTGTCTGTAAATCAGATTCTACCACTATCATCATATCTTCATCCAAATCTTCGGCTTCATTTAATTTTAATAATACTTTCTTTTCCAGCTCTTTTCCATATGGAGGGTCCATAAAAATAATATCCAATGAAGTCTTATTTTTCAATAGAGAATCCAAAGCTACAAATACATCCTGTTGTAAAACCACCGCATCTTCTTCCAATTTTGTATGATGTAGATTTTTCCGGATGCATTCCACCGCTTTTTTGTTTTCTTCCACAAAGTATGCTTTTTTCGCACCTCTGCTTAATGCTTCGATTCCTATGGCACCACTTCCGCTAAACAAATCTAAAAACGCAATTCCATAAAGATTGCTCCCTATTACATTAAATAATGTTTCTTTGGTTCTATCTGTAGTGGGTCTTGTATTCATCCCTTCTATGGTTTGTAATTTTATGCTTCTTGCTGTTCCTGCTATTACTCTCATTTTTCCTACTTCCTGATATCCGTCTTCTTATTTTTTTACAAACATTGGTTGTTTTCTTTTTTTTAATTTGCCCATACTAACACTGTAACTTGTAGTTCACATTTTGAAACGGAGGAATCCTATGAGTCGTCAAAAAAACCCAGAAGTTCCACAAGCAAAAAGTGCCCTTGACAAGTTCAAGTTTGAAGTTGCAAAAGAAATTGGTGTACCTTTAAAGGAAGGTTATAACGGTGACTTAACTTCATACCAAAACGGTAGTGTGGGCGGTCAGATGGTTAAGAAAATGATTGCCGCACAAGAAAAAGAAATGATGAAAAACTCCTAGTTCGGGGTAATTCATAAGTATTACAGGGTCAAAAAATCATACTTTCACACTTATATGAAAAGTATGAAAAAACATGATTTTAAACCTTAATACGATTCTTTTTCAACCATAAGCTGTCGTAATATAATGAAACGTCGATGAAACGTCATTACTATTCATATCTGAACAGTAACAAAAAGTCATCTTTTATCATCCGACATCAAAATTATAATACGGCAGCATTACATAATCAAAGCTTTTGACATATAGCCAGGAAGCATTCCTTCTTTTAACATTCCTTTTTCCTTAAGTTCTTTTACTGCTTCTTTTGCACTTCTTAACATCTCCTGGTCATTGTATATATCCCCGACTTTAAAATCAAATTCGCCACTTTGCCGGATTCCAAAAAAATCTCCCGGCCCTCTAAGTCTTAAATCCTCATTGGCAATATAAAATCCATCATTAGAATGATTCAATACCTCCAGACGTTCTTTTGTTTCCTTGGTATCTTTTTTATACATCATAATACAATAGGACTGGTGAATTCCTCTTCCTACCCGTCCTCTTAATTGATGCAACTGGGCAAGACCGAAACGCTCTGCATTTTCTATCATCATAACAGTAGCATTAGGAACATTGATTCCTACCTCAATAACTGTAGTAGAAACTAAAATCTGAATCTTTCCTTCTGCAAATTCATTCATTACCAGTTCTTTTTCCTGAGGTTTCATTTTCCCATGTAACCTTCCTACGGTTATCTGATTTTGATAATATTCTTCCAGTTTATTCTGATAGGAGGTTACATTTTCTAATTCTGTATTTTCCCCTTCTTCTACCATAGGACAAATAATATATGCCTGTCTCCCCTCCAATACCTGCTTTTTTATAAAATCATAAGCAGTATTCCGATAACTGGTACCAACTACACAATTTTTAATTGGAAGACGATTTTTCGGCAATTCATTTACAATAGAAATATCCAAATCTCCGTACAAAATAATTGCAAGGGTTCTTGGAATCGGTGTCGCACTCATAATTAAGGTATGGGGCGCATTTCCCTTTAAACTTAACTTTTCTCTTTGTTTTACACCAAACCGATGTTGCTCGTCCGTAATAACCATACCTAAATTTTTAAAGGTAACTTTATCCTCTAACAAGGCATGGGTTCCAATTACCAGATGAGTCGTCCCCTCTTTCAAATTCTGATAACAGGACCTTTTTTGTGCAGCTGGTGTCGAGCCGGTCAAAAGTTCTACCTGATAAGGTAAATCCTGAAATAATTCTACTACTTCCGTATAATGCTGTTTCGCAAGTACTTCTGTAGGTGCCATCAACGCCCCCTGGTACCCACTTTCCAACATATAGAACAAAGCACAAATGGCAATGATAGTCTTTCCAGAACCTACATCCCCCTGTACCAGACGGTTCATAACATATTCGCCCTGCAAATCTTTTAATATTTCGTCCAAGACCTGTTTCTGTGCATTGGTTAATTCATAAGAAAGTTTTTTCAATAATGGCACTAAAGAAACAGCGTCTTTTATAGGATTCTCATTCTGCCTTTTAATCTCTTGCTCCTTTAGCCATTCCATAGAAGCCAGAAAAGCAAAAAACTCATCAAAAGCCAATCGTTTTCTCGCCTTTAACACATCTTCCTTATTCTTAGGAAAATGCATCATATAAGTTGCCTGAAAAACATCCGTCAACTGATATCTTTCAAGCAGATATTCCGGTAAATATTCTTCTGTCTTCGTAACAGCTTCTAAGGCCTGTTTCACCGACTTTTGAATTAATTTATTTGAAAGTCCCTGGGTAGTGGAATAAAGAGGCACCAAAGTTTGTTTTTGCTTTTCATATTCTTCCACCTTATAATATTGTGGCTGTTCCATCACTAGTTTCCCATACTTTTTCGAAACCTCTCCCACAAAAACATAGGTATCACCCATATGAAAAAAGTTCTTTAAAAAGGGCATATGATACCAGCAGACTTCCATGGAACCCGTATTATCCCGGATTTTCGAAACTGTAATGTTTATTTTCGTCAGATTTCTGGTAACAGGTTTTTGACAAATCTGCCCCATTACCGCAACTCTTTCTTCCAGCAAAACATCCTCAATACATATAGGGTCTTTAAATTCCTGATAGGATTTTGGATAATACCTTAAAAGGTCATCTATTGTTTCTATCTTTTTCTTTGAAAATAACTTAGCGGTCTTTTCTCCAACCCCTTTTACCACCAATATGGAATCATTTCGTTCCAAACTACCACCTTCTTTTACTCAACAGAGAAAATATAGTAATAAACCGGTTGACCTCCGCATTGTAATTCTACTTCTACTGATGGGAAGCATTGTAAAATCTTTTCTGATATAGCGGTTGCTTCTTCTTCCTCCACTTCAGCACCGTAATAAATAGTAACTAATTCACTATCTTTTTGCACCATATTTTCTAATAATTCCAGGGATACTTTTTCTTTATCTGTTCCTACACTCACCAGACCTTTATCATCCATGCCCATAAAGTCCCCGTTATGAATTTCTTTGCCATCAATGTTTGTGTCACGCACTGCATAGGTTATCTGCCCCGTTAGTACCTGACTGCTCATATCTTTCATAGACTCAAGATTTTCTTCTACTCCTGCACTTTCATCAAATCCAATCATAGCAGAAATTCCCTGTGGCATAGTCTTAGTTTCGATTACATAAACATTTTTATCTTCTGTTAAATCTCTCGCCTGGTTTGCTGCTAAGATAATGTTCTTATTGTTTGGAAGAACAAAAATATTCTTTGCATTGATTTGGGCAATAGCATTCAAAATATCCTCTGTACTTGGATTCATAGTCTGACCACCCTCAATTACCACATCTGCTCCTAAGGACAGGAATATTTCCTCCATTCCCTTTCCAGCACAAATAGTAACAAATCCGTATTCTTTCGGTGGCAATGCTGCTTTTTTCGATTCTTCCTTAGCTTTCGCACTTTCTTCCAGTGCTATTTTCTGAGCATCTTTAATTAATTTCTCCTGATGTTCTTCTCTCATATTATCTACTTTCATACGAGATAAAGAACCATAAGTTAAGCCCTTTTCAAATGCCAATCCAGGATGATTGGTGTGAACATGAATCTTCACAATCTCATCATCTGACACCACAACTAAGGAATCACCAATGGAACCTAAATACTCTTTTAATTCCATTTCATCTTTGGAAGTAAATTCTTTTTCCAGTAAAATAATAAATTCTGTGCAATACCCGAACTTAATATCCACAGGTTCTTCTTCTGTTACCTCCACCTTTTTTTCTGTCAGGATTGGAGTTTCCATCACAGTTTCGATTCCTTTTATCTCATCAAGGATTCCATGCATTACCTCCATCAATCCCTGACCACCGGAATCTACGACTCCTGCTTCTTTTAATACAGGTAACATGTCCGGAGTTTTTTTCAGTGTTTCATCACCGTATGCTACAACAGCTTCCAGCCACTGTTCAATGTCTTTCATAGAACCCGCAACTTCGTCACCTTTTTTTGCCATAGCTTTCGCAACGGTAAGAATGGTACCTTCCTTTGGTTTCATAACCGCTTTATATGCAGTAGCTACCGCCTGATTAAATGCCTCTGCCAAAATAAAAGTATCTAACTTATCATGCTTTGAAGCAACTTTTGAAAATCCACGGAAAAGCTGTGATAAAATTACACCGGAATTTCCTCTTGCACCACGTAAAGAGCCGCTGGAAACTGCCTTCATCACTTGTTCCATAGAAGCATCAGAAAGTGCAGATACTTCTTTGGCAGCAGCCATAATAGTAAGTGACATATTCGTACCGGTATCTCCATCCGGAACCGGAAATACATTTAATTCATTGATATATTCTTTTTTTGATTCTAATCGATATGCTCCCGCCAAAAAACATTTTTGAACTTTTTCAGCAACTACTTGTTTCATTGACACGATTTTTTCCTCCCGAAACCATATTAATCTAAAATTCGTACACCTTCGACATAAATGTTAATACACTTTACCTTCATTCCTAAAAATTCTTCCAACTTATAAGTAACAGAATCTTTTAGGTTTTCTGCAACTGCAGCAATGCTTACACCGTATGCTACAATGACATGGTAATTTACGATAACACCATCATCTTCTATTACAACATTGACACCCTTACTAACGCTATCACCTTTTAGTAACTTTACCAATCCATCTTTTACACTAACCACAGCCATACCCACAATACCGAAACATTCCATAGCACAAAGTCCGGCATATTGAGCAACTGCTTCATTTTCAACAATAATATTACCTAAATCTGTATTCATATGTCCCTTCATGTAAACTCCTCCATTTCAAATTCACTTTAAAATTCACAAATAGAAAATGTGAAATTGCTTTCACTTTTTATTCCACATACATTACAGTATACCTTTTTTTTTACTTAATTACAACCACAGGAATGAATTGTTTTAAAAAAAATAAAAAATTTTCATTTTTTTCTTGCATTCTTGGTTCTTATCTGATAAAATTGGTTTGTTGTAAGCCCGTAGGCTAAAAAATGCAAGGAGGTGTCATTCATGGCTAAATGTGCAATTTGTGATAAAGGAGTTCATTTTGGTATCCAGGTGAGCCATTCACATAGAAGAAACAATAAAATGTGGAAATCTAACGTAAAATCAGTTAAAGTTATGGTTAATGGAGCTGCTAAGAAGATGTATGTTTGTACTTCTTGCTTAAAGTCTGGCAAAGTTGAAAGAGCTTAATTTGAACATTCAAAAGACTATCTTAGGATAGTCTTTTATTTTTTGCAAAACAAACAATATGCTAATGCTAATAAAGCCACAATTAAGAAAAAAAAGAAAAAGCCCTCTTCCATGATGCAACTAATTATCATTCCAATTGCTATAAAAAACAAAGCAAAACCAATCAACCGACACATAGACTCTCCCCTTTTCTTTTTACATCCGGTAATTACCTGTTTATTATATTGTATGCAAAATCACTTCTTTTTTTCCAAAAAACAAAAAGAGCAAAGGGAAAATAAACAGGAATCTCCCATTTATCATCTCCTTCACTCATTCTGATTTTATTGGAAAGAAAATAAAACACATTTTCTTTTATCATATATAATTTGTACTAAATCATTTTGAATATTACTGCATAATATCCTCTAAATCTTCGCTTTTCTTTCCATTTCCAAAAGAGGCTGTAATCTTATCGATAACGTCTGGAACCATATCCAGAATCTTAGTTAAACCTTCCTGATTCTTTACATTTACAAGTTTGGTTTGTCCGTTTTGTATTACCAATACTGCACATGGAGTCATTTTACCACCAAGACCACCACCAGCATTATTGTTTCCATCCTTATCTAAAAATGCTCCAGCTCCTACGCCGAATGCCACATCAATCAGTGGTAATAAAACAATATCTCCCACCTGTTTTGGTTCTCCCACTACTGTCTTGGTAGTGATAAAGTTATCCATTCCTTGAAATAATGAACTTACTGTTGAATTAAAATCTTGATTTGCCATTCTTATCTCCTCCTATTGTTCCATTAATTTTTCAATTTGTTTCCATTTTTTCATTAAAAGTTTATCCTTATAAACCCGTAGGCCTGTTTTTACAATATGAAATATCTGGATGCTTCCTTTCCCATAAAAGGAGCCTTTTAATATCTTTTCATCAAAATAAGGAATTATTTTTACATATTTTCTGATTGCACAATACCCGGAACCAATGACTCCTAACACCATTCCTGTCTTATCCGGCTCATCGAACCCAAAATGCAGTTCACCATAAAATTTCTTTGGCTTAATTCCTTTCCATAAAAATTTCAAATGAGATAAAATATGTTTGAATGCTTCTTTTGTGCTCTTTTGTTTCAAAAACTTCTTCCATACTTTTATTTTCCCTATAACCGGTTTTATTTTCTTCCATAACTCTGCTATTTTCTCAATTCCCAAGAAAATACTTTCCTTGATTTTCCAAGGGAAATAAAAGAGATATGAAAAGATACCCCATATTTTTTGAAGAATAAGACGAACCTTCCCCAACAAAACAGCACACTTAGAAAGAATGGTTTCTTTTTTTCTTATATCTTTCGTCTTCAGATTTTTATCCACATCTTTTAATAACTGCTTTGTTTCTTTCGGATTTCTGGATATTTCAGCATCCTGATTCTTATCCCACCGACGATTTTTATTCCCATCCGCTGTCTTTTCTTTCTTTTCTTCCTTCGTTTTTCGAAACCTAATTTTCTTTTTGTGTTTTTCCTGCCATTCTTCACGATTACTGTATATAGTATAACCAAATGACTTCAAATCATAAGTCAATTCCTCATGTTCATAGGTCGTTTTAAAATGAATGACAAATAAAATCCACCGAACACTTCCTTCAATATATCCTTCGTTTTCATATTTCCCATAAAACTGATAACAAAAAGGCAGAAACAAAAAACTTAATAATAGTAAAATTACTATGCCCAGAAGTATCGCTATGGTTAATAATATAATTTTTAATATCAGTAATAAAACCGAAAGCATACTCCCTCCCTACCTTTTCATTCATAAAAAAATCTTTTCACATCAAAATCTTTCTGTTTTTCATACACTGTTTCAATTATCAACCGTGTTAATTCATATGCAGCTTCACGGGAAGGGGCAATTCCCACTAAAACCATCTCATCCCTTTTATCTGAGTAAATTTTTTGCATAAGTTCAAATCCTGAAATAATATCCAGCAACTGACCCCTATGTAAGGATAAAAAAATGCCATAGGAATGTTCTAATTTCCCTTTTTGGAATCTGTTTATAATCTTTTTTTTCTTTTTTTCCATAGATTCATCGCAAAAACACTGTTTACTAACAATCATAAAACTTCCCTACTTTATTACTCATTTCAAAGCTTTTACAAGTTACTCTTCCCTACTCTGATGCAATGATAATATCACGAATCAATTTCGAAGAAGCATACAAAAGATTTTTATTATTGCAACGGGAAAGTGTATGTTCAAAATACTCTTTCATTTCATTCTGGCTGTTAAAAATAACCGGAAGTTTGCTTAATACCATAGCCATAACACTCTGATTATATGCTCTGTCATGAGTTTCGAACATCTCGGCAAATTCCTCTGCCAACTTATTTTTTTCAGCCATAAGGAACTCTGCATCTACCATCACATTAGCACTTTCCTTATTAAATTCCATAAAGATACTGTCAGAAAGCAGGTTCATAACAAGTTGAACGCATTCCATGGTATGTAACTGTTCATATTCTTCCAATTTATCCTTGGAATTCGTCATAAGTTCATAAATCATACCTTCTGCCACCTGGATATCTTCATATATGCTTTCCTGTTTTCCTTCCAATTCCATAAAATAGGTTTCTAAATCAGTAAGCTGTGTCTGCTGTTCCAAGAAAGCCTGATTTACCTTTCCGATGATTTCACCGGCTGCCGAAAAAGCCTTGGTATCCGGTAAAACATAATCTTTAGTTAAAATCAATGCATACACATGATTTACAATTTCCTGAAGCTGCATTAAAAGATTTACCCTCTCCTGGAGTTCGGAAACGATTTCATTTCTTAATTCCTTCAGTTTTTCAAACTTTTCTTTTGAAAGAGCGGTATAATCTGCACTGTCAAATTGTTCCAATACATCAAAGATATCCGGATATTTTTCCTTCATAGATGCAGGACAGTCAAGACCTGCTGTGGTTTTTACCATATATAAAAAGCTTTCTATTCCATCCATACTTGTGCCATTATAAATATCCATGGCATCAAAAATATACTCATAAAATTTCGTTTTGGTCATTCTGACCGGAAGTTCATACATCAGACTTCGGATTTTATCATTGATAATCACATTGTCTTTGTCAGCAAAAATATAAGTAAACATTTCCTGAATCAACACATCAACATCAACTTCTTCTACTTCTTCAAATTGATATTGAATCCGGTTCAGCATATGCTCATAAACCTGAAATTTATCCACATATGCTGTTAAAACCTTCATGTCCTCAATGATTTCATTCCGTAAATTCACTATGATAGTTTGGTCTTTTTCATCCGTTTGCTGATGGATAAGCTTTTGAATCTCTTCCTGAAGCACTTTGTTATAAGAAACATTTACTTTATTCTGCACATCTTTTGTTTCTGACAAAACTTCAAAAAAAGTATCATATAATAAGGCAAGACGAATATAAGCAAATTCCTTATAATTCTGATTCATATAATCAGAGTATTCCTTTAATGACTCCTCTAAATGAATCTCTTTTTTTAATTTCCGTACTAATTCTTTTCCAATTCGTGACATTTTTACACCCACACATATCGTATTTTTTAATCATATCATGATACCTACGGATTGCTACGCACTTTGTGACCCTGGTATCATTTCATTACACTACTTCGACTACTTTAATCATGTTGGTAACACCAGTGGCATTTTTACTTGCAGGACCACCTCCGGTTACTACAACAATATCCTTGGCATTGACCATATTATTTTCTTTTACTACTTCTACTGCATTCTTTAATATTTCATCTGTGGTATCTGCTTCTTTTACATATAAAGGATGCACGCCCCATAAAAGTTGCATTTTACGAAGGATGTTTTCATTTGGTGATAAACCGACAATCTGTGCCTCCGGACGATACATAGAAATAAGTTTTGCAGTATTTCCGGTATAAGTAGAGGTCAAGATTAATTTTGCATTTACACTGTATGCTGTTGTAACTGCAGAAAAACTAACTGCATTGGATATTCCCTTATGTCTGTTTTCCTGTCCTTCTTTTAAAAGCAAATCGTAATCCAAATGCATTTCCGTTGCCTTAGCAACCCCCACCATCATTTTCAATGCTTCCACCGGATGTTTTCCTACTGCTGTTTCACCAGATAACATAATAGCATCTGTGCCATCATAAATAGCATTTGCGATATCAGTAACTTCCGCTCTGGTAGGTCTTGGGTTACGCATCATGGAATCCAGCATCTGGGTTGCTGTAATAACCGGCTTAAAAGCACGATTGCATTTATTAATCAATCTCTTTTGAATAAATGGAACTTCTTCTGGTGGAATTTCAACTCCCAAATCTCCTCTGGCAACCATAATTCCATCTGCTGCTTCAATGATGGAATCCACATTGCAAACACCTTCTTCATTTTCGATTTTAGCAATAATGGAAACATTTGCATTGCATTCATTTACTATCTCACGAATCTCATGAATGGCATCTGCATTCCGGACAAAGGATGCAGCAATAAAGTCGACTCCATTTTCAATTCCGAAACGAATATCTTCCTTGTCCTTTTCTGTAATTGCCGGAAGGTTTACACGCACATTGGGAACATTAACTCCCTTTTTTGATGCTACATATCCTCCGGATACTACCATACACTCAATTTCTGTTTCCTGGACATTTAATACCATAAGTTCCATCAAGCCATCATCAATCAGAATTCTGTTTCCTTTTCTTACATCTTCCGGTAACTGTTCATAAGTAATCGGAATCAATGTTTCATCTCCGGTCACATCTCTGGTGGTAAGGGTCACTTTCTTTCCTTCTTCAATCAAAGCTTTCCCATCTTTCATGTTACGGACACGAATCTCCGGACCTTTGGTATCTAATAATATAGCAATTGGTTTTCCTAACTCTTCTCTTAATTCCTTTATTAACTTAATACGATTTCCCTGCTCTTCATAATCGCCATGTGAAAAATTCAGTCTGGCGATATCCATGCCATTTTCCATCAATTTTCTTAATAAATCCTTATTGTCTGTGTTTGGTCCCATGGTGCATATTATTTTTGTCTTTTTCATCATACTTGTCCCTTCTCTATTTAATGATATATGTGTCAAAAGCAAATTTTGTCACTCACTGATGCCAGAATACCGTTAGATATTTATTTTACATGTGTATGTGTAAACAAATGGTCTTGACAATACTCGTAATTACCTTTACATTTAGAGCAAAAACGAAATTCCAATTCTGGATATTCATCCTTTGTTCTGCCACAAATAGCGCAACGATGCACACTAATCTGCTTCCTCATCTGTTCCCTAACCTGAGATTTAAAATTCTTTTGATTTTTCTTTTCTGTACGGGTAATTTTTCTAGTGTTCTTCAGCAATACCATAAACAAGAAGAAGTTTAACATTGCAAATATAATTTGCAAACGTACTCCCCATACAAGAGATGGAATACCAATACTTCCTATGTTATAAAAACTTACAGCCAAATATGCAAGGTCAATGTATCCCATATATTTCATTTTTATTGGTATAAAAAAATTAATTCTTATTTCCATTTCCGGAAAAGTAAAGAAATATGCCAACAATGTAGTTAAATAAATATACTCAGTTCCTATACCAATTGGCAGTTCAGTCATTAAATACATAACTAATGCACCAATTACATTAAAAAGCAGACCGGAAAAAATATAAAGATTATAATTAAAGGTTCCCCATACATATTCCAGATTCTTTCCTGCATGATAGTATAACAACAATGTAAATATTAGAAAAATACTCAATCCTGTAGGTGGGCATACAACCCAAGTAACTAACCGCCAGACCTGTCCGCTTAAAATCATCTGCGGATTAAACTGCATATACTCAATTATGGTCCCACCAAATAATGATAATACATATCCTATCACCGCACAGCCAATCACATAATTCGTTAGATTTGGTATGGCATAACGACCAAATTTTCTGTCTAATTTCGCTAAAAATTTCATCCTATCAATTCCTTCTTTCTTTATTCAGGGTGGCAAGCACCACCCTTACATAAAGATTATAAAGAACATCTTTTTTTTTGTCAAATAGATATACGAAAATTCGTAAATATAAATCTACAAAAAATTTCCAGCTTAAATCTCTAGTCTTCTTGTATACATACCACCAAATCAACAGGAATCATCACATTTCTTAATTGAGGATTGGTATCCACCATTCTGTCCCAGGATATATCGTATTCCATCATTAATTCTACCAATTCTTTCATGGAATTAACCCTAAAACACCTTGTTTGCGGCGCTGCAGTGTTTCTTGGAATGCAGATTTCCTCACCTATTTGCATATTATAAACATTTACATATGGATTAGCACGCATCAGTTCATTTACCGTAACTCCGTTTTCCTTTGCAATCTTATATAAACTATCCCCTTTTTTCACTACATATATTCTTCCGGTGCATCTATAATTCGCATAATCCATATTTTCTCTTCCCTTATCATTTACTTTCATTTTATTATATTCCCATTAAAAAAATTGTTGCAAAATCTAGTAAAAATATATGAATGTGAGGTAACTATCATAATAAATAATTATGAAGTGAAAACTTCACAATTTATCCATTGCTTTTTTCGACGTTATCTCCTATAATATAAACATTGCGTTTATAACAACATTATAAATAAGAAGTAATATTTTATGAAATAAGCAAACTTCGTTTCTTGGAGGATTACCATGACAAAATCATCAGTTTCAACTTATCAACTTGGTGTGGACATAGGTTCAACTACAGTAAAAATAGCCATTCTTAATGATAAAAAAGAAGCTGTCTTTTCTGACTATCAAAGACATTATGCAAACACCATTGAAACACTTAAAAATTTAATTTTAAAAGCAAAAGAGGAACTTGGAGATATTAAGACCACTCCTACCATCACTGGTTCCGGAGGTCTGGCTCTTGCCCAGAAATTAGAGGTTCCTTTTACACAAGAAGTCGTTTGTGTTACAAAGGCTTTAAAAAGCTATGCACCTGCTACTGATGTTGCCATTGAGCTTGGTGGTGAGGATGCAAAAATCATATATTTCACCAATGGTATCGACCAACGTATGAATGGTGTTTGTGCCGGAGGTACCGGTTCTTTTATCGACCAGATGGCTACTCTTTTACAAACAGATGCCACCGGTTTAAATGAATATGCTAAGAAATATGACACCATCTACCCTATTGCGGCACGTTGTGGTGTATTTGCAAAAACAGATATCCAGCCTTTGATTAATGAAGGTGCCACAAAAGAAAATCTTTCTGCTTCTATTTTCCAGGCTGTGGTAAATCAAACCATATCCGGACTTGCCTGCGGAAAGCCAATCCGTGGAAACGTAGCATTCTTAGGAGGACCTTTACACTTTTTATCTGAATTAAAAGAAGCTTTTATTCGTACCTTAAATCTGACTGAAGAACAGATTATTGCACCGGAGCACTCACATTTATTTGCTGCCTATGGTGCTGCCTTCACCTCAGATCCACAAATCGTTCATTCCCTAAGTGATCTGGCTTCTGCTTTATCAAATGTAACTATGGAAGTAGAAGTAGAACGAATGGAACCTTTATTCGCCAGTGAGGCAGATTATAAGGCTTTCCTTGACCGCCATAATCAACATAAAATCAAACGTGGCAATTTAAGTACATATGAGGGAGATTGTTTCCTCGGTGTGGATGCCGGTTCTACCACTACCAAAGTAGCTGTAGTAGGTGAAGACGGTTCCCTGCTTTATGATTTTTATAGCAGTAATAATGGAAATCCTTTAAATACTACTATTACCGCATTAAAAGATATTTATTCAAAATTACCGGACAGTGCAAAAATTGTAGCCTCCTGTTCTACCGGATATGGAGAAGCACTTCAAAAATCTGCTTTCCAATTTGACTTTGGTGAAGTAGAAACCATTGCCCATTACACCGCAGCGGCCTTTTTCGAACCAAACGTAGACTGTATCCTGGATATCGGTGGACAGGATATGAAATGTATCAAAATCAAAAATGGTGTTGTTGATAGTGTTATGTTAAACGAAGCCTGTTCTTCCGGTTGTGGCTCTTTTATTGAAACCTTTGCAAAATCTCTTAATTACAACATTGAAGACTTTGCAAAAGTTGCCTTATTCGCCAAAAATCCTATTGATTTAGGTTCTCGTTGTACCGTATTTATGAATTCAAAGGTAAAGCAGGCACAAAAAGAAGGAGTAGGAGTAGCTGAAATTTCAGCCGGACTTGCATATTCTGTTATTAAAAACGCCCTGCTTAAAGTAATCAAGTTAACTGACCCAAAAGATTTAGGCGAAAAAGTAGTCGTTCAAGGTGGTACTTTCTATAACGATGCTGTTTTAAGAAGTTTTGAACAAATCTCATCCATAGAAGCCGTTCGTCCTGATATTTCTGGTCTTATGGGTGCCTTCGGAGCCGCATTAATCGCTAAGGACAGATATAACCCTGCCGTAGAAACCAAAATGCTGACTCCAAAGCAGTTAAATGAACTTCAATTTGAAACCAGTATGTCACGTTGTAAAGGTTGTACCAACAGTTGTCTTCTTACCATTAACCGTTTCTCCGGCGGAAGACAGTTTATTTCCGGTAACCGTTGTGAACGTGGTATTGGTAAAACCAAAAACGCAGACAATGTTCCAAACCTTTTTGAATACAAATTAAAACGAACCTTTGGATATAAATCTTTATCCCAGGATTTAGCATATCGTGGACAAATGGGTATTCCAAGAGTATTAAATATGTATGAAAATTACCCATTCTGGTACCGTTTCTTTACAGAATTAGGCTTCCAGGTGGTAGTTTCTCCTATTTCATCAAGAAAGATTTATGAACTTGGTATTGAATCCATCCCTAGCGAATCGGAATGTTATCCTGCAAAGTTAGCACATGGACATATTACCTGGTTGTTACGACAAGGAATTAAGTCCATCTTCTATCCTTGTATCCCATACGAGCAAAATGAAACCAAGGATGCACCAAACCACTATAACTGCCCGATTGTTACTTCCTATGCTGAAAATATCAAGAACAATGTGGAAGAATTAAAGGATGACTCTATTTCATTTTACCATCCATTCTTGGCCTTAGATAAACCAGAAGCCTTGGCTAAGAATTTATATCAAACCTTCCAGAAAGATTATGATATTTCTTTAAAAGAAATCAAAGATGCTTTGGTAAAAGCTTATGAAGAAGCTGATTCAGTAAAAAAAGATATTCAAAGAAAAGGAGAAGAAACCATTGCCTACTTAAAGGAAACCAGCAAAACCGGTATCGTTTTAGCAGGTCGTCCTTATCATATTGATCCGGAAATCAATCACGGACTTCCTGAATTAATTAATTCCTTCTCCATTGCAGTTTTAACGGAAGATTCCATTTCCCATTTATCAGAAGTGGAACGACCTTTGATTGTTTCTGACCAATGGATGTACCATTCCAGATTATACCGTGCCGCAAACTATGTAAAAACCTGCGATAATCTGGAACTAATTCAATTAAATTCTTTCGGATGTGGATTGGATGCTGTTACCACTGATTGTGTAAACGATATCTTGAGCAAATCCGGAAAAATATATACTGTTTTAAAAATTGATGAAGTAAGTAATCTAGGTGCAGCAAGAATCCGTATCCGTTCTTTGATTAGTGCCATCGAAGTACGAAAGAAGAATAACATTAAAGCCTGCCCTGTCCCTTCTTCTTATGACAGAGTCATCTTTTCAAAGGAAATGGCATTGGATGGTTATACTGTTTTATTCCCACAGATGTCTCCAATCCACTTTGACATTTTAGAGCCTGCCTTAAATGCTACCTGTAAATTCCGTTTAGAAGCATTACCAGATGCCGATAAGGAAGCAATTAACATCGGTCTAAAATATGTAAACAATGATGCCTGCTACCCTTCTTTGATTGTAGTAGGTCAGATTATGAAAGCATTGCTAAGTGGAAAATATGACTTAAATAAAGTTGCTGTGGCAATTACCCAGACCGGTGGCGGATGTCGTGCCTCTAACTATATCGGATTTATCCGAAGGGCATTAGCAAAAGCAGGAATGCCACAAATTCCGGTTATCTCTGTCAATGCCGGAGGATTGGAAACAAATCCTGGTTTTAAATTTACGTTAAAAATGTTAAATCGTGCTGTTCAGGCTCTTGTATATGGCGATTTATTTATGAGAGTTTTATACCGAATGCGTCCATACGAAAAAGAACCTGGCTCTGCAAATGCACTTTATGAAAAATGGAATGAAAAGGTAAAACTTTCCCTTAGTAAGACTGGTTCACAAAAAGAATTCCGCAAAAATATCAAGGGAATCATCAAAGACTTTGATGCCCTTCCAATTACGGACGAGAAAAAGCCTCGTGTTGGTATTGTTGGTGAAATTCTTGTAAAATTCCTCCCTTCTGCAAACAATCATCTTGTTGATTTATTAGAAAAAGAAGGAGTAGAGGCTGTTATGCCGGACTTACTGGATTTCTTCCAATATTGTGCTTATAACAGCAACTTTAAACACGAATATTTAGGTCGCAGCAAGAAATCTGCCACTGTTTCTAACACAGTTATCTGGCTATTAGATAACTACCGTAAAACCATGAAGGAAGAATTAAGTAAAAGCGAACATTTCCTTCCACCGGTACCTATCAGCAAATTGGCTGAATATGCAGAACCATTTGTATCCATCGGTAATCAAACCGGTGAAGGCTGGTTCTTAACTGGAGAAATGATTGAGTTAATTCATCAAGGAGCAGAAAACATTGTTTGTACCCAACCTTTTGCCTGTCTTCCAAACCACGTAGTAGGAAAAGGTGTCATTAAATCACTTCGTCAGGCCTTCCCTGATGCAAATATCGTAGCCGTAGATTACGACCCGGGTGCCAGCGAGGTAAATCAGTTAAATCGTATCAAATTAATGCTCTCAGCAGCAAAAGAGAAAATTGAAACCCCATAAAATTCCTAAATAAAAAATCCCCTGGAATGCCAGTTCATTAGCATCCCAGGGGATTTTTTTACTTACTATACTAAACGTACTTCTACATCACGTTCTTTTAAATATCGCTTTACTTCATTAATTTCTAACTCTTTATAATGGAATAAGGAGGCTGCCAAAGCTGCATCCGCCTTTCCTTCCGTCAATGCTTCATAGAAATGCTCTTTCGTACCTGCACCACCGGAAGCAATAACAGGAATGGAAACATTTTCAGAAATTATTCTGGTAAGTTCCAAATCGTATCCGGCCTTTGTTCCATCACAATCCATACTGGTTAGTAGAATTTCACCTGCTCCAAGCTGATTTACCTTCATCGCCCATTCCACAGCATCGATTCCAACATCCACTCTTCCACCGTTCTTATAAATGTTCCATCCGGAACCATCCGGTCTGCGTCTTGCATCAATAGCCACTACCACACATTGACTTCCAAACTTATCCGCAGCTTCTGAAATCAGATTAGGATTATTAATGGCAGAGGAATTAATAGAAATCTTATCTGCACCCTCTCTTAAAATGGCTTTAAAATCATCTACAGTACGAATACCGCCACCGACTGTAAACGGGATAAAAACCGTTTCTGCCACTCTTTTTACCATGTCAATCATGATATTTCTGGCATCACTGGATGCAGTAATGTCTAAAAAAACTAATTCATCCGCTCCAGCTTTATCATAAGCCGCTGCAATTTCAACCGGGTCTCCGGCATCCTTTAGATTCACAAAATTAACGCCTTTTACTACTCTTCCGGCATGTACATCAAGGCAAGGAATAATTCTTTTCGTATGCATCTTTCTTCCTCCATTCTATAGTGACACGAAATTTTCCAGTATTTTCAGTCCTACAGTTCCGCTTTTTTCAGGGTGGAACTGGCAGGCAAATACACGCTCATGCTCTACTGCCGCATGAATTTCCGTAGAATAAAAGGTCGTAGCCGCCACATCTTCTATTTCCTTTGCCTTCAAATAATAGGAATGCACAAAATACACATAAGCATCCTTTGAAATACCCTGAAACAACGTTGCATCCTCTTTTACCTGAATTGTATTCCATCCCATATGAGGAATTTTTAAGCCTTCCTTCGCTGGTATTCTTACTATGTCTCCCTTTAAAACACCAAGACCAGCTACTCCTTCACTTTCTTCGCTGGTTTCAAATAGCAGTTGTAAACCAAGACAGATGCCAAGAAATGGCTTTTTCTGTTCTACTACATCATAAATCACATTGGTAAGATGATATTCTTTTATTTTCTGCATGGCATCTCCAAAGGCACCCACTCCAGGCAAAATAACTTTATCACTTGCCAAAATAACATCCTTATCTCTCGTAATAACAGCTTCCTGCCCCAAGTAATTCATAGCTTTTTCTACACTTTTAATATTTCCTGCATCATAATCTATAATTGCTATCATCGTTTCAACTCCTTATAAATCAAGCATTTTTCAGATGCTTTCTTATATTTTCAACACTTACTACTGTCATTTCATTACTTTTTTGTATGTTTCGTTACATTTCGTTACACATTATAATTAGCAAATAATTAGTATACTAAAATTCATACTAAATAGCTGTCAACTGATTTGCTATAGCGTTAATTTGCATCAATTGTTCATGACTAGGTTTAACATCAACATAATTATCCATTGTTGTAGATATATTTCCATGCCCTAATATGTATTGTAACGTCTTCAAAGGCAAATATTGCAGATTCGTTGCAAAGGTATGGCGACAGACATGTGGCTCAAATTTACGAATCGGATTATCTGAATTTTTCGCATTAAAACGCTTAATACAATTTTGCAAATATTCTTCAACGTGACTTCGCACTATTGTCTTCCTGCTTCTTGTTGCAAGAAATACGAATCCTTCATATTCACTACCTTTTTCATCGTAACATACAGGTTCTATATCGCCCTTAAGATAGCGATTTGCAAGAATACGCTCAAAACATTCATATACACCATCTGTCATAGGAACACTACGCTTACCATTTGTTGTTTTCGTAGGTAATACAACGTGCGTATGATTGATACACTGTAATTGCTTATCAACATATATCATTCGTTTTTCCATATCAATGTTATCCAGAGTAAGACCACATAATTCTGATGCCCTTAGTCCAGTCCAAAACAGCACGTATAACATATCATAGCAATGTAAACTGTGTGCGTCATTTGAACAAAAGTCAAGAAATCGGTTCATATCCTCTATAGAAAGTGCTTCCACCTTTTTACTATCACTTCTATCTGTTGAAATACGTCTGAATGGATTTTTTGCAATATAATCATAGTCTAAAGCATATTCAAAAGTTCTTTTTATAAGACTAATCTGTGTTTGGATAGATGAACCTCTGTACTTCTTTTTCATATCAGCAAGCCATTCTTCACAATGCTCTGGTCTTATCTTCCCAATTTCCATATAACCTAACTTATACTGCTTTAAGGTATTCACTGTTACGTTATAGCCAACTTTGGTATTGTGGGATAATTTTTTCCTATTATATAGCGAATTAAGGTATCTATCCACCACTTCCAATAGCGTAAGCTTTGCCCCATCAATATCAATGTTATTTTTAAGTTGTGTGCTTAGTTCTTCCTCCTTCTCACGCAAACTCTTAGATGACTTCTTACCCTTCGGTAATTGGTCTGTTTTTTCAAGTCTGTAAGAACTTATAACTCTTTCCTTACCAAAACAATCCTTATAATGATACTCATATCTCTTAGTTTTAGGATTATAATATTCGTTAGGTCTAAGCGTTTTTCTTGCAGGCTTATTCTTTTCTGATGTTGTTTTATTTGCCATTTCTCAGCCTCCCTGAATAAGAGTGCCTTGAATGCATATTGTAAAGTATTATAGCACATTCTAGGCACATTGTCTATTTTTTTATATCTGTTCTACTTGTTCTATAAACGCTTCAAACTGCTTTCTTTTAATTTTTATAGTACGTCCTAACATAAGGTGATATTTATTTTCATAGTCTTCATGTACTATCTCACGCAATCTATGTTGTCCTATTCCAAAAACCTCAGATGCTTCTTTAATATTTAATAAAACCTTATTTTCTAATGCTATTGCTCCTATAATAAATCACACTCCATTTCATAAAATAATTTCTAATAATATAAAAAGCACTACATCATTGAGGTAGTACTGTAAAATTCAAATTAAAATTCAACTTTATTCATAACAAAAGAGCAAAGGAATTAACCCTTGCTCTTTGTCTATATTTTTCAATATTCCATCAACATTAATCACAAAACAATTCTTTCAATGCTTGCTTTAATATCATCGTACTAATTCGTATTGCCGTACCCATAGTTGATAATTCAGCAGATTTCATTTTAGCAATTTCATTATCTGCAAATGTTTTGTCATAGAAATCCCACATACATCCAAGTTGATTATCAATATCGTCTCCTAATTCTATAATTGCATTATTCACTGCCTTTTCAATCTGTTCTTCTGTCAAATTAATCATTCCTTTCATCAAATAAAGAGTAGACTCCAAACCAAAGTCCAAAGCCTACTCTTGTCAAATTCATTACCTATAGAAATTACTTCTGTCAGTTCTTCCAAGAAAACTTGACCCTATCTTTTCTGTAAGTAATTTTTGTGTTTTTGTGTCTGTAGCCAATGTACTTCTTAATTGCTTTGCAAATTCTTGTGGGTTATTCACATTTGGCAATTCTACATTCAATACAACACCACCAACATCAACTTTTGGTGCTACACGTTGTATTTCAGGCATTTTAGTCATACTTGAAATACTAGGTATAGCAAATTCAACTGGTTTCAAACCAGATAATCCCAACTTAGCCATATAACCTTCTGGGTCTTGTGAAAATTCCCATAACTTCCTAGATGCTTCATTGGTAAATACCATATCATCTTGACCAAGAGGAGTTAATAAAGCACCATCAGACGCTCTACGAATAATTTCCGTTCCCTCTTCTTGAGTCCAAGCTAATTGGTCTTCAGGAATCTTCTTACTTCCCTTTGCATACTCATACATACGTTTGTCATTAGGTTTATAATCTAAACTCCAGCCTGGCTCATCTAGCCACTTACCGTCTTCGCCAACCCAATAATATTTGCCATTATGTCCAATCCATGTATTAGTTAACATCTTGCCACTCTTAGCAACAAAATAGTCATCTATCCATTGATTTTCAAGCATATTACCATCATCGTCAAAATTGTACCAGTCCATTGAACCTTGCCAATCCAACTTATGCCAACCAGTTAAAGCCTGTCCTAAATCATTCACATAACTCCAAGTACCTGAATCATTCTTAATCCATTTACTTGTACTCATGTTTCCTTCGCTGTCTAAATGATACCATTTATTATCTTTGTCATATTTAGTCCATGAGTCTTTAACTTGTTCGCCGTCTTTATAATAGTTCCAATTTCCGCTATCATTTTTTGTCCAAGTTCCCTTGGTTGTGGCAATGTCTTTTTCAGACTTTTCAACAGAAGCTATTTTATCACTAGCAGTCTTATCAGATGTTCCAGCGATTAAACTACGAATAGCATCAACACTTGCTTGTAACGTAGTCATTGTTTCAAGGAAGTTATCGTTATAGTCACTTACTAAGTTTCCTATACCATCGCCCGCTGAATTAAATGCGTTGGCTAGTTTACTTGAAATAGTATATCCTACATCATCAGCAGATTCCTTGATTGTTTCGTTGATTTCACTTGCGTTTTCGTTGGTTGAATCAATAACATCACTTACAAGTTGAGACAAATCGTCAAGACGCTGATTTACGAATTCCTC
>JAFQCI010000008.1 GCA_017416505.1 Lachnospiraceae bacterium
GCTGTGCTGTGCTGTGCTGTGCTGTGCTAAGTCTATCCTTTCCCCTCAAAGCTGTCAAGTCCTTTCTGGAATTTTTCACAATTTCAATAATACAATTATATCATCATTTCACGATTTTGTCAATTTATATCAGTATTTTTATATCTTTTCGCAAAAAAAAACATTATAAATCCGAGAATGCTTCCCACACCGCACCCTGATTTTCTTTCAAATATGAAATTTCCTGAAGCAGTCCATAGACAGGAATTGCCGTACAAGGATGTACGGCAAAGCCCCAAGCGAGCCATAGATGGCTCTCTTGGGGCGGTTACGTTCGTCATATAAAGTTTTATAATAAAGATGCTTAGATTTTCTTACTCTGGACAACGGAGCTACAGACTGGCATAAATGTGGGCAATGGGACACCACCATCTTCGCACCAAACCGCTCACACCTTCCCCTCCTATACAAAATCGAAGGTTTCTTGTTCAAATTCCAATCTATGGTATTCCAATCTTTCCTGTTCCACTTCGCTGCGGTAATCCACCACCACCGTCTGCTGCACCTTCCCAACCTGTTTTTGTCCTAAGACATAATTCACATCAAACCGGTTGGTAATAGCAGGGGTGGCTCCTCTGGCAGGAACTATCAACTGCACCTGATTGGTTTTTAGCAACTCAAAGATTGGCTCCCAGATATACACATCCTTTGCGGCACCGAAAGGATTATCCAAAAAGATAACATTGGATATTCCACTTTGCTCCTGATTATGAGAATTAATATTGGCAATATAATGAATGACGGAAATCAAGAACTGGATATAAATACCCTGGGATTGTCCCGTACTTCCTACCGCCTCTTCGTACCGTAAGAACCGGCTTTGTTCCTTGATTCTTTCCCTCTTATAAAGGTAAAGTCCGATGCCATTCATATCCGTTACCATCACAGAGAACAATTTCTTCAAAGACAACTGTCCCTTTAAATACATCACCACTTCCGCCTGAGAATTCTTTTTATCTGCCTGTTCAATGATTTCATCAATATACAAAGACATTCTCTGGGCGCATAATTCTTCCTTTACATAAGGAATGTTTAACTGAATCATCTGCACCAGCTGTCCATCCAACTGGATTCTTGATAGCTTTGACAAACGGTCTAACTCCATCTTTACATCCTGACACCGTTGCAGACACTGGCTTTCGAAATTCTGTTTCATAAATTCCATATCCAGAATTCCTTTTTGAATCCGCTCTTTTTCCAGAACAATATATTCCTTCATGGCATCCAGATTTTCCATTAATTCCTTCGCAGTTTCCAAATCCTTCGGTAACATTACCTGCTCCTTAATGGTTTGTGCCAATTCATACGCATCCAGTTCCTTTAAACTGTCTACGGTCTGCATTTTATAACTTTCAAACTCCTGAATTGCCTTAGCTGTCTTTTTCTGATTCTGCTCCAAGGTTTTCTTATAGGCTTTAAAATCCTCCTGCATTTTCTCCCTGGTACCTTCATATAAGGCTTCTCCCTGTAAATCCACCTCATACATAAAGAGATAATGCTTCGCCTCATTCAGCCAGCCTTCCTGCTTTTCCTTCTCCCGGCTTAAAGCAGACAATTCTTCCTTGCAGGCATTTTTCTCCTTTTTCAATCCATCATATACTTCCTTGCAGGACGCAAGCTGTTTCGTAAGTTCCTCTACACTTCCTTTTTGGTGGAATTCCTCTTCCTCCATCCGGAATTTTTCCTGCAATTCATTTCGGGCAAGTTCAATTCGTCCCTCCATGTGGCTGATTTTCGCATCTTTCCCAGCTAACCGTTCCTTGTATTCTCCCTCTTCTTTTTGAAGTTCTAACAATTCCCGCTCCATGGTTTCTAAAACGTCTTCCTTGGTTTCTATAAGACTTTCCTCAGTTTCCATCTGCATCATGGTTTCTAATGTATATCCCTTCTTTTTCATCCGCTTCAAAGAAGTTTCCTGGCTGTTTTTTAAACTCTTAATCCATCTCTTCTTATCCTCGAAAGAAACCTCTGCCTTTTGAAGCAAAGCCTTTACCGCAGTAAACTTCGCTAAAAGCACAGAATCCACAAGGGTAAGGATTTCTAAGTCCCCTTCCTCCGGAACATATTCCTTTACTTCCTTTTCAAAGAACTCAGATTCCTTATTTATCTTTTCCTTTAAGGCATTCCGTTTTTCTTCCCCTTTTAGTAATTCCTGCTGCAAATTCCAAAGCTGTTTTTGAATTTCCTCCAATTCTTTACTCCACTTTAGAATCTGCTCCTGTTCCTCTCTTCTTTCTCCCTCTTTTTCCTCTAAATCCTCCTGCAATGCCAAAATCTCAAGAAGAATATTTTCTTCCTTCTTTCCCTCCAATAATCGCTCATTCCATTCCTGAGCCTTTTTCTGACATTCCGCAAGCTGAAGCTTTCGTTCTTTTTCCTTTTCCAGAACGTGATGGATACTTTCTTCCTTTTCCTCAATGGAATTTCGAAACTCCGTAAGCCTATCCGCATAAAACTCCCGGCTTACTTCCTTCATGGCAAGAACCTCTTTTAAATCCTCTTCATAAGAAGAAAGTAACTGTTCCTTTTCCTCAATGGATTCTTTGATTGCCCCAAGCAAAGCTTGTTTTTTCAACTGTTCTTCCTCTTTGTTCCAAGCACCAAGCCCCTCTTTCTTACGACTTACAAAAAACATATAATTGGACTCAAAAGAACCCCGGATTTTCTTCTCCATCTCCAGATTAAAAATCGGAACCATATCCTCTTCCAATTCCAGATTTTTAAGATTCTCATCCATGGATAACTCTGAAAAATGCTCCACTAAAACACCATAAGGCAGCAATGGCTGTTTCTCAAGGTGTAACTTTCTTTCCTCTTCTTTTAAACCATTCAGATACTCTATACCTAAGATGCAATCCATTCCATGTCTGGTTTTAATATAATCTTTGATAATGTTCGCACCTTTTCCCACATAAGGATTTTCGCCCCGTTCCAAGGCTCTTAAAAATTCTTCGATTCCTTCCTTCTGCTTTCGTAACTTCTGGGTTTCTTCCTGATTCATGGTGATTTTTTGTAAAATAGCCTGCTTTAAAAACTTCTCCTGTTTTACCTCGTAGATTTCCTTTAATCTTTCCTGTTTCTCTAAAGCAGCCTTAATATCTTTTTCCTCTTCCAGCAACCCATCCTTTTTTTCGTACAAATCCTTTATTTCCTTCTTTAAGGTTTCTCTTTGTACTCCCAGTTCCAGTAAAACCTCCTGACACTGGCTTTCCAGTTCCTTTCCTTCCTTCACTTCTTTTTGGAACTTTCGCATCCGTTCCTCATTCTGCTTGATGGCATCCTTAATAGAACCCAACACCGGATTTGATAATTCATTTCTTAATCGACTGATTTTCTGATTCCATTGCTGTTCTTCCTTCGAAAGCATAGAAAGGGTATGTTTTGAAAGATTTACCTTTAACTCCAACTCTTTTTCAGATTCCTTGAACCCCTGAAGTTCCTTGGCAATTTCCTCCTGCTTTTTGGCAAGGCTCTTTTCTTCCTCTACAGTTTCCGATAATTTCTCATCCAGACGAAGTTTTATATTATAAGCATAAAGACTCGCTTCTTCCCTACTGCCTTTCTTTCCTTCCTGAAAACTCTTAAGAATTTCCTCCTGCTCCCTTAATTCTTTCTCATCTTCCCGATACTTAAGATATTCATTCACACTTTCCCGCTTGTTTAAATCCTTTACAAGCATCTGAATCTTATCTTCCACTGTACCCTTTTGCTGCGCCAAAGTTTCCCTCTCAAAAAGCAATTCTTCCCTTTGTCGTTCATTGATATTTAACTTCAGCAGTTCTTCTTTCTTTTTCTGGTTTCCATGGCTTTCTTCTATCTGTTCCAGCTTCTTATTTTTTTCCTCAATGGAAGTTTCTATTTCCTTTAAAAAGGTTTCCAGACTATGGTAAATCCTCTTTAATCCATCCAGACTTTCCTCTTTTTCATGGTACTGCTCTAAGAAAGTACCAATTCTTGCAATCAGCACATTGATTAACTCCTGTTGGCGGTCATAGGAGGAAATTTCCTTCTTTTTCTTCGTCAATTCAATGAGTTTATCCTTAATCTGTAACAGTGTTTCAGCCATATCCTGATTGACATTTTCCCCATCAATCTGGTTTAAAAATGCCTTTTCAATGATTTCCTCAATAAATAAATCCTCCACCACTTTTCTGGTGGTCTTATAATTGGTTTCAAAATAGGTTCTTACATGACCTTCGGTTTTATTGATTCCACGGATAATTTCCCACTGACTCTCAATCAAACCATAGCCTGCAATGAATTTCTGATACTCCCCTTTTTTATCAAAGACATACACTTTAAGACTTAAATCATTCTTTTCCAGTTCTTTTAAGTAACTTTTTAAGCCGCTATAAGTAATCCTTCCCTCTTCATTCACCAAAGGAAGGTTAATAATATCATTTTCATTGTATTTCCGGTAAAAAATACAGTAATTAAAATAGTCGATGCTGGCAGTATCCTTTTCTTCCTCACTCTGTTTTGCCTTTTTTGCACAAAATCCTGTAGTAAGATAAAGATATCCGTCCTTTTTATCCTTCTCATCCAGTTCCCACTCAATCAATGAATGGATGGTAGTATTTTTACTATCCCCACGAAACAGTTTTTCAATGGGCTGTTTTTCGTCCAAAGTACAATTCGGAATCAGGTTTTGAAGCAAAAGAAGCATTAAAACGCTCTTTCCACCACCGTTTGCCAAATCATAAATCGTATTTTTCCCATACATTTTCATGACAAAGTCATCATACTGCTGCGTACCGAAATTATATTTTACGTTATTCACACGGATTCGATTTATCTTAGGCATCCTGTTTTCCTCCAAATAATTCGTATAACTTTCCTCTGTTTTCTTCAAAATAGCGTTCTGCCAATGCCCGGAATCTCTTAGTTGGATAATACCGCTCATTGTTCTCTAAAAATAATTCCTGGGACTTTAAAAAATTAAATACCAGCTTTACATATCCGGCTTTCGAAGCCTTAGAAGCCCTTACATCCAAGGCATCTGTTCCCGTGGTATAAGGTACTTCATCCCATAAAAGGGCGATATCAAGAAAACTGTCTTCTTCCACTTCTGCCTGAATTAGCACCTGCATATTTTCTTTTACGGAGCGGATACTTTCTGTTACTCTGGTGGCGATTTCTTCTAACTTTACATACTCTTTATAAGATATGGTGGCAGAATCGGAGTAAAAAGACAAAAGTACCTGATACATAATAAAATAGCAAAGATAAAGTTCTTTATTCAATCGCACTCCCATGGCTCTTTTTAACTCTTCATTCTGATATCCAAATACCCGGTTTCCCTGTCCGGCAGTCACAAAAAGTGACTCTTCATATTCATAAATGGATAAATTTAATTTCTTTAACATTACATTTAAAATCTCATACACTTCCGGATTTTCATTGTATTCTTCATAAAGGCGGCTGTTTTTCCCTTCCACCTTGCTTACATTTTCTCCTGCAATTAATTTTGCATATAGTTCCAATGCCTTTTCTAAATTTCTGCTGTCCATACCTAAATCCTTTCAAATATCATATCCGTTACCTTAAAGGCACCATTTAAAGTAATTTCTTCCTCCAAAAACTGTAAGGTAAACTTCAAGCCTTTGTATTCACTTCCCATTTTTTGCTTCATCATACCAGAAACCATCCCCTCTAGAAAGGTTTCAGAAGCTAAAAGCAATTTATCCACATGATATTCCTTCTTCTGGCTTAAATGCACCAGGAAAGAATAATAATCCCCGTTCTGATAAATCTCTTTTCCAAACTTAATCTCAAGTATAGCATTGTATTCTCTTAGGGTGATTTTATCCCTTTTCATCAACTGACGGAACAATTCTCCTAACAACTTTTCAAAGTTATTGGAAATTCGCTCCTCTTCGATTTCATCCTGAAATACATAATTTTCTGTATCCAGAACCTTTTCTATCTTTTCCCTTTTCTTTTCTTCCTTCGGCTTAAAAGAAAGTCCCTCATTTAATAAATCAAAGCTAAACTTCTTTTGCTTATTTGGCAATAAAAAAGGACTTAACAATTCCCCTAATATACTTGGAGTATCCTCTTTCTTCGCCATAACCTCTGCCTTCTTAAAGTCAAAGACAGGTCTTAATTTTCTTAACTTCGCCGCCTTTATCATGCCATCGATAGATGCCGTTAATTCCACAGACTCTCTCATTAGTTCAGAATGGCGGTAAATGGTCTTTTTTAACTCAATTTCAAGGGCAGAAATGTCCATCAATGCCTGTTGGTACTTGTCCGCATCATAGGAGGTTTCCTCCCTTAATTCTGCCTTTTCCAAAGCCTTTTTAACTAATTCCTGATTCTTCTTAAATAATTTCTGCTCCTTAATAAACCAGCCAGCCACATTTTCCACATAGGCATCGTATGCCTTTACACCCTCGAAAATATCCTCAGAAAGGAGTTTCACCACATCCCGTTTCTCGTAGGAAATCTTTTTCACCTCATTGTTCATCCGGCGTACCACTTCAATACCGCCCTTAAAGTTATTGGTACGAATCATCTTTTCCAATAACAACTGTTGAACACTAATCTTACTTTCTTCCTTCATTTCCTTGGTGTATAAATAAAATTCCACCGCTTCTTTGGTAAGGTGGTATAAAATTCTTCCCTCTTTTAAATCACTTTCAAATAATTTTACCCTTGCCAGCTTTCTCTTTTTATCCTTAGGGTCAAAATAGTTAAATTCAAAAGGCTTTCCATCATGAAATAATTTTTCAAAAATATAGCGGATTAACTCTCTTTCTTCTTCTATCTCTAACAACAAAGAGAAATCCCGCTGCAATACCGAAGACAGGAATGTTGCATAGTCCTCATAGCTTACATCCCGGTCATTAAAATTATTCTCATGAATAAAGTATCGGATTACGGCCATCGTAAGATAAGCCATATCCAATACTTCATACCGTCCTTCTTTATATGTGGAAAAATTCGTATTCATAAGTTGAAAAAAAGGATAATACTTCCTAAGATTCAACATACGCTCATTATGGTCTTCTATCATTTCATGGATTAAAATATGTTCCATCGTTCCTAGTTTCCTTCTTTTATCCTTGTTCTTTCACAGTTTGGCTTTAAAACGCAGCCAGGTGCCACGTCCCCGTGTCACCTGTTTACTTGTTTGCCTTAACCCTCTTCTTACATTCGTGCATCCGGTCATCTGCCAAATCATATACTGCCCAGAAATCCATAGGCTCCCTGCTTGTACTAGAAGCACTTCCTACCGCATAGGAAATGCGGATTGCTTTGTCTTTATCCACATTATATTCTTCCGTATAAGCCTGTACCTTATCCAGATATTCTTTTTCTCTTCCCATATCATCCTTTTCCAAGACAACCATAAATTCATCGCCACCCATTCTTCCTAGCAGATAACAGTCCTCAAAGGAATATTTTAAAATCTGGGCAAATTCATAAATATAGCCATCTCCCATTTCATGACCGAAACGCTCATTGATATGTTTTAAATAATTCAAATCAAACAAAATAACCGTAAAATCTTTTTGTCCTTTTTCCTTAAGTTCTTCAATTTCCTTATTACACTGTGTCCGGTTTGCAACGTCTGTTAAAATATCCACACAGGACATTTTCCTTAACACTTCCTGTTTTTGTCTTTCAGACATATGCTCTATCAAACTGATAAAATAGGACCGCAACATAACCAAAATGAAGATTAAAAATCCAAAATAAACCAGACTAAACTTTAAAAAATTGGTATTAGCAAAGAAATATTTTGCCACATTAAAACGCAGTAATTCTAGACAGATAGAACAACAAAGAAAACAAATTCCCTGACAGAATACCCGCTCTGAGCTTTCTTCTCCCATACACTCTGAAATCGCAATAATAAATACGATTCCCACAAGAATCAATGCCATCAACTGATAATTTATTAAATTTGTGGCAAAGGTAATCCATCCCATAAAATGCTGTAAAATTACAATAGCACATACGATAATAGAAACGATGGCACTTATCTTAATAATTTTTTTCTTTTTCTTATTATGAAATGTTTCCTGGCAAAACATCAGCAATGGTATGATACAGGTGTAAAGACTAAAATACTTTAACTCTGATACCAAATACAAATCTTCAATATAAAACTGCATCAAGTTAATATCACATTCCATCCAAAGCCCCGCCAGAATGCAAAAACCACTTAACCATAATGCTTTTCGGTATTCTCCTCCAATTTTTCCAACTGCAATCAAAATCAAAGGAAACAGAATCCCCAAGGAAATCATAAACACACCAATAATGACATTTAATACGTTTTCCCGTAAAAATTCTTTAAAATAAGTAGAACTTTCATGAATCTCTAACTTATCAATGGAAGTAAAAGGATTATCCTCTAATATCTCCAGACAAATTCTGATTCGATGACTTTCTTCCTTCAGAAGAGGAATCATATGTATCCCACTGGGTGCCATCCTTTTTCCTTCCATATCATTGCTCCCATATTCATACATCAACTGTCCGTTATCATATGCTTTGACATTGCAATGATAGGTTAAGAAAGCAATCATAGGCTGTTCCAAACCAAGGTCTTCCACTTCAAAATACAATTCCAGATAATCTCCAGCACTAAGCCCTGAAAATTGATAAGTACTTAAATCTATATCTTTTATCTCTTCTTCATTATATAAAATATCTACCGAATCCTTGATTTCATAGGAAGGATACAAAACATTATCTTTTTGCATCTGATGCACAAAGACACTTAAAAACACTACAATTAATAAATACATGAACATCCATTTTAATATTTTTTTCAAGAGTATCCCTCCTTTTTATTTATCTTTCGTTTTCCCTGTCAAGGCATCCATATTCCTGTAAACAGTTTCTAGCATTGTCAAATACTGCTTTCGTGTGTTACCTGTTTCGCCTTTTCATACTTCCGTTTATCCGCTACCCGTAGCATTTTATAAATATCATGTCCCTTTATCATACAGTTACATTCCCCGACACCATATACATATTGAATGGCAGCCTCTTCCTCCTGCTGCTCATTATATAAGCGGATTTTTTCCATAAAGATTTCCATGCAGTGGTCTAATTTTTCCTGATTTTCATTTTCTAAAATTATGATAAATTCATCCCCGCTGTAACGGCTTACCAGCATAGCATCCTCAAATGCTGCTTTTAAGTTATCAGCAAATTCAATCAATACCTTATCCCCTGTAGCATATCCGTAAGTTCTGTTAATTTTCTTTAGATTAATGATTTCAAATTCTACTACATAGTAAAAATTCTCTTCATCATATCGTATCTGATTCATGATTTCTTCGCTTCGGTTTCGATTTAACAACCCTGTCAAACCATCCACGTATGCAAGTTCAATTAACACTTCTCTTTCCGTTTTTCCTTTTAAATTGTTTATCATCGGGACTACATAGGACAAAAACATCTGCACAATGACAAATACAATGGTATTACAATATACTTTATGAAAGAGGTCAAAAGAAAAATTATCGGTTCTTAGTGTAAATAGACACATAATCACAGAAATATAATAAGAAATCACCGACGCTAAAATAAATCCGTTCAATTTACTTTTGTTTTTAAAATATGCCCTTGTCAGATGCCATTCAAAAGCTGTAATAATCAAAATAAAATAAAACCACAGAATAATATGACTGAAAAATGGGAAAAACCTCCTTACAGTCAACGAAAGTAAAACCAGTGCCACAAAAATAATTGCAGAAGATGCGAGTCCTTTGAACCATAACTGTGCTTTCTGATTACGTAACTTTATATGAAAGAAAAACAATACCAATATAGGCATGGTAAATTCACTGATGATATTTAGCACATAAATAGCATAGGCATTATCCCAGAACATCTCCAGAATTCCATAATGTGTCCACATCCAGACTCCACCCAGCACAGAATAAAGTGCCAGAATTAATAACTCCAGATTACTGGAAAGATACGTTTTTCTTATATTCGCAATAAAAAACGCAAACAAAATAAAACCAAACAAAAGAAGAAATAAACCGATATAAGTATGTACACCATTTCCTATTAATTTGTAATGTCCTACCTCTATGGATTCCAACAGAAGTATCTCAGGAAATTCAAACAAAAATGTACTTTGTGCCACAGTAATTTCAATGCTTATCTCATTACCTTTTTCCAAATCCAAAGGGATGATAAGCTGGGTGTCTGTTATGGGTGCATTCTGCTTATATTGCAGCTCCCCATAGGAATAAATATTATATTCTCCCTGATAGACTTTAATTCTATTGTGACCGGATTGAAATACCAATGCCGGGTTCTCAAACTGGTCAATAGGCAGTTCCATCTTCACCATCAGGGTATCACCCTTTATAATATTCAGTAGAGAACTTTCTTCATAATCTCCCTTCCAAGTTTCATTTCCGTTCTTTACAATCCATGCATCACCTTGAACTTTAAGCGCTTCCATATTATCACTTTTTACATTCATCAGATTTTCAATAATAAAGAGTATGATTAACGCAAATGCTATAAAGCCCAAAACCGTAATAATTTTATCAAACTTTACTTTTCGCATTTTGCCCTCCGTTCCTCAATTTCAATTTTGCCCCGGCATTCAAGGTGCCAAGGCAAAATAATTGAAATGATTAAAACCCAATCTTTAAAAACCTTGATTCTTCACGACAAATTAATCTACTCTTATCATATCACATTTTTCCTATGATAAAAAGATTTTATTCTAAATATTCCATAGGATTTTGAGGCACTTCATCCTTATTTAACTGGAAAAAGACATGACAGCCTTCTTTCTTGAAAAAGCTGGATGGACTTGCTGCCAAACCAATGACCGTATTGGCATTTACCCTTTGACCTTCCTCCACACAAACATCCTTTAACTGTCCGTATTTCGCAATATATCCATCTCCTAAATCAATGGTTACTACCATTCCATATCCACTTTCCTCTTGAACAGAAATGACTTCTCCTTCTGCTCCCGGACTTACTTCCGTGCCTTCTATGGTCTGAATTAAAATTCCCGGATTTGTTTTATATTGGTCCAAGGTAACATAATAAACTGTTGCATCCATACTAAATGGTAATATTACATTTCCCACTACCGGCCAAGCCATAGGATTGTTTGTGTCAAAATGTAATTCTTTCTTTTTTTCTGTGGTTGCATCCCCTGTAGAATTATCCCCTGTAGAATTATCCCCCATAGTTTGTTCTTCTGTTTCCTCCTGAGTCACATTCATGGTTTCATTTTTCTGGTCTGCTGGCGCAGATGGAACATCTAGTTCTACATTATTACTGATTACTTCCTGTTGGAAATCTTCTTCCGTGTTGGTATCCTGGGCAACCAGCATATCCTCCTCATCTTGTACCAACTGGATTTTTTCCTGGTCCTCCTGTAAATCCATTACTTTGTCAGTCAGTTCCATTTTACGATTGTAACTTACCACTAAAGCCCCTAAAGCAATTACTCCTACTGCAAGCATCAAATAATATCCGTTACGTTTTATAAAAGCCAAAAAATCTTCCACTTTTATTATCCTCCTATCTTAATAAGTATTTGATCCTGATATCATCATAATAGAAGTATTCCCAAGATTTTTTGAACTATACATTTTTATAACGAATCCAAATAAACTTCTTTTAAAAGATAGCTTACCTTAATCAAACCACACTGCTTTACAACATATCCTAGAACTCCTTATGTATTTTTAGCGATAGAATAAATCTGTTTTAGTTTTGTTCCCGGATAATAATAAGTTAAAATTTCCTCATAATCTCCTTTTTGCAAAGATGCCCCATATTGGCTCATTCCCAAAGGAACCCCCTGTCCCAGGGTTACAATCCTCACTTTATCCTCTAAATACTCCAGATAAAAGACGGGAGAAGCTAATTCAAGCTGCTCCATGGCTGCTTGGGTATCCAAAATTTCTCCCGCCGCAAACAATTCCTTCACAAAACCATGTTCCGTCATTTTCTTCACAAAAAATTGTTCTTCTAAAGTCTTTTCTGAAAAGGTGATACCAAGTAAATCCTGTAACTGGGTTCTATCGTACTCTACCATTTTTACACAGTCTTTTTCTTCAATTTCTTTTTCACTTTCGATTTGGGATAAATAAGGGATATTCTCTTCCAGCACCTCACTTGCACTTAATATCATGCCTCCATTTCCCTTATGATATTTCACTAAAATATAATTTTCTTTGTAACAAAGAGTTTCTCCTGCTGTTGCAGCAATGGCCTGACGGAACTTCTCGATATTTTCTTCGTATTTTTCTTCCGTCCATCGTTCTTTTAATTCACTTTCCCCTAAATACCATTCCCCTAACTCTTCTGCTGATAATTCTGCTCCCTCACTGCATAACTTTGTCCGTAACAAAACCGCCTGGGCTTTTATCACTTCCAAAGGCATATCCGCATCAATTTCCGCCGGAAGAATTCCTAACAGGTAAGTCTCCAGATTCATGGTCTCCTTCCCATCCTGTAGGGCAACTTCCAAGGAAATATTATAATTTAATTGTTTTGTCTGCTGCTTCATGCTCCCCACTCCAGTCATGCCCCAGGTAATGACATACGGAATTAGTAAAAGTGCCGCAACAAAAGCAAAAGCCGTAACCACCATGTCTTGTAATTTCATAGTATCCCCCACTTTCAAAACTATAATGATGTAACGTTATCACGAATTGTTATGCCGCAATGCAGTAATATTGTTCCTTATATTGTCCAGCCTCTTCTAGTATATGAAACTTTTATCAAAATATTTTCATTCACAACCATTTTAACCTACTCCAAAATCAACTCTCACTAATACTTCTCTCAAACCTTTTAACACCCAATTTATAAATTATCATCCCTATCAAAATTAAAATGATTCTTCCTATCCATAATGCTTTATCAAATGATACATAATATCCTTGTTCTTCTATACCTAATACATTTATTGTTAAAGGAATACTTATATATACATTACTGAACATTAAGGAAAAAACAATCAGTGCATAATACACCCCATATACCACCATATCCTTAACAAATAACATTCTAAATCCCATTGTCAACAAAATAGAAGCTATTATTTCCATTGAAACAACAAGTAAATTCACAAAAAATAATTGTATAAATATTTTTCCGCCTAATAATAGATTTACTAGCAATGAGATAAATTGACCGCACCAAAATGAAGCAAGAATTATTGTAATATTAGATAACAAAGAGGCATTCATTTCTTGTTTTATGCCACTAGTATATATAATTCGATAATTTTTTATTGATAATAATTCTTTTTCATTAAAAATAATATGTACAATGAAAACGCAGGTAAAAACAATAAATACCTGTTGAAAATTATATCGGTAAATACTTTGTTCATAATTATTTGTCATAAAATATGATTTATTATCAATGAAAGCCAATATATAAAAATCAAATATGCACAATATCCAAAACACAGGATTTCTTTTTATTAATTTGATTTTTGTAATTAAATCTCTTCTTAACTTCATAATAAGTCTCCTAACGTATATAACTTAATATATCAATCACTTCACTATCCTCATATATCACTCCAAAATCATTTTTTAATAAATCAATAAATTCATCATCTGTACTTACTTCATTTTCCCATATACTAATATATAATTTATTTGCTAAATCAGGATATTTGGAATATACAATATATCCTATTTTCTTAACAAAATTATACTCTGTTGATGGCAATATTAACATTTCATTATGATACTCATCGTAGTAATCATAAACTTCTTTGGCTGATTTTATTTCTAACTTTCCAGAGACATTTTCCAAAATGCACATGCTAAATCCATTTATCATATGTCGTGTATATTTGCTACTGTTATATCCCTGCACATTCGCTTCCATTTCTACACAAACTTCTTCTAAAAAACTTCTCAAAAGATCTGAATGTTCAAAATATAGCATATTACGAGATAATATATTAACATTGACATGATCATTCAATATTTGTATTGGAGAAATACTCCCTCCATTTATCAGCCACACCATCTCCGGCAAATATCTTTTTTGTATCATATAGGTATTTTCATTAGCCAGATTGCCTTCTATCTTATTATACTCATCTTCAAATAAAATCATTATACATGCTACATCTTTTATTTCACTATCTGAAAGTCCTCTATACTCTATCCTTTCATTCTGTTCATATAACATATTTTGTTCTATATCAGCATTTTCATATGTATATATTGTACCTGCTAAAAAAACGATATAAACCACAATAAAACATATAACATATAATAAAACCGTTTTTATTCTTCTCTTTACACTCAACTTAATCCCCAAAAAGGCTAATATGAAAAAGAAAATAGAAAATAATAAAGAATTAATGATACTTTCTATATTCAAATCATTAACAGTAAAGATTATTTCACTGTTCATAAACATATGGCTGGATGCTTCATAATTATATGGATTACAAAAAATAAAGTTATAAAGTCCAAATGCACCTATAAGGAACACTCCTACACCTTTTACCTGAATTACTCCCGCTAATGCGCCAAAAGCAATTGCATATAGGTATTGTGTCAATGTTATCAATAGTGCATTTCCAACATCAGCTTTAAAACACACCACAAGTTGTATGAAAATAACCAAAAACCACTGCATATTAATAATCGCTGCAAGTAATATTAAAAAAAGATATCTATCATAGTTCCTAAATCTACTAATACACAAAATAAACTCTCGATTACCTCTAAAAAAAATATGCAAAGTAAAGCAAACATTCATGGCTACCCATACCAACACTAAATAATTGCCTGTCACTTTTAACGTAATGTCTCCAAACTGCAAAGCCAACACCAACAGAAACACACAACTATTTGCAAATGCTGCCAACATCCTGTTGTTATATATTTCCGTTTCTACAATCTTCAAACTTTTTCCAATCAATTTTATCATCTTTTTCAACCTTCATCCAAATTAATCATATAAAAGTAAGCATCCTCAAGAGTAGGCATTACACTATTTTCTCCTTCTTCAGCTATGTATCTGATTTCTAATCCCTCCGGTTTCCTTAAAATAGATATGATTTTATTGTATTTTTTTTCATCTATGACGCTATTATTGGAGACAGTTTCTATAAAAACTTTATTTTCAACTTTTTTGAGCAAATTCTCTACCGAATCACAAAATATAATCTTCCCGGCTTTCATAATACCCACATTTTCACACATCATTGCAACATCAGATATAATGTGTGTAGAAATAATTAAATTTGAATTTTGTTTCCTTTTATTCAAAACATTTCTAAATCTCAATCTTTCCGTAGGGTCAAGTCCAACTGTTGGTTCATCCAATATGACATATTTAGGATTTCCTAATAATGCCTGTGCAATTGCAACTCTCTGCTTCATCCCACCAGACAATTTACTGATTTTAACATTTTCCTTTTCCTTCAAGTTAAAATCCTCTATCAAACTCGTAATTTCATCTTTGTAATTTTTTATCCCTTTTAACAGTGCTATGTATTCCAACATTTCATACACAGTCAACTTTTCGAAAAAATCAAATTTTTGCGGAAGGTATCCAATCATATTTCGTATAATGCTTGTATCATTAAGGATATCATAGCTGTCGTATGTAACTTTTCCTTTATCCAAAGTAGAAATCGTAGCTAATATTCTTAATAAACTACTTTTTCCTGCACCATTTTCTCCTAATAATCCAAACGTACCGTCTGGAATAACAGTACTTATTTCTGCTAATGCATTTACTCTTCCATTATTATATTTCTTAGACAATTTTTCAATTACAATCGGCATTTAAAATTCTCCCCTCATATCTATTTGCTCTTCCATCAAAAATTAATTTTATTTCACATTAGCAACAAAGTACATTTCTGTCAATATTTTTTCCTCGTCATTTTTGGTGAGAGTAAACTTTCTGCAAAACAAAGGAAGAGAAACTGGGAATTCCCAATTTCTCTTCCTTCATTTTTTCTTCTTTATGGTGCCTTAGGGCAAGCCATTAAGATTTATTTTGCTGGTAACTTAACAGTTACTTTCTTTAATTTCCAGATATCCTTTGCGTATTCTGCAATTGTTCTATCTGCAGTAAACTTACCTACATTTACAGTCTGAGTCATAGCCATCTTAGCCCATGCTTCCTTATCCTTGTATGCTTCGTTTACTCTCTTATGAGCTTCTGCATAAGCATCGAAGTCCTTTAAGATAAAGTATTGGTCTTTATTTAATAAAGAATCAAATAATTCTCTGAATAATTCAGTATCCTTAGAGTAAGTTCCATCTACTAACTGAGTAAGCACTCTTCTTACTGCCTGGTTTGTATTGTAGATTTCACGTGGGTTGTAGTTTCCGTTCTTTTCGTATTCCATAACTTCCTGAGCAGATAAACCGAAGATAAATGCGTTTTCAGCACCTACTTCTTCTACGATTTCCACGTTAGCACCATCCATAGTTCCAAGAGTTGGAGCACCATTTAACATGAACTTCATGTTACCTGTACCAGATGCTTCCTTAGATGCAGTAGAGATCTGTTCTGAAACGTCTGCTGCTGCGAAAATGATTTCTGCATTGGATACACGGTAGTTTTCAATGAATACAACCTTAATCTTACCTTTAATGCTTTCATCGTTGTTGATTACATCTGCTACAGAGTTGATTAACTTGATAGTTAATTTTGCAGTTCTGTAACCAGCAGCTGCCTTAGCACCAAAGATGAAAGTTCTTGGTACGATATCCATATCTGGATGTTCTTTGATTTCATTGTATAAGTGCATTACGTGTAAGATGTTTAATAACTGTCTCTTATATTCATGAAGTCTCTTAACCTGAATATCGAAAATAGAATCAGGATTTACATCTACACCATTGTGTTCTTTAATATATTCAGCAAGACGAACTTTATTCTTATACTTAATCTGCATAAATTCCTGCTGAGCTTTCTTATCATCTAAATATACTTCTAATTTCTTTAATTCTGGAAGGTCAGTAATCCACTTGTTACCAATCTTATCTGTAATCCAGTCAGCTAACAATGGGTTTGCATGTAATAAGAAACGTCTCTGAGTGATACCGTTTGTCTTATTATTGAACTGCTTTGGATTCATTTCATAGAAGTCTTTTAATTCTCTTTGCATTAAGATGTCAGTGTGAAGTCTTGCTACACCGTTTACAGAGTAGCTTCCTGCGATTGCAAGGTGAGCCATCTTAACTTGTCCATCATAAATGATAGCCATCTTTTCAACCTTAGACCAGTCATTTGGATACATTTCCTGAATCTTAAGGATGAATCTTCTGTTGATTTCTTCTACGATTTGGTAGATTCTTGGTAACAATCTTGAGAATAATTCAAGAGGCCATTTTTCCAATGCTTCTGCCATGATAGTATGGTTTGTGTAAGCACAAGTCTTGCAAGTAACTTCCCATGCTTCATCCCAGCTTAAGCCTTCTTCGTCTACTAAAATTCTCATAAGTTCAGCTACAGCTACAGTTGGGTGAGTATCATTCAACTGGAACGTAACTTTTTCATGGAATTTCTTCATATCTGTGTTATTTTCTTTGTACTTTAATACTGCTCTTTGAACAGAAGCAGAAACAAAGAAATATTGTTGTTTTAATCTTAATTCCTTACCAGCATAGTGGTTATCGTTTGGATATAACACTTCTGTGATGGTTCTTGCTAAGTTTTGTTGTTCTACTGCTCTTTGGTATTCACCCTTATCGAAAGAGTCAAGGCAGAATGTCTGGATAGCTTCTGCATCCCAGATTCTTAATGTATTTACTACATTGTTACCGTAACCTACGATTGGTAAATCATAAGGGATAGCACGGATTGCCTGATAATTTTCATGAACGAACTTATCTTTTCCGTTAGCATCCTTTTCTACACGTACATTACCACCGAATTTAACATTTACAGCATATTCTGCACGTCTTACTTCAAATGGGTTTCCGTCAGTTAACCATTCGTCTGGTACTTCTACCTGATAACCATCTTTGATTTGTTGTTTGAACATACCATAATGGTATCTGATACCACAACCATAAGCAGGTAAGCCTAAAGTTGCTAAAGAATCCAAGAAACAAGCTGCAAGACGTCCTAAACCACCGTTTCCTAATGCTGCATCTGGTTCCTGGTCTTCAATTGCATTTAAATCGAATCCTAATTCTTCTAATGCTTTTTGGATTTCTTTATAATAAGTTAAGTTAATAATATTATTACCTAATGCTCTACCCATTAAGAATTCCATGGATAAATAATATACAGTCTTAACATTTTTCTTTTCATATTCCTTATGAGTAGCAATCCACTGATCGATGATGATATCTTTTACAGCGTAAGCTACTGCATGATAAAGCTGTTGATTTGTAGCTTCTGTAATATCTTTACGATACAATGATTTCACGTTGTCTATTACTTCTTGTTTGAATTCATCTTTGTTAAAAGCTGCCTTCTTGCTCATAATTAACCTCCTGTAATTGGCACGTTTTAGTATTTTATGATTTTGGGTCAAAAGATTCATAAATAACATGATGTCATGTGATTTATGAATCTTTTGACCTTGGTATCACGTTAATAGTTTAACAAATCCCACTTAGTTCTTATGCTATCATAGAATAAAAAGAATTTCAATCTTTTTTTGATTTTCGCCTCCATTTTTGATTTTTTTATTTATTTTGTCAAAAATTCGATTTAGAATTAGTAATTTTGCAAAGAAATATCCGGATACCTGTCTTATATTTCATTTCAATTATTCCACAGTTTCCGCAAAAAAAAGACTATGATAAGTTTTTTCTTATCATAGCCTTACCCTTTTGTTTTTATCTTATTCCTGTGAAATTGCGGAAGCTGGACAAACAGCTGCACAAGTTCCGCATTCGATGCAAGCATCCTTATCGATTACGAATTGTCCTTCTCCTTCGCTGATAGCTCCTACTGGACATTCTCCTGCACATGAACCACATGATAAACATGCATCTGAAATAACGTATGCCATGGTGTAACCCTCCTTTTTATTCAACCATTAAAATGACTTGTATCTAGTCTATTGTAACTAATAACGGGTAAATTTGCAAGCATTATATGTTCTATGTTTTTACTATCGTTTTTTTGTACGTTACCGTTCACACGTGAACAGTAACTTTTGTACAAAATTTAGTTCTTTTTTTCCGGAATTATATATGTTAAGATGAGTTAAGATATACGATAATATCGAAGGCAAAAAGTATTTTCAGCCTATGACAACCACCCTCAATATCAGATAATTGAGGTTTACCTATCAGATAGAAAGTGAGGCACTATATGGAAGGCTATATTCATTCAATAGAAACTTTTGGGACTGTAGATGGTCCCGGAGTCAGATATGTTGTGTTCGTGCAGGGCTGCCCTATGCGTTGTTTGTTCTGCCATAACCCGGATACCTGGGAACCTAGAATTGGAGAAACGAAAACTGTAGAGGAAATTTTAGCAGATTACGAAACTTACCGTCCTTTTTTAAGTGGCGGAGGGCTTACCGTAACCGGCGGGGAACCTTTGCTTCAGATTGATTTTTTAACGGAATTGTTTGAAAAAGCGAAGGAAAAGGACATTCATACCTGTCTGGACACCTCCGGAATCGTATTTAACGAAAACAATCCGGAATTAATGAAAAAATTCGACCGACTGATGAAGGTAACGGATTTAGTTATGCTGGATATTAAACACATTGACCCGGAAGAACATAAGAAACTTACGGGACAGCCAAACGACCAAATTCTTGCTTTTGCAAAATACATCGGTACTACTGATACTACCCTGTGGATTCGTCACGTCATCGTGCCGGAAATCACATACGTTGATTCCTATCTGGATCAGCTTGGATATTTTATTGGTGATTTAAAGAACTTAAAAGCTTTGGATGTTCTTCCATACCACACTATGGGAACTGTAAAGTATCAAAACCTTGGAATTGATTATCCTTTAGAGGGTGTTCCTGCCCTTACCTCCGAGGATGCCGTCAAGGCCAAAAACATCATTTTGGATGGCATGAGACGAAGAAGGGCAGAATTACAGAACTAGGTTGCTGAGGAAACAGTAAGGAAATTTTATTTAAACTGTATCAAAATATACTTGCAATACATTCAGCACAATGTTAATATATTTATAGAAATGGAAAGTACCCACTCCAAAGTGGATGCTCCCAGCGAGGTTTTATTTACCTCTTATTAAGAGGCGCCTCTCCTGTTTGCCGAC
>JAFQCI010000069.1 GCA_017416505.1 Lachnospiraceae bacterium
AAATTCCGCTTTAATTGTTGATACTGCCACTATTATCCTCCTTCTTCACAACCGGTAGCCAGTATTCATATATTGCATCCTTCGGATCTGCTTTTATATATACCTCAATATCAGGTATCTCCGCATACTCATACCCGGATGTGGGCAACCATTCTGTTATGACACGGCGTTCCAATTCTTGCAGAGAAACATTGGTTCCACGTCCTGAAAACACAGCCCAAGTTGCAACAGGGATATTGTACTGCTCAAAGTCATCACTATCTTCTGTAGAACTTACAGCAATAAAATATTTCCATTCTTTTTCATTATGTACGCTTACACCCAACAATCCTTCCGGCTTATCATTCATTATTCCATAAAGTTTTTCAAGGGTTCCATTTTCCAGTGCTATATCCCATTCGTGTGGTATTCTTGCAAAATTTTCCTCAAGCACCTTACTTAATGGACAACTTTTTCCAACAATGCGAAAGGCTTCTTTTGTTTCAATTCTGAAATTCATTTCCTCCATACCTTGTACCGAAATAGAAAACTTTATTGCCGGATAAGATTTCAAAGTTGCTTTTTCCTTCTTTGCTACAGATGGTGCTATACCGTGTATGCTCTGAAATGCGCGATTAAAAGCTGTCGGTGAATCATATCCATATTTCAGAGCAATATCAATAACCTTTGCCCCTTTATTTTGTAAATCAACTGCTGCCAAAGACATTCTTCTCCTTCTGATGTACTCAGAAACAGAAATATTTGTCATATAAAAGAACATTCTTTGAAAATGGTACGCCGGACAATTTGCAATCTCAGCAACCTTTTCATAGTCTATTTTCTCAAGCAAATGAGCTTCCATGTATTCAACAGCACTGTTTAATCGCTCAATCCATTCCAAAAAACATACCACCTTTACAATATCTTTTCCTCTCATTTTCTCCATAAGAAATGAGAGGTCATTTACTCACTAAAGCATAACCTATAAAATATCTTATTGCCTTATTCTTCCAAAGTACATCCCTGATACATTATTAATACTAATTTGTAACAGCATCTTCAATTGCCTTCTTAATAACATTACTGGAATTTGTAGCACCACTCACTGCATCTACATCAATTTCCTGAGTTGCTACTATTTTATCCAAAATTCTTTCAGCAGTTTTCCCTTTTTCATTTCTATGCTCCATAAGGTTAATTGAAACAATATTACCATCTTCAATCATCACTTCTACCTTGGCATATATGTAACCAGCATCGTATTCTCCAACATATGTTCCATCTTCGACATCTGACAATTCTATATTTTTAAAAGTTATACTCTCGATGTTCCTCTGATATTCTCTAAAATCCATAAAATATACAACCACATGCCAGACAATGCATACTGCCATAAGCATTGTCAAAATTCTATGCCACTTCATTCTTCTGTCTTTTTGTTTTAGCACATGGCATGAAAAAAACAAAACAATCATAAATATGACCGCCACTACTCCCGATACATTTACTAATACATTGCGGTTCCCCAGTACCGGAATAACAAAGACAATATGTAATATGCAAAAGACTGTCAATAACAGGCTTACCGGTTTATGAATTCTCGTTAAAACCTTGTCAAATTTAATAAGATTACATCTTTTTGCTATCCATTTTGCCGCTAGCATACAAAAGCAAACCAACGCTAAATATCCAAAAACAATTCCCATATAAACATTTCCTTTTCATATAAATTTCTTATTTCAATATATTTTCTATTTTTTTCTTAATGTGTATTGGCAAAGTCTTCTTATCTTGCCCTGCCCATACACATTTTCCGGCATACTTCATTCCGGATGTTTTAAAAAACTCCTTCATCCTTCTAACGGCTCCTGTACTTTGTCCACACAGGAAAGAAAA
>JAFQCI010000070.1 GCA_017416505.1 Lachnospiraceae bacterium
TGTAAAGTATTTTTTTTCGATTCCAATTGAATTTTTTTCTTTTTCCCTCACAGTAAAGTTTTTTAACCATAAATTTTTCCCTGAAATACTGGGTTTTATGCGCCTAACCAAAAAATTTTTGAAAAAAAGTCTTGACATCTCAAAATTTTGGAGTAAACTACAGTCATAAGCAAAGGCGCTTTGGAGAAATCCAGAGTGCCTTTTTTCGTTTCATGGAAAATTTTAAGATTTTTCGTGAAATAAAACTGAAAGGAGAATTACATTATGGAAAAAAACATACCAGAATTATACGGAAGTCTTGTTTTTAGTGACAAGATTATGAGAGAAAAACTTCCAAAGGACATTTATAAGGCCCTTCGTAAAACCATTGAAAATAATACACATTTGGAACTTGATGTAGCAAACTCTGTTGCTGTAGCAATGAAGGAATGGGCAATCGAAAATGGTGCAACCCACTTTACTCATTGGTTCCAGCCAATGACCGGTTTTACTGCTGAAAAGCATGACAGTTTCATTTCTCCTATTGAAAATGGTGAAATTATCATGGATTTCTCCGGTAAGGAATTAGTAAAGGGTGAACCGGATGCATCTAGTTTCCCTTCCGGCGGACTTCGTGCTACTTTCGAAGCCAGAGGTTACACTGCCTGGGACCCTACCTCACCAGCATTCATCAAAGACGGAACACTTTACATCCCTACTGCTTTTTGTTCCTACAATGGAGAAGCATTAGATAAGAAGACTCCTCTTCTTCGTTCTATGGAAACATTAAGTAAAGAAGCAACTAAGATTTTAAATCTTCTTGGACAGAAGGATGTAAGCAGCGTTTCCACTACAGTTGGACCAGAACAGGAATACTTCCTTGTAGATAAGGATTTATATAAGAAACGTACCGACCTTGTTTTCACAGGAAGAACCTTACTTGGTGCAAAACCTCCAAAGGGTCAGGAAATGGAAGACCATTATTTCGGAGCTTTAAAGCCTCGTGTTTCTGCTTATATGCATGACTTGGATGAGGAATTATGGAAATTAGGAATTCCGGCAAAGACAAAACATAACGAAGTTGCTCCTGCCCAGCATGAATTGGCACCAATCTTCGATACTGCTAACATTGCGGTAGACCACAATCAGCTGACTATGGAAATTATGAAGAAAGTAGCTGAAAAACATAATTTGGTTTGTCTTCTACATGAAAAGCCATTCGATGGCATCAATGGTTCCGGTAAACATAACAACTGGTCCATGACTACTAATACTGGCGTGAATTTATTAGATCCAGGTCGTACTCCTGCTGAAAATACACAGTTCTTAATTTTCTTAATGGCTGTTATTAAAGCGGTAGATGAATATTCTGATTTAATGCGTATTTCTGTTGCAAGTGCAGGAAATGACCATCGTCTTGGTGCTAACGAAGCTCCACCGGCTATCGTATCTATTTTCTTAGGTGATGAATTAACTGCAGTATTGGATTCCATTGAAAATGGTACTTTCTTTAAGGAACAAAAAAGAATCCAGATGGAAACCGGTGCTTCTGTTCTTCCACACTTTACAAAGGATACCACAGACCGTAACAGAACTTCACCTTTCGCATTTACCGGTAATAAGTTTGAATTCCGTATGTTAGGTTCTTCTGCTTCTGTTGCAGGACCAAACATCGTAATCAATACAGCGGTAGCGGAAGCATTGGCACAGTTCTATAATGAATTAAAGGATACAAAACCGGAAGATATGGAAACTGCGGTTCACGAGTTAGTAAAACGTGCAATTGTAAAGCATAAGAAGGTTATCTTCAATGGAAACGGTTATACTGATGAATGGGTAAAAGAAGCTGAAAGTCGTGGACTTTTGAACTTAACTTCTACTCCGGATGCCCTTCCTTGCTTTATTGCAAAGAAAAACATCGATTTATTTACCAGCCATGGTATTTATACAGAAAGTGAAATTTACTCTCGTTATGAAATCTTATTAGAAAACTACTGTAAGACTCTTCATATTGAAGCTAAGACCTTGAAGGACATGGTTACTACTGATTTCCTTCCTGCTCTTATGAAGTATAGTGATGATTTGGCTCAGTCTATCCAGCTTAAGAAGAGCATTGGAGACTTTGCTTGTACCGCTCAGACAAAACTTCTTAAGACACTTACTGACAGCTATGAATCTATCTATGCCTTAGAGGAAAAATTAGAAGCAGATACTACTACTGCTGAAGGCATGGAAAAAATGCTGGATGCTGCTAAATTCTATCAAAGCACCATTCTTTCTGATATGGAAGAATTACGAGCAGTTGCAGATAAGGCAGAAGAATTTTTACCTTCTTCTTACCTGCCATATCCAAACTACAAAGAATTGTTATTTTCAATCTAAATAGAAAAAGTTTATATGTTTTTTCGCAAAGGCGCGTTTCTAAAATTAGAAACGTGCCTTTTCTATTATAAAAAAAGGAGTTGATACATATGGAATTTTCATCCGTAAACACAATCTGGGTACTTCTAGGTGCCGCTTTAGTATTTTTCATGCAGGCAGGTTTTGCCATGGTAGAAACAGGTTTTACCCGGGCAAAGAATGCCGGTAACATTATTATGAAGAACTTAATGGATTTTTGTATCGGAACTCCAATCTTCTGGTTGGTTGGTTTTGGTCTGATGTTTGGTGGTTCCGGTGACTTTATCGGAAGCATTAAAGGTATCGCAAGTGAAGCAAATTATGGTACTTCCATGGTACCGGATGGCGTTCCTTTCTGGGCATTTTTGATTTTCCAGACGGTATTCTGCGCAACTGCAGCTACCATCGTATCCGGAGCAATGGCAGAAAGAACAAAATTCTCTTCTTATTGTCTTTATAGTTTAATTATCAGTTTAGTGATTTATCCTATTTCCGGACACTGGATTTGGGGCGGTGGCTGGCTTGCCCAATTAGGATTCCATGATTTTGCCGGTTCTACCGCTGTTCACATGGTTGGTGGTGTTGCTGCATTGATTGGTGCCATCATTGTTGGACCTCGTATCGGTAAGTATGATAAAGATGGAAAGTCTCACGCAATTCCAGGACACAGTTTAACTTTAGGCGCCCTTGGTGTATTCATCCTTTGGTTCTGTTGGTTCGGTTTCAATGGTGCTTCTACCGTTTCTATGGAAGGCGATGCCATTGTTTCTGCAGGTAAAATCTTCGTAACTACAAACCTTGCTGCCGCAGTTGCAACTTGTACCGTTATGATTATCACCTGGATTCGTTACAAAAAACCAGACGTTTCTATGTCATTAAACGGAAGTTTGGCAGGTCTTGTTGCTATCACAGCAGGTTGTGATACTGTATCTCCAACCTCAGCTGCTATTATTGGTATTTTAGCAGGTTTCGCAGTTGTATTTGGTATTGAATTTATTGATAAAGTATTAAAAATCGATGACCCTGTTGGTGCTGTTGGTGTTCACTGTTTGAATGGTGCTTTAGGTACTATTTGTGTAGGTCTTTTCTCAGATGGTGCCGGAACTGATGGAAAGCTTGGTCTTTTCACAGGTGGAGGAGCAGAACTTTTAGGAACTCAATGTCTTGGTGTTGTGGCTGTTATTGCATGGGTTGTTGTTACTATGACCATTGTCTTCCAAGTTATTAAACATACCATTGGTCTTCGTGTATCAGAAGAAGAAGAAATCGCAGGTTTGGATATTATGGAACATGGTTTGGAAAGTTCTTATGCAGACTTTATGACCTTTGACAGCACAGAAGCTTCTCAATCTCCTGTTGCCAATGTTCCAAAGGCTCCAACAAATACTCCTTCCGCTTCAAAGGCCGGAAATGAAGATTCTTCCGAAACTCCGGTATTAAGTAAGATTACTATCGTTACCCGTCAAAATAAATTAACCAAGTTGATGCACGCATTAAATGAAATTGGTGTTACCGGTGTTACCATTACCAATGTATTAGGCTGTGGTACACAAAAGGGTGCAACCAACTACTATCGTGGTGTTGAATTGGAAATGAACCTATTACCAAAGGTAAAGGTGGAAATCGTTGTAAGTAAAGTGCCGGTAGATTTGGTTATCGAAACTGCAAGAAAGGTTCTTTACACTGGAAACATCGGAGATGGAAAGGTATTTGTTTACAATATCGAAGATGTTGTAAAGGTTAGAACCGGTGAAACTGGTTACGCTGCTCTTCAAGACAGTTCAGAGGAATAATATGATACCAGAGTCAAAAGGTCATACTTTTCATGCTTGCATGAAAAAGTATGGCTTTGGGACCCGCAAAACATGAGAAAGCAGCCCGAATAGGGCGGATTTCGAATGTTTTTAGAATTGCGAGAGCACAAAGTGCGTAGCAATTCGTAAGTATCATAATATAACATTCCCACACTTTCGGGAAGTTCTACGGGATTTCCCGAAAATAAAAAATCCTCTGACTGGATTGTTTAAGCAAACAGAGGTTATTCTCCCTCTGTAACAAGAACGCTGTGGCATTCTTGAAACATATACAAAAGTACTCTACAAAGGAGGCTATTGCGGATGCAATAGCCTTTTTTGGTCATATTCTTTAAAACTTGCTTTATAATTCTAAGTAGTAGTTTTGTTTTAGGGTGTATTTTTCACACATTTTTCATTTCAATTACTCTTGTAGCTATCTTCTCCTGAAACCTGATATCGTGGTCTACCAGTATCATGGTAGGCTGATAATTCAGCAACAACGTTTCTATCTGCATTCTTGAAAACACATCAATATAATTTAATGGCTCATCCCATATATAAATGTGGGCCGGTGTCATCAGACTTGCTGCAATCAATACCTTTTTCTTCTGACCTTCCGAATACTCTTCCATTGGTTTTACAAATTGTACCCGTTCCATATCAAGCTGTCTTAAAATCGCACAAAATAAGCTTTCCTCCAGATTTCTATTCTGACAGAATTCTTTAATACTGCCTTTTAGGAAACTGGTATCCTGATTAATATAGGAGATTTTTACCCCTGCTCCTACAGATAATGTTCCTTCTTCCACTACATTTTTAAATTCCGTCTGTCCTGCTTTAGAAAGAATTGCTTTGATAAAACTGGACTTTCCACACCCATTCTTTCCATGAAGAAAAACTCTCTCCCCTTGCCGTAGTTCAAAGTTAAAATTCTGAATAACCGGATGTTCTGCATCTTCATATTTCAAACTATATTCTCTGGCAGTAAGCAGAATCTCCTTATGGTAAGAAAGTGGCATTACCTTTAAATCCACTGGATTTTCAATATCTTGCAATAATCCTTCTTTCTCCTCCATTTCCTGCTCGATTCTACGTTCATATTGTTTTACCCTGCTTTGCATTTTCTTGGTTTTCGTCCCAATATAGGCTCTTGTCGCTATGGAGCGGTCATGTTCTTTCACAGGGTCAAAACCTATCTTGGAATTCTCACTTTTTTGCGCCCATTGCCGGCTGCGTTCTGCGGATTTTTTTAATTGATGGATTTCCCTTAAATGCTTTTCATTTTCCATTCTCGAAAAATTATCTTTTCTGGTCTTATTTTCCCACCAGCTCGAAAAATTACCACTTTGAATTTCAATGGATTTTCGATTTAGCACTAATACATGGTCCACGCAGGCATCCAGTAAATCTCTATCATGGGATACCAGAATAAATCCCTTCTTCCCCTTTAGATATTCCTTTACCGTATCCCTTGCTTCCTGGTCTAAATGGTTGGTAGGTTCGTCAATTAATAAAAAGTCATTGTCCCCTGCAAATAAAATAGCAAGCATTACCTTCGTTCTCTCCCCATGACTAAGGGTAGAGAATGGACGATACAATACCTCCACAGACACCTTCAGTTTTTCCAGCTCGCAAATGACCCTCCATTGCTCACAACCGTTTTTCAATTCCTCCATAAAATCTGCAATACAAAGCTCCATCTGATGTTTCTGAATCTGATAAGGAAAATAATCAAAAATGGTAGAAGTGCTGATACTTCCTTCATATTCATATTTTCCAAGCAATATATTAAGAAATGTGGACTTTCCTTTTCCGTTTCTTCCTATAAAACCTAAGCGCCAATTTGTGTCAATGGAAAAGGATACATCCTCAAAAATATTGTCAAAACTTCCTTCGTAACAAAATGTAAGATTTGATACATTAATTTGTGCCATATACATTCCTCCCAACAAAAAAAAGAATCCTCTGTTGCCAAAGAATCCTGATTCTAGTCATACCTCATGTATTTGCTTTCCATCTTTAGAAACGTCGATTGCTCTATACTCTACACTCGTACAATCGCAACTGCCTAAATTTTCATAATAAAAAAAGAGAGGTTATGAGAATCATAATCCACTTTTGGCAACATGAAAAACAGTATCTTCCCCAAGGGACTCTACTGTACAAAATCATATCATGCTTCAAAAGTCGATTACATTCTCATCTTTTCACCTCTCTCTAACGTCTTTAAAAATAAGTTATGCCCTAAACAGACATTCCTATGTAAGAAGTAACCGGAACATTTCTTAACACTTTACCCGGAAACTTTTATTCATTATAACACTAAAAATTCCATGTGGCAATAGTCTACATCCACAAAAATCCTTTGCGTTAATGTCTGCTGGTAATGATACACATCATATCATTTGCCATTCTTCTAAATATATATATAAATGTTCATTGATTTTAATAAATTCAATACCCGTATGATATTTCCTTGTAATTAAATATTCTTCCTTTTTCTCTTCGTCCACATTTATATATAAAATTTCCAA
>JAFQCI010000071.1 GCA_017416505.1 Lachnospiraceae bacterium
AAAATTGTAACGGCATCAATGCTTGCAGCCCTTTGCTGTGTAGCAACGATGATTATTAAAATACCTTCACCGCTTAAAGGTTATCTTAACTTAGGGGATTGCGTTGTTCTCCTTTCGGGATGGTTGTTAGGACCTGCATACGGATTTGCGGCAGCTGGTATCGGTTCTGCTCTTGCTGATGTCTTTTCAGGCTATGTAGTATATGCACCTGCAACCTTTATTATCAAAGGACTTATGGCAATTATCGCTCATTTCTGCTTTAAGGGTATGCATAATAAGCTTGGTAATACCTTCTCACGAATTATCGGTGGTACTCTTGCTGAAATTGAAATGATTCTCGGATATTTTGTATTCGAGGGATTTATGTATGGCTTTGCTCCGTCTGTTGTGAATATTCCTGCAAATGCTGTCCAGGGTGTTGCAGGACTCATCATAGGCTTAATTCTTGTTAAAATATTTGAAAAATCAAAGATGTTTTAATTTTTGTTAAATGTAATAAAAATACTCTTGAATTATTGATATTAAATCATATTTTTGATATAATTATTGCTGAAATAGTTTTCAATAATTTAGAGGAAAATATGATGAGACAAACAACAAACAAAACAAAAGATTTAGTTTATATTGCGTTATTTGCAGTGATGATGGCAGTATGTTCATACATATCTATACCAACGGCAATACCTTTTACTATGCAAACTTTTGCAGTGTTCTTCGCACATAATTTCCTCGGAGGGAAAAAAGGAACTCTTTCTGTTTGCATCTATTTGCTACTTGGGATAATCGGTCTGCCCGTCTATGCCAACGGAACATCCGGTATAGGAATGATTATGGGAATAACCGGTGGATATATGATAGGCTGGATTTTTTCGGGCTTGGCAATGTGGATTGTGGAAAAACTGCTTTGCAAAAAATTGTGGGCGCAGGCTGTTTCAATGTTTATTGGCTTGATGGTATGTTATATAATAGGTACTTTCTGGTATATGGTGGTTTATGCTCACGACTCCGGAGCAATAGGATTGTGGACAGCACTTACGTGGTGCGTTTTTCCATTTGTAATACCGGACATTTTAAAACTTGGATTGGCTCTGTGGCTGAGTCAAAGATTAAGAAAAATAACTAAGGTAGTATAAGGAGATTCTTAATGGACTATCAATATAAAATTCGTCCGCATCATGGTATGTGTATCGCTTTTTTTCAAGGAAAGGGGTACTGCAAAGAGTTTACAACTCATATGAGTGAGATTATAAAAAAACTACAGAATGCAATGGTATGTGTTTCAATCCAAACAGACGAAATATGTCGGAAATGCCCTAACAATATGCATGGAATCTGCAAAACAGAAGATAAAGTTATAAGTTATGACAAGAAAGTTCTTGATTCATGCGATTTGACAGACGGTGAAATACTTACATATAAGGAATTCTATAATACAGTATATGAAAAGATAATCTCTGCAGGTAAGCGAGAGAAAATATGTGGTGACTGTCAGTGGAATGAAATATGCAAGTAGAATAAGATTTTAAAAACCTTCGCTATGTTGTTTGGCGAAGGTTTTTAAAAATTTTTCAAACAAGTGAAACTTTTTTGATTTTTTGAGGATATATAAGAGTGTAAAGACTAAAAGCTTTTAACTTTGCACGAAAAGGTAGGTTCATGATGGTAGATGAGTCAAAGCTGCTTATGCAGCTACAAAAACGGCATAAAAATTCAATAAATCAGGCAATAGAAGTTTATACGCCATACCTTAGTACAGTTCTGTATAACATGGTTGGCAACGGACTTCCGAAAGAAGATATTGAGGAAATTGTATCTGATGTATTTGTTGTGCTCTGGAAGAATGCAGAATACATAGACCTTTCAAAAGGAACACTGCGGTCATATATCGCTGCAACGGCTCGTAATCTTGCATTAAAGAGACTTAATAAGAAAAAGGGCTATACAAACCTTGATGATATTGAAATTCCCATAGAAGACGATTTTACAGACGACAACAAAAAATCTATATGGGATGCTGTTATGAGGCTTGGAGAACCGGATAATGAAATATTTGTAAGATTTTATAAATATGATGAAAAGCTGAAGGATATTTCAAAAGCAACCGGACTTAATATTTCTACCATAAAGACCAAACTTTCAAGAGGAAAACGTAAATTAAAAAAATTATTAAATGCGGAGGAATCGTTATGAATAAGAAAAGGAACCTGCTTGATGAACTCAACATCAAAGGCTACTCTGATAATTCATCGGGAACGCTTGATATAAGTGTTGAGAGAATTAAAAACATGGTTAATAATCGAATTGATTCCGCATCTACGGAAAGGATGTTAAAACCTATGAAATCAAAAAAGAAAATAGCACTTATTGCAGTAGCAGCAACACTTGTTATGGGAATAACGGTTTTTGCCGCAAGCGGAATTATATCACAATGGTTTAGCAGTTCGTCTTCGATCCCTGATTACAATGAACTTCCGAGTGTCAAGCAAGTTACAAAAGACATAGGATATGAGGTAGAGCTTGTTGATGAATTTGCTAACGGATATAAATT
>JAFQCI010000072.1 GCA_017416505.1 Lachnospiraceae bacterium
AGAAAAAGGAATGTCCGAGAAATTTTCTCTCAGCCATTCCGGGGATTTAAGATGTATTTGATTATCGTATGCCTCCATACATCCTTCGTAGGTTTTCATACGATAAATATAATTTGAGATTTCCTTTGATATAACAGGATAACCATAATCCTGAATAACCTTTGTATAGGTTGTTTTCGGTCTTAGCATGGTTACATTTTCAAAGGATTTAACAAAACTTATGATTTCGGGGAACTCCATTGTTGTATTTACAAATACTGCCCCCAAATGGGGATAAATTCGTCTTGCCAAGTCAAGTAAAACCGTAGAATCTACACCGCCGGAGAAAGATACTGCAACCTTGCCGTTATAGTGCAGATACCACTCAATTATTCTTGTTTGCGTTACCCTTATTTTTCTTTCCAAAGACCACGCTTGCATTGTCTGCAAATCCTTATATGTATATATTTTTCTCACTCCTTTCAGGAAAAAGATACGCTCTTATTATGTGGTTTTGAAGCTCTTTGATAGAAATAGTTACATAATGTTTCTTAACAAATTGCCAAAAACTATTTTTTATGATAAAATAAGTAAAAAATTATGTGAGGTGTTTTCAATGAACGAATTTAAATTCAAACAAATTTTAGAAATCTGCAAGTCGGAAAATATGTATGAGGATATAAAAAAGGATGATACTGAAGATTTTCTCTATGAGTATCTCGACATACTTATTCGTGACATGGCTGTTAATGCTCCCAGCTACAAGCAAGCATCGGATGCCAAAGCCAAGATTATGAGCGATAATGAAAAACTTTGGAATGTTGTTGAAAATCATAAAGCATCAGCATTATCTGTCGAAGATGCTGAAATGCTGATAGATTACATTAGATGTATGAAAGACGAGCATTACGAAGCTTCTCTTGCACTATATATGTTGGGTGTAAAAGATGCTATAAACGGCGATTTTACATTAGATTTCAACCCCGATCCCCTTATGAGCCGCAAGGCTTTGGAATTAGTTGTTGAATTAGCACATGAAACAGGAAAAAGCGTTGATGAAATAGTAGATTTTATAACCAAATAATATAAGCAGCAAACAGGCAGCTCCCCAAAAAAGAGTTGCCTGTTTCGTTTTTTTGTTTGATATTATCTTGCAGTATTACTGTGTAAAACTCACATTTCATCCTCATCGCTTTCTTCTTCATCATTATACGGAGTATAACACAGAAGTCCTAAATCTCGTAAAGTCGAACTAAACGCAATGTCAAGGTCATCCTTCAGTTTAGGGTTATACTTTGTTTCATCATCATAATCATAAACATACTGATGTTGCCCCAGACTGCTCATTTGCCATTCGGTTATTCTTGCTGCTTCTGCCTCCCTGTTTAGCACAAACCTATATTCAGGCTCATACATTCTATCTCCGCTGTCGTGATAATAATACAAACTAACCGAAAACTCACCGCCGCCAACATTTTCAACAAGCAAGTTATCGTGATATTTTTTTACATACATCATATACGATTTTTCAAGATTTAAAACTTCGGGAAACATTGACATTAACTTTTTATAGTTAGATTTTTCAAGTGCAGTATAAGGAAGTGCATCAATCGCTGCTTTGCTTGTTGTGCCTTCTTCGTCACTTTCTTCCTCGTCATCCGTTTCTTCTTCAACAACCTCGTCTTGCTTATTAAGGTCAAGTTCTTCATTTAATTCAGCTTGCCGTTTTAATTTTTCCTTTAGTTCTTCATCGTGTGGAAACGGCTTCTCATATTCCTGTTTTGCAAGCTCCATATTCTTTTTGTTTTCGGTTAATTTCGCTTGTGTATCTTCAAGCTGCTTATCGAGGGATTTTAGCAAATTATCAAGTTTTACTGTATTACCGTGTGGGCTTGATGAAAGGTCGGTTGTATATTCCAATGCTCCTTTTAACACAAGTTTTGTTTCAAATCTATCCCATACCTTTTCTTGCTTCAAACTCAATTTAAAGCCTGAATACTCACCGATTTCCTTTTCTTTTTCGCCCATACCAAGAGATTTTGCTAAAAGCATTATGCGTTTTCCGGCTTCTTCACGCTCCGTAAAGGTTTTTCC
>JAFQCI010000073.1 GCA_017416505.1 Lachnospiraceae bacterium
TTATTTCCATAAAAAACTGTTATAGGGGCAAATACAAAAGGCTCAATGTACTTTCCTCTAAAAACGTTATAAGGATATATATTTGGATTACTTACCTGACAATCACTTAATTTAAAGCTGCTTAAATATATCATACAAACTGTACTCCTCTCTGTATACTTTAATTATAAGTACTTATTCACAATCCTATTAATTAATAGTATTAATATATCTATAAATTTAACAATAGAAAAATCAACACAATTTCTCAATGCATTCATTATTAAATTCAGAATTTCTTCTGATTCATTGCTATATGTATCAAAAATTTCAATCTCAGTTGTACAAAAATGTTCTAGGCTTTCCCCTAATGTTCTATCAATCAACTCACTATTTACCACAAGTTCTGCCATACTATCACCAAAACCCATAAAATATATTAAATTTTTAAGAGAATAAACAGCTTCATCTTTTCTGAAAAAAACAGCCCTTTAGAATCAGGATAAACCTCTCCTTTTTTATAAACTCTACTATCGTTTCTACGCGCACACTCTTCATCTGAATAAAAAAATTTATAACATACATCATTAATATCTAGCGTTCTCAAAATAATTTTCCTCCTATATCTTTATCGATACATTTACACCAATGAATATTATTCTTGCAATTCTTCCTTATGCTCCTCACAATACAATTCCACCACTTCAAGAAAGCTTTCTCTCCACACAAACCTATTATTTTTCATTAAATATCCATAGTCTGTGTCATTCTTATCTATTTTCATCTTATCTTTCCAAATGTCGATAAATGTATTCGTTGTAAATTTTTCATAGCCTTTACTTACCATTATCGAAACTATTTCATTCGCATAATATCCATCCTTCACAACATTGGGTTCTATAGTATCATTATTTCGTACACAATATTCCTCAACTACAGGAATCCAATTTTCGTACCACATCCATTGGTCTGGCGTTACATACACACCATATTTACTTCTATCACCTAATTCGAATTTCCAAAAGTCCGTCATTTTACTAAGCGAAAACCACTTATAGCCTTTACCTTGCATCAACTCAACTATTTCTTTTCCTCTATATTTTTTCTTTTCAGTCTCTTTTATAAGTGTATAAGCCTTATTAAGTTCCTCTGCCCCCTCTGTTCCTGCTCCAATAAATTCTATAACTTGGTCTGCTTGTCCTTTTCTATTTGCACTTAAAGGTGTAAACAACAATCGATATGCATATTTCTGACTTCTTATTTCCTCATCCGATAAATTATCTTCAAACTCTGAAATAAAGTTTTTAACATTATTTGTTAATTTATCATTATTCATCATATCATCTTTTTGTGTCGGTGTAATTGGCGAAAATTGAACTACTAAACTCAATTCTCTATCAACACCATATTCCTCGCCAATTAGCTTTTTTATATAATAGTTGTAATTTATAGAACACGCTTGCAATTTTGCACTAATTGAAGCATCTATTTTATTTGTCATTTGATGCTCTATTTCATGTCGTATTCCTATTAAAAATTTCAGATTACTTGTTGTTTCCTCATCTAAAGGATTATTTTTATTATTCAAACAAGCTTCTAATTCCCAATGCTTATATGCACCATACTTAGTCCTATCATATATTTTTCTTTTCCCCTGTTGTTTAAAGTATCTGTAATTAACACCTATATTGGCGTAATATGCATGCATTAAATATGTCCACGAAATAATAGCTAATGAAATAAATGTTTCAGCTTTAAATGTAATCTGAGGATTATTATATATTTGAACAGCCGACATCATTGCTTCTCTTGATTTTGTTATTAATTCGATTTTTTTCACCTTTATCCTCCTTACAAACAGTTATAATAAACCATTTAGCATCTTTACTTATAGCGTTTAATCAACTCTTTTGCAAGCAATATCACTATTTCTTCCTTATTATATCTTTCAGCACTAATACATTGTATCTCTTCCAAATCAGGATAATGTTCCTTTAAATCATCCAATGTAATTTCATACAATAGTGGCAAAACTTTTTTCTGCCCACTTTCATTTTGCTGTTTTAAAAATTCTTCTAATTCTCTCTCAGTCCATTCTCTTCCAAAAAAATTCTTTGAAATTACAATAATTGCAAATTCCGAATCAGCTGTACCATCCAAAATTACTTTTTTCCAATTGTCGCCCCATGACAAGACATCAGTATCATAAAATACATTTATTTCCAATCTTCGAATTGCTATATTTAGCAAATCAACATATTCACTTTTATCTGAACTGGCATGTGAAATAAACACATCATACTTTTTGTGATTTGACATTTCTACTTTTTCTTCCTTTTTTGTTTGTTCTTCCAATCTATTATACGCTTTTTCTTTATCCTCAAGATATTTCTTTCCACTTTCTGACAAAGTAAACATTGCACCACCCATATACACAATAGCACTCAACAACATTCCATACATTTGAAGCTTCTCACATTGCAATGAAAATGAATCCTGTAAATATCTTGGCAAATTATCTAACACGAAATTGACATGGTTATTTTCATTTCCATCATACTGTTCTAATATCGCAGATAGCATATTTTCAGCTTCTCTATCCATTATACGAAATCCTGATACTATCTCTGCTCCTGATACTATAGCATTTGCTCTTTCACGAAGTTGTGCTTGTCTTGCCGATTTCTCTGCTTCTTTTCTTTGTTTTTCTATTGCTTTTTCCAGTGATGATTTTGCCATCGCTTTTCCTCCCGTTTATTATCATAAGTTCTCGGAATTTCCAGCCCATATTTTTCAAGGCTTTCAACCACTTAATTTTAAAAATCACCCACTTTTTTCGCCAAAAAGCTTGACAAATCACTCAAAATTTGCGGCGAAGCCGATTGATTATATTTTATTTTCATCGACTGGAGGCGATTTTTATGTTACCTGTTAATTCTGGCGGTCATGCCGCCTATCAGGACTTCGTCCTGAATGAAATTTTCCACTATTATCCTGACCCTTTTTCTATTTCTAAGAATACTTGGGAAATTATTATTGAATTTTGGCATCTTGATTTGTCATTGACGGATACCCTTATGCTGGAACGTTACTCCAAACGGGGGCCTGCTCCCAGACTCCCTTCCTGTATGCTCCGTTCCTATCTGCTATCCATCAAATTTAAGATTACTTCCATTACCAGATGGGCTGCTCTTTTGAAAGAAAACCCTTTGTATGCCATTCTCAGCGGTTTCTCCTTTGGGAATGTTCCGGGTGTTGGTACCTTTTATGATTTCTTTTCACGGCTTTGGGATTCTGATTACAATAATCTTTCTCCAAAAGAAAGGTATCTGAAGCCTAAAACAAAAAAAGGAAAAAAGAAAGGCGATAAAACTCCTGCTGACACGGATACTATTTCAGCCAGACTGCTTCCTTTTTTTAAGCGTCATCCGGTAAAACCTGCCCATGCATTTACTTTCATTTTTCAGCTTTACCATATGCAATTCCTTAACAAATCTATTGAACATGGACTTATTGACACGGAACATCTTTCCCTTGCTGGTGACGGTACTCCTGTCAAAACAGCTTCACAGCTTCGGAAAAAACGTATCTGCAAATGTAAGGAGAACGGTATTACTGACTGCAGCTGTAAACGTCTCTTTTTCCAGCCTGACACCAACACGGGCTGGGATTCCTCAAGGGAATGTTTTTTCAACGGTTACCACCTTTTTATGTTCGTAGCCGCTGACTCCTTTAACGACCTTCCCGTTTTTCCTTTACTTGAACGTGCTTCTAGACATGATATGCTGTCTTTTTTACACACTTTTTTCAGCCTGAAATCTTATCTTCCCGAATTTCATATTGAAAAGCTGCTCCTGGATTCTGCCATGGATGCCATAGCTGTCTACGAATACTGCAAAACAGAAGGAATAAAGCCTTTCATTGATTTGAAAAAAACAAACAACGGAAACTATAAATACAAAGATACCTTTACGATTGATCCTGACGGTGTCCCAAGCTGCAGGCTGGGCTTACGTATGCATCATGATGGATATGAACCCAAGAAAAACCGATGTAAGTACAGGTGTCCAAAATCAAACCGCCCAAAAGGCTGTTTCTGTGAAACACCCTGTTCCCCTGCTAAATATGGACGAACCGTACATACACAGTTAAAAGATAATCCACGCATTTTTAACATACCGCCAAGATACAGCAAAGAATGGGATAAGGAATATGACAGAAGAACTTCTGTGGAACGCTCTAACAAGCGTGAGAAACAGGATTATAAATTAGAAGACGGCAAACACCGCTCTACAAAGATGTGCTATTGCCGCCTCTATGGCATCATGATGTGCCAGCGCCTTGATGCCTGGAACATGCCCTCTGTAGAGAGCTTTCCAAACGCTATCCAATCCGCATAGGTAAGGATTAGCAATACCTATTTTAACGCATAGCAATTGCTATGTCTATTTCTCATGCACAAAAATATCTTCTTCTTTTTCAAAACTACCAATATTCAATTTTCAATCTGCATTGGAATTAGATTAGTCTAATTCCGAGAACTTATCTTATTTGTCTCTAATGACCATTAGCATCTTCAAAATAAGAAACAATATCAGCTTCATGTAAAATATCCTCTAACAAATTGAACCGATATTCTCTCAAATTAGGATTTCTTTGAGCTAAGGTATTTAATACAGCTCTCATAGATGTGTTATTTCTATGTAAAATTTCATTAATCCTTTCTACTCTATATGAATAGGGAACACAATATCTATAGAGTTTTGCTTCTTTTAAATAATTATAAATCGGTCCTGGTTTCATATTCCATGCAGTAATCAAAATCATGATAGCATCATATAATTGTTTTGCAGATTCATTCCATACCTCATGGTTTTCTACTCTACCGCCACCTTCGCCTCCACCATGGCCACCATTATGTTCTTCATGTAACATATTAAAAATAGCTGGTGCCGTAATATCTGCTAACCTCAAAAGTTCTTTTCCTGCGCCTTCGCCACAACATATCTGTTCTACAATCTCAGGATTTTCTCGATTAGTACACAGAAACATATAATATGTTCTTGTAATGTCTCTTTCAGCATCACTTCTTATTGTTGTTCCATTAACAAGTCTTATATGTGCTACACATTCAAGCTGATAATCTCTAACAATTTCTTCTCTTTTTTGGGGTCCTCTACAATTCATCCTTCTCCTCCTGATTTTTACTAATTCTCTCATACAATCATCGGATACATATAAATATTCTTCATTGACTGCACTTTGAAATCCAACTACTAAATTAAAGACATAATCTAAAACTATTGTTTGTCATTTCCAGTTACTTTCTGTTGATTATTTATTGCTCCCGTACGTCTTTTCACAATATCTGTTTGCTTTCTATAAGAAAAAAGAAATAGTACAATAAGAAATACTATTGCTAAATTTTTCCAACAGCTACCTATCCAACTTACATTTTCAATCAGCATTCGCATTATCCCCACTATTGGTAAGAGGACAAAACATGTGAGCGTTGATCGAAAATAATTATTCGTTTCTGACAATATGTCAAGTTTTGTATCTACCTTTACTGCTTTCAAATAATCAGTATACGGCGCTTCCTGAATAAATTTCATTTTCTCAAGTATTGGTTTTACAATTAAAGAACCTATTCGATTAATAACAAAACCCATAAAATAATATACCAATATCTCCTCGCCAATATTTCCTGTTGGCAATGATAATTCAAAAAAGAACCTTAGCGCCATACCAAAGAATGCTCCCGGTAACAAATTCGTCATTATCTGATACGAATCCAACTTTTCAATAACATTATTCATAAATACCTTGTATGATGTATTTACACTGAAATACATCAATACGCTCCTTTCTTCTCAACTTTGATATATAATCAATAACAACACTGTGGACTTTTTATGACTACCTATAGCTTTGACTATTTGAAGGAGTGTATTGCCACAGTTTTATCTGAATTATTTATAGTTGGATAAGTCTTTGAACTTTCATTTCGCGCAAGTTTATAATGATAAAACTAGGTGGATAAACACAGTGATTACATCAAAGGAGGTTCTATTTATGAACTATGTCGGCATTGACATTGCCAAACAAACTCATTATGCTTCCATCATGAACTCTGATGGGGAAATCCTTGTGGAGCCATTCTCCTTTTCGAATGACCATGCCGGATTTCAAAAACTCCTCAAACATCTTTCTACTTTTGCAAAAGAAGATGTTCTCATTGGTATGGAATCTACTGCCCATTATGCAGAAAATCTTACCAGTTTCCTTTTTACCAGAGGCTTTCACATCTGCATCATCAATCCTATCCAGACCTCGACTCTGCGAAGGTCAAACATTCGAAAAACAAAAACGGATTCTGTTGATACATACCTGATTATCAAAGCTCTTTCTCTTAATCACTATCGCCTTTTCACAGAACGTGACTATGATTCTCTGCAATTAAAAAACCTCTGTCGCTTCCGTCAAAAACTTATGAAGGCAAGGACAAAGGCTAAAATTCAACTTGTGACTTATGTGGACTTGTTATTCCCTGAATTACAGTATTTTTTCAAATCCGGCATTCACGGAAAGGCTTGTTATGAACTTCTTAAAACTCAGCCAAATCCCGACAGAATTGCTAAAATGCATCTCACAAGGCTCGCCAACCTTCTATCCAAGTCCTCTAAGGGACACTTCAAACAGTCTCATGCTGTACAATTAAAAGAGCTTGCATCGCAATCTGTCGGTATTAAAAATGATACCTTATCTTTGCAGATTTTGCAATCTATTCAGCAAATAGAAATGTACACTGCACAACTCGCTGAGGTAGAAGCTTCTATTCACGAAATCATGGACAGGATGGATTCTGTAATCAAAACCATTCCCGGTATTGGCTATCTTAACGGTGCCATGATTATTGGTGAAATCGGTGATATTTCTCGTTTTGAAAAACCTTGTCAGCTTCTTGCTTATTCTGGACTTGATCCGTCTGTATATCAGTCTGGCAACTTCAATGCTGCAAGGACCAGAATGTCCAAACGAGGTTCTAAGCTACTTCGATATGCCCTTATAAATGCTGCATGGCAAACAACTCTCGTAAATAAAACCTTTAAGGATTATTACGACTTAAAAATCTCTCAAGGACGTCGCCATTACAATGCATTAGGTCATGTCGCGCATAAGCTAGTTCGTGTTATCCATAAAATGATGACAGACAACGTAGAATTTAACTTAGCCTAAGTCTTACCTATCTAACTATATTTAATTTTCAGAGCACCTTTTCAGATGCTTTATTTCTTATACACTTTTTTAGTCAAACTATTTCTTTGAAAAAGTTCAAATTTTCTATTGACTATTCATAGTTGGTCTCCTCAGTCTCCCAACAAACTAACTGGCGACACTTTAACATACGCCTCTCTCACAGCCGCCATAAAACCATTACGTCTTTTGGTAAACAATTGCCTCTCTGACAAAGTTGTATGGAAACCAAACTGTCCAAAATTATTTAATGTTGTACACTGACGTATCATACCCCCACCTTCTACAGCCACTTCTTGCTTGGCAAACCACAATTCAACACTTCTATTTACCTTCATCATATCTCGTAATATCTGTTTATCAAGTGACTTCTCCCATATACAGCTATTAGCAATAACGAAATCACCACATGCAACCTCATACAAAGAACATATAAGTCGTACTTCACCTATATGTGCCGTAATAAAGGTACCATTCATTCCATCATTAGAAATGCAATATAAAAATTGCTTGCTAGTACCTTTTATCTGTAGTATCTTCCACTCTGTAACCTCTGCATTTGTCACTTGCCGAATATAGTTAAGGCGTGCTCCCAATTGGCTATTATCTACATAAATATCCTTACCAGTACTTACAATCCATCTCACCCAGCTTCACTCCTTGTGGCTTACTAACTGATATATTTGCAAATCCTTTTTTAGGAATGTCTACCACTCCATTTCTAGTATTTAATGCTGGCGTGTAATATTCTTCCTGCATATATTCTACTAGTTTATCAGAACCACCGCTCGTTGCTCCTGAACCTGTATTATCAGATACCAGATAAGTTTTACTATAGGAATCTTTGAGTTCTTCAAAAATTCTTTGAGCATCATCCAGCTTTCCATGGTGTGGTAGCTGAATAATTTCATAGTTATCCAAATTATGCAAATATGAAGGTGATGCATCTCCACACAACAATATCGTCTGTGCACCATCCAGCTCACATTTTAATTGGACACTGGCGGCATTCATCACTGTCTCGCCTTCAATTTTAGTAACGCTATCATCTTCTATTGCCTGTGCTACAACTTCTACAAATTCATCTTCGGTCGGTCCGGCAATCGTCCCCGTTACTACCTTTGTATTTACAGCTGAATCCTTCACTGTAAAGCCATACTCCTGAGCCTTTTCCACGATTCCTTTTATATTATCGAACTTCTCAAGAATATGTTTCTTAGTTGCTGGTAATGTTCTTCTCTCATCGTCAAGCACATCCAGTACTTTTCTTGCACTTTTCAAATACAATGATGAATATACAGTAACCATATACTGCTCATTGTACAAATACTCTAATAATTCAATAACTCCGTTAGTATGGTCGCTATCATTGTGTGAAACCACAATATGCACCTGTGAAATCAGAGAATTACCCTCAAGGAATTTTTCAACTTCTTGTGCATGACGTGAATGTCCGCAATCATAAACAATCAGCGACGTGTCATCATACAGTAATATACAATCACCATATCTAGTATCTTTGTCATTATCATAATGACTTAATGCCTTTAATTTCATCAATTAATCCTTTCTACAGATATCATATCGTACCTGATTTATTCTGCTATTTTCAGAAACAATATATTTTTATACAAAAATAGAGCCCTTTTAAGACATGCTCAGGTCTGTGATTCTCAGCTACTCAAATCAATGGTACTTCGCCTTGTGATTAGCCAATGTCTTTCCAGCTTTACTCTTAGTACTCTTGCTGGTTGACTTGCTGGCCAATTTCTTAGCTGCACTACCGACTTTACCGCCATGATGTACTGCCATATCACAATACCTCCTTTGCAAAATTTCCTTGCACAAGAAGGTTTTCTTTGGTATTATTAGTTTGCGAGAAAAATAAGTCCAAAGACTTTCTTTGGCAAGGGAATCAGTCAGAGTTAAGCTCTGGCTTTTTCTATGTAAAGAGCTATGCTCTTACATGTCAATCATTATTCAATTTTTGTCTACACCAAGAGCCTTATACAAAGGATTCAGCTGGTCTTTCACTGCATTTGCAATCTTATCGATATCTAAACGCCCTATCATACCATTACTCTGTATTCCTTTATAATAGACTTTATTAGCCTGCTTGTACAAACGCTGAAGTTTATCGTATCCATTCTTTCCAGATACCTTCGTGTTCTTACTCAACCTCAAGAACCCTAAAATTCCTTCTATATCATATAAAAAACAATCTTCAATTGATCTCTTTGCTTGTACATGAATAATCTTTGAAGCTCCGTTATCCATAAGCACTTTCTTTACTTCGTCCCACTTTATCGGTGGCTTAGGAGCAAAATCAAACACATCTGTGTCACTGCAAAGTACGATTGTAAATTCACAATCAACCTCATATTTCGGCTTAATTTCTTTTATAAATTTTCTAAGAGCAATACTTTTAAAGCCACCTACACCTCTGACGTTCCTATATTCAATATTAGTATCGAATCTGCCCGCAGGGTGTAGTTTCCTGGCGTTTGCAACTACTTGCTTATAAAATTCAACCTCTGTATCACCCTCTACAAAAAGTACAAGGCATTTACTCATCGGCATCACACTCCAAATAATCACTTATATTACTCTCTGAATCAGCAAGCATCGAGAACAGATAATCTCCCATACTCATATTAAATCCAGCTGCATCATTCTCTAACTGTTTCTGCCCTAATTTCTTAAACGCAAAAAATTCTGCTACACCAGGTTTTCTATTCATACCAACATGAATCCATGAAGGATTCAAATAGCTGATAATATATGGTGAATGACTCGTGATAATTACCTTACAATCATCCAACAACTGACTTATAATTTGTATATATGCTTGGAACAGTCCAGGATGAACAGAGTTCTCAGGCTCTTCAATCGCAATCAGAGAAATATTATTAACACTTGATACAATTATCTTGGTCAATATCATAAACACTCTCTTAGCACCATCTGACATCATCGAAAAGTTAACCGGATTCGCCAAGTTTTTATCCTTAACAAATAAAACGTAGATGGAATTTGTAAATATGAATGGTGCATCTTCAGGGAACTGGTCACTCTCCGACGCATTAATTTTAAAGCTCTTTACAATAACATCCTCAATATCTGGGAACAACTGAAAATACACATCTTTCAGCAACTCAAACTTATCTGGATTCTGCTTCTTCAAATTGAAAATAATGCGTGGAAGGTTATCAGCATTAATCATCTCGTTTTCAAAACCTTTACGAATGATTGGGTCAGGCTGGTAAAAGCTCTTTGCATCCAAGTTGTTTTCCATATACATTCTCATGTTATTCAACTTTTTAATGAATTCCGCATAATAAAGTTCATCATATGCTCTAAGCTTATTTACAACAAGCTCCGAAGGCTCCACCTTAATCTTTGATGAACATCTACCAGTCTCGGAACTCTTATACAATGCAACCTCTTTTGTTCTGTTGATAAGCTGTGTATACTTCTGTCCTTTCTCATCCAGTTTGATTCTCAAATACTCCTGAACAATCTCAGGAACCTCGTCCTCATCACATTTCCAAGAAAACTCATATCCATACTGTACACGATACTCCTGTCCAGCATCCTCGGTTAATACTTCCACCTCAAACCTGTAATTTCTGCCCTGCATACTCTGGTTAATCGGAATAAGATTAGAATTAGCCATCATTTCCATCTTATCATCGATAGATGCCTTTATAAAAGCCAATCCAAAATCAATGCCAGAAAGTACGTTGGACTTACCAAAATTATTAAGTGCTACCAAAGCTGTAATATTATCAAAAGTTATTTTTACATCAGATAGATTCTTAAAACCATCTATCAACACGGCCTGTATCTTCATAGTGACACACTCCTTCTTCTTTATCATACTCAAACTATATCACCTCTTTCATTAAAACGCAACAACTTTTTGCGTATTTTATAATTATTTTATTACTATCCATCCGTTTTTATTCGTTTGCGTTATTATTTTTTGCTTTTTATTCAAGACAGGAATGTTCTAAACATTTTCAGAAACACCTTATCTGTATTCTTTAAATCATCAATTTAAACAAAAAATCCCACTACCTACATTTCTGTAAATAGTGGGACGAAAATCTTATATCAGCATACAAACCTCAACTTCAATGTCATTCCATTGATTGTGCCGTAGGTATGCTCCATAACTTTTTCTATATTCTTTTGCTTTTTCAAAATCCAGCTTTACACTAAATAAATAGCATTCGCCTACTTTTGATTGATAGCTGCCTGTGCAGAGTACACATTCCATGGTGTTATCCTAACTATTCGAATTCCTTTTCATGTCTTTTAAAAAATTCATAAAAATATCGTACATTTTCTAATTCGTTCCATTTTGCAACATCATACTCTTTCGTATCTAAATTATATATTTTTGCATTTAAGGTTCCGAGCATAAACGGTGAATGAGTCGCTATAATAAATTGGCATTGTAATAATCTTGCCATTTTATTAATCTCCTCTGCTAAGACAACCTGATTTGCCGGCGAAAGTGATACTTCTGGCTCATCCAATAAATACAGTGAA
>JAFQCI010000074.1 GCA_017416505.1 Lachnospiraceae bacterium
CAAAACTGTCGTCAATCATATTCTTTATATCATCTGTCGGGATGCTCCCGTCAAGGATTATGGAATTCCAATGCCATTTATTCATATGGTACGCCGGAACAACTGCATCATAAGTAGACCGCCACATATATGTAAGATTAGGGTCGCATTTCACATTAACCCAGATGTTTCCCAAATGCTCATATATAGCTGCAAACATCTTTTGATTGCCCTTATGCCTCATAATAGTCCAGTTAAAATCATGGAAGGGATAATCTTCGTATGTGTCATTAAGCGATAGGCAAAAATCGATCACTTCTTGTCTTGTTCTCATTTTGTACCTCTTTTATAAAACCTTTAATTATGTCCGTGACAGTTTCCACCGCAACCGTGTTCACCGCAGGTGTGATCTTCGCCGTGCTCGTGGTCGTGATGGTCGCATTTTGCTTCGGGGTCGTACGCAAGAGTATCATTAAGATAAGCTTCAACTGCTTTGTCTGCATCACCCTGAACACCGCCGAATAACTTAATTCCCGCGTTGCTAAGTGCCATCTGTGCACCTCCGCCAATACCACCGCAGATAAGTACATCAATATCGAGGCTAGAGAGCATACCGGCAAGTGCTCCGTGTCCGCTTCCGTTTGTATCTATCACTTTTGATGAAAGTATTTTGCCGTTTTCGGTCTCATATACCTTAAACTGTTTTGTGTGTCCAAAATGTCCAAAGATTTCTCCGTTTTCATAAGTTACTGCAATTTTCATAGTGTTTTTTCTCCTTTAATAATTTATTTTTTCGGGATTGTTTTTCAATCTAACTTTTCCAATTCTTCTAATTCTCTTGTAACCTTTTTCAGTGCTGCTTCTACTGAATTTTTTTCTTGTTCATTTTGAAGATATTCTTCAAAAATTCCATTATACTCGTTCGTATTCAATTCTAAGAACTTATTTATACTATGAGGGTATTGTAGTTTTTTTGAACCCTCTGCGAATTCTACTTCTACAAAACCTTCTTGGCATGTAACAACAGTGCCTGAACCCCATTTTTTATGATATACAGTTTCGCCTGAGATATTAGGCAATTCCATTGCTATGGATAATCTTTCAAATTCGCCAGATAATTCTGACAAACTTTCTAAAAGATGTTCTCTCTTTTCTGCTGTTTCTGCAAGATATATTCGCTGTTTTGTTGAAAGCTTTCTAAGCGTAGGCACATTCTTATAGAGATTATAAGCTTTCGCACAATAGATAATATCGTACACCAAAATGTGTCCGTCATCATCAAAGTTCTTTGCTTTTTCTTTTTTTCGAATACCATATAGGTGCATTATTTCATCGTTGTTTTTCAATTCTGCCAGCAATTCATCACACATTTTGTAATACTTTTTCAAGCTAAATGATTCTCCACTACCAAAATCATCCCCGAATTCAATGCAGTTGGCCCATTCGGTTGCCTCTGTAGATTTAAAAATGTAATTTTCTTCAGGCTTCCATAAATTCAAATAATAAATCACATTGTTTCTTTGCTGCGGGTATTTCCAAGAGCCTTTAACATATTTGTCAATGTGCAAATTTATTTTATCTATAAATGTTTCAATTCGTTCCTGTCTTAAGTCAATATCTCCGTTGTCGTCAGAAAATAATTCTTTGAAGCATTCGCGAACAAACTCAACCTCATCATCATATTTCAGGAGCAAAGTTATTCCACCAATAGGCTGAACTGTCTTGTTATCAATAAGATTTGATTTTTGGACTTCTTCAAAAGCCTTTTTAAACATAGACGCAAAATCTTCTGCATCAATATCCCAATGCTTTTTAAACTCTCTTACAACACGCCATTTATAGCCCTCATCGTTACCGGTAGGGCTATCATCGTCAAATTCATCGTATCTTTCTATGTATTGATTTAATATATTATACAAATGTGTTTTATTCATGGAGCACCTCGCTTTAATTTATCTTTATCTTTTTTACCAATTCCGTTAATTTCATTACATGTTGCAGGACATCTGTAATTTCATCTGTAACACTTGAAAAATCTGCTTTTACAGAAACAGCCCATTTTGCTTTATGAGTTCTCACAACCGCCGCTTTTCCAATTTGATAAACATCCATACTCTTGTCTTTGTATGGTGAAACAATTTCGTCCAGCTCGGAAATTTTGTTACCATATCCATCAAACTCTAAATCAACTAGCCCAGGTTCAGTTTTATATACAACTCTTACCCCTTTAAGTGCAGTTTTGAAATAAATCCATGTGGATGCACTACCTTTGGGTTTGCCATCATAACTCATATACAGTGATGGGAAGTTTTCTTCGCAAAACTGTTGTAATGCTTTCCAAAACGCTGTAACATCATCGTTTACAACAAGCTGATATCCTTTTTTCTTGGCATTAAGTGCCTGCTCAATGATTTGAAGCTTATAGTGGCTTCTTAAATCATCTTTGCTTAGCAGATAATCTCTTAACTCTTCATATAAAACTATGTACTCATATTTAGCATTCTTATCTTCTTGATGCTCTTCCCAATATTCTTTAGGACATACTAAAAGAATATAGAATTTTTCATATTCGCCTCGCTTAACGCCTTCATCTCCTCGTATGTAATAACGCTCACTTTGCTTGTCCATTGTTGGAGCATCAATTTTGTCTTCAATGAGAATTCCATATTTAATTCCATCGGCTTTAACAATAAATGTAAGGTCGGATTCACCATTGGTATCCGCAAGGGAATGATATGCTTTATCAACTTTACAACTTTTTATATTTAATTTTTCAAGAAAGATTTTCCTAAACTCTTCATTGCAGATAAATTCTTCCATGATGAGCATATCCATGTCATGCTCAGAAACATCGCAAAAATAAATTTTATCATTCATTCTAAATGCTTTCTTCATCACATTATCCTTCCAAATTCAAGTTTTTACATCTTTTTTTGGGCTGATAAAGTCCTACTGTCTCTCTATTCCTATACTCGTGCTTTTCGTAATAGCCGATTAGACTGCCGTCATCATCACGAAGAGCAACCATATACACATCCTTGTTTTCCTCGTCATTGCGATAGGTGTATATGATGTTATTATCCTTGCTTTCGCGAAACCACGCAACCACTTTATCAATCTGCTCATTAGCCTTTGGCGGATGGCAGTCTTTAATGCTTTTGCCCGTCAAATCCTTGTGATAACGCTTTATGGCACACGGATTCATATATACAATAATATCATCTATATCGCAAACAACAACAGGGGCTGTATCCTGGTCTAATACGCTTTTTAGTAATTTATTTAACATTTATTTCTCCATTCCGCAGTCATATGCATTTTTTGATACAACCTCATCATAGTACATCGTGCCATAAAGTCTGTATCCGCCTGCAAAATTGTAGGCATCAAAAC
>JAFQCI010000075.1 GCA_017416505.1 Lachnospiraceae bacterium
AAAGAAAATGTGGCGTATTTGTTAATTGGTATATTTTCTCTGGTGTATTTGTTATATCAATTCTATTTGAGTGGATTGGAAACTAAATGATTTGTGTCAGCAAGTTTAAGGCAAGCGATAATTCATGAAATTTCAGTTTGAGCATTTGTACATTACCCTCCCACGAGCAGATTTCTATCTGCCCGTGGGAGTACTTTTTTGTGACTTAATGACTCATTTTATAACAACCATGATATAAAAAATTCAATCCAACCGAAAAGCCAATCCACCAACTTACCACATTGATATCTAGCGGAATATATTTCCCTGCAATCAACGCAAAAGTTACGCTGACAATACATAATGCAACCGACACCGCTTTTCTTAAACGTATCTCGCCGTATACTTCATAATATTGCCAATGGTCATGCCACTTCTCGCTGAGCCAGTCAAATACATTTCTAAGCAGTATAAATTCGACTGCAATAATCCCCACAGAAGCAAGAACCATAACACCAAGCACAACATAAGGATGCATATAATCCGTAAGATACCCATAGCACCATTGATACAATCCGGCAATTCTTTCAGCTATATCGCACCCATTCTCCCAGCGGTTTATAAACCACTGAGGAATCGTTTTGACAACATCGCTATTCATAAAAAGGATATACCCTGTCTGTATCATACAGATAAAACAAAATGCCCATGTCCAGATGCTTAATGCTATGGTCTGCTTTTGAAGGGCGTTCTGCAACCTGCCCTTCATATCAGCTTCCATATTCCGCTTTACACGGCTTATCTTTTCCCTGACACGCTTATCAAAAGAGGCATTTAATGCCTTTGCCTGTGCGAGGATTTTCTTAGCGTCCTCTGTCTTTGTCACTGCTTCTATGAAGGTGTTTTGTGCCTGCTCGTTCTCTGACTGCAACCTCCGATTCGCTTCTGCCAGCTTCTCGTTCTCCACTAACACTAAATCGCTCTCTGCTAATCTGGCGATATGAGCGTTCAGCTTCTGAATCTCTTGCCCTTGCTCTGCTATCGTCGATTGCATGGAGTGTATCTGCGATTTCAGCTTTTGCACATCGGATAAATGCGTCTGTATCTGATTCTCCTTTTGTGTCAGCACTAAGCGGTACTGCTCGTTCTCCGCCTGTAAATCCTCCGACAGCTTCAAAAGACTGTCTACGTTCCATAAGTTTTCTGATTCGTTCATCACGTTCCCTCGCTTTCTCTTTTATTCTTTGCATAATTCCTGCAATTGTCTGTTCTGTGCTGCTAATTTCTGATTCTGTACGGTCAAACTTCTGTTTTCTGCCGAAAGTCTCCTGTTCTCTGCGTTCAAGTTCTCCAGCAATTCCTGCTGCTCGAAATTCACTGCTTTCAGCTTCTCCATTTGACACTGCTGTTCCTCCAGAATGTTCAGCATATCTTCCTGACATTTGAATATCTCCATGATTTCCTCTAAAGTATCCTGTAATTCGTTCATATAAAATCCTTCCTCTCTCCATAATGGTTTTCTGTAATTCCTTTACCGTAAGAAGCCACTTACATTTCAGCTCATTTAACTTTCTTACAATGCGGTTGTATTCACAGCGGTTGGAAACAAAGCCAGCCTTCTCCATCTTCCGGGCACGATACCCTTCATGGATGGTAGGCTCTAAATCCAGTTCCTGACGCTTATAACTTCTGTGGTCAATCTGTTGTTCCAAAGCCAGATATTCGTTACAGATATCTGCCCAAGATTTTCTCCAAATTTCCGCTTTGCTGTGGTCGTTCCAGTCATTTGCTTCTACGGTAATCCGTTTCCACAGCTTTTCATTTCGTTTACCAAGCTTCTGCTCTCCGGTGGCGGGGTCAATTAGCGGAATGCGTTTTCCATCCTCATCAAGGGCATAAGCCTTCTTTTCCTTCTGTGACCATGTGCTATCGGGTTTTATGCCACGCATGGTCAGCATAATGTGTGCATGGGGATTGCCATCGCCTTTGTCGTGCAATGCCCAGTCGGCACACATGCCTACTGAAACAAAGTTATCCTGTACATACCTTCTTACAATTTCAATCTGACATTCCATTGAGAGCTCTTTTGGAAGTGCCACTTCAATCTCCCTTGCAAGCTGTGCATTGGATTTCTTTTCTACCTTTTCCACCGCATTCCACAATACATTCCTGTCAGCATATTCCGGCGGAGCGTGTGCCGGAAGTGCAACTTCCGTAAATACCACTCCATACGCATCATGAATGTGGTGGAGAAGTGTGATGACGGATATTCCGGCACCAACATGAACCGTCCGGGAATGCAGGAGCTTCTTACGATGGTAAAGGAGCAGAGAGTGGACTGTATCATTGTAAAGGATATGTCCCGGTTTGCACGAAACTATCTGGAAACGGGGAAGTATGTGGAGCAGATATTCCCTTTTATGGGAATCCGCTTTATTGCCATTAACGACAATTACGATAGCAAAGACTTTGTGGGAGGTATTGCTGACATGGATGTGCAGTTTAAATCCCTTCTGTATGACTTTTACAGCAAGGATTTATCCCAGAAGGTGTCAACGGCAGTTATGGCAAGAAAAGATAAGGGAATGTTTATCGGAATCTGTGCCCCCTTCGGATATCTGAAATCCAAGGATAATGCCTGTGAACTGTTAGTGGATGAGGAGGCTGCCACCATTGTAAAGAGAATATTTACCCTTCGCACAGGCGGGGAGAGTAGTGCAGGCATTGTCAGAATGTTAAATAATGAGGGAATTGATACTCCTGCGGCATACCACAGACGGAAGGGTACTTATGCAAATATGTACACTAAGGGAGATTCGCCCCTGTGGACGGATTATAAGGTGAATTCCATACTGAATAATGAGATGTACACCGGTACTTTTGTTTATGGAAAATCCCGTGTAAAAGAGGTGGGTTCCAGAAGAAAACAGATGTTACCACCGGAGGAATGGAAGAGAATACCTGACCATCACGAAGCACTTGTGTCAAGAGAGATGTATGAGCAGGTGCAGGCGATGAAGGGAAAAGTGCCGGAGGCTTTTACCCCAAAAGGAAAAAGAGCATCTGTCTATACCGGAAGAGTTGTCTGTGACTGCTGCGGCAGGAATATGATTTATCATATGGATCGTCTGGGTAAAAGATTTTTTAACTGCGAGGTTAATTACAGAAAGAAAAACAACTGTGTCCACAGAGTACTTGTGTCGGATTTGGACAGTATCATAAAAGGGGAGCTGTCCAGACACATATCCGGGCTTGCAAAGCTTAAGACTCTGTTAGATAAGGAAAAGGAACAGCAAAATGAGCGTATTCGTGGAGCAAAGCAACGCCTTAATATAGCGGAAGACACTCTTAGAAGACTGGAGCTGGAGCTTCGCACCGCTTATGAATCTTATGCCAAGGGACTTACGGCCAAGGAAACCTATCTGATACAGAAGGAATCCTATGAAGTAATGATTTCCGGCATTAAGGAAAAGATTGAAGCACAGAAGGAATCGGTATTTGTATTGGAGAACCAGAAGCCATCCGATAACATTGGCTTAAAGTTCTTGGAAGGTAATTTGGAAGTGGCAGAGATTACGGATGAGTTGTTGGATACATTGCTTGAAAGAATTGTGGTTTATGCAGACAAGACCATAGAATTAAGATGGAAGTTCTCAAACAGAAGCAATTAAGCATTAAGGAAGATTGTATCAGCTTTTGGTAGATTATCTGTCAAAAGCTGATATAATGGAGAGGAAGAAAAAGTTTAAGAAAATGTTGTCAACTACTTGACACAAGAGGGTAATAATATGCCTGACTTAGATACACTTATTGAGATGGCAGATTATTATGAAATTGATTTGCGAGAGTTGTTAGATGGAGAAAGGAAAAGCGAGAAAATGAATGAAGAATTAAAAGAAACTGTATTAAAAGTTGCAGAATACAGCAATAGCGAAAAGGAAGTTAAAAGAAAGAAATTAAATAAGTGTTTTATTATAGGTGGAATTTGTTTTTTCCTCGGTATTTTCAATCATCAGTTTGAAGTGTTATCGTTGATTTTTCACAATCCGATAGATGATTTTGTGGCGGGTGTATTGACAAGTATGGGTATCCTTTTTGAGTTTGTTGGATTCTACAACAACAATCATCAAGTAAGTTTAAAACAAAAGAAGCAAGAATTATTTATGCGTAAAAACTCAACGGAGAATTTTAAACTGCTAAAATGATAAAATATAGAGTCTTATACGGTATTTAAGAAAGGTTTTAAGAAAGAGGATTGCCCCACAATATGGTGCAATCTTCATTATATAACAGCGGTTAAATAAAAGATAAATTAAGATGGCTTTTTTGTCGGAATTCGCAATCCCTTTCAATGTACCAATGCTTTTGATAAAGTTCTGTTCAACCAGGAAAATGCTATTTTCTAAGCGGTCATCATCTAAAGCAATGAGCATAAGAAAAGGACCTGCCGAAGCAAATGCATAACCTTAATAATACAACCTTTCCCTTAAAACCAACATCATTTTAAGGGAAAGGTTGATTTCTTAAGGGAAACTATTTTATTCTGAAATAACAAATATTTATTGAAGGTATATGGGAAGTTATTGTTTTTATAATAACCTTTCCAATAAAAATGATATTTGCAACTCCTTTTAAAAGAAACTCTTCTTATTCTTGGTGTTCTTGATAAATTTTAGGCAGTAACTGAACAATAAAAATGCCAATAACAACGCAGAACAGTTCTATCATTGCAAGCGTGTGGATGGACTTGACGGCCGCATCTGCTGCTGATAATTTCAGCGTGATGTCTGAAGATAGGCGAGTGATTTCATTGGTAAACATAGGAACGAATACTGCAACGCCAAAGGGTGCTGCAAGGTCTCTGAAAAGTCCATAAATACCAGTACCTGCACCGGCTGTTTCTGCAGGCAGATTGGAAAGGGCAATTTTCATAAAAATAGTAGCATTTGCTCCAAGCCCTAGCCCCAAAATACCAAGGGAAGCTGCCAGAAGAAAGAACGTTGTGGTTTGAGAAAAGAAAAGCATCATTCCACAACCAATGCCTGTCAGCAGAAGGGAGAACGTCAAAATACGTTTCGGTTCGAAGCGGTCAGCCAAAGGTCCTAAGAGAATAGAGCCAATCGACATTCCAATATACATGATGGAGATGGCATAGCCTGAAATGGCGGTATTTGTTGGCTGAGTGTAATTTACAAATACAATGGTATTGGTCATATTTGCCTGCATTAATCCTTGGGTTAAAAAAAGAATGATAACAGGTAGGATGAAGACTTTTCGTGTTATAAAAGCCCCGATTAATATAGGATTTTTTGCTTTTTTCTCAGCTATTATAAGTACTACTAAAGTAATAAGCGCTAAAGTAAGTACTAGTAGAAACGGGGTGGATTTGAAACCAAAATTTTGTCCAAAGGATGGAACACAAAGTAATAGGCTAAAAAAAGCAATTACAAATAAAGCTCCAGAAAGATCAAAATTATTTAAAGGTTTTCTGACAAAGTCTTGCTTTGGAAGCGTAAAAAAGCATAGTGATAAAAATACAATACATATGATAGATGAAATCCACATAAGTGTTCGCCATCCAGAGGCTTTTAGAATCAATCCACCAAGGGTTGGTCCAAAAATAACAGCTGCACTAGAAAGCAACATATAAAGGGAGAAACCTTTGGCAATATGCTTTTGTGGGAATTCCGTAATGATATAAGACATAATTGTAGGAGCAATGGCTGCACTACCGATTCCGACTACCAATCTTGCTATTATAAGAAATAATAGGGAAGTAGAAAGGGCAGATAGGATAGAACCAAGAGTAAAAACAAGGCTTCCCCATAAAAGTGTTTTTCTTCTTCCAAATATATCTCCCAGTTTTCCAAGAATAGGAGCACAAGTGGCAGTGGATATCGCTTGAGCCAGGGCGGACCATGTAGTATTATTGTAAGGCAAATTCATATCCAACATAAAGGCAGGGCCAAGCACAGTCGAGAGTCCTCCTACGATTCCTACCAAAAAGGCGGCAAGTGCATAGGGAAGGAACCCTTTCATATAATTCATTTCTTTTGAATGTTCCATACAGACACCTCGTTTTTTAATAGTGTTGCAAATAAAAAGAACAACATTTCTTTGGTTTAGTGTATAAACTTAATCGTCAACCCAACATCGCTCAAAAAGAGTGATTGTTCATAAATATTATACATTATTTACCTATATTTATTCAATAACAACATAGAACGATTTGTAATCAATCTTGTCCAATAGTTACTGTTCGCGTGTGAATTTTGGGACGGAGGACTTACGAGACAGCGAATGGAATCCATTTTTTCTAAATTAGAACGGGATTATTGTAGTTTTATAGAGAATAATTATCCGAAAAGTCATTCTTCGGTTTCGATTGGTTGTGTAACAGGAACGAAGAAATGTACCTTTGCTCATGTTTTTTTACCATAAAAACGTTCATAGAAACAAAGCAATTGAAGGAGAATATTGATTTATCGGTGTTATTGTTATATATAACGATATTTTGCATCAGTACTGCAATCATATTTATTTTAAAACGAATTACTTATGTGAAAATATGTAGTAGTTTAAATATAAATAACTCAAACTTCGCACATAAATATTAGCTATGCACCTTGAAAATTCAATAATCTTGGTATATTTCTTGAATATTCCACCTACTCATGATAGAATATGTGGAAAGATTGTAAAAAAGTACACTGGTAAGTAGGTGGCACTCATAAGTGGCACCTTAAAAGTGTGTTCTAAAACAGGAAAATCAGCCGGGATGATTCACGGGTTTCATCATATAAATGTGACGATGCAAGTTTACTTGCTAATAACCATATTCCTATGATGAAAAGGCAAATTGACGTAGCTTGTAAACAGGTGACACGTAAATGTGACATAAAATATTTCTTATTAGATTAGAAAATGAATATTCGTAGAAAGGTTTGGTAAAAGAGATGTTAAAAGCAGTGATTTTAGCAGCAGGAAAAGGAACAAGAATGAAATCAGATTTGCCCAAGGTAGTACACACTGCCTTAGGAAAGCCATTGGTTTATTATGCCATGAAAGCGGCGAAGGAAGCCGGTGCCGGGGAGATTTGTGCTGTAGTAGGGTATGGCGCCGATATGGTAAAGGAAGCAGTGAAAAAGGCAGCAGATGAGTTGGAGATAAAGGTGGATTTTGCACTTCAGGAAGAACAGTTAGGAACCGGTCATGCAGTTCGTTGCGCCAAGGAATTTATTGGAGTAACAGGGGAAACCATGATTTTATTCGGGGATACTCCACTGATTACTGGGGATACTTTAAAGGAATTACTGGAATTTCATAAGGAAAAGAAGAATGGAATTACTGTATTATCTACTTTGGTAGACAATCCGGCAGGATACGGAAGAATCGTCAGGGAAAATGGTGTTTTTGTAAAAAGTGTAGAGGATAAAGATGCTACACCGGAAGAAAAACAGATTCAGGAAATTAATTCCGGTATGTACCTGTTTGAAAGCAAATTACTGTATGAAACCTTGGATTTGATTAAAAATAATAATGCCCAGAAGGAATACTATCTTCCGGATACCTTGACCATAGTAAAAAATTTAGGGCTTGGAACCGTGGATGCCATGATAACGAAAAATCATCAGGAAATACTAGGAGTAAACACTCCGGAACAATTAAAAGAAGTAGAAGAAATCATGAAAGCCAGAGGGTGAGGAAGGGATTCTATGTAGGTAATTGCAAAACTATCAAAACTTATATTATGTGATTTAAAAGAAACAAATACATAAGCAGGCGCTTGTTCGGCCGTCGGTACTTAATGAGAGGCGAATCAAATGGCATGAAAGGATAAATAGAATATGAAAATAATAGTAGGTTTGGGAAATCCCACTGCCCAGTATGCAGGAACAAGACATAATATGGGATTTGCAGTAATAGAAGAGCTGGCAGAGCAGTATAATATAAAGATAACAGAAAAGAAACATAAGGCACTCCTTGGAACAGGAAGAATTTCTGGTGAGAAGGTTATTCTTGCCATGCCACAGACTTATATGAATCTTAGCGGAGAAAGTGTCCGGGAAATCATAGATTATTATAAGATTGACAGCCAGGAAGATTTGATTGTGGTATATGATGACATCAGTCTGGATGTAGGAAAATTAAGAATCCGTCCCAAGGGAAGTGCCGGAGGACATAATGGAATTAAGAGTATTATCAGTCATTTAGGAGAAGATATTTTTATCCGGGTTAAAGTAGGCGTTGGAGAAAAACGACCAGGGCAGGATTTGGCAGACCATGTACTGGGAAGATTTACAAAAGAAGAGCAACCTATGGTAAGAGAAGCTGCAAAAAAAGCTTGCGATGCCATCGAATGCATTCTTTCTAACGATGTAAACAGGGCTATGAATGATTATAATTAAGTGAATATGTTGTGAAATAATCGAAAACCTATATGGAGTGATATATTTTTTGTATCACTCTCACATGAAAACTTATGGTTTCGTAAACAACTGAACAAAGAAAGGGGTGGTAAGATGAGGGCACTTTATGAACCGTTGAGTCAGGAACCGGAATTAATGAAAGTAAAGGAAGGACTAAAAAAGGATAAGGTTCCTGTTCTTCTCACGGGATGTACAGATAATCAAAAATGCCACGTTATGAAATATATTGGGGAAGAGTATTTATATCGCGTGATCATTACTTACGACGAATCCCGTGGAAAACAATTACAGGAAGAGTATCATTTTTTTGATAAAAATGTACATTTTTATCCTTCCAAAGACGTATTGTTTTATAGTGCGGATGTACATGGAAATGAAATCGTAAAACAGCGTCAGAATGTCATAAAAGGATTGTTGGAAAAACAACCATTGACCGTGGTGGTAACACTGGACGGACTGTTGGATAAGGTGGTACCATTATCTGAAATTGAAAGTCAGGTGCTCCGGTTTCAGGTGGGACAACAAATCGTGTTGGAAGAATTGAAGGAAAAGCTGATTCATCTAGGTTATGAGAGGGCTTCTTTCGTAGAAGGAACCGGACAGTTTGCCATCCGTGGCGGCATTATTGATATTTTCCCCTTAACCGAGGATTGCCCATATCGTATTGAATTATGGGATGATGAGGTGGATTCCATTCGAAGCTTTGATGTACAAAGTCAGCGTTCTATTGAAAGTGTGGAGGAATTAGCGTTTTATCCGGCTTGTGAGATGGTACTGGACAAGAAAAGAATCGAAAAAGGGATAGAACGGATAGAAGAGGAATTTAGGGCAGTTTATGAAAAACTCCGAGGGGAATTTAAAACGGAAGAAAGTCATCGTTTGAAAAAGATGGTGGAAAAAGTAAAAGAGGACCTGACAGAATTTAATGCTGCCATGGGACTTGACAGTTTTCTGCCTTATTTCTATGAGAAAACGGTTTCTCTTTTAGAGTATTTTCCGAAGGGAGAAACGGTATTTTTCTTGGATGAGCCAAACCGGATACAGGAAAGTGCATATGCCTGTCAGTTGGAATTTCGGGAAAGTATGTCTCAAAGATTAGAGGGAGGATACATTCTTCCAAAACAGGCAGAGGTTTTACATGATTATAAGGAAATTCTTGCAAAAGTATCCAATCAAAAAACGGTACTTCTTAGTATGCTGGCACATAATTTGGATTTGTTTGAGCCAAAGGAATTTTGTGAGCTGAGGGTAAAATCTGTAGCCCCATATCTTAATAGCTTTTCTGAGTTATTAAAAGATATTAAGATATATAAAAATGAGAAATATAAGATTTTATTGTTTTGTGCATCCAAAACCAGAGCATTGCGTCTAGTGGATGACTTAAGAAATGACGAAGTAGAGTGTGCTTTTACAGAAGATGCAGATAAAAGTATTTTGCCGGGAGAACTGGTGGTAGCGGCTGGAAGATTAAAGAAGGGATTTGAATATCCCTCCCTTAAGTTTGTGGTAATATCAGAAAGTGATATTTTCAGTCATAAGCCGGGACGAAAGGTGAAAAAGCGGGCGGCACAAAGTGGTGAAAAAATCAGCAGTTTCCATGATTTAAATGTGGGAGATTATGTAGTACATGAAAATCATGGACTTGGAATTTATAAGGGAATTGAGAAAATTCAGGTGGATGGAATCCAAAAAGATTACATCAGCATTGAATATGAAGGTGGAAGTAAGTTATTTATTCAAGCCTCTTCCATGGATTTAATTCAAAAATATGCCGGTAAAGAAGCCAGAAAACCGAAATTAAATAAATTAGGTGGCAGTGAGTGGAAAAAGACCAAGGATAAGGTGCGTACCCAGGTACAAAATATTGCCAAGGAATTGGTGGAATTATATGCTATCCGGCAGGAACGGATTGGATATCAGTTCGTTGAGGATACTGTCTGGCAAAGAGAGTTTGAGGAAATGTTTCCATATGAGGAAACCCAGGACCAGCTAAGAGCCATTGAAGAAACCAAGAAAGACATGATGAGTACGAAAATCATGGACCGTCTGGTTTGTGGGGATGTAGGGTTTGGAAAGACGGAAGTGGCAATCCGGGCAGCCTTTAAGGCAGTAGACAGTGGAAAACAGGTGGCATATCTGGTGCCTACCACCATTCTTGCCCAACAACATTATGAAACCTTTTTTGAACGAATGAAGGAATTTCCGATTCGAGTCGGGGTTTTATCCAGATTCCGTACTCCGGCGCAGCAAAAAAAGACCATTGAAGCCATAAAAACAGGACAGGTGGATATCGTCATTGGAACTCACCGGTTATTATCCAAGGATGTTCAATTTAAGAATCTGGGACTTTTAATCATTGACGAAGAACAGCGTTTTGGCGTGACTCATAAGGAAAAGATTAAGATGTTAAAGAAGGATGTAGATGTACTGACCTTGTCAGCTACACCGATTCCAAGAACCCTTCATATGTCCTTGATTGGTATTCGGGATATGAGTCTTTTGGAAGAAGCTCCTGTGGACCGTCAGGGAATACAGACCTATGTTTTGGAGTACAATGCACAGTTGATTAAAGAAGCCATTCACAGGGAATTAGCGAGAGGCGGACAGGTGTATTATGTATATAACAGGGTAAATAATATTGATGAGGTGGCATTGGAACTTTCAAAACTGGTTCCAGATGCCAGGGTTGCTTTCGCCCATGGACAAATGAGTGAGAGGGAACTGGAAAAGATTATGTTTGCCTTTACCCATAAAGAATTAGATGTTTTGGTGGCAACTACGATTATTGAAACAGGTCTGGATATACCCAATGTAAATACCATGATTATCCATGATGCCAATAAACTAGGCTTATCCCAGTTATACCAGTTAAGAGGGCGGGTTGGCCGTTCCAACCGTCAGGCATATGCTTTCTTAATGTATAAGAGAGATACCATGTTAAAGGAAACAGCGGAAAAACGTCTACAGGCAATCAGGGAATTTACAGACTTGGGTTCTGGTGTTAAAATTGCCATGAGGGATTTGGAAATCCGCGGTGCCGGGAATTTATTAGGGGAAGACCAGTCCGGACATCTGGCAGCAGTAGGTTATGACCTTTATTGCAAGATGTTGAATGAAGCAGTATTGCATTTAAAGGGAGAAGAGGTAGAGGAAACCTTTGAAACTGTCATTGATTTACCGATTGATGCCTTTATCCCTGCTACCTATGTAAAAAATGAAGCTGCAAAGCTGGAGTTATATAAGAGAATTGCGGATATTTCCAATTCTGAGGAACAGGAAGATATGTTAGATGAGCTGACAGACCGTTTTTCAGACCCTCCGGCTCCGGTAGTGGATTTATTAAAGGTGGCATTGCTAAAAGCCAAGGCTCATAAAATAGGAATTTTGGAAATTGCATTGAAAAATCAGGATTTGGAATTTAAAATGAAGTGGGATGCGAAGGTGGATGCTGGTAAAATTCCGGCATTTATTGAAAGCTATCCTAGAACCATGAGATTGAAACAGGGCAAGGAACCTACCTTTTCTTATTTTGCGGGTAGGGTTGCCAAGAAGGAATTGCTTGATACCATAGACAACATTCTAGAACACATGAAAGAGGAGATATGTTTATGAAACGAAGAGAAAAGGGGTTAGAAAAGAAACATGGCATGATAAAAAAAGTGCTTGCTTTTTTCCTTTTGATTACCATGATAGTGGGTATTTTTACGGCCTGTATTTGGAAAGGCGGTAAGGAGGAGTCTTCTTCCGAGGAACGTGTGAAGCTGTTCTCTTATTATGGCTGTGATGTTTATCTGGATGAGGCCATGATTTATGCCAAGGTGATTGAGGAATCTTATGAGGCAGCTTATGGGGAGGATATCTGGAATATTACCTACGAGGCCACAGATGGATCCAAGATGAAATTTGAGGAATTAATCAAAGAAGAAACCGTTGAACAGATGAAGATGGTGAAGGTAATGATTACCACGGCTAAGGAAGAGGAAATTGCCCTGACGGAAGAGGAACAGGAAGAAATGGGACAGCAGGCGAAGGCATTTTATGAGGGGCTTACTGACCAGCAGATTGAAGATATGGGAATTTCTTTGGAAGTGGTAGTACGGGTTTACGAAGAAAACCGTCTGGCAGACAAGGCTTATGAAAAGCTGGTGGCAGATAAGGTAAGGGAAGTTTCGGATGAAGAGGCCAGAGTAACCAAGGTTTATGATTTGCTGTTTCCTGCTTATGAGTATGCAGCAAACGTTGTCATTCCTTTAGGAGAAGAACAAAGGCAGGAGGCATTGGCAGAAGCGGTAGCGGCATTGGATGTTTTAAATGGAGTAGGTCTGGAGGAAGGAATGGTTCCTCCGACGATAGAAGAATATGCCAAGACTTATGGATACAATGAATCCGGAGAAATATATTTTGAGCAGGGAGAAGCGGCTTCGAAATATGGAGAAGAATATGAAACCAAGATGTATGAATTAAGTGAGGGGCAATATTCTTCGGTCATTGAAACAAAGTATGGGTACCATATTATTTATATGATAACTTTGACAGATGAGGAAAAGACGGCACAAAGAAAAGCGGAAATGATAGAGGAATTGGAAAAAGATGCTTTTGATGCTTTTTACCATGATTTAACCGTAGATGCAGAAAAAAAGTGGAATGCAAAACGAGATGTGAATACAAAGGTATGGGATGAAGTATCCTTTCGATAAGTGTTGAGAAAAAATGGTTTTGGTAATAAAAGAAAAGCCCCAACTTAAGTTGTAACTTGGTTGGGGCTTTGTTGCTGAATCATTTTGTCTTAGTTATAATTTCGTTCGCCGAAAATGGCAGTTCCCACTCTTACCATGGTAGCCCCTTCTTCTACAGCCACTTCGAAATCATTGGTCATTCCCATAGAGAGATGTTCCATGGAAACATTTGGGTAACCGCATTGTTTGGTTTCTTCAAAACATTGCTTTAAAGAACGGAATAAGAGACGGTTTTCTTCTGGGTCAGTCACATAAGGGGCGGAAGTCATAAAGCCTTTTACCCGGATATTTGGGAAAAGGGAGATTTCCTTTAGAGCATCCTGAATGTTTTCTAAGGTAAAGCCCCATTTGGATTCTTCCATACCGACATTGATTTCTAAAAGGATATCCTGACAGAGGTTTCTTTTCTCTGCTTCGTCCTGGATTTGTTTTGCAAGACGGATAGAGTCTACCGAATGGATGCAGTCCACTTTTCCGATGATATATTTTACTTTGTTCCGTTGCAGATGTCCAATCATGTGCCACTGAATGGATTCCGGAAAATCTTCAATTTTTTGCGCAAGCTCCTGCACATAGTTTTCACCAAAAACGGTTTGCCCTGCAGAGATGGCTTCTTCGATCATTTCGTTTGGTTTTGTTTTGCTGACAGCAATTAAAGTCACATCTTCCGGATTTCTTTGGGAACGCTTACAGGCGGCGTTGATTTTTTCCTTTACTTTAATAAGATTTTCTTTTATCATGTTGTCCTCCGTTTTAATAAAGAGACTTTGCACCAAATTTAGTGCAAAGTCTCCAAGATAGCAAGGTATGATGATATTTTGAATCATCAAAGTTAAGTAGTCATTACTCTTCCTGGGTGAACAGTAACAGTTAGTCATCTTATGATAATAATTCAGCCATATCAAGAATTAAGCGTTCTGTTTTCTCCCATCCCAAGCAAGGGTCAGTGATGGATTTGCCGTAGCAGCCTTCTCCGATTTTCTGGCTTCCATCTTCGATATAACTTTCAATCATAAATCCTTTTACGAAATTCTTTAAATCATTGGACAGGCGGCAGCTGTGAAGAACTTCTTTACAGATTCTGATTTGGGCAAGATAATTTTTTCCGGAATTTGCATGGTTGGTATCCACGATAACTCCCATGTTTTCTAATCCACGTTTACTATATAAGGTATAAAGTCTTTCTAAGTCTTCGTAGTGGTAATTAGAATAAGATTTACCATCTTCTTTTACGTATCCTCGTAAAATGGCGTGAGCATATGGATTTCCGGTACTGCTTACTTCGTAACCTCTGTAAGAAAAGGTATGTGGGTGCTGGGCAGCAGTAATGGAATTTAACATTACTTCCATATCTCCACTGGTCGGATTTTTCATACCAACCGGAATTTTAATTCCACTGGCGGTTAATCTGTGCTGTTGGTTTTCTACAGACCTTGCACCTACGGCAACATAAGATAAAACGTCATCTAAGTAGCTGTGGTTTTCCGGATAAAGCATTTCATCGGCACAGGTGAAGCCGGTTTCATTAATTGCACGGATGTGCATATCACGAATGGAGTATAGACCTTTTTGCATATCAGCATCTTGTTCCGGGTCTGGTTGAAGTGCCATGCCCTTATAACCGTCACCGGTGGTTCTTGGTTTATTGGTGTAGATTCTTGGAATGATGAAGATTTTATCTTCTACTTTATCCTGAACCGTTCTTAATCTTCCGATGTAGTCTAAAACAGCATCTTCTCTGTCTGCGGAACAAGGCCCGATGACTAAGATGATTTTATCAGACTTTCCAGATAGAATATCAGCAATTTCAGCATCTCTTTTTTCTTTGACAGCCTTCATTTCGGCAGTCATTGGAAGTAAATCTTTTAATTCTGCTTCCGTATATAGTTTTCTTTTAATTTCAATGTTCATTTTTTTCAGCCTTTCTGGTTCTTGGTGTAAAATTAAAATGTATTTGTGTCATTCTGATAATAAAATACGTATGCTCATCACATTTTAGCATTACTTTTTAGATTTAGCAATGTTTTTCGGTTTCAATTACCAATGTGTTACTCTTCGGGTGTGAATAGTAATGGTTCTTTTAAGATGCCCAAGTCTAATAATACACATGACATCATAGATAACAGAAAATAGGAATGATTTTTTTGATAATATTGTTCTTCTTCTAAAAAAATTCTTTCATTTGCGTTAGCAAAATTATCAAAATCTAATGTAATTTTATGTTCTGTTGCATAGTTCAGTAATTCATTGCAGGCATGGACTATGCTTTCAGCACTGATCTTATTCAGGGATATGTTTTTTGCATTGCTGGCTATAAATTTTTTTACATTGTCACCAATTTCAGCGGATTGTAGATAGGTAGCATCATAGAAGTTGGACACCTCGTATGCTTCGATGGAAGGATAACTTAAAATAAGCATTCCTCCTAGTAGATTATTTTCATTTTCACGAGAGTTTTTTAAAGTTCTTATTAAGTTGAGTATTAATTTTGAATCTGTATTGGATATTGGATCTCTATCAAAAAGATAATATATTGCAGCATTATTAACATCGAAATCGTACCGTTCCAATAATTCTTGAAAGATTACATCTAAATATTCATTTTCGTTAATGGAGCCGATATTTGAAGTTTTAGTATTAATAACCGCTACGACACTATGGCTATCGGTTTGACTTTGGTAATAGGTGGTTTTTGTCCGTCTTTTTTCAATTCGCTTATAACCTAGAATGTCTTCAAAAATTTTTTTGATTAAGCTAAATTCATGTTTGCTGCCTTCTACTATAAATAGTATTTTTCCGATTCTTTTATTCTTTACTAATTCCATACTCTGGTATTCCCCCAAATACACCACTTAAGTACATTTTTTCAAGATTTTGAGCCATTCTTGGCTGTTCATCTGAAAAACGATTTAATATACTTCCTTCCTTGTCTTTCATTTCTACAGCATAAATTTGATCTGGACGTAACAAAGAATTAGTGAGCAGATTTGTAGAATGCGAAACAAAAAATAGTTGGGTATTTTTGCTGTTGTTCATAATATATCGAACTAGAAGTTCCTCAAGTTTATTGTGAAATCCACTACTGAATTCGTCAATAATCAATAACCCACCGGTTTGAACTACGTGTAGGATTGCCGGAAGAACGTTAATTAAAGTTTGATTTCCTACAGATTCTAAAAAAATAGGAATTGAAACATCAATATCTTTACGTTCAAAAAATATCATTTTATCTTCTTCTAATGTGTGGTATTTAATTCCTTTGTGCTCCATTTTTTGTGCATATTGAATGGTATATTTAAAGTTATTTTTTCTAAAAAATTGATTTATTTTTTCTGTACCATATTTTTCAAAATATTTATGGGCAGCAAAAGATTCGCCGTTGTAAGTAATGACTTTGCGTGAGTAGGCGTTGATATATACGGATTGCTTTAGAAAATAAAACCATTTTAATAAGATATCATTTCCTTCGAATTTAGTGTTGAAATAAACACGTTTTAAAAAAAGCAATCTGCTGTCGACTTCATGAAAGGAAACATTATTTGATAAATATAATTTTGCATTGTCTTTAATTCTTTCGATGATTTGTTTTTTATCAACTTTTAATGTTTCTTCTATGAGATGATTTCCTGAAAAAGAAAAAGCATATTCTATTACGTGTTCTTCTATATCAAATTCATAATTTAAAGTGGTGGTTTTGTCACTGGAAAACATGCATTGATATAGGGCTAAATTAATATCTTCATCTTTAAAAAGCATATCCAATAATAATTTTATTGGTTGGATTGCAGTTGTTTTTCCAGAGGCATTTTCCCCTACAAAAAGAGCTCCTTTTAGTAGTTTTCCGTGGGTATTTTGCTCTAATAATTTATAATTGGTTTTTTTAAAATCAAAAATGGTTTCATTTTTGAAACATTTAAAATTTCTGACAACAATATTTTTAAGCATATTTCAACACCTCGACAATATTCTACACTTGTAAAGAAAAGTAAAGTAATTTTTTTACGATTATAGTTTAGCATAGATAGTTAGGTTCCGCAAGTGTTTAGAGGGAATTAAATTGGAAGGCTATCTTCTACGCACAGCGCTCCCCACCCGGCTCTTGCATCTGGGTATTCCTGAATGCCTGCTATGGGTTTGGCACCTTTTATCAGATATGCCTTGATTTTTTCACCATAAAGATAGGGGTCATTTCCATCAATGATGCCCCATTGCATTAATAAGGCGGCACTTCCGGTTACAAATGGGGTGGCAAAGGAAGTACCGGTGAAAGAACTATATCCCCCTCCTACAGAGGTGGAATTTATGTTTACTCCTGGGGCAACTAAATCCGGCTTTATGGCATTGGTACGGGTATAACCACGTCCGGAGAAGGGGGCAAGGCGGTTTAAATTAGAATCGTAGGCCCCTACGGAAATGGCTCTGGAGGCAGTAGAGGGTATGGTTAAGGTGGTGGATTCGATTGGTAGCAAAAATCCTGTGGTGGGATTGGTGGAAGAAGTGACAGGAAGCCAGAGATGGTAGCCTCCATTTACCACTTTCTTTCCCACCAGTTGAATGTTCCAGATTCCTTCCTGAAGGGCATTTCCGGTAGGAAGAAAAGAAAAATAAATTTCCTGGGCAAGCTGATAGGGGGAGGGAGGAGCATAATAGGCAAAAACAGTGGTGTTGTTAATGGTAAATTGTTGTGTGCCTTGAACCTTACTGATAGGTCCTATGCTGATGTTTCCGGGAGAAGTAATGATATAGTCAAAATCATCGGCATAGGATTTCCAGACTTGAAGTGTCAAAGAAGGCTCATTTTCTCCGATGATAAAGTCGATGGAGGAAGTAGTTCCATTGGCTACGAACCCGGAAGTATGTCTTGCGGTATTCCCTTCATTTCCCGTTCCAATAACAATGGAATTTTTAGAAAGGGTGGCAGCCTCATCGATGTAATTTTCAAGAAGAGAAGTTCCATCATGTGAGCCATAGTTGTTTCCAAAACTTAAATTGATGGCTAAGGGCATTCCTCGTTCCAATGCGAAGGTAAGAGCAAAATTAATCCCCTGCATTAGTTCTGTGGTTTTGGAAAAACCATTGTTTATATTGGCAAGTTTCACCACAAGGATAAAGGCCTCTGGTGCGGTGCCTACGTTATTTTCTTCGCTTGCCCTTCCATTTCCACAGGCAATACCTGCAACGGCGGTTCCATGACCGGAAATATCTAAGGAAGGAACGACAAAATATCCTTCAGAGCGAGGAAGTTTTAAGGCTTCATTGATTTGGTCTTCGGAATAAAAAGAACCAAGGAAGTATCCGTTTGGGGGATTGCCCTCGATGGTCTGGTCCCAAATCCCAAGAATCCGGGTGCTTCCGTCTTCTTTTCGAAAGTCCGGGTGGTAGTAGTCAATGCCACTGTCGATAATGGCAATCAAAGTGTTGGCTCCGGTTAAGAAAAAAGGGGATTGTCTTACGGGAGGAATGCAGGATTCACGAATTCCATTCATACTTTCAAAAAAAAGATTTTTCGGCATTTCAATATAGATGATTTGGGGGAAGGAGGATAATGTTAAAATGTCCTCCTGACGCACCCGGACAATGGCATATTGCTGGTATAAGTAGGTAATAATCATAGGGATTTTTTCTGCAATGCTGTTCAAATCTCCATTGTATTTGATAATCAAATCCCAGGCGTTGGTATCCGGAAGGAAACCAGAAGAAAGTTCCTCACTTTTTTGCCTGGTAGATTCCGGAAGGGAAAGGGAAAGGTTTAACTGGGTTTCAATTTTTTGGCTGGTATCAGAGTTTGAAGTTGGCATAAGGATTCCTAAATAAAATGACAATATGCTATTATTATATGATACCAAGGTCAAAAGGTCACAAATTGGTTACTGTTCAAGTATGAACTACTCAAGGATGATTCACGACATATCTTGCAAACCGTCACTAAAGTGGCTAGGTGCCACATGTACGTGTCACCTGTTTGCAAGCTACGTCAATTGACCTATTCATCATAGAAATATGGCAATTAGCAAGTAAACTTGCATTACCATATTTCTATGATGAAGGCCGTGAATCATCTCGCTTAATTTTTTCCTTGTATTTTGATGAATTTATTGATAGAATGGTTCTATTGAGAGTTTAGTAGAAGCGGGCGGTGAATGGTTTACATTCGTAAGCCCATTTTTTCAGTAGCTTTACATATTTGGTAACGGTTTTAAGTAAACTATCTGGAACCGTCACCATATTTTCGGGTTTAAAAAGGAGAAAAGAAAATGATAGTGGAACCAAAAGTGAGAGAATTTATCTGTACAACTGCTCATCCTGTGGGTTGTAAGGAAAATGTAAGCAGACAGATTGCTTACACAAAACAACAAGGTGAGGTAAGCGGAATAAAGAAAGCATTAATCATTGGCTCATCCACTGGATATGGGCTGGCTTCCCGTATAGTAGCTGCATTTGGCGCTAAAGCAGCTACCATTGGTGTTATGTTCGAAAAAGAAGGCAAGGGAAAGAGAACAGCATCTGCAGGCTGGTATAATAATTGCGCTTTTGAAGAATTTGCAAAAGAAGAAGGATTATATGCGAAGACATTTAACGGCGATGCTTTTTCCAAGGAAATGAAGGAACAGGTTATTGAACTGATAAAGAAGGATTTTGGAAAGGTGGATACTGTAATTTACAGTCTGGCAGCACCAAGAAGAACCATGGATGATGGAACTGTATATCAGTCTACCCTTAAAACAGTAGGAGAAGAGTTTGTAAATAAGTCTTTGAATTTAAAGAATAATACCATTGAAACTGCTTCTATTTCACCTGCCAATGAAGAAGAAATTGAATCTACCATAAAGGTAATGGGTGGAGAAGACTGGATGGATTGGATGCGTGCGTTAAAAGATGCGGATGTATTAGAAGACAATGCCATCACTTTAGCATATTCTTACATTGGACCTAAACTTACTTATCCTGTTTATTTTCAGGGAACCATCGGTCTTGCAAAGAAACACTTAAAAGAAACTGCAGCAGCAATCAATGAGGAATTCAAGGATGCAGGACTTAAGGCATATATTTCCGTAAATAAGGCATTGGTAACTCAGGCATCGGCAGCGATACCGGTAGTTCCACTTTATATGGCAATTTTATATAAAACCATGAAGGAAATGGGAAATCATGAAAATTGTATCCAACAGATAAATCGTCTGTTCCATGAGAAGAAAGACGGTAGTTCATTCAAGGTGGATGCAGAAAACATGATTCGATTAGATGACTGGGAAATGCAGGATGCGGTACAGGAAGCTGTAATTGCAGCATGGGATAAGGTAGATTCGGAAAATATCTTGGAATATGCAGATATTGAAGGATATTGGGAAGATTTTTACAATATGTTTGGATTTAAATTTGATACTGTGGATTATTCACAGGATGTAGAAATATAGGACAAGAATTATGAGTATTTTAACTGTACAGAATTTAACACATGGATTTGGTGACAGAGCCATTTTTGATAAGGTTTCTTTTCGTTTGTTAAAGGGAGAACATATCGGTCTGGTTGGTGCCAATGGTGAAGGAAAATCTACTTTTTTTAATATTATTACAGGTAAATTGCAGCCGGACGAAGGTAAAATCGAATGGGCGAAGAATTGTCGTGTGGGATATTTAGACCAGCATACGGTGTTGGAAAAGGGCATGACCATTCGGGATGTTTTGACCTCTGCATTTGAATTCCTGTTTGATATGGAAAAAAACATGAATGAAATCTGTGATAAACTGGGAGAAGCCAGTCCTGAGGAAATGGAAGCCTATATGGAAGAGTTAGGAACCATTCAGGATTTACTTACCATGCATGATTTTTACATGATTGATGCTAAAGTAGAGGAAGTAGGCCGGGCGTTAGGTTTAAGTGAGATTGGACTGGATAAGGAAGTAACAGAGCTTTCCGGAGGTCAAAGAACCAAGGTTTTATTAGGAAAACTTTTATTGGAAAAACCGGATATTTTATTATTGGACGAGCCTACCAACTACCTGGATGTGGAACATATTGAATGGCTGAAACGATATTTAAATGAATATGAAAATGCCTTTATTTTAATTTCCCACGACGTTCCTTTCTTAAACAGCGTGGTAAATCTGATTTATCATATGGACCGTCAGGAATTAAACCGCTATGTGGGAGATTATGATAAGTTCATGGAAGTTTATGAAATGAAACAGGCTCAACAGTTGGCGGCATATGAAAAGCAACAGAAAGAAATTGCAGATTTACAGGATTTTGTGGCAAGAAATAAGGCGAGGGTTGCGACCAGAAATATGGCGATGTCCAGACAAAAGAAGCTGGATAAGATGGAAGTCATTGAATTGGCAGCACAAAAGCCAAAGCCGGAAATGCATTTTAAAGAAGCCAGAACGCCTTCCCGTTACATTTTCCAGACGGAAGATTTGGTGATAGGATATGAGGAACCATTGTCTTCTCCTTTAAATATTGAGATGGAAAGAGGCGATAAAATCGCTTTGATTGGTTCCAATGGAATTGGTAAAACTACGTTATTAAAGAGTATTTTAGGATTAATTCCTCCGGTTTCCGGAAAAGTAACCCAGGGAGATTATTTAAGCATCGGATATTTTGAACAGGAAATGAAGCCTGGTATTGAAACGACCTGTATCGAAGAAATATGGCAGGAGTTTCCTGGTTTTACTCAGTATGAAGTCCGCTCTGCTTTAGCAAAATGTGGTTTGACTACGAAACACATTGAAAGTAAGGTTAAGGTTCTAAGTGGTGGTGAACAGGCGAAAGTACGTCTTTGTAAATTGATTAACAGAGAAACGAATATTTTGCTATTGGACGAACCAACCAACCACTTGGATGTAGAGGCAAAAGAAGAATTAAAACGTGCCTTAAAAGAATATAAGGGAAGTATTTTGATGGTTTGTCATGAACCTGAATTCTATGAAGGGCTTGCCAATAAGGTCTGGGATTGCAGGGAATGGACTACAAAGCTTTTCTAAAAAGTCATCGACAACCCTATGGAGTGTGTTCGGTTGGCTTTAAACAACGAGATGCAGACGTGGGTGGATGCGGAAGATAGTCTAGAAGTGCGGTAATTTTATGGGTGGATTGCTATGTAATTGCAGTCCACCCTTTTAAGAATCTTGAGATAAGATAGGCTGAAAAGCCTGAAAATTCAAGCATGCCACGTTCCGTAGCATACTTGCTACATTACATTTCTTGCGAAATTTAATCGTTTGGAATATGTTAAATTCACAGGCAAGATGCCGAGTAAATTATGACCATATGGAAATGGTAAGATGGAGGAAAATATGACATTAGCAGACAAATTAAAAGAAGCAAGAAAAAACGTAGGACTTACTCAAATCGAATTAGCAGAGAAGTTGTGTGTATCTAGACAGGCAATCACTAAATGGGAAACAGGGGGATTGAGATATAATAGTGACAAGCTTAAGAAAGCCCTATAAATAGGGTGTTTCAGAGGTTAGTCCAACTATATTTTTTTAATCAGTTACGGTAAAATTGGTGGAGAAAGGCACCAGCAAAACTGAATATGAAACCAAGAGTGGGTATGGACTACACCATCTTAAGCTTAGACTTCGATAAGAAGTAAGTTTGGGTTGGTGTATTTTTTTACCCTTCCGATGCGTGGCTGCATTGGAACAAGTAGTGATGGCATTTCCTTGAGTTTGGTCACTTGTAAGGGAAATGCTCGGAAAGGAGGTCCGGTATGGGATTAGGTAGCATTTTGATTGCAGTAGTGAAGTTTCTTTTGAAGAGTCTGCTTTTTGTTTTAAAGGCAGTTCTTTACGGAGCAAAGTTGTTTTTGTTGTTATTTGTACTGGTGGCAAGGGTCTTTCTGATTTTTGCAAAAGCAGCAGTACCGCAGTAGAAGGAGGAGATTTCTATGTTAAAGAAAATATGGTTTATGTTTGTATTGTGGAGTGTATTGATGGTTTCGGGATGTTCCGGTGGTATGCCAAAGGATAATATGGATAGCGTGGCTGTTTTAGGTGATGTAGTTTCAGATTTGATTATGGCGGAGGCAGAGCAGGTCGAAACAACTGTGACTGAGGAGCAGAGTGGAGATAGTTCTAATGTGGAAGCTTCAAATACGGAAGAACCTACAGTCGATACGACTACAACGGAAGCTGATACGGAGCCACTAACAACAGAGGTACCAAGCGAGTCCGAAATGGTTGCTACTGAGCCTGCCACATCACCTAAGGAACAACAACCAACCACACCGGAGCAGACACCACCGGCTACATCCACGGAAGTTCCTGCAACGGAAGATGAAACGCCACCTGACACAGATGACAGAGGTAACCCTGCTGATGGAAGTCCGGTGTTTGAGATTACCTTCAACATACCGCAGGCAGAGTATGTGGGATATGATGCAGAACGTGTGGCTAGGCTGGTGGTAGAGAAGTGCAAAGCTGCAGGAATGATAACACTTCCCGAAAATCTGGATAGGTTGCTTGCAGAAGGGAAGATTACGCAGGAAGAATACAATGAATATTATCCCTATGATGGTTGCGGTTACTATTCCGTATTTGTGGAAACGAATTTAAATCTTGCTTCTACTATCAGTGGGGAGAGGCTTTGCAGTGAGGAAGAGATTGCAGATTACATAGCCGGAATGATGGTACTGGAAGTGGAACCTTACTTTTATATTGAGTGTGCCGGAGTTTATCAAGGCAACAGCGTAGAGTTCTATGAGTTCCGTTGCTATCGTTAAGGCGGATATTTTGAGAGAGGAGGCGATGAACTTTGGGAAAGGTAGATATTCCTTATGTGGAAAAGGAAGGTATTTTGTATCCATTACTGACTATCCCTGCTGACATGGAATTATCGGCAGTGGGAAAGTATGGACTGCTGTGGTTAACCTATATAAAGGAAAATCACAAGGGAAGATTTCGTACACTCACAAGACTTGGATGTGTCAATCGGACGGCGCATAAGGTCAATGAGGAAGCTTATGAAATGTTGGATGTAATGATTAGTCAGCATATGAGAAAGCATCCGCCTGTGAATCCCGGTTCCACCATAGAAATGTGGAAACTGCGTGAGCAGGCAAAGACAGTGGCGGAAGAAACCGTACTTATGGATATTGTGTATCAGTATCATTAGTGAATTGTTTTATGGAAGGTGGTGGCTTGGCTGCCACCTTTTACAGTGGGAAAAAGATTATGCAAGGGACCGGCACCCGGATTGCCGGAGAAAGAGGTATTTATGACAGAGATTATGAGAAAAGAAAGTAACTTGAACACTTTGGAAGGAAGAAACTTTACGGAATTAATTCCTGAATTTCTGATTGCCATTGACCACGGGTGGAGTTCCATTAAGACTCCAAGTATCATTTTTGAGAATGGTATTACGGAATTACAGACCATGCCTGCCACAAAGGATAACCTGCTTGAGTTTCGAGGCAGAAAATATGTTATCGGTCAGGGCAGAATGGGTAAGCAGGAGACCAAGACGGAAAATGAAAATTATTATCTTCTGACACTGGCTGCCATTGCCAAGGAATTAAGAGAACGTACGGAGGCGAAAGTAGTTAAGGTAAATCTTGCGGTGGGTGTTCCGCTTACCCTTTATGGCAAGGAAAAGAAGGAATTTAAGAATTATCTTCGTGCCAATGACAAAGTGTCCTTTTACTATGAAGGGGTCAGATATGTGGTGCATTTTGGCAAGGTAAGGGTATTTGCACAGTGCCATGCAGCAATTGCCAACCGAATGGAAGGGATGGAGCGACTGACAGCGGTGGATTGTGGTTCGTGGACACTGGATATTATGTCGGTGGTGAATAAGGTTCCCGTTCTTGACGAGTGCCACACTTATCAGCAGGGGCTGATTACTGCCATTGACTGTATTCAGAAGGAGTGCATAGCAAAATATGGTAAGGAAGTGCCGGAGTATATCATCAATGAAGTAATTGAAACGGGAGATACCAAAGCCATTGCTAAAAATAAGGAATCCATTATGGATACCATCAATGCAGGGCTGAAACGATATGCCCTTGAAGTGGAAGCCAAGCTTCGTGAACTGAAAATTGACTTTGATTTTACCAATGTGGTGTATGTTGGTGGCGGAGCCGGAGTTATGAGACGTTTTGGAAGTTGTACCGGAGAAAATGTGCGATATGTAACAGATGTCCGTGCCAATGCGCTAGGCTATCAGTATTTAGCACAGAATCTGGAGGTGTAGCCTATGGCAACAAGGTCAATTGCATTCCGGTTGAATGATAAGAACCGGGAAGATAAGGAAATCATGGACTGGCTGGACAAGGTGGTCTATGAGGGTGAGTATTATGATTCTCTGACGGAGGCTGTGAAGTGGGCGATTCTATGTTTTGTCCGTGGAGAAATCCGATTTCGGGAAGAGATGACCACAATAGAGCTTATGCAGGAGTTTGTCAGGGAATTTGCCAAGCAGAGTAAGGCAGACAATGAGCAGATTATGCAGGATGCAGTTACAAGGATTCTTGCAACCATTATCAGTGCAATGGGACAGCAGGCAAGCGGTTATGTGGCTGTCCCTGCCATGATGCAGATGCAGGGAATGAATGTGATGCCCGTACCACCTGTGACACCAGCAGAGCCGACAGAACCAGTGAAGGAAATGGTGGAAAATTTACCGGAAAATAACTTGGAGTTGTCCGATAAGCCGCTGGATGATGGGGCACTTGCTTCACTGTCTGCCATGTTTGGGGATGATGAGGACTAAAAAGAATAAATTATTAATGAAGTATTGAAAAAAGTGTGGTACACTATGATTAATTAGAATGCAAAGGAGACGAAGAGAATGGCAGTTGCAACATATAACGATTATCTGCGTAAGCTTTTGAACGGAATACCATGTATTCTGGCGTTTGATACTGCGGCAGATTATTTGGGACTTACTAATGGCGGTTATCGTGAAAAAGCACAGATATATGTTATGGAAAAATAGCCTGCAACTGATACGGAACAAACCCTAATAGATTCCTTTGCTGAAAAGGAATGTCAAAACAGACAGGGATTATTGTGTACCACCATAAATCAGACCATTGTTGATTTGTTGGAAAGAGACGGGGATGAGCAGATTATTACGGAAAGTCTTGCGAATTATTACGAGGAACATGGGCAGAGCTTTGACGGGCTTGATATACCGAAGCATCTGAGCCCCCGATTTGAAAAATACAGTGAATGGGCAATGGCATATTATGAAGAAGATTTTTTGGGAAAGGAATGGTGATACAGATGTTAAATCTGATAGATTTTGATAATTATGGGCAGAACCAGAGAATGTATGGAGGAACTGCCGGAAGAAAGATGGGCATATGTTATAAGGATGAAAATTATATACTGAAATTTCCGGGTAATTTAAAGGAACAGCAGATGAAGAATATCAATCTGAGTTATTCCAACAGTCCGGTATGTGAGTACATCGGCTCTAAGGTCTATGAAATAATTGGTATGGATGTGCACGAAACAATACTCGGAACAAGAAACGGAAAGACGGTGGTTGCATGTAAGGACTTTTTGGATGAAGGTGACCGACTGTATGAATTTGATAAAATCAAAGTAACCTTTGAACCTCATTTTTTAGACTCAAATGGTAATGAGACAAATGGTGTAGGTGTTGATTTATATGAGATTCTAATGACAATAAAGGAACACCCTATTTTAGCGGATATAAAAGATGTTGAATTGTATTTCTGGAAGATGTTTGTAATAGATGCGTGGATTGGCAATCCCGACAGAAATAATAGTAACTGGGGAATTATCATAAAGGCAGACGGAACGAAACGACTGGCACCTGTGTATGATAATGGAAACTGCTTTAACTGCAAATGGGATGATGCCAAGATGGAACAGGTTATATCCGATCCAAGAACAGTTCAGGCGGAGGCGTTTTCGGGCAGAAGGTGTATCTTTGAGTTGAATGGAAAAAAGGTCAATCCATATCAGCTTATAGAAAAAAGGGAGTATGCGGCATGTGATGAGGCATTAGCAAAACTGGTGCCTGCAATGCATGTGAAGCTTGGAGAAATTCAGGAAATGATTGATGATATTCCGGTTATTTCAGAGGTACAGAAAAAGTTTTACAAGGTAATGCTTCAGACGAGGCTTGATAAGGTATTTATGCCTGTTTATCAGGAAATTATGGTAGAAAGGTCAAAGAATCATGACCGGGGAGGAAGGTGTCGCTAATGTATATCAACGAGAACATCGTATTAAGGGAAGATTTGCCTGAGAAGCTGAAATCAGAGTTTCAGATATTGCAGGAATACTATGATGCGGATGACTGGCTTATGTTTGATATATATTTGGAGGCTTTTGAAGCTACTGTGAAAGCTCACTATATAGCTGGGAAAATATCAATGGAGGATTTAAGGCGGATTTTTGAAAGATATGGCATCCCGCATTAGGGTGTGCTTTTTAGAAAAAGGTTTTATATGTCAAACAAACCGTAAAACAGAATAGAGAAAATAAGTAAAAACTGTGAAACAAAATGGTTCAAATGAGCCGGAAGTGTTTGACAGTTTTTTTATTGCCCTTTTATCCGTATAACAGTTTGTATAACAAAAGGCAGGATATTGGCAGAAAGTGTATTACATTTTCGCCGGTAGTCCTGCCTTTTGTTTTACAAAAATTCATCTGCAAGGGTGGATTTCAGTGAAATATCGGTATAAATATCGGGGTTTTAGGGGCTTTTGTCCCTAACAAGATTGGAAACGCATTGCGATTTCCGTATCTTGCAGTTTTTGTCTGAAAGAAATAAGTTTTTTATTGGTAGTGGAATGATATATATCGTGATATAATCAGTATACTTAAATATTTTGGAGTTATCGGAGAGGTGAAGTTTATGGGATTTCGTACACTTGAAATTAGTCATGCGGCAGAAATACACATAAAAGAAGGACAATTGGAAATTACAACAGACGATGGAGTTGCAATTGTTCCGATAGAGGACTTGAATCAGATTATGGTACATGGTGCTAATATACGACTTTCTACAATGGATTTATCTATCTTAAGTCAAAATAAGGTAGCACTGATGACGCTTGATGACAGATATTTACCTACAGCCATTGTGCTGCCCTTTGAAGGTCATGCAAGACAGTCTAAATTAATGCATGCACAGGTAAATACTACACATGAAAAATATATGGAGTTATGGATTGATATTATAAAACAAAAGATAAGTAATCAATCCAGAGCTTTGTCTATTATGGGTTTGGATGGTGCGGAAAGAATTGCAGAGTATGTGGTAACTGTAGATGAGGAAAATGTGGATTACTGTGAATCATTAGCTGCTAAAGAATATTTTTCATATTATCATGAGGGATTTAACAGAAGAAGTGAGGACCCTATAAATAGCAGACTGAATTACGGCTATGCTGTTGTAAGAAGTGCAATTGCAAGAAAACTGGTGGCAACGGGTTTTCATCCAACTTTTGGAATACATCATGACAATCAATTGAATGCATTTAATCTGGCCGATGATTTGATAGAACCGTATCGTGCAATAGTTGATTTAGTAGCACATAACAATATAGCGTCAAATATTCAGTTGACAAAATCAGAAAGAAGAGAATTAGCACATGTATTACATAATGCCTGTATCGTCGATGGAGTCAAGGTTAATGTAATGTCGGCGATTGATATTATGGTAGAAAGTTTAAAGAGGATTATTTTAGATGCTTCGACAGAAAAACTGAAGTTACCAATGATTCTGCCGATTGAAAGTATGGAGGGAATTACGGAATGAGATTACTTGTTATTCTTAGTCCAACAGATAGATGGGGAACTAAAACAGAGTATACGAGGCTTCGAAAGTTTTTACATAAAGATGGCTATTTGCGAATAGCACCGGAAGTATATATGCGGATAGTGCAAAATAGGAAAGCATCCGAAAAACATTACAGACGAATTGAAGAGTACGCACCTAAAACCGGAATAGTAAGACTTTTACGTTTGACAGAGAAGCAATATAATAACATATATTTGGTGAGTTACTGTACAGACCCTAACTTGCATTAAACAAACCGATGGTATAAACTTGAAGTAATCAAGTGTAAGCCATCGGTTTTCTTTATCCAAATATCTTGGACACGCTGTCGAATAAATTTACATCATCTTTTTTGCGCATCA
>JAFQCI010000076.1 GCA_017416505.1 Lachnospiraceae bacterium
ACTGTACAGACAGCACCAAAACACTTGCTGTTTTGGTGCGTAAGAACGTGATTCAGGAGTTCGCAGGCTCCATTTGCGAAGCAAAACTCTAAATGAGCCTGCGAATTGTTACTGTTTACGAGGCACGAGTGGACAGTAACATTCGTTGATGTCATGGGGTAAAATACCTTTTGACCCCATCACTATTTTATGATATGATACTAGAGGATTGCGAGAGAAAACAACGTAGTAGTCTATGGGTTTTAAAAGATAATTTGGAATGTTGATGTTAAGGATGTGTAAAAATGGATTTTTGTAGTATTGCCAGCAGTAGTAGTGGAAACTGCCTTTATGTTGGTTCGAATCAGGGGCATTATCTTATCGATGCCGGACTTAGTGGAAAGAAAATAGAAGCAGGGTTAAACCAAAACGGAATTACCACGAAAGAGATAGATGGTATTTTTGTTACCCATGAGCATATCGACCATATTAAAGGTTTAGGTGTGCTTGCAAGAAAATATCAGATTCCTATTTATGCCACTAAAGGAACTGTGGATGGAATTCTTGCTACGAAGTCTGTAGGAAACATTGACCGAGATTTATTTGTTGAAATAGAATCGGATGTTCCGATATCCTTAAAAGACATGGTGTTTACACCACATAGAATCTGGCACGATGCAAATGAACCGGTTTGTTATACGGTAGAGTCAGGAGATAAGAAAATCAGCATTGCTACGGACCTTGGAAACTATGATTCTTATCTGGTGGATAAATTAAAAGATGCAGACTTATTGTTTATTGAGGCGAATCATGATATCCGCATGTTGGAAGTCGGACCATATCCCTATAAGGTTAAGCAAAGAATTTTAAGTAATTTCGGACATTTATCCAATGAAAGAGCAGGACAGTTTATTTTGGAATTATTAAACTCCCATATCCAGCATATTTTTCTTGGACATTTAAGTAAAGAAAATAACATGGATGAGCTGGCGTATCAGGCAGTAAAATGCGAATTGCTGGAAAATCCGTTTACTAATCAGGTAGAAGATTTTAAATTAAAGGTGGCAAAGAAAGAGAATATTTCAAAATTTGTTACGATATAAACTGAAGGAATAAATAGTTATGAAATTCGACACGATAGAAATAAGAAGGATTCATGTTTTGAATTTTGTTATGATATGAACAGGAAAATGAATGTTTCAAATAAGACAGGCTGATTTTAGTGAATTAGAAATATTCATACTTTTATCATTGACTATAAAATATTTTTTAATACATAGGAGGATTTACTCATGAAAAAGACAATTTTAACAGTAGTAGGAAAGGACAGTGTAGGTATCATTGCAAAGGTTTGTACCTATCTTGCTGAAAATAAAATCAATATATTAGATATTTCCCAGACTATCGTACAAGGTTTTTTCAATATGATGATGATTGTAGATACCAATGAGGCAGCGAAAAGTCTGGATGAAATTTCTGAAGATTTAGATAAAATCGGTGAAGAAATCGGTGTCAGAATTCAGGTACAATTAGAAGATATCTTTAATATGATGCATAGATTATAGGAGGATGTTACAAAATGATTAATATTAATGAGGTTATTGAAACCAATAAAATGATATTAGAAGAAAATCTGGACGTCCGAACAATTACCATGGGTATCAGCCTTTTAGACTGTACTGCTGATACCGTAGAAAAGGTTTGTGATAAGATTTATGCAAAGATTACAGACAGAGCCAAGAATCTTGTTTCTGTTGGACAGGAAATTGAAAGAGAATATGGAATTCCAATCGTAAATAAGAGAATTTCCGTTACACCAATTGCTTTGGTAGGTGGTGGTGTTTGTAAGACTACAAAGGATTTTGTTCAGATTGCAAAGACTTTAGACAAGGCAGCAAAAGAAGTGGGAGTAAACTTAATCGGTGGTTATTCTGCATTGGTATCGAAAGCCATGACTCCGGCAGATAAGCTATTGATTGAATCTATTCCGGAAGCCTTAGCATCTACAGACAGAGTTTGTAGTTCAGTTAATGTTGGTTCTACTAAAACCGGAATCAATATGGATGCGGTTCGTCTGATTGGTGAAATTATTCTTAAAACAGCAGAACTTACCAAAGAACAGGATTCTTTAGGATGTATTAAATTTGTTGTATTTTGTAATGCACCGGATGATAATCCATTTATGGCAGGTGCCTTTTTAGGTGTTACAGAAGGAGATACCGTTATCAATGTTGGTGTCAGTGGTCCTGGAGTAGTAAAGAAGGCATTGGAAAGTGTTCGTGGTGCAGATTTCGAAGTATTATGTGAAACCATTAAGAAGACAGCATTTAAAGTAACCAGAGTAGGACAATTAGTAGCTCAGGAAGCTTCAAAGCGATTAGGTTATCCTTTTGGTATCATTGATTTATCTTTAGCACCAACTCCTGCAGTAGGTGACAGTATTGCAGAAATCCTAGAAGAAATTGGTTTGGAATACGCAGGTGCACCTGGAACAACAGCAGCTTTGGCAATGTTAAATGACCAGGTAAAGAAGGGCGGAATTATGGCATCTTCTTATGTAGGTGGTTTAAGTGGTGCTTTCATTCCTGTCAGTGAAGACCAGAGAATGATTGATGCAGTTCAGGCAGGGGCTTTGTCTTTAGAAAAATTAGAAGCTATGACCTGTGTTTGTTCGGTAGGTCTGGATATGATTGCAGTACCTGGAGATACAAAGGCGACTACATTATCAGGAATCATCGCAGATGAAATGGCGATTGGTATGATTAATCAAAAGACCACAGCAGTTCGTATCATTCCGGTTATCGGAAAGACCGTAGGAGATGTGGCAGAGTTCGGAGGTTTATTTGGAACTGCACCGGTTATGCCTGTAAATCAATTCTCTTGTGATGCCTTTATCAATCGTACCGGAAGAATACCGGCACCGGTTCATAGTTTTAAAAATTAAATGAGATTATTTATGATGATGGCATTTCATAAGATAAGCCGTGAATAATCGAAATTTAGCTACGCAATATGTGAATTGGCTTCGTTTTTAAGCGAAGCCTCTTTTTAAATAAAGTGGAAAGGATTCGTACCAGCATGAGCAATAAATTAGCTTTATCCGATGAAATTTTAATGACCATTGAAAAACCGGCAAGATACATTGGAAATGAAGTAAATATGGTAAGAAAAGATTTGAATCAGGTTGATATTCGTTTTGTAATGTGTTTTCCTGACGTTTACGAAATTGGAATGTCCCATTTAGGAATTCAGATTTTATATGATATGTTTAATAAGCGGGAGGATACTTATTGTGAAAGAGTATATTCTCCTTGGCCGGATTTGCATAAAATTATGAAAGAAGAAAATATCCCGCTGTTTGCTTTGGAAAGTCAAGACCCAATCAAATGCTTTGACTTTTTAGGCATTACTCTTCAATATGAAATGTGTTATACCAATATATTGCAGATTTTGGATTTATCCCAAATTGCAATTTACAGTAAAGACAGAAAAGAAGAAGACCCTATCGTGATTGGCGGGGGGCCTTGTACTTATAATCCAGAACCTTTGGCAGATTTTTTTGATTTGTTTTACATTGGAGAAGGGGAAGTTTCTTATCAACAGCTTTTGGACTTATATAAAGAAAAGAAAGCAGGAAAATTAAATAGAAAAGAGTTTTTAGAAAAGGCAGCATTGATTCCTGGAATTTATGTTCCATCTTTATATGAAGTAACCTACCAGGAAGACCAGACCATAAAAGAAAGAGTGGCATTATCTGAAAATGCTCCGGAAATGGTTACTAAACAGCTGGTAATGGATATGACGGAGGCGGTATATCCAAGCAAGCCTTTGGTTCCATATATTAAGGCAACTCAGGACAGAGTAGTGCTTGAAATTCAGAGAGGCTGTATTCGTGGATGTCGTTTTTGCCAGGCAGGTATGATTTATCGTCCAGTTCGGGAACGTAATGTGGAACGCTTAAAATCTCTTGCAAAGGAAATGCTTGATAATACAGGGCATGAAGAAATTTCCCTAAGTTCTTTAAGTTCCAGTGATTATAGTGAATTAAAAGAATTGGTTTATTTTTTAATTGATGAATTTAAAGAAAAGAAAATAAATATTTCTCTGCCATCTTTGCGTATTGATGCGTTTTCACTGGATGTTATGAGCAAAGTTCAGGATATTAAAAAAAGCAGTCTGACCTTTGCACCGGAAGGTGGAACCCAGAGAATGAGAAATATTATTAATAAAGGGTTGACAGAAGAGATTATTTTAGAAGGTGCCATGAAGGCATTTCAGGGAGGATGGAATAAGGTTAAGCTTTATTTCATGTTAGGACAACCTTTTGAAGAAATGGAAGATGTAGAAGGAATTGCATTGCTATGTGAAAGAATTGCAGAAGAATATTATACTATTCCAAAGTCTGAAAGGAATGGTAAAGTTGCCATTACAGCCAGTGCCTCTTTCTTTGTGCCAAAGCCATTTACTCCTTTCCAATGGGCTAGAATGAATACAGGAGAGGAATTTTTAGAAAAAGCAAAAACAGTCAATGCAAAAATGAAAGAACAGTTAAATAAAAAGAGCATGAAATTTAACTGGCATGATTCAAAGACTTCTGTTTTAGAAGGTGTATTCGCCCGCGGTGACAGAAGACTTTCTAAATTAATTTATGCTGCTTATCAAAAAGGCTGTATCTTTGATTCCTGGAGTGAATTTTTTAAACCAGAAGCATGGGATGAGGCAATCAGTGAAAATGGAATTGACATTTCTTTTTACACCACAAGAGAACGTAAGGAAGACGAGATTTTCCCATGGGACTTTATTGATATCGGAGTGACAAAGAAATTCTTACTGAATGAATGGAAAAAAGCAGAAAAAGGAGAAATCACAAAGAATTGTAAAGCAGGGTGTTCTGGTTGTGGTGCCATGAAGTTTGGAGGAGGTGTGTGCTATGAAAATAAGAATTAAATTTACCAAAACAGGAAGTCTTAGATTTATCGGACATCTGGATGTGATGCGATATTTTCAAAAGGCATTTCGCAGAAGTAAAGTAGATATTGCTTATTCTAAGGGCTTTAGCCCTCATCAATTGATTTCTTTTGCAGCACCCCTTGGAATTGGTTTAACCAGTGAAGGAGAATACCTGGATGCAGAATTTATAAAGGTTCAAGATACAAAAACTATGATAGAAACCATTAACCGCTCTATGGTAGAAGAGATTCAGGTATTGGATTTCCGTCTGCTTTCAGAAGATGCGGATAATGCCATGAGTAGTGTTGCAGCGGCAGATTATATGGTAGATTTTAGAGAAGGATACAATTTACCAGAGGAGTTTTTAGGACATATCAAAGAATTTTTAGAGCAGGAAGAAATTCGTATTTTAAAGAAAAGTAAGAAAAGTGAACAGGTAGTAGATATCCGTCCTTTTATTTATGAAATGGAACAAAGAGGAAACAAAATATTTTTAAAAGTTTCTAACGGAAGTGTAGACAACCTAAAGCCAAATCTGGTAATGGAGGCATTTTGTAATTTCCTCAATAAGGAATATAAGGAACTTGCTTTTACTTATCATAGAATGGAAACCTACATGAGAAAAGAGGACGGAGCTTTGGTGCCATTGATAGAGGCAGGCAGAGTAATTGAGGAACCAGTTTTGATTGATTTGGAGTTGACGAAAGAGAATGAAACAGACAGTAATTCTTAGTAAATATGAAGAAAAACCGTTTCTTGGAATACTAGAAGAAAATCAGCTAACAGAACTTTCTTTTTTACAGGAAGATGAGAATGCTATTTTGGGAAATATCTATATTGGGAAAGTGAAAAATATTGTGCAGAACTTAAATGCAGCCTTTGTAGAGGTAAAAAAGGATGTTCTTTGCTTTTTAAGTTTAAAGGATAATCCGGAACCATTCTACACGAATCCAAAGAAAAATAGTAAAATAGCACAAGGGGACGAAATTTTAGTCCAGGTATCACAAATGGATGTAAAGACTAAGAATCCCATGTGTACCTCCAAAATAAGCATTGCAGGAAAATATGCGGCTTTCACCTACCAAAAAAGTGGAATTGGAGTGTCCAGCAAACTGCCCAAAAATGAAAAAGTTCAGGAATTAAGAACATTGGCTGAAAAATATTTGGAAAGTCACTATAGCATTGTTCTTCGTACCAATAGTTATTATGCAGAAATTTCGGAAGTTGAAAAAGAACTGGTACAGTTAAAAGAAGAATTAGAGGAAGTTTTAAAGAAAGCAAAGACCCGTTCCGTATATTCACTGCTTCGAAAAGATGATTCTGAGGTTATTAAAAGTATTAAAGATTTAAAGAAAACAGATGACGTTGAGATTGTTACGGATTTAAAGAAATATTATGATGAAATTCAGTCCTTTATAAAGAAAAATCAGGGAAATATAGAAATTATAAGAAAGAATACGGATTGTAATGAAAGAATAGAATTAGATACGAATTGCAATGATAAAAGAACTCTTTGTGCTTCAGGAAATGAAAAAAATTCAGGGTGTATAGATTTAAAATTCTATGAGGATGAGAATCTTTCTTTAGTATCCTTGTATTCTTTAAATACCAAAATCGGAAATGCATTAAAAAAGAGGGTTTGGTTAAAAAGTGGAGCTTATCTTGTCATCGAGCAGACAGAGGCTATGGTAGTCATCGATGTAAATACAGGAAAAGCATTGAATAAGAAAAAAAGAGAAAAACATTTTTATCAGGTGAATGTAGAGGCAGCCTTGGAAATTGCCAGGCAGTTACGATTACGGAATTTATCCGGAATCATCATTGTGGATTTTATTGATATGGAATCAGAAGAAAATACCCGTAAGTTATTAAATGTGTTTGAAGATGCTCTAAATAAGGATAGGATAAAAACTACCTTGGTGGATATTACCAAGTTGCATCTTGTGGAAGTTACCCGTAAAAAAATAAAAAAGAGTCTGCAGGAACAGTATTATGGAACATCAGATTAAAATTCATATTAGGGACAAAGAGAACAATGAAAAAGATATTTATGCCAAACAGGGCAGTTTACTGTTTGATGTACTGATTCAAAATGGAATTTCCTTTAAGGGGAATTGCGGAAAAAAACGTGCCTGCAATGCCTGTATGGTCTATTTTGAAGAAGAACAGGAATGGAAGAAGAGTTGCTCTTATGTTTTACAGGAAGATATTTCGATTATGGTTTCCGGCTTGCTGGAAGAAAAAAATATGGTCTTATTGGCAGGAGCTGAGAAAAGTGGAAAGGAAACTTCTCGAAAAAAGGAAATTGTAAGGACAGAAAAAACAAACATTGGTTTCAAAGAAGCAATATTGAAGAAAGCATCCGAAAAAGTAACTGAAAAAGAAAATATGGTTCCGAATCGAGAAGATGTAGTTATAGAGGATAAAAAAAATGTCATAAGAGACACATTTTATGGTATGGCGATTGATTTAGGAACTACGACCATCGCATTTTTATTGTTTGATTTGGAATCTATGGAAACCATTGACCAGTTTGGTATGATGAATCCGCAGAGAATCCATGGTGCGGATGTTGCTTCCAGAATCACTTACGGTAGCGAACCAGCTAAGGTGAAAGAACTGAAACTGCTATTTGAAGATGCTTTTAATAAGGCATTACTACATTTTAAGCAACATTTAGGCGAAGATGGAAGAAAACTAAAACGAATCGGAATTTCCGGAAATACAGTTATGATGCACATTTTACAGGAAATTCCCTTAACGTCATTAGGGAGTTTTCCTTTTACCACAGGCAATGTGGAAGAAGTAAATATAGTGGGCAGGGAGTTTTTCTTAAATGAAGAATTGAAGAAACGATTCTCTGAAACAAAAATTCTGCTTTCCCCATGTTCTTCTGCATATATTGGTGGAGATGTTCTGGTGGGTGCTATATCAGAAGAGTTTGATTTAGCAGATGAAATTTCCCTTTTTCTGGACTTAGGAACTAACGGAGAAATGTTATTGGGAAAGAAAGGAAAATTTTATTCTGCCTCTACTGCAGCCGGGCCGGCTTTTGAAGGTTCTTTCCGAACACAACACATTCATGGAACAAGATTGATTGATTTTTTAGTAATGGCAAGAAGACAAAAATGGTTGGATGAGTATGGAAAAATCTGTGACCGATTTTTTGAAAAAGGGATTCCTTTTGGAGCAGGAACCTATCTGACGCAGGATGTCATTCGTTCCATTCAATTAGCTAAAAGTGCAATTTATGCAGGAATTATGCTGCTTTGTAAAAGTTATGGAATTACACCTTCAGAAATCAGTAAAGTGTATATTGCCGGGGGATTTGGTTTTTATCTTAACGTTTCCAGTGCAATTTTTATCAAGATGTTCCCGCCGGAATTGGATAAAAAAATCACTGTGGTAGGTAATTCTTCCTTAAGCGGAATGAAACTGTATATGACAGGAGAGTTTAAAGAACGAATGAAAACATTTCGGGAAGGAATTACGAATATTGAACTGGCTAATATGGAAGAGTTTCAGGAATGTTATATAGGGTATTTGAATTTATGATAATCTAAGAAGGGATATATTTAAATTTAATCTAATAATTGGTGCCGTAGAGCGAGAAAAGATAATATATGAATAATGGATATTATAAGATAATAAATAGTTCTAGTTGAAAAGCTTTGAATATGATAAAGGAAAAGATTGCATTGTTCAAAAAATGTCATATTCTAAATTTATTCAGGATAAAAATATTGCAGGATATATTAGTGCAAAGTAATAATTTAGAGTAATTGAATTATAATGAGTATAAATTACAATCCTTCGAGGAAGAAATTCTTCGGAGGATTTTTTTATATTTCTTTCGTCCAGGAAAACAAAATATTGCTTGACGTATGACAAGTGATTGATTAGAATTAAGATGGAGGTGAAATACTATGAATACAAAACTAATAAGAGAAAAACAGGATCTTACTTATTTGTCTTGGTCTGTATATCGCAATTCTTCAGGAACAGCAGGTTCCTTTTTAAAATCATATTCAGAATTGGGAGGAAAGAAAGTTTACTATAAGCTCTCGAATTTTGATAAAGTACAAGGTGTAATTGGTCATGAATGTATAAATGAATTGATTGTCGATAGGTTGCTTACAATATTAGGGATTATGCACTTGCCCTATCAGCTTATTCATGCAGATATAATGGTGGAGGGAAAAATCCAAGATGTGTACCTTTGTGCTTCTGAGGACTTCAAGGAAAAAGGTGAGTCTAAAATTGCTCTGGATATATATAAGGAGAGGGAAGCATATCAAACGGAATCTGCGCTTGATTTTTGTGTACGCATGGGATGGGAAACATATATTTATCAGATGATAGTCGTGGACTATCTGATTCTAAATCGTGACCGTCATGGTGCGAATATTGAGGTATTGCGTAATAGTCGAAAGAAGACCTTGCATTTAGCACCTCTGTTCGATCATGGACTTTCGCTACTTTGCCGTTGTATGAATGACAGTCAGGTAGAAGCGTTTGATGTAATGGAAGATAAGCTTTGCAATAATTATATTGGCTCGAAGTCTACATGGGAGAATTTAAAACTTATACCTGCAGATAAAATGCCTGCGTTAAACCAACTGCATGAGAGTGATAAAGAAATTGTAATGGAAGGGTTGGAAGGTATTATTTCTCAAACACTTCAAGATAAAATTTGGAATATGATCTGGAAAAGGTGGTGTGCATATGAAGATTTTTGCAATTCGAGATGAATCTGCTGAAACGCAGAAGGATTTGGCATATCTTCTTTATTATGAATCTGAAAAACGATTTTATATTGAATTGTTGGAGGAGGCAGAACCCTGGGAACTACCTTTGTTGCTGGATTCTTTTGTGAAACAAAACGAAACTACTGTAAACTCTTATTGGAGTAAGATATGGGTTCAACAACGAATCATTCCAACAGATCGGCAAAATATTGGTGAAATTTTGCGTGATAATCAGTTAGAAGAATATGATGAGTATGGGCTTCTAATGTTAGCGATGGGGAGATGTGCTCAAGATGACTACTACCTTGTTCCGATTGATGAAAAGGATCTTCCGGAAGAAATCATGAAACGATTTACTACAAGAATTGAAGACGTACTTCCTTTGGAGGATTACTGCCTGTTGGTTTTTTTTAGGGATGGAATGATTAAGAAATGTGATTTGAAGAAACACTTTGAAAAGACACAAGTGTTCCATATTTTGCTTAAAAAACCAGAGTATTTTGAAAATGTTCAAATGCAAACCGGAGGACATGGTGTGTCGTGGGATGTGAACATGACTGTTTCGGATTCCATGCTATATCGAATGGGAAGAACGGTTCCTCTTACAGCAACGGACTTTCGAAATTTTGTTGCACATAGAGTAATCAATGCAGCGGAAGCAGCGGAGATTCTTGAGTGTTCCAGACAAAATATCATTGATTTGACAAAACGAGGAAAGCTGCATCCACTCAAGACATCTGACAAGAATACACTATATTTAAAAAGTGAGATATTAAAGAGAAAGTGGCAATAGAAACAGTAACAAGGAATGTAAAAATGTAAAAAAATATTTTACAATCATATTGCTAAAGCTATCCTTTTTGCATATAATAAAGATAAGAAAAGAGAAGGAGGTCATCACAATGAAGTTTGATGAATTATTTGAACAAAGAAGTCTGGTGGCTTCAAAATTAAAAGAATGTATCAGAGATAAAGGCTATACGAAAGTATCTTTTGCTAGTAAGGCTGATATATCACGTCCAACATTAGATAAGTTGTTAAATGGGGCAATTGACAGTAAGAGTACGTTTGACCGTCATCTTCAAAAAATATTAAAATTATTGAATATGTCAGTAGAGGAGTTAATGTTTTATCATTCGGTATCTGCTAAACCTGTTACAGTAACAGTATTTTCGCAGAATGCTCCATTAGAATATGAAATGAGCGAAACAGCAAAGCAACAGTATAATTTGCTTCTTGATGTTATTGAACTGTGTGCAATATATTATTAAGGATGTGCTTATATGAGTGAATTAATAACTGCGACCAATATCGATTTAGTTATAAAAAAGAATAATGAAATTAAAGATGAAGTGCTGGAACAGACCATGGGATTGCAAATGAATCCGGCAATCATGAAAGTTGCATCTAAACCACAACTTGCGCTACTGATTTTGCAGGGAATTGGTTTAATTCAGATGCCTGTAGAAGATAAATTTTGGAGCGGAGCAATTTTTGTAAAAGATGGAAAGAGAATACCAGTTCTTAATACAGCATTACCTCGTGCAAATCAACATTTTGTAGCATGGCATGAAATCTATCATCTTATTTTTGATAAGGTATCATTTGATCATTTTATTGAGAGAGATAATATGATGGAAGAAAGAAAAGCTGAATGTTTTGCAGCAAGTATGCTTTTAAATGGTGTTGATAGATACTTTATAGAACTTCCAGAAATGGATTTTGTTTCGAAAATATTCCTTTGTATGTCAGCATTTCAAGCTCCATATAAAGCAGTATTGGTTTCGCTTTATGAGTATGCGGTTCAAAGTGAAAATGAAATATTAGAAAAGAAGATAAAAGAAGTTTTCGATTTGGAATTTGAAGACATGCCAAAGAGATTTCAGATACTAGGATTGGATGACAGTCTTGTAAAGCCGTCTTATGTGATTAATGTATCTTCTCTACAGGAAAAAATCAAAAAAAGTAAAGAAACGAATCCGGAACTCAATTACCATAAAGATAATGAAGAATTTTTGATAAACATAATGAAAGAGATATCTATGATTACGAGGCGGAATGAATGATGAATATAATGAAAATCACAAATATTGAAAATAAAAAACATATCGCCATTCTGTGATATTGGTTACAGAAATGGTTGATAATGATTTGTTTTTAGAACTGATTCAAGATAATTCCGTTCATATTATTTTTTAATGAATACAGATGGTTTTGAATTGTTTTATTTGAACTATCATAAACAATCGAATAAGTATTCCGGATGGACAGCACAAATTATTCAGCATGAACTGGATCATGTAGCTGGAATAGTAATTTAGGGGGAGGAATATGGCAAAGGCGGGCAATTACTATTATGACCAATTAAATAAAGAGCAGCAAAGAGCATACTATGCGATGAAAGAAGGATTGTGGAATCTTCAGGATTCCTTTGCAGTGCCAATGCTTTCAAAAAAAGAATTGTCGGATATTTATTTTATGATTCGAATGGATTGTCCGGAACTCTTTTATTCGGTAGCTTTTTCATATAAGTATTATCCGGATTCTACGGAAGTGGAGATGATACCGCAGTATCTGTTTTCAAAGGATAAAATCAAGGAGCATCGTCAGGCTATGGAGTCAAGGGTGAAAAAACTGGCTCGTCAGGCGGTGAATTTGGATGAAAAAGGGAAAGAACTTTTTATCCATGATTTTATCGTGAAAAATGTGAAATATGATAAGCTAAAGAAGGAATATTCTCATGAAATCATTGGAGCATTGGGAAATGGTGTGGCTGTCTGTGAGGGAATCGCAAAGGCGGTAAAAATTCTGTGCGATGAATTGAATGTCTGGTGCATTATTGCGGTATCAGAAGCAAATCCTGAAAAAGGCATCAAATACAGACATGCTTGGAATGTGATTCAGACGGGGGGACAGTATTACCATCTGGATGTAACGTTTGACAATACACTTTCAAAAGATGATACAGTGAGATATGATTATGTGAATTTATCGGATAAGCAAATTTTTAAGGATCATGAGCCTGTCATCTGGAAGGTACCGGCTTGCAGTGACCATGAACATTTTTATTATAAAGAAAAGAAACTCTCTTGGACAACTATGGACGAAGTGCAGAATCGAACAAAGCAGGCAGTAAAGAAGGGAAAAGTACTTTTGTTTCATTGGAGAGGTGGTTATTTGACACGTGAGATTTTGTCAGAACTTCTTAAGATATTTGATAAAGAAGCGAGGGAAAAGGATAAGCGGGCATATGTTTCGGTCAATTGGCCACAAGCAGTATTACGAGTACGATTTGAGGATGGCCTCGGTGAAGAACAGATTGAAATGGAAGAAGCGAATGAAGGAGAGAAAGAGGTTTGGAGGTGATGGAGATGAATAAAAAAATTTTACATATAGTAACTGCATATCTGTTTCACATCATCTTAATTGTGATGAGTTATGTAATGATGCGTAGTTATTATGACGCTTTGCAGATGATCTTTCTCGTTTTAGGAATTTTGTACCATATCTATTGGATTGTATGTAACAGAAAAAGTTATATGCCCTGGAGCGTATATTTTCATTTTGGGGTTGGTGCTTTGATTCAAATTCTGCTAAATGAGTGTGGAATTATTCCTGAAGATGGTGGTTGGTTTTCTGGATTAGGTCAGTTTTTTTATGTTATATTTGTAATAGTTCATGTATTGCTGATTGGATTAACCAATCTAGTGTTGTATGGAATGGCAAAAAGGAAAAGACGTTAATAATATAAATAGCAATAAATTATTAAAAAATTATTTTGTCAAGAAAAAACACTTGACAAAGTATATATCCTCGTGTAGAATAACAAACTGTAAAGGGAAACTACTTTACAAAGATGGTGAATGTATGGAAGAAATAGTGAAAAAAGCTTTGCTTTATGATTTTTATGGTCAGTTGCTGACAGAACATCAAAGAGCACTTTATGAGGATATTGTGCTGAATGATTTGTCTTATGCAGAAATTGCAAAAGAAGAAGGAATCAGCAGACAAGGCGTTTATGATTTAATTAAACGCTGTGATAAGATTCTTTCCGAGTATGAAGAAAAACTTCATTTAGTAGAAAAGTTTCTTAACACGAAGAAAAAAGTGACACAAATCAACCAGTTCGCAAAAGATATTAAGAATCGCAATGGTGATGATACTTTACAGGAACAGATTGAACAAATTGAAAAAATATCCAATGCGATTTTAGAAGAGTATTAGCGAAAGGAGAGAGATTTATGGCATTCGAAAGTTTATCAGATAAGATTCAAAATGTATTTAAAAATTTAAGAAGCAAAGGAAAATTAACAGAAGCCGACATTAAGGAAGCCATGAAGGAAGTTAAGAAGGCATTACTTGAGGCGGATGTAAATTTTAAAGTAGTAAAACAGTTCATTTCCAGTGTGAGTGAGAGAGCCGTAGGTCAGGAAGTATTAAACGGATTAAATCCGGGACACATGGTAATTAAGATTGTAAAAGAAGAAATGGACAAACTGATGGGTTCTGATGTAACAGAACTTGTTTTAAAACCAGGTAATGAAGTTTCAGTCATTATGATGTGTGGTTTACAGGGTGCTGGTAAAACTACTACAGTTGCCAAGCTTGCAGGTAAACTAAAGTCAAAAGGAAAGAAACCATTATTGGTTGCCTGTGATGTATATCGTCCGGCTGCGATTAAGCAGTTACAGGTGAATGGTGAGAAACAGCAGGTGGAAGTATTCTCCATGGGAGATAAGCAGAAACCTTTGGATATTGCCAAAGCAGCGGTGTTACATGCACAGAAGAATGGATTTAATGTGGTATTTCTTGATACGGCAGGTCGTCTTCATGTAGATGAAGAAATGATGGAAGAACTTGCCTCAATCAAAGCAAATATAGATATTACCCAGACCATATTGACGGTAGATGCCATGACTGGTCAGGATGCGGTAAACGTTGCCCAAAATTTCAATGAAAAAATAGGCATTGATGGTGTTATCTTAACAAAGTTAGATGGTGATACCAGAGGTGGTGCGGCATTATCAATTCGTGCTGTTACCGGAAAGCCGATTTTATATGTTGGTATGGGTGAAAAGTTATCCGATCTGGAACCATTCTATCCGGAACGTATGGCAAGTAGAATTCTTGGAATGGGAGATGTAGAATCCCTGATTGAAAGAGCTCAAAATGCCATCGATGAAGAACAAGCCAAAGAGATGGAAGAGAAGATGCGTAAGGCAACCTTTGGTTTTGACGACTATCTGGAAGCGATGGAACAGATGAACAAAATGGGTGGATTTAAAGACATTCTTGGAATGATTCCTGGAATGGGAAATCAACTTAAGGACATCGATATCGATGAAAAGGAATTAGAAAAACCGAAAGCGATTATTCTTTCCATGACAAAGGAAGAAAGAAGAAATCCGGATATTTTAAATCCTTCCAGAAAGAACCGCATTGCAAAAGGTGCAGGCGTGGATATTTCCGAAGTAAACCGCATGGTGAAACAATTTGAACAATCAAAGAAAATGATGAAGCAAATGTCAGGCATGATGGGTGGTAAAGGAAAACGTAAGATGAAGTTACCTTTTGGTTTCTGATAATAAATGTATAACATTTTATTATAAATATTTTTTATACTATTAGGAGGTGAAAGAAATGGCAGTAAAGATGAGATTAAAGAGAATGGGATACAAGAAGCATCCTTTTTATAGAGTAATTGTTGCAGATGCTAGATCTCCAAGAGATGGTAAGTTTATCGCTGAAATTGGTACTTATGATCCTAATCAGGAACCAAGCGTAATCAAAATCAATGAAGAAGAAGCTAAGAAATGGTTAGCTAATGGAGCACAACCTACTGAAACAGTTGCTAAGTTATTAAAGCAAGCTGGTATTGAAAAGTAGTTTGAATTTGGAGGTTGTTTATGAAAGAATTAGTTGAAATCATAGCCAAGTCTCTCGTTGATTTACCAGATGAGGTTGTTGTAACAGAAGAAGAAACGCAGGATGCGATTGTTCTTAAGCTGAAGGTTGCAGATGAAGACATGGGTAAAGTAATTGGTAAACAAGGACGTATTGCTAAGTCTATCCGCACCGTAGTAAAAGCAGCAGCTTCAAAAGGTGATAAAAAAGTAATTGTAGATATTTTGCAATAATAGTATGAATAAGCGGGCATGGTATATATGCCCGCTTTCATTATGAAGGAGTTTAGATTGGAAGAATTATTGAAAGTTGGAATCATCACTACAACACATGGGATTCGTGGAGAGGTAAAAGTATTTCCTACTACGGATGATATGAAACGATTTAAAAAGTTAAAACATTGTGTATTACAGCATAAAAAAGAAATGATTGATTTAGAAGTAGAGAGTTGTAAATTTTTTAAGAATCTAGTCATTTTAAAGTTTAAAGGAATAGATAACATCAATGATGTAGTAATGTATAAAGACTGTGAGTTGTTTGTTACAAGGGAACACGCAGTCAAGTTGAAAAAAGATGAATATTTCATTTGTGATATGATTGGTGCGAAGGTAGTAACAGAAGATGGAGAAGACTTTGGTATTCTGGATGAAGTTTTACTTACTGGAGCCAATGATGTGTATGTAGTAAAACGGGAAGGAAAAAAAGAAGTTTTATTACCAGCCATTAAGGAATGTATCTTAAATGTTGATTTAGAGGAAAAAGTGATTACGATTCATGTAATGAAAGGATTGTTGGAAGAATGAGATTTCATGTACTGACTTTATTTCCAGAAATGATTTTAAACGGAATGAGTGAAAGTATTATAGGCAGGGCAATTAAAAATGAATATATTTCTTTGAATGTTGTAAACATCAGGGATTATTCAGATAATAAACATATGAAGGTAGATGATTATCCTTATGGTGGTGGTGCCGGTATGGTAATGCAGGCTCCGCCGGTTGTAGCTGCTTATGAATCCATTGTTGAAAACATGAATCTTGATGTTACAAAGAAGAAACCGAGGGTTGTATATATGACACCCCAGGGAAGTGTTTTTAATCAGGATATGGCACAGGATTTTGCCAAAGAAGAGGACTTGATTTTTTTATGCGGTCATTATGAAGGAATTGATGAACGGGCATTGGAAATGATAGTGACAGACCATGTTTCTATAGGTGATTATGTTTTAACCGGTGGCGAATTGCCGGCTATGGTGGTAATGGACTGCGTTTCCAGATTGGTTCCGAATGTTTTGAATAATGAGGAATCTGCCATGTTTGAATCCTTTTATGATGGATTGTTAGAACATCCGCAATATACCAGACCAGTGGAATTCAGGGGACAGAGAGTGCCGGAAGTATTATTGTCCGGGAATCATAAGAAAATTGAAGAATGGAGAAAAGAGAAATCCATAGAAAGAACCAGAGAGAGAAGACCAGACTTACTAGAAAAGAAAGAAAAGGAAAAGAAAGAGAATGGAAACAGTTAGATTTGAAGAATTAGATTTAAGACCTGAAATTTTAAGGGCTGTAGTTGAAATGGGATTTGAAGAAGCAACTCCGATTCAGGCAAAAGCCATTCCTGTTATTATGGACGGGGATGACATTGTAGGACAGGCCCAGACCGGAACCGGAAAAACAGCAGCTTTTGGAATTCCAATTTTAAGTAAAATCGACCCTAAATTAAAAAAGACTCAGGCACTTATTTTATGTCCAACCAGAGAGCTGGCAATTCAGGTGGCAGAAGAGATACGAAAACTTTCAAAGTTTTTGCATGGTATTAAAGTACTGCCTATTTATGGTGGACAGGAAATTACAAAACAGATTCGTTCTTTAAAAGGTGGAATTCAGATTATTGTTGGTACACCGGGACGAGTAATGGACCATATGCGAAGAAAAACCATCCGTCTTGACCATATTAAAATGGTTGCTTTGGATGAAGCGGACGAAATGTTAAACATGGGATTTCGTGATGAGATTGAATCTATTTTAAGTGAAATTACAACCGAAAGACAAACCATTCTTTTTTCTGCAACCATGCCACAGGCAATTATGGATATTACCCAAAACTATCAAAGAAATGCGAAGGTGGTAAAGGTAGTCCGAAAGGAATTAACGGTTGCAAACATCGACCAGTATTATTATGAGGTTCGACCAAAGAATAAACTGGAAGTATTATGCCGCCTTTTGGATATGTATAATCCACGTTTGTCCGTTATCTTTTGTAATACGAAAAGACAGGTGGATGAATTGGTTTCTTCCTTACAGGGCAGAGGTTACTTTGCAGATGGAATCCATGGTGATTTAAAGCAGCAACAAAGAGACCGTGTTATGGGAAGTTTCCGTACCGGAAAAATAGAGATTCTTGTGGCAACTGATGTGGCTGCCAGAGGAATTGATGTAGATGATGTGGATGCGGTATTTAATTTTGACATTCCACAAGATGAAGAATACTATGTACATCGTATTGGCCGTACTGGTAGAGCAGGTCGTGTTGGAAAGGCATTTTCTTTTGTAGTAGGTAAGGAAGTTTATAAATTAAAAGACATTCAAAGATATTGCAAAACTAAGATTAAGGCAAAACCGATTCCTTCCATGGATGATGTCATGGCCACTAAGCTGGATAAGATTTTTGAAGACTTAGACGAATATATCAAGAGTGTAAATTTAAATGACTACATTGATTTGGTGAATGAATATGTAGATGAAAAGGATTATACTGCTTTAGAACTGGCAGCTGCCTTTGTTAAAATGAAGATGGAAGAAAATCTGGGTACAGATTCCTTTGAAATGGATAGGGAATTGGATGATGCAGAACAGACTGGGGCGACTGAACCTGGAATGGTACGTTTATTCATCAATATTGGCAAGAATCATAAAGCCAGTCCAAAGGACATTTTAGGTGCAATTGCAGGGGAATCCGGTATCCCTGGAAAATTAGTAGGAACCATTGATATGTTTGATAAGTATACTTTTGTTGAAGTTCCAAGAGAAGTGGCGAAAGATGTTTTACATGGAATGAAAAATGTAAAAATCAAAGGCAAAAATATTTATGTGGAAATTGCAAATAAAAAGTAAAAACCTCTTGCAATTTTGGTGATTGTATGGTACACTTTTGAAGTTGCAAAATGTGCGATGGTCCTCTGCGTGAATTACATGCAAGAACGTCGAAATATATAAGGAGGCACACAAATGAACGATATTATTAAAAACATTGAAGCTGCTCAGTTAAAGGCAGAAGTTCCAGAATTTAACGTAGGTGATACTGTAAAGGTATATGCTAAGGTTAAGGAAGGAAATCGTGAAAGAATTCAGGTTTTCGAAGGAACTGTTTTAAAAAGACAGGGTGGAAGCTCTCGTGAAACTTTCACAGTTAGAAAGAACTCTAACGGTGTTGGTGTAGAAAAGACTTGGCCATTACACTCCCCAATCGTAGAAAAGATTGAAGTTGTTCGTTATGGTAAGGTTAGAAGAGCAAAACTTAACTACTTACGTGAAAGAGTTGGAAAGAGCGCTAAGGTAAAAGAATTAGTTAAGTAATATGTAACTGTTCAGAGCCGAGCAGAATGATTTGAAAATATAGGATGAATGCTTGCATTCAGGAATATGTTTTTATATCATTCTATTTGGCGGATACGCCACATCGAGTAAAACCGTAGGTTTTGCGAGATTAGGCTCTGAATAGTTAAAGTAATATCAGATTAATTAATTATTTAGAGTCTGTCTTTTGACAGGCTCTTTTTATCTACTAGGAGGAAAAAATGAATTTTAGGAAGAAAAATGAACTGTCTAAAATACAAATACTAAAAAATATAGGTGCTTTTTTCCTAAAGGTAATTGTAGTGATAGCGATTGGATACAGTGTTGTAGCTTTTGGCGGACAAACGGCAAAGATGGTAGGAGAATCTATGTCACCAGTCATTCATAATGATGATACTTTATTAGTAAATAAAATAAAATATACATTCTTTCGTCCAAAACAAATGGATATTATCCTATTTAAGGTAAGAAAAAGTTCTGAAACCACTTATTCTGTAAAACGTGTCATTGGCGTTCCGGGAGATACGGTACAGATTATAGATGGAGAAGTTTATATAAATGGCTCCAAACTGGAAAATCCACCATTTGAAGAATTAATATTAAATCCGGGACTTGCGAAGGACCCGATTCTTCTAGGTGAGGATGAATATTTTGTTATGGGAGATAATTGTAACATTAGTGAAGATTCCAGATTTGTAAATATTGGTGTAGTTTTAAAAGAAGATATTGTAGGTCAGGTTGTAAAAATCGTAAATTCAAAAGAAAGGGATTGGTAAAGAGTATGAATTTTCAATGGTATCCTGGACATATGACGAAAGCAAAAAGACAAATGCAGGAGGATATAAAATTAATTGATATTGTGGTAGAAATCGTAGATGCGAGAATACCAATCAGTTCAAAGAATCCTGACATTGATGAACTTGCAAAAAATAAATACCGTTTGATTATATTTAATAAAATTGATTTGGCGGACCCAAAAGAAACTACAAAATGGGAAAATTATTATAAAGAAAAAGGATTTCATACCATACAGGTAAATTCAAAATCCGGACAGGGAATGAAGAATGTCACAGGAGTCATTCAAGAGGCTTGTAAGGAAAAAATCGAAAGAGATAGAAAAAGAGGAATATTAAATCGTCCGATTCGTGCAATGATAGTAGGAATTCCTAATGTGGGAAAATCTACGTTTATTAACTCTTTTGTGAAAAAAGCCTGTGCTAAAACAGGAAACAAACCTGGCGTAACCAAGGGAAAACAATGGATTCGTATGAATAAGAACATTGAACTTTTGGATACACCTGGAATTCTATGGCCGAAATTCGAAGACCAAAGGGTGGGACTTCGTTTGGCATTTATTGGTTCCATAAAAGAAGAAATTTTAAATATAACGGAATTATCTATGGAATTAATTGACTTTTTGTGTCATAATTATAGTAGTATTTTAAATCAAAGATACGGTGTAGATGAAACTCGTAAAAAAGCTGAAATATTAGAGGAAATAGCTATTAACCGTCAATGCAGATTAAAAGGAAATCAAATTGATTATGATAAGGCTGCCGGTATTTTGATGGATGAATTTAGAAGTGGTAAACTTGGTGCTATTACTCTGGAATTCGTAAAGAAGGAGGAGAATGCAAACAGTGAAACTGTTTAAGAAAAAAGAAGAGTTAAACTTTATGGGGCAGACAGAACTGGAAGAAGAGGAAATTTCATTAAAAGAGGAAATTGTGGATGTTATTACTTACATTGGAATTGCCTTTTTTCTTGTAGCAATATTAATTCAGTTTGTAGTGCAAAGAGATGTGGTGGATGGAGAATCCATGATGAACACCTTGCAGGATGAGGATAACATTCTGGTAGACAAGCTTACTTATCAATTTAGTGACCCACAACGTTTCGATATTGTTCTCTTTCCTTATGGAGAAGGTGATGAGGAACTTTGTTTTATCAAAAGAGTAATAGGGCTGCCAGGGGAAACGGTACAAATCAGCCGGTCCGGGGACATTTTTATTAATGGTGAATATTTGGATGAAGATTATGGATTAGAAGAAATTCAACAGGATAAAAGATACCTTGCTGCAGATGGGTATACCTTGCAGGAAGATGAGTATTTTGTAATGGGTGATAATCGTAATAATAGTTATGACAGCAGACAAATTGGCGGAATTAAACGGGAAGATATTATTGGCCGTGCAGTGTTTCGGATTTATCCGCTAAAAAGTATAGGGTTGGTTAAATAATGGAAAGCATTAGTAAGATTACAGAGAAATTAAAAAATTTAACTTGGAACGAGATGGATGCCTTTATTCAGGAATATGAGAAGGATGCAAGAGCCGGAGTTCAAAAGCTGGTAGAAAAAGCGAAAAAGCAAAAGGAAGCTTACGAAACAGAATGCAAACGCATTGAAGGTATGAAGCAATTTGAAAAGCAATATGCAAATCTTTCTTATATTTGCGGAATTGATGAAGTAGGAAGAGGACCTTTAGCAGGACCAGTGGTGGCTGCGGCAGTCATTTTACCAAAAGATTGTGATATTTTGTACCTAAATGATTCAAAGCAGCTATCTGCGAAAAAAAGAGAAGAACTGTATAAAGAAATTATGGAAAAAGCCATTAGTGTTGGAATTGGCGTTCAAGATGAAACCGTGATTGATTCCGTCAATATTTTAAACGCAAACTACATAGCAATGCGAGAGGCAATTTCAAAACTTACAGTAAAGCCAGAAGTTTTACTAAACGATGCGGTTACGATTCCTGAGGTAGATATTTTACAGGTTCCTATTATTAAGGGAGATACCAAGAGTATTTCCATTGCTGCCGCCAGCATTATTGCAAAGGTTACAAGGGACAAAATGATGGTGGAATATGATGAAGTATATAAAGAGTATGGATTCGCTAAAAATAAAGGATATGGTTCTAAGGAACATATTGAAGCTATCAAACAATTCGGACCATGTCCAATTCATAGAAGAACATTCATTAAAAATTTCTTGGATAATTCAGAAACTGTGTAGCAATTCGTAGGTGTCACGGGATAAATACTTTTTAATCCTAACATCATAATAACAAGGGGTGGAGATTACATGCAGATTTATAACAATCCGTTTGATAATAAAGCGAATAGAAATAATGCCAGAAGTAATCAGACTTTAATGAAGGGAATGCAGACCCTTTCAAAGAATAATTCTGTCAACAATGTGAAACAGACTGTGTCAACATTAGTAAAAGGACAGGTAATCAAAGGGCTTGTTTTAAATGTTTCCAACAAACAGGTTTTTCTGGAAATGGAAAATGGAGAAAGACTGGAGGCTACCGTAAAAGAAGCCGTAGATTTAAATATTGGAGAACAGTTATATTTTGAGGTTAAGGATGAATCCTCCAATCAGATACAGTTACGTCCTTTAACAGACCCTAATATTAATCCACAAAATGCCACTTTGGAGAAGGTGCTTCATTCCAATGGTCTTATGTTAAATGAAAAGAATTTATCTATTGTATCGGAATTAATGGACCAGGGTATGAATCTTGATGATACAACCATTCGTACTATTATTCGAAATTCTACCAAATTTCCAGAAGCTTCGATTAAGAGTTTAGTTTTGATGGAAAAATTACAACTGCCTGTAAATGAAACCAACCTTTCTCAGCTTGCAGAATACGAAGAAGGCAATGGAATGATATTAAAACAGACAGAGGATTTTATCCATCAGTTCTGTGAAGAATTGCAGGCTTGTAAGGATAGCAAAGGCTTTGAAGAAGTATCCCAAAAGCTGAATCAAATTATGGAGGAAGGAGATTCTTCCGTAACGAAAGAAACCGAAGTGCTTCAAAAGATTCATCAGGTGATAGAAGATGCTACTACTACCAAGGATGCACAAGTTCTTCAAAAAATAAATCAAATTATTCAAACAGAATATTCTAGTTTAAATAATGAACTTAATATTTCTAAAGAAGCCTCTGTGATTCAAAAGGAATTACAGACAAGTCATATGGAAGGGTTAGAAATTACATCTGAGACGAAAGGAACTCAGATTCTTGAGAAAATAAACCAGATTATTCAAGAAGAATATCCAGAAAACATCAGTGCTACGAAAAGTGAAACAGTAATTCAAAAAGGATTAAAGGAAAACCAGTCAGAAAATTTACAAGCAGTAAATTTAAAGATGACCCCAGAAGCGAAAGACGCACAAGTATTACAAAAGATAAGTCAAATAATTCAAAAAGAATATTTAGGCGAAATAAAAGATGCTAAGGGAGAGTCTGTGATTCAAAAAAATGTTCAGACTGGTAAGGCAAAGGATGTGCAAATTTCTGCAGAAGTAAAAGCAACAAAGATTCTTGAAAAAATAAATCAGTTGATTCAAGATGAAGTTGGTGAAGATGTAAATCATGTAAAGGGTGAAGCTGTAGTTCAAAAAGGACAAATGGAACATCCAACACAAAATTTACAAACAGGAAGTGTTCAAAAGTTATCGGAAACAAAAGAAATTCAGATAATTCAAAAGATAAATCAAATCATTAAGGAAGAGTATCTGGGAGAAGTAGAAGAAACAAAAAGTGAATCCGTACCTCAGAAAGAAACAACATTAAATCAGACTCAGAATCCTAAACAGGAGGATAATATTACAAAAGACACCCCGAATACTGAGTTAATGCAGAAATTTTCGAAAGCAGCTCAGGAAGAATCCGGGATGAAGAGTCCTGAATTCATTACGAAAATTTCCAAGGCAGTTCAGGAAGAAAATTTAGGTGCATTAAAAGAAGCAAGAATTCTTCAAAAACTAAACGAAGTTATTCATAATATAGAGAATCAGCCAGAACAAAAGGAATCCATAAAAGGAACTCTGATTACGATTAAATTAAATCAATTGATACAAAAGGAAAATCCTGTACCAAACAAAGAAACCCAAATGATTCAGAAATTTGAACAGGTAATTCATGAAGAAAACCTTGGGACAATAAAGGAAAATCAACTTTTACAAAAATTGATACAAGTAGTTAAAAATCAAAATTCTGATGTAATACAAACCCAAAAGGTTGATGAGAATCAGACTCAAAATATGACTATGCCGCAAAATCAAAGTGGTAATGTAAGTCAGAATAATAACATAATTCCGGATAAGGATATTAATATGATTCAGAATCAAAGTAATCATATGATTCAAAATCAAAAAATAAATACCATACAAGTTCAAAATAATGACATACTTCAGACAGAATATACTGGTCTTTCAAAGGAAGCCCAACTGATTCAAAAGATAAATCAGTTGATTCAGGTAGAAACTGAAAGTTTGAATATGATGCAGACATCCGATGTGGAATCTTTGGTTCAAGAAATAAAACAGCTGCTTCAGGATGCTTACTTTGAAGAAAATTTAAGCTTTAAAGAGAATTTAAACCTAAAAGAAAATGTGGGAAATCAGAATATAGTCCAGACAGAAACTTTAGCTGAAAATCCTTTGGATATGAAGAATTCTCTCTTTTTTGAAGAGTTTGATACCAGTAAGTTGTTAGCACGGACTTCCTCCAAAACAGTAGAATATGTACTATCAAACAATGGTACTTTTAAAGAAGTTTTAGATTCCTTTTTTGACCTTGCAAATCAACCATTCCTAAAGGGTCAAATAAGCCAGGAAGATATGCAGCAAATTACGAATATCTATGCTTCAGAACTGCCAAAAGAAGAGATGATTTCACAGATAGAACAGGTTTTGATAAAGTCATCCAATGTATCTATGGGCGAAACAATAAATACGACTCAAGCAGAAACGGAACAAGTAGCACAAAAAATAGTAGACTTTATGGACAAATTGGATTTATTAAAAGATTTGCCTCAGGATTTGACACAAAAATCCGCTTTAAATTCTAATTTTAATTCAAATAAAAATCAGAATTTATATCAAAATTCAACTCTGAACCAAAACGGAAACTCGAATCAGAACCTGACATTGAATCAGACTGCAAATATATTGTCCCAGAAATTAGAATCTGAATTATCTGCTTTACGGGAATTTTTGCAATCAAAAGGATTTAATGATATTGTAAAGGGTGCATTACAGGAAAGATGGTATGTAGAACCGGAAGATTTAAAAGATGATTTTAAGGTGAAAGAGCAAATCAGAAAAATTGGAAATGACTTAAATCAGATTTCTAAGTTGTTTGAAAAGGAAGGTGGATTCCAAAAAACCGCAGAACTTTCGAATCAGATTAAAGATAATATTGACTTTATGAATCAGGTGAATCAATATTATAATTATGTTCAGATTCCTTTAAAATTGACCGAACAGCTTACTAACAGTGAGTTATATGTGTATACCAACAAAAAGAATCTTAAGAATAACGATGGGCAGATTAGTGTATTGTTACATTTGGATATGAAAAATCTTGGAAGTACCGATATTCATGTGTCCTTAATGAATCAGAGTATTCACACCAGATTTTATCTGGAAGAGGAGGAATCTTTACAGATACTAGAAAATCATGTAAATGAATTGGAAACAGCCATTCAAAAATTAGGCTATACCATGAGTTATGAAATGAACGTAAGACAACAGATGCCAAGTTTTTCTGAGAATTTACTGGAAGAAAAGCCAAAGGCAGATATTAAGAGGTATAATTTTGATGTAAGGATGTGATTTCTTGGAGAAGGGAAAAGAGTTTCATAAAAGAAAAGCAGTTGCATTATTATACGACCCTAGTGATTCTGCACCGAAAATAGTTGCGTCCGGTTCCGGTTATCTGGCAGAAAAGATTATCAGTGAAGGTGAAAAAAATGATGTACCCATTCATGAGGACCACCAGTTAGCTGATACCTTATCAAGACTGGAAATCGGAGACTATATTCCGAAAGAACTATATGCGGTGGTTGCAGAAATCTTAGTTTTTGTTGATAAAACAGATAAAATAAAAGGGAAAATAAATGGTAAAAAATAAGAGGGAAATAGGGAAACAGAAAGAAGCTTTAGCCTGTGAATTACTAAAGATAAATGGTTATCAGATTATCGAACGGAATTTTTCCTGCCGTTTAGGGGAAATTGACATTATCGCAAGGGATGGGAAATATCTAGTATTTGTAGAAGTAAAATATCGAAAAAATACAGCCAGTGGATATGGATTTGAAGCGGTAGATGTGAAAAAGCAAAAGAAAATTCAAAACACATCTTTGTATTATCTCACTATGAAAAAGAGAAGTACTGATATTCCCATCCGCTATGATGTCATTGAAATCATTGACCAGAAATATCGGATTCAAAAGGATGCGTTTTCATTTTAAGTGTGGTAAGAACAGAAAGGATAGATTTTATGGAAATTCTATACAGTCCATATGGGAAAACTCCTGATATTATAAATAAAAACCAGGTGTCCTTGATACAATTTCCTATTTTTAAAGGTTTTCCTTTGATTCATGGTTTTTCTACCCGTCTTGGAGGGGTAAGTGAAAATCACCTGTCTTCCATGAATTTTAAACGTGGAGAGGATGAATCGGAGGAAAATATTCAAAAGAATTTTGAACTTTTTACTGAGGCATTAGGGATATCAAAACAACAGCTGGTTTTATCACAGCAGACCCATACTACAAATATCCGTATCATTACCAAGGAGGATAAAGGAAAAGGGATTCTTTGTCCACAGGATTATAGTGATGTTGATGGTTTGATTACTGGAGAAGAAGATATTTTTTTAATGATTTTTGGGGCGGATTGCGTTCCTGTTTTTTATTATGACCCGGTAAAAAAGGTCATAGCAGCTTCTCATTGTGGCTGGAAGGGAACGAAGGGGCTTTTTCCTAAGAAAATACTGGAATGCATGAAGAAAGAATTCGGAAGTAATGCGAAGGATGTATATGCTGCCATAGGTCCTTCTATCTGTAAGGACTGTTATGAAGTAAGTGAAGACGTTGCTGAGGAATTTTTCAAGGTTTATGAGAAGGAAGATTATCTAAGGTTTGTAAGAGATGATAAGAATGGAAAATACCATATCGATTTATGGGAAGCAAATAGAATCACATTAAGAAATGCCGGAGTAAAAGAAGAAAATATATTTGTTGGAAATTTATGCACCTGTTGCAATCCTGATTTTTTATTTTCCCATAGGGCAAGTAAAGGACTTCGAGGTGTTTTAGGCGGGGGGCTTATGATGAAAGGACAAAATAAAGATGAAGAATAAACAAAATAACGGAAACGTAATTAAAGAAATCCTACCCCATAGCATTGCAGAAGAATTAGAAGATTTAGAAATAGGAGATGCGGTAATTTCTATTAATGACACTCAGATAGAAGATATTTTTGATTACCAATTCTTGGTTCAAGATGAATATCTGGAAATGGTGGTTCAAAAGAAAAATGGTGAGGAGTGGGTTTATGAGATTGAAAAAGACTTTGACGAAGATTTAGGTCTTGTATTTGAAGAACCTCTTATGGACCAATATCGTTCCTGTCATAACAAATGTATTTTTTGCTTTATTGACCAGATGCCGAAAGGAATGAGAGATACCCTCTATTTTAAGGATGATGATTCCAGACTTTCTTTTTTACAAGGAAATTATATTACCCTTACAAATATGAAAGAAAAAGATTTAAATCGAATTATAAGGTATCGGTTGGCACCTATTAATATTTCCGTTCATACTACAAATCCGGAACTTCGCTGTAAGATGTTAAATAATCGGTTTGCAGGTAAGATTCTGGAGCAGATAAAAATGCTATACGAGGCTGAAATACCAATGAATGCTCAAATTGTACTTTGTAAAGATATTAATGACAAAGAAGAATTGGAGCGTACCATTCAGGATTTAAGTGAATTTATGCCTTATATGGAAAGTCTTTCAGTGGTACCTATCGGCTTAACGAAATATAGAGAGAATTTATACCCTTTAGAAATTTTCGACCAGAAAAGTGCTTTGGAAACCTTGGATATCATTCATAAGTGGCAGAAAAAACTGTTAAAAGAAAAGGGAAACCGTTTTGTTCACGCTTCTGACGAATGGTTCTGTCTTGCGGGGCTGCCTTTTCCAAGTGAAGAATATTATGACGGATATGGACAATTAGAAAATGGTGTAGGAATGATGCGTCTTTTTATCAGCGAATTTGAAGAAGCCTTAGAAAAAGTAGAAGAGTCTGATAAAGAGATTGAAGTTTCTGTAGTAACAGCAAAATTAGCCCACCCTGCCATCTTATATTTTAAGGAATGTCTTGAAAAGAAGTTTAAAGGCGTAAAGGTTCACGTATATTGTATTGTAAACCATTATTTCGGAGAAACTATTACTGTAACTGGATTATTAACAGCGGGAGATATCATTGAACAGATAAAAAATCAGCCTCTGGGTGATAAGTTATTATTGCCTGGAAATTTGCTGAAAGCAGATGAAGATATATTTTTGGATGATATGACATTGGAAGAATTTCAAAAAACTTTACAAGTACCTGTGGATATTGTAAAATCAAACGGTACAGATTTTTTCAATGCTATTATGAACTAGATATAAAGGAGAAAACAAATGAGCAAACCAATCGTTGCAATCGTAGGAAGACCAAATGTTGGTAAATCTACATTGTTTAATGTATTAGCAGGAGAACAGATTTCTATTGTAAAGGATACTCCTGGAGTTACAAGGGATCGTATTTATGCCGATGTTACATGGCTTAATTATAATTTTACCATGATTGATACCGGAGGTATTGAGCCGGAAAGTGGAGATATTATTTTAAAAAGTATGCGTCAGCAGGCAGAACTTGCCATTGAAACTGCTGATGTAATTGTGTTTTTAGTGGATGTAAGACAAGGAGTTATTGATGCAGATTATAAAGTAGCAGATATGCTTCGAAGGTCCCATAAACCTGTAGTTTTGGTTGTAAATAAAGTAGATAGTTTTGAAAAATTCATGCCGGATGTATATGAATTTTATAATTTAGGAATGGGCGAACCATTTCCGGTTTCTGCTGCTTCAAGACTTGGCTTAGGTGATATGCTGGATGAAGTAACCAGCCATTTCCCTACCTCTAATTCTGAGGAAGAGGAAGATGAAAGACCTAGAATTGCCATTATTGGTAAACCAAACGTAGGAAAGTCTTCCATTGTAAATAAATTATTGGGAGAAGACCGTTGTATTGTATCTGATATTGCAGGTACAACCAGAGATGCCATAGATACAACCATAAAAAGAAATGGAAAAGAATACGTTTTCATTGATACTGCTGGGTTAAGAAAAAAGAGCAAAATAAAAGAAGAGATTGAACGATATAGTATTATCCGAACCGTATCCGCTGTAGAGCGTTGCAATGTAGCTATTTTAGTTATTGATGCAAAAGAAGGCGTTACAGAGCAGGATGCAAAGATTGCAGGAATTGCCCATGAAAGAGGAAAGGCTATGATTATAGCCGTAAATAAATGGGATGCCATCGAAAAAAATGATAAGACCATTTATAAATTTACGGAAGATATCCGTAGAACCCTGGCTTATATGCCATATGCGGAATTAATTTTTATTTCGGCTGCTACAGGACAACGTTTGCCTAAATTATTTGAATTATTGGATGCTGTAATAGAGAATCATGCGCTTAGAGTTGCAACCGGTGTCTTAAATGAAATCCTTTCAGAGGCAGTGGTAATGCAACAGCCACCATCAGACAAAGGAAAACGATTAAAATTATACTATATCACCCAGGTATCCGTAAAACCGCCTACCTTTGTTATTTTTGTAAATGATAAAGAATTAATGCATTTTTCTTATACCAGATACATTGAAAACAAAATCAGAGATGCATTCGGTTTTCGAGGTACACCTCTTAAATTCATTATTCGGGAACGAAAGGAAAAAGAATAAAATGGAACGAGTTTTATGTTTGCTTATCGGATACTGTTTTGGATTATTCCAAACAGGATACATATATGGAAGACTACATGGAATTGATATCAGAGAGCATGGTAGCGGAAATGCCGGAACCACTAATGTAGGGCGGATTCTTGGACGAAAAGCCGGTGCTATTGTGTATATTGGAGATATTTCCAAGACATTAATTGCTTTAGGAATTGTTCGAATCTTATTTTCGAATTCACAGCCGGAACATTTATATTTATATCTGGCTTATGCAGGACTGGGAGTTGTATTAGGGCATATTTTCCCATTTTATTTAAAGTTTAAGGGTGGAAAAGGAATTGCAGCCATGTCTGCCATTTTTGCATCCATGGATTGGCGTATTTGTGTGATTGCTATATTGATTTTTGGAACCACTCTTTTAGTAACCAGATATGTTTCTTTAGGGTCAATTTTAATGTCTGTGGCCTTTTTCATTGAATATGTTATATTTTCTCTTCATAGCAGTTTTAACTGGTTTGGGGTGAAATTAAATGCTGAGATTCCAACGGAGGTAACCATAGAAGGTAGTATTGTTATTTTCATTTTAGCTTTTATTGCGATTTATAAACATAAATCCAATATTGTACGTTTGATTCAGGGTACAGAAAATAAAGTAGGTTCAAAAAAGAAAGCGTAGGAGGGTTTACTTTGAAAAAAATTAGTGTAATTGGTGCCGGTAGTTGGGGAACTGCTTTGGCCTGTTTATTAAATGATAATCAACATGATGTAACTATCTGGTCCATTGATGAAAAGGAAGTTGAAATGCTTAAGACTTTCCATGAGCAGAAAGATAAGCTGGCTGGTGTAAAGGTACCGGAAGAGATTAAGATAACTTCTGACTTAAAAGAAGCTTTGACGGAAAAAGATATTATTGTAATGGCAGTACCATCTATTTTTGTCCGCTCAACAGCAAAGAAAATAGCAGAGGTTATCAGCGGAAATCCTATTATTGTGAATGTAGCCAAGGGCATTGAAGAAAATACGTTGATGACTTTGACGGATATCATAAATGAAGAATTGCCCGGATATCAGGTGGCTGTTTTATCAGGTCCTTCTCATGCAGAAGAAGTTGGAAGAAAGATACCTACTACTTGTGTAGTTGGTTCTTCTGACCAGAAAACCTGTGAGATTCTACAGGACGTTTTTATGAATCGTGTTTTTAGAGTATATACCAGCAGTGATGTCTTAGGAATTGAACTTGGTGGTGCTTTAAAGAATGTGATTGCCCTGGCAGCCGGTATCAACGATGGACTTGGTTATGGAGATAATTCCAAAGCAGCATTAATGACAAGGGGAATCGCTGAAATTTCAAGACTTGGAGTAAAAATGGGTGCAAAAATGGAAACCTTTTATGGTTTGTCGGGAATTGGTGACTTGATTGTAACCTGTTCCAGTAAACACAGCCGCAATCGAAATGCAGGATACTATATTGGAAAAGGTATGTCTTATGAAGAGGCAATGCAGGAAGTAAAAATGGTAGTGGAAGGAGTTTATTCTGCAAAAGCTGCTTATGCTTTATCGAAAAAATATGATTCCCCACTTCCAATTATTGAGCAGGTAAATCAGGTTTTATTTGAGCAAAAATCCCCTACTGAGGCGGTAACAGAATTGTTTTTAAGAAATAAGAAAATGGAAAATGGAACAAACTTCTGGAATTAGGAGGTACTTGAAAATGAGTAAGTTGAATGATTGTTACAAAAGTTTATTAAATCAGGTAAATTTTAAACCGGTGGTAGGAATTGTACTTGGCTCCGGTCTTGGAAATTTTGCGGATACCATCCAGGTAGTACAAACCATCGAATACCGTAATATTGAAGGGTTCCCGGTTTCTACTGTATCTGGGCATAAAGGAAGATATGTTTTTGGATATGTAGGTAATGTTCCGGTTGTAATTATGCAGGGCAGAGTGCATTATTATGAAGGATATTCTATGGAAGATGTGGTGCTTCCGATTCGTTTAATGGGACTAATGGGAATAGAAACCTTAATTTTAACTAATGCAGCCGGAGGATTAGATGAAGATATGAAATCCGGTGACCTAATGCTGATTACAGACCAAATCAGCAGTTTTGTACCTTCTCCACTCATTGGAAAAAACGATGATAGTTTAGGTACTAGATTTCCAGATATGTCAAATATTTATGATAGAGATTTGCAAAATTTAGTACGAAACGTAGCATATGCTAATGGGATTTCCTTACGGGAAGGAGTATATGTTCAATTTACCGGGCCAAATTATGAGTCGCCAGCCGAGGTTCGCATGGCAAAACTACTTGGCGGAAATGCAGTAGGAATGAGTACCGCCTGTGAAGCAGTAGCTGCAAATCATATGGGAATCAAATTGATTGGTATATCCTGTATTTCTAATTTAGCCAGTGGAATTAGTGAATCTCCATTAAATCATTTGGAAGTGAAACAGGCTGCAGACAGGGTAGCACCAATATTTCAAAAACTGGTTACGGATGTAGTAATGGTTTTAAAGACAACTATAGAACGGTAATGATAGCCCATAAGTTATGACGGAAATAACTCGGCTTTTGTTAAAAAATATGGTGATACAAGCTTTTTTGTGTTGCCATATTTTTTAATGAGTAATTTAATACATAAAAAGCGGAGAATAGCAAATAAAAATCATGCACTATTGACAGGATTTTATCTTTTATGTTAGCATGGTGCTAATGAGTGTGAGTAGATAAAAATGGGGCTTTTAAGACTTTAATTTTAAAGAAAATAAAGGAGAGAAGAAATGAGAAAATGTGAGAAATGCGGAAGAGAAATTGAGGATTGGGGCATTTGTCCTTGTTCCCAGCAACAGGAATTTTATTATTCACAAAATAATGAGTTCTCAAGTGTAAATCAAAATATGAATCAGGCTCCGGAGCCATTTGTTATTGATAATTTTGATACGAAAAAACCAAAAAGTAAAAATCTAGTTCCTATCCTGGGGTTATTGGTAATTGCTATTGTTGCAGTAATTTGCTATCAGTTCGTTAAAGATGACAGTTATAAAGAACCCATCGATAACCTTTGTTTGCTTGTGAATACAAAAGAAGATAATCCAAAAATATTATTTTCAAAGATAATGCCAGGATTTGTTGGAGATGCTCTGGTTGGGACTTTGGATACTTTTAACACAAACGGAGATATCTTAACTACCATAAATGCAGCATCTGATTCTATGAATGAGCTTTATGATGAGTTTCAAGCAGAATGTGGAAGTGATTTTCTTGTTACATATAAGGTAAAATGGAAAAGTAAGATGTCACAGACGGAACTGGATAAATGTAAGGCTGGCATGGATTTATTCTATACCGCAACGATTGAACCAGCGGCATCTGTATTTAAAGAGTATGATTCAGCAACTATAGCAACATATATGGGAGGTTCTACTCAAAAAATTGAAGAATTAAAAAACATATATGCTGAGGTTGAAGAGGAATATCGAAATTTAGAAATTACAGAAGGGTATACTCTGACCGTTGAATTTAAATTTAAGGGCAGCCAAGGAGTTGCAAAATCAAAATCAGAATTTAATGTGATTAAAGTAAATGGTAAATGGACCTTTGATTATTTTACTGCTGGAAATGGAAACTCTTTATCTATTCATGATTTAATTGAATAATCAAATGACAACTTTAATTTGACAAAATAATATATTTTATGCTAAGATACTTTTTACGTGTAAAATATAAATTAACGGAGGAGAAGAATATGAAATTTTGTACCAAGTGTGGAAAACAGTTAGAAGATAACGAAGTTTGTTCATGCACTACACAAAACGTAGTAAACGACCCATTTCAACAAACAACAGAGCAGGAGACATTTTATCAATCCAGTCAAACAACTTTTGAAGGAAATAACAGCCAGCCTGTATTTAACACTAATGCAGTCAATGAACCTGTACAGGGTTCTTCCAAAAAGACAATCATTGGTTTAGTTGCAGCCGCCGCAGTTGTAGTTGTACTTGGAATCTTGTTAGTTGTTTCATTAGCTGGTGGTGGATATAAGAAACCCGTTGACAAAATCTGCAAAACCATAAATAAGCAGGAGAAAGATATTGACAAATTAGTTGGAGCGTTTTTACCTGATTTTGCTGATGATGCTTACTCAGATTTTATGAAGATTATGAAAGATTCTGATGAAGTAGCAGATGCCTATGAAGAAGCAGAAGACAGTATGGAAGAACTTTATGAGTCTTTAGAAGATTCTTTTGGTGATGATGTAAAAGTTACTTATGAAATTAAAAAGAAAGAAAAAATGGATAAAGACGATTTAGAAGATATTGAAGAAACTATTCATGATTTTTATGACAGCTATCTTGATGAGATAGTAGATAAAATTGATGATATGGATTCAGATGACTGGGAAGACATGGCAGATGATTTAGATATCTCAGAAAGCAAAGCGAAAAAAGTTGGTAAAGTAATTAAGAGCTTTGCTAAAGAATTAGAAAAAGCCAAGGTTTCTTCCGGATATACCTTAAAAGTAAAAATTAAAATCGAAGGTGACGAGGATGATGCCAGTGAAACTTTTAAATTTAATGTAATTAAAGTAAATGGTGACTGGATGATTGATTATTTCACCTTATTTGAAGAAAATTCAAACTTACTATATGATTTAATGTATTAATTAAAATCTATTTTTAGCATGACATAAGCAGGTATATTATAATGAATATGTCATGAACCATACAAACAAATTTATGCATAAAAATTCCCTCTTGAACATATACTTTACTAGTATATACAAGGGGGAATTTTTTGTGGACCAATCTTTTGAAATTTATGAACATATGAAAGCAAGAACCAATGGCGAAATTTATTTTGGCATTGTAGGACCTGTTCGTACCGGAAAATCAACATTTATCAAACGATTTATGGATTTGTTTGTGTTGCCTAATATAGAAAATGAGATAGACCGGAAACAGGCGTTAGATGAAATGCCGCAATCAGCCGGTGGAACTACCGTTATGACAACGGAGCCTAAGTTTGTACCTAAGGATGCTGTCACAATTCAGGTAGGTGATAACGTATCTTTTAAAGTGCGTCTGGTGGATTGTGTCGGTTTTATGGTTGAGGGTGCAACCGGGCATTTAGAAAACGAACAGGAACGAAATGTAAAAACTCCGTGGTTTGATTATGATATTCCTTTTTCAAAAGCCGCAGAAATAGGAACACAAAAAGTAATTCACGACCATTCTACGGTAGGAATTGTAGTTACATCCGATGGCTCCTTTGGTTCCATTAAAAGAGAAGATTATGAACCTGCAGAAGAAAAGACCATCGCCGAATTAAAAACATTACATAAACCATTTATTGTGATTTTAAATTCTTTACATCCATATTCGAAGGAAACGAAAGAATTGGAGCAACAATTACATGAAAAATATCAAGTAAAAGTAATTTCCATGAATTGTGACCAATTAAGAAAAGAAGATATATACCGAATGATGGAAGGTTTGTTATTGGAGTTCCCATTAATGGAAATTCAATTTCAACTACCAAAATGGGTAGAAATGATAGAAGAAAGCCATCCTTTAAAAGAAGCTTTGATACAAGTGGGGATGGAAATGATACATTCCTTCAATATGATGAGAGATGTGTATGAGTATGATTATGCCGAGAAGGAATATATACAGCAAATGAAACTAGACCATATTGACCTTTCCAATGGAACGGCTTATGTTGTCATAAAACTGGATGATAAATATTATTATGAATTGTTAAGTCAAATGTTGGATCTGAAGATTGAATCGGAATTTGATTTTATTCATCTTTTAAAGAATCTTGCTAAGAATCGAAGTGAATATGAAAAAGTTTCCGGTGCTTTATGTGATGTTCAAATAAAAGGATATGGAACAGTAACACCGACCAAAGACCAAATTACTCTGGAGCAACCGGAAATTATACGGCATGGTAATAAGTTCGGTGTAAAAATTAAGGCGGTAGCTCCATCCATTCATTTTATTAAGGCTAATGTAACTACAGAAATTGCGCCTATTGTAGGAAGTGAAGAACAAGCAAAAGATTTGATTTCCTATATGGAAGCAGATTCCAAGGAAAATCCTGAGGCAATCTGGGGAGTAAACATTTTCGGAAAAACCATAGAACAATTAGTAGAAGAGGGGATTCGAAATAAAACCTCAAAAATGAAAGAGGAAAGCCAGGTAAAACTGCAAGATACCATGGAGAAAATTGTGAATGAAGGAAATGGCGGTTTGATTTGTATTATCATTTAAAAAATAGCACGATAGATATCAACTATCGTGCTATTTCATTTTAAACAGTTATCTTAATTTTGTTTTTCTTCTGAAGGATTCTTTCTTTTTACCAAGGTTGAGAAATACTCTGCAAAGTAAACACGAATAATTCTATTTGGTACCACAAAGGTAGAAGTAAACTTGTCTGAATCTTTGTATGTTAAATAGCCATTATAGAATAAAATAGCAATGGAATTATTCTTAGGGCTATTACTGAATGATTTATAATTTTCTACTAACTGACCTTTGATACATTCTTCTTCCAGCAGTTCTTTTAAGAAATCATATTTATTGTTCGTATTTACCAATTCAAGAGAAGATTCAATATTAGAGAAGTCATGCATTACATTCGGGTCCATGACTTTATCCGGTGCGATTCCCTGTTCAATTAATTCATCCAAGAAATACATAACCAGATTACCATTACACAATGTTTCATTGCTTTCTTTACAGAATTTATATCCACCATATTGTTTTTGAATATATTCTAATATCTCAAGTTTCTCTGCTTCACCGCAAGATTCTGGAAGACATTCGTCTAATACTTTTTTCGTTTCTTCTTTTGTAAAACCTGAGATAGCAGCAAAGTTCTTCTTTAAACTGATATCTTTTGTAATGTTAAACTCATCAGAAATTTCATATCTTGTAATAGGATTTACACCAGTAGCAAAGAAACGGTCTACCACACCTTGTTCTGTGGCTTTTTTGATTTCAACATAGAATGCTTTAATAAATCCGCCATCTTCTAATGATTTTTTATAGGTATTGGAATTACCTTTAATTAAGCCATTGATAAAGGAATCATATTCATCAATGATAATATAAATCTTATTCTTTAAGCCTAACCCCTTAAAGGAAATCATGAAATCCCCTAAAATACTGGCTGGGGCAGAATCATAATTTAAGGAAATTGGAAGAGAGTAGCGGTAAGAAAATTCTTTAATACTACGAATTACAATTTCTTTAAATGTATTTTGCTGTTGCTCCAAAGGCATTCCGGCATTTAAGGTTAAACCGGAAAAATTAAATTTTAGTATGTAATAACTGTTTCTTTTTTCAGTAGGATGGTCGTAAATATACAATCCTTTAAATAAGGTGTCAAAATCAGAGTCCTTATCAATAGCATAATACGCATCTAACATGGTTGTAAGTAAACTCTTTCCAAAACGACGTGGTCGAAAGAACATGGCAATTTTATTGTATTTTTCCAAGTCTTCAATGTAGCTAGTTTTATCAACATACATATAATTTTCACGGCGAATTACTTCAAAATCAGATAATGAATAAGGTATTTTTTTCATAATAGACAAGCCTCCATAATATTGTTTCTTTCCATAATGAATTATACTATAATTGTCCAAGAATTTAAATTGTCAATTTTGCACAGTAAATTTTATTAAAAAGTTACTGTGCACTCGTGCCTCGTGAACAGTAACGATTCGCAGGCTCATTTAGAGTTTTGCTTCGCAAAAGGAGCCTGCGAACTCCTGAATCACGTTCTTACGCACCAAAACAGCAAGTGTTTTGGTGCTGTCTGTACAGTAACATTAAAAATTCTTTGATTAACATGGTATGCAAAGAAATAAAGGATATGTTTGAAAAAAGCATAAAATTTTCTTAAAGAGAATAGAATAAGAAGTACGGGGTATAAACTCTGTTTTCATATATGGAAAGAAAAAGATTAAGAAAAACGTGAAAATATAAAGATTTTTTTTGTAAGATGTGTTATAATACGAATAAAGGTAATAATGGGGCTGTCGTGAAAACAGGACAGTTTTTCGTTGTGTAAATTGCTTTGATTGTTCGGATTGGAGGATTTATTATGGATATTCAATTATGGAGGGAAATGCTGGACCCTTATCGTCTGGCAGTAGATGAATTGATTTTGAAATTCAATCATTTAATCGAGGAATTTCATAATGCAAATTTGTATTCGCCTATTGAACAGGTAAACGGGCGTGTAAAAAAGATATCTAGCATCTTAGATAAGTGTCAGAAAAAGGGGATTCCTTACGATGAAATCGACAAATACATCGAAGATATTGCAGGGGTGCGTATTATTTGTCAGTTCGTTGAAGATATTGACCGTGTGGTAGAAATCATTCGCCAGAGAACGGATATGGAAGTAAAAAGCGAAAAAGATTATATTACCAACATGAAAAAGAGTGGTTATAGAAGCTATCATATGATAATTTATTATGAAGTACATACATTGCAGGGAGTAAAGAAACTATGCTGCGAAATTCAAATTCGTACACTTGCCATGAATTTCTGGGCTACAGTAGAACATTCTTTACAATATAAATACAAGAAAAATATACCGGATGATGTAAAGGAAAAGCTTCATAATGCGTCAAAAGCTATTGTGGCACTAGACCAGGAAATGTCTTCTGTCCGGGATGAAATTACAGATGCACAGAATTTGTTCCAGATTAAAGCGAATGTGGTTTCTGATATACTATGTAACATTCAGAATCTTTATAAGGCAGCAAATAAGCGTGAAGTAGTTAAGATTCAGGATGAATTTTATCGGGTATTTAAACAGGATGATGTAGAACAGTTGATTCGTTTTTGCAAAGAACTGGATATTATTGCAGAAGGGTATCGCGCTCAAAGTTTACATTGACGGATACGGGAAGGATGAAAGAAGAAAAGGGAAAGGAAATTTTTAAAGAATATGAAATTACCAAAAGAATTTGAAGATAAAATGATAGGATTAATCGGTAAAGAGGAATTTAGCATCTATGAAGAAAAGCTGGAAGAAGATAACTTTCATGGACTTCGGGTTAATACCTCAAAAATTTCTGTGGAGGATTTTTTAAAGATTTCCCCTTTTTCCCTTACACCGGTTCCATGGACGAAAAATGGATTTTATTATGATAAAGAGGAAAAACCTGCGAAACATCCTTATTATTTCGCAGGTCTTTACTATATCCAGGAACCAAGTGCTATGACACCGGCAAGTCTTATGCCAGTGGAACCAGGAGATAAGGTTTTGGATATTTGTGCAGCACCAGGAGGAAAATCTACAGAACTGGCTGCGAAATTAAACGGAACCGGACTTTTGGTATCCAATGATATTAGTAATTCCAGGGCAAAGGCTTTGCTTAAAAATTTGGAAATGTTTGGCATTGCAAATTCTATTATTGTCAGCGAACCTCCCAATAAGTTAGCGGAACGATTTCACGGTTATTTTGATAAAATTTTAATTGATGCTCCTTGTTCCGGCGAAGGAATGTTTCGAAAATCTAATTCCATGATAACAGCCTGGGAAAAAAATGGTGTAGATTTATTTGTAGGGTTGCAAAGAAGCATATTAAAAGAAGTGGTTACGATGTTGAAACCTGGTGGAATGATATTATATTCAACCTGTACTTTTTCACCGGAAGAAAACGAGCAGGCTATTGAATATTTATTAGAATTAAACCCTGATATGGAAATCATTGAATTACCGAAAGAATGGGGATTTGCAGACGGAAATCCAGATTGGGGATTAGAACAAAGGGAAAGTCTTAGAAATACTATTAGAATCTGGCCACATAAAGTTCAAGGGGAAGGACATTTTGTAGCTTTATTGAAAGACAAAAGAGAAGATAGGAAGGATAGTTTTCCTACTTATCATTATAAAAAAGAAAAACTTCCCGACTTTGTAAAAGATTTTTTAAATCAGTTGGATGCACCGTATAAGGACGGAAAGTTTGAAATCATTAAAGATAATCTATACTGGCTGCCGGAGGGGATGGCAGACATCAAAGGTTTAAGATTGCTTCGTTCTGGTTTGTATCTTGGTGTGATAAAAAAGAATCGCTTTGAACCAAGTCAGTCCCTTGCCATGGCTTTGAAGGCATCACAATTTCCTAATTCTATATCCCTTAGTGTAAAGGACCCTAGAGTAATGAAATACCTTAAAGGGGAAACCATTGAAGATATTTCCGGAGGTAAGGATGGATATGTGTTATTCTGTGTGGATGGTTATCCTTTAGGATGGGGAAAATTATCCGGTACTACTTTAAAGAATAAATATCATACCGGTTGGAGATGGATGTAATGAAGCAGATGCGATTAGATAAATTTTTATGTGAACTGGGTATAGGTACACGAAGTGAAGTGAAAAATAAAATTAAGAAGGGGTTTGTTCAGATAGAAGGAGTAAACAAAGTAACTCCGGAATATAAGGTGGATATCGAAAAAGATAAGGTTTATTATAATGGTACTTTACTACATTATGTGGAGTACGAATATTATATGTTAAATAAACCTATGGGATATGTCAGTGCCACGGTGGATAATCTTCATCATACAGTACTGGATTTGATTGATACAAAAATCAGAAAGGACTTATTTCCAGTAGGAAGATTGGATATTGATACAGAAGGTTTGCTTTTAATTACCAATGACGGGGAACTCGCTCATCGACTACTTTCTCCTAAAAAACATGTTAATAAAACCTATTATGCGGAAGTGGAAGGAGAGGTTACCAAGGAAGATGTGGCAGCATTTTCAGAAGGACTTGATATTGGTGAAGAGGAACTGACCCTCCCGGCAAAGCTGATAATCAAAAAAAGTGGAGAGATTTCCCAGATTGAAGTTACCATTCAGGAAGGAAAATTTCATCAGGTAAAAAGAATGTTTGAGGCGGTAGGAAAAAAGGTAGTTTATCTAAAAAGACTTTCTATGGGAACATTGCTTTTAGATGAAAACTTGAAACTTGGGGAATATCGCTCCTTGACTCAGGAAGAAATTGATAGTTTAACTGCTTAAGATATATCGTAGTTACTGTTTACGAGGTACGAGTGAACAGTAACATATCATAAACATTGAGGTTTGGAATGGTTACCTGAAACCTGTAATATGTATGGAGGATTCGTATGTTAAAAGGAAAAAGGGGAATGCTGTTTGACTTAGATGGTACGTTGATTGATTCCATGTGGATGTGGAAAGCCATTGATATTGAATATCTTGGAAGATACGGTATTGAACTGCCGGATGGATTGCAACGTCAGATTGAAGGCATGAGTTTTTCAGAAACGGCAATTTATTTTAAAGAAAATTTTCAGATTCCGGATTCTTTGGATGTAATTAAAAGTACCTGGAATCAGATGGCCTATGATAAATATAAAAATGAAGTTCCATTAAAGAAGGGTGTATTGGATTTTCTAAAATATTGTAAGAAGAATGGATTAAAAACTGCTATCTGCACCAGTAATTCCAGAGAATTAGCTTCTGTTTGCCTTAGTAGTTTAGGAATCGACCAATACATAGATTTACTGGTAACTGCCTGTGATGTAAACAAGGGAAAACCATCACCGGATATTTATCTGACTGCAGCCAGGAAATTATCATTAAATCCGGAAGAATGTCTTGTATTTGAAGATATTGTGAAAGGGTTACAAGCCGGTATTTCGGCAGGAATGGATACTTGTGCGGTAGAGGATAAGTATTCCGAAGAAACAGAAGCAGAAAAAAGAAAACACGCCCGATATTATGTACGTTCTTTTGAAGAAATTGTTACGGGCAGATTCGATAGAATTGTATAAGAATGGAGTATTGTTATGGATTTTTTACCGATTACCATAGAAGATATGAAAAAAAGAGGATGGGAAAGACCGGATTTTGTTTATATTACCGGAGATGCATATGTAGACCATCCTTCTTTTGGTCCAGCCATTATCAGTAGAGTGCTGGAAGCAAACGGATATAAAGTGGCTATGATTCCGCAGCCGGATTGGAAGAACAGAGAAAGTATCATGACCTTTGGCGAACCAAGGTTAGGATTTTTGATTTCAGGTGGAAACATGGATTCTATGGTAAATCATTATTCTGTTTCGAAAAAAAGACGACAGACTGATGCTTATACTCCGGGAGGTGTCATTGGAAAAAGACCAGACCATGCTACCATTGTATACGGAAATCTGGTTCGTCAGGTTTATCCAAATTCACCTGTTATTATCGGAGGAATTGAAGCCAGTTTAAGAAGACTGGCTCATTATGATTACTGGGATAATAAGGTAAAACGTTCTATTTTACTAGATTCCAGAGCGGATATTATTTCTTATGGAATGGGAGAACGTTCCATTGTAGAGATAGCGGATGCCTTAAACAGTGGAATTTCGGTTTCTGATATTACCTTTATTGAAGGAACCGTTTATAAAACAAAATCCTTGGAAGGAATCTATGATTATATTATGCTTCCAGGTTATGATGAGATAAAAGAGGACAAGGAAGCCTATGCCAGAAGTTTTTATACCCAATATACCAATACAGACCCTTTTACTGCAAAGAAATTAGTGGAAGAATATGACAGAGGAATATATGTAGTCCAGAATACGCCGGGAAAACCTTTGTCAAGAGAAGAAATGGATTTCGTATATGGTTTAGATTACATGAGAACTTACCATCCTTCTTATGAAGAAGCGGGAGGGATTCCAGCCATAGCAGAAGTAAAGTTTAGTCTGGTGCATAACAGAGGATGTTACGGTGCCTGTAATTTCTGTGCATTGACGTTTCATCAAGGACGAATTATGCAAAGCAGAAGTCATGAATCAGTCATTCAGGAAGCCGAAAAAATAGTAGAAGAGCCGGATTTTAAAGGATACATTCATGACGTAGGAGGACCTACTGCTAATTTCAGAGATACTGCCTGTGAAAAACAGTTAAAATATGGAGTCTGTAAGGAACGTCAATGTCTTTTTCCTAGTCCATGTAAAAACCTTAGAATCAACCATGAAGATTATTTAAGTCTTCTTAGAAAATTAAGAAAACTGCCTAAGGTGAAGAAGGTGTTTGTTCGTTCTGGAATCAGATTTGATTATTTAATTCACGATAAGGATGATACTTTTTTTAAGGAATTATGTGAACATCATGTAAGTGGCCAGTTAAAAGTAGCTCCGGAGCATATTTGCGATGAGGTTCTTACTAAGATGGGAAAACCTGAAAATCGGGTATATGAAGAATTTCAGAAAAAATTTAAGAATATCAATCAGAAGTTAGGGAAAAAACAATTTTTAGTTCCATATCTGATGTCGTCCCATCCGGGTTCTACTTTAAATTCTGCCATTAAGTTAGCAGAATATTTAAGGGATTTAGGTTATATGCCAGAACAGGTACAGGATTTTTATCCTACCCCGGCCACAATTTCAACCTGTATGTATTATACAGAATTAGACCCAAGAACTATGGAAAAAGTTTATGTTCCGAAAAATCCACATGAAAAAGCAATGCAAAGAGCTTTAATTCAATATAGAAATCCGAAAAATTATGATTTGGTATACGAAGCATTGGTGAAAGCAGGCAGGGAAGACCTGATTGGATATGATAAAAAATGCTTGATTCGCCCTAGAAAAGATGGAAACGTAAAAAATGACGGTAAAGTTCCTTATGGAACATCTTCCGGTAAAAAAGATATGAAATTTAATGGTTCAAAAGATGCAAGAAGAAATACTGAAGTTCAGAAAAAGACAAAAACAAAAAAGAAAACCATAAGAAATGTTCATAAAAAGAAATGATAAAAGGAAGAAAGGAAAATTGGTGTAAATATGAAAATAGCATTGGTTACGGGGGCAAGTTCCGGAATGGGAAGAGAAGCTGCTTGTTTTTTGGCAGAACATGCAAAGAAATTAGATGAAATCTGGCTAGTTGCACGAAGAAAAGAGGAAATGAAAAAATTAGGAAAGCAATATCCAAATGTAAACTTTCGTATTTTTGCTATGGATTTATTAGAAGAAACTGATGAAGATGAACTGATTCTTGCTTTGAATGTTTCAAAACCCAAAATCAAGTTCTTGGTGAATGCCTCTGGTTTTGGAAAGATTGGTTCGTTTTGTGAAACTTCTGAAAAGGACAATACCAATATGGTACGTTTAAATTGTGAAGCACTGACGAGAATGACCTATATTGCTTTACCATATATGCAGGAGAATAGTTATATTCTACAGTTTGCTTCCAGTGCCGCCTTTTTACCACAGCCGGGATTTAGTGTTTATGCAGCTTCTAAATCTTACGTTTTAAGTTTCTCCCGTGCTTTGAATCAGGAATTAAAAGCAAGAAAGATTCATGTCACTGCGATTTGTCCGGGACCTGTGAAAACGGAATTTTTTGATATTGCACAGGAAAAAGCAGAAATTAAGCTATATAAAAAGCTTGTAATGGCAAATCCAAAAAAGGTAGTGAAAAAAGCATTTTTAGATGCCAAGAAGGGAAAAGTTGTTTCTGTATATGGTTGCACCATGAAAGCCTTTCGTGGTTTATGCAAGGTACTTCCACACCAATTTATTTTAAAATTTATCAAATAGAAAGAGAAGAAATAAAATGAACAAAGGAGAATATGGGTATTTACAAAAATATCGAAAAGAAGAATTAAAGAAAACCTTATTATTGGGATTGGTAATTTTAACAGGCGCATTGATTTGCTTGGCAGTCCTAAAAACAACAAAGCATATTATTATTCTGATTCCTATTTTAGCCAGTCTGCCTTTTGCCAAATCGTTGATAAACTGGTTTATGGTAGCAAAATATAAGTTCGTTTCGAAAGAGGATTATGAAGAACTAAGTCAGCTTCTGGATGAGGATGAAAAATTATTAGCAGAATTGACCTTTGTAACAAAGGAAAGTATGTTTTATCTTCCCATTGTATGGATTTGTGAAAATCAGGTCTTCTTTTTATATGAAAAAGGACTTACTAAGCTTACAGGGGAACAAATAAATCATGAAATAACAGATTTAATAAAGAGAACCGGATACACTTGTAAGATAGTTCTTTGCAGTGATTACAAGGATTTAGTAGATAAAATAAAGAAAAGAACCAAAAAGAAAGATAAGGATTACAGCAAGACAGTAAATAATCTTTCTCAACGCTTTTTGGACCAATCGGTATAGTTTTTTAGGAGTTGCTATGAAAGAAATTATTGTGAATCGAAATGAAGCAGGACAAAGACTGGATAAGCTGCTTGGAAAATATCTTAATCAGGCGCCAAAGAGTTTTATTTATAAAATGCTTCGTAAGAAAAATATAAAGTTAAATGATAAAAAGGCAGAGGGAAATGAGATTTTAAAAGAGCAGGATAGTATCAAGTTATTTTTATCAGAAGAAACCATTGCTTCCTTTCAAAATCATGATAAGAAATTACCCCTGGCCGATAGAAAAGTGGAATTGGACATTGTTTATCAGGATGAGGATGTTATTTTTGTAAATAAACCTGCAGGAATGCTTTCTCAAAAAGCAGATGCAAATGATATATCTTTAAATGAACATCTGCTTTCTTATGTGATAAAACAAAATATTTTAAAAGAAGAAGAATTGGTCCATTTTCGCCCTTCTGTTTGTAACAGACTGGATAGAAATACCAGCGGTTTGGTTTTGTGCGGAATTTCCTTAAAAGGATTACAGGAACTGTCAGAGGCATTGAGAGAACGAACGGTTCAAAAGTATTATCTAACTATTGTCAAAGGAGTGGTTACTAAATCAGGGAAAATAGAAGGATATCTTTATAAGGATGAGCAAAAAAATACAGTAATCATGAAAAAAGAAAAATCCAAAGATTCTTCCTATGTACGAACAGAATATGAACCTGTTTCCAATAACGGAACTTATACCTTATTAAAAGTCCATTTAATTACAGGAAAAACTCATCAAATTCGTGCCTGTTTGTCATTGATTGGTTTTCCAATTCTAGGGGACAGTAAATATGGGGATATTTTGACGAACCAGGAAATGAAAAAAGACTATTCATTAAAGTTTCAACTGCTACATAGTTATCAAGTAGTATTTCCAGAAGATTTTTCCTTAAAAACATTGGCAGGAAAGACTGTAACAGCTAAGTTACCAATACAGTTTTTAAAAATGAAAAAAGGATTAAATCTTTAGTGGCGTAGGATTGTTAAAGTGTTTTGAAACAGGGAGAGTGCGTTCTTTATTGGCTTAGGATAATAAGAAATACACCAGTAGTGCGTTGTTTTAATTGTGAAAGGAGGACTTTTATATGCCAACATGGAATTCGAGAGGTCTTCGTGGAGCATCATTAGAAGAACTTATTAATGTAACCAACGAGAAGTATCGGGAAAAAAAACTTGCGTTGGTTCAAAAAATTCCGACTCCAATAAAACCAATAAAAATTGATAAAGAAACCAGACATATTACATTAGCATATTTTGACCAGAAAAGTACTGTGGATTATATTGGAATTGCCCAGGGATATGCTGTGGCATTTGATGCTAAGGAATGTGCCAAAGATACCTTTCCGCTGGCGAACATTCATCCGCATCAGGTTGAGTTTATGAAAGAATTTGAAGAACAAAAGGGAATTTGTTTTTTAATTTTATATTTTTCCCAAAGGGATGTTTATTATTATCTTCGCTATTTTGAAATGCAGCTTTTTTTTCAAAGGGTAAAAGAAGGAAAAGCAAAGCAGTTTCGGTTTGATGAATTAAATCCGGAATATATTATTGAAAGAAAAGGACTCTATTTATGTTATCTGGATTGTTTAAATAAAGATTTAATGGAGCGGAGCATGGTTTCTGACTTATAATGTACCTTGTAAAAGACTTGACATTGTTAAGTCTTTTTTTTATAATAGATAAGATTTATCTTTGTTGGATAAGTACTTTAATTCGGTAAATCATTAAAGAATATAGAAAGGAAATCAAAGATATCATGATGAAAGATAGTTTGTTACATACACCAGAAGGTGTAAGAGATATTTATGGGGAAGAGTATAGAAAAAAAGAATGGATAGAAGGAAAGCTACACGATGTGTTAAGACGACATTGTTTTTTGGATATACAAACACCAACTTTTGAATTTTACGATATTTTTAATCGTGAAAAAGGTTCTGCCATTTCAAAAGATATGTATAAATTTTTTGACCGTGACAATAACACATTGGTATTAAGACCGGATATGACACCTTCCATCGCAAGATGTGTATCAAAGTATTTTTCAGAAAAAGATATGCCTCTTCGTTTAGGATATTGCGGTAACACCTTTATTAACAGTCCGAAATATCAAGGAAAGCTAAAGGAAACCACAAATTTAGGAGCAGAATTATTAGGTGATGATACCTCCATTGCGGATGCTGAAATCATTGCAACAGTGATTGAAGGCTTTTTAGCAATTGGATTAAAAGAATTCCAGATTTCCATCGGACATGTTGGTTTCTTTAAGGGATTGATTGAACAGGCTGGTTTAGATAGTGATACAGAAATCGAATTCAAGGAATTTATTAATAAAAAGAATTTCTTTGGTTTAGAACAAAAGATTTCTCAAATCGATTTACAACCTAACATTGCAGAGGCTTTTATTTCTATTGATGAATTAAATGGTGGAATTGAAGTAATTAATGAGGCAAAGAAATTTGCGGATAATAAGGTTTCAAAAGAAGCTTTGGAACGTTTAGAAAAAGTAAATCAGGCATTGGAATATTTCGGTTATGAAAAATATGTTTCATATGACTTAGGTATGCTTAGCAGATATGATTATTATACCGGAGTTATCATTAAAGGATATACATATGGAATCGGAGATGCTGTAGTTCGTGGTGGTCGTTATAATAATTTAATGAAACAATTTGGAGAAGATTTACCAGCCATCGGTTTTTCTTTTGTAGTAGATGATATTTTAGCTGCTATGAATCGTCAGAAATTAGATATAAAAGCTGCTTTTCAAGCAAGTATGTGTTTGTATGAAAGAGCAAATCAGCAACAGGCAGTAAGATTTGCCAGTGAATGCAGAAATAAAGGAGAAAATATAGCATTAACCCGTAAATCTTCTAAGAAATCCATTGAAGAATATTTGCAATGTGCGAAAATAAATCATTATTCAAAAGTAATTTATTTTGACCATGGAGATAAGGTAAGCGTTTACGATGTAGAAACAGGAAAAGAAGAAAAATCAGATTATAAGGATTTTATTTAAATCATCTGTGTAAAAAGCAGAATATGAAGAAAGGCTTGGTCAAATTATGAGATATTTAACATTTGCGTTGGCAAAGGGACGTTTAGCAAAGAAAACCTTGAAATTATTAGAAAAAGTAGGAATTACCTGCGAGGAAATGAAAGACCCGGATACAAGAAAACTGATTTTTGTAAATGAAGAGTTAAAGGTTAAATTTTTCCTTGCAAAGGCAACGGATGTTCCTACCTATGTAGAATATGGTGCTGCTGATATTGGTGTCGTAGGGCGTGATACCATATTGGAAGAGGGAAGAAATTTATTTGAAGTAATGGACTTAGGTTATGGAAAGTGCAAGATGTGTGTATGTGGGCCGGAATCTGCCAGAGAATTACTGAAAAAGAATGAATTGATTCGAGTTGCCAGTAAATATCCAAACATTGCAAAGGATTATTTTTATAATGTAAGACATCAGACTGTAGAAATGATTAAGTTGAACGGTTCTGTAGAATTGGCACCTATCGTAGGACTTTCAGAAGTAATCGTTGATATTGTGGAAACAGGAGCAACATTAAGAGAGAATGGCTTGGAAGTGTTAGAAGAGATTTGTGATTTATCAGCCAGAATTGTGGTAAATCAGGTAAGTCTTAAGATGGAACATGAAAGAATCTCTAAATTACTGAAAGATTTAAAGACTGTTTTACAGGAAGAAAATAATTAAAATGATACCAGGGTCAAACGGTCATACTTTTCATGCTTATATGAAAAAGTACGACTTTGTGTCCCGCAAAACATGAGAAAGTAAAAGGTGATAGTTATGAGAATAATTGAATTAAATGAAAATGAAATCTCTAATATTTTAAATGATCTTTTAAAGAGAAGTCCTAATAACTACGGAGAATACGAAGGAAGAGTAAAAGACATTCTAGATAATGTAAAAGAAAAAGGAGATGCAGCTTTATTTGAATATACAAAGAATTTCGATAAAGCAGACATCAATGAAGGAAATATCCTTGTTACAGAGGAAGAAATTCAGGCAGCATATCAAAGTGTAGAACCCTCTTTGGTTGAAGTAATTCGTAAAGCAATTAAAAATATCAGAGAATATCATGAGAAGCAACGCCAGTACAGCTGGTTTGATTCTAAGCCAAATGGAAGTATGTTAGGTCAAAAAATAACAGCATTGTCAAGAGTAGGTGTATATGTTCCAGGTGGAAAGGCAGCATATCCTTCTTCTGTTCTTATGAATATCATTCCTGCAAAAGTAGCAGGAGTAGAAGAAATTATTATGACAACACCTCCAAACAAGGATGGAGTGGTAAATCCAGGTACCTTAGTTGCGGCAAAGGAAGCCGGTGCAGATAAGATTTATAAAGTGGGTGGTGCCCAGGCAATCGGTGCAATGGCGTATGGAACAAAGTCCATTCCAAAAGTAGATAAAATCGTAGGCCCTGGTAACATTTATGTGGCATTAGCGAAGAAAGCCGTTTATGGACATGTAAGCATTGATTCTATCGCAGGCCCAAGTGAAATTTTAGTATTAGCAGATGAAACTGCGAATCCAAGATATGTTGCTGCAGATTTATTATCTCAGGCAGAACATGACGAACTGGCAAGTGCGATTTTAGTTACTACCAGCATGGAATTAGCTAAGAAAGTGGAAGAAGAAGTTAAGAAGTTTGTAGCAGTGCTTTCCAGAAAAGAAATTATGGAAAAATCTCTTGAAAATTATGGATATTTATTGGTTGCAAAAGATATGGAACAGGCCATTCAGGTAACCAATGAAATCGCATCAGAACATTTGGAAATCGTAACCAAGGACCCATTCATGGTTATGACAAAAATTAAGAATGCAGGCGCTATCTTCATTGGTGAATATAGTTCCGAACCTTTGGGAGATTATTTCGCAGGACCAAATCATGTACTTCCTACCAATGGTACAGCAAAGTTTTTCTCACCATTAAGTGTGGATGATTTTATTAAAAAATCCAGCATTATTTATTTCTCAAAGGAAGCCTTAGAACCATTGCACAAGGATATTGAACAGTTTGCTACAGCAGAACAACTGACTGCCCATGCAAATTCCATCCGGGTGCGCTTTGAATAAAGGGGGCAGTTTGATGCAACGAATCACAGTAGTAGAAAGAAAAACAAAGGAAACGGATATCAAATGTGAACTTAATTTAGATGGAAGTGGTATTGCTGAAGTTGCAACCGGAATTGGTTTTTTTGACCATATGTTGACCAGCTTTGCAAGACATGGATTTTTTGACCTTCGACTGGTAGCTGAGGGAGATTTATATGTAGACAGCCATCATACCATTGAAGATGTGGGAATCGTGTTAGGACAGGCAATCAAAAAAGCATTGGGAGAAAAAAATGGAATCAAACGATATGGTTCCTTCACCCTTCCTATGGACGAAACCTTGATTTTATGTGCTTTGGATTTGTCTTCCCGTCCATATTTTTGTTTTGATGTTGAATTTACAGTAGATAAAGTAGGATATTTTGATACAGAAATGGTAAAAGAATTTTTCTATGCGATTTCTTATTCTGCAGGAATGAATCTTCACATTAAACAATTAGCTGGAAGTAATAATCATCATATTATTGAGGCCTGTTTTAAAGCCTTTGCCAAGGCATTAGACGAGGCTGTTTCCTTTGACCCAAGAATTAAAGATGTATTATCTACCAAAGGTTCTTTATAATTCAGTCAGAATAAGAGATATTATTAATTTAACTCTATATCCGGTCTAATGGATGAGTTTATTACATTATTAAATTTGATTGATATTTTCAAAGAATCATAGTAAAATAAAAGGTAGCAGTTTACGAAAGGAAGTTTATGTTATGAACTATACAAAAGTAATTCCATGTTTAGACTTAGATAATGCCCTTGAAATGGCAAGATTTTATAATGATGTGGGAGCAGATGAAATTGCCTATTTTGACAGTAAATGTACCAAAGAAGGCAGAGAAGCTAACATTGAAGCCATAAAGGAAATTACACGCCAGATTGATATTCCATTGATTGTATGTGGTGGTATTAAGAAATTAGAAGACGTTAAGAAGATTCTTTATGCCGGTGCTGCAAAGGTATGTATGAAATCCGCAGCATTAAATAACAAAGGTCTGGTAACTGAAGTTGCAGAACGTTTCGGTTCAGAGCGTCTGATTGTTACTATCGATTTAAGCGAGGTTTCCGATGCAGTTGCCTATGCAAAGGAATTGCAAAAGCTTGGTGCCGGAGAATTATTATTGCTTCATAATGGACAGGTTCCTGATTATGTAGAAAAAGTAAAAGAAATCAAAAACGCAGTTACGATTCCGGTAATTATTTCTTCCTACAGCACCAGTGGAACAGAAGTGGCTGGTTTAATCAATGCCACTGGAGCAGAAACCGTTTCTTTATACAATCTTGAAAAAATGGATATTATGGAAATGAAACAAGAAATGGCAAAGGAACACATTGAAGTGAACACGTTCCAAAGCAAGGTAAGTTTCGATTTATTTAAGTTGGATGAAAAAGGATTGATTCCTTGTATTGTTCAGGATTATAAGACCAGCGAAGTATTAATGATGGCTTATATGAACAGGGAAGCTTTTGAAAATACCATTAAGACCGGTAAAATGACTTATTATAGCAGAAGCAGACAGGCTTTATGGGTAAAAGGCGAAACTTCAGGATGTTATCAGTTCGTAAAGGAACTAAAGTTAGATTGCGATAATGATACGATTTTAGCTAAGGTTTCTCAAATTGGTGCAGCATGTCATACCGGTTCCAGAAGTTGTTTCTTTACAGAACTGGTAAAGAAGGAATATGATGATACCAATCCATTAACGGTATTTGAAGATGTTATGAAAGTAATTCTTGACCGTAAGAAGAATCCAAAGGAAGGTTCTTATACGAATTATCTATTTGATAAAGGGATTGATAAGATATTAAAGAAAGTCGGAGAAGAAGCTACTGAAATCGTGATTGCTGCGAAAAATCCGGATGCAGAAGAATTAAAATACGAAATTTCAGATTTGCTATATCACATGATGGTGCTTATGGCTGAAAAATCTGTAACATGGAAAGATGTTACGGACGAACTTGCAGATAGAAGATAGAAGAATGTATTAAAGAAAGAGAACAAATAGTCTGTTACAAGCAGAAATTAAACATTGACTTTTTTGTTTTTCTATAAAAACGTTCTTGGAATGGAGGATTTTATGGAAGCTCTATTAAGTGAATTTGGTGTTTATTTATTTAAATATGTAGTGTTGATGGCGGTTGCAGTCTGTGGAGTTATGATTGGTATTCAAATAAAAAAGAAAAAAAGTGATAAGGCTGAATAACCTTGGGAGGACATAACAAGTGAAGAAGTATGGTTTAAACGAATTAAGAAAAATGTATTTAGACTTTTTTGAAAGTAAAGGTCATTTAAAATTAGGAAGTTTTTCTTTAGTTCCAAATAACGATAAAAGTTTATTATTAATTAATTCCGGTATGGCACCATTAAAGCCATATTTTACAGGACAAGAAGTTCCACCTAGAAAAAGAGTAACTACCTGTCAGAAATGTATTCGTACCGGTGATATTGAAAATGTAGGTAAAACTGCAAGACATGGTACTTTTTTTGAAATGTTAGGAAACTTTTCTTTTGGTGATTACTTTAAGAATGAAGCCATTGCATGGTCTTGGGAGTTTTTAACAGAAGTAGTAGGTTTGGATAAAAATCGTTTATATCCTTCTATTTACTTAGATGATGATGAAGCTTTTGAAATCTGGAATAAGAAAATTGGAATTCCAGAAGAACGAATTTTCCGTTTTGGAAAAGAAGATAATTTCTGGGAACATGGTGCAGGTCCTTGTGGTCCTTGTTCTGAAATTTATTATGACCGTGGTGAAAAATACGGATGCGGAGAAGAAGGATGTACCGTCGGATGTGAATGTGACAGATACATTGAAGTATGGAATAACGTATTTACCCAATTCGAAAGCGATGGAAAAGGAAATTATACTGAATTAGTTCAAAAAAATATTGATACCGGAATGGGTCTGGAACGTCTTGCTACCGTAGTTCAGGATGTTGATTCTATTTTTGATGTTGATACTATTAAGGCTTTACGTGATAAAGTTTGTGAACTTGCCAATGTTACTTATCATGAAGATGCCAAGAAAGATGTATCCATCCGTTTGATTACAGACCATATCCGTTCTGTAACCTTTATGATTTCAGATGGTATTTTACCTAGCAATGAAGGAAGAGGTTATGTTTTAAGAAGATTATTAAGACGTGCAGCCCGTCACGGAAGATTATTAGGTATTGATGGCTTATTTTTATCTAAATTAAGTGAAACCGTGATTGAAGTTTCTAAAGACGGTTATCCAGAATTAGACGAAAAGAAAGATACTATCTTTAAAGTTGTTACTACAGAGGAAGAAAACTTTAATATTAAAATCGACCAGGGTCTTAACATCTTAAAGAAGTTAGAAGAAGAATTAAAGGCAGCCGGTAAAAATATTCTTTCCGGTGATGATGCCTTCAAATTATATGATACTTATGGATTCCCATTAGATTTAACTATTGAAATTATGGAAGAATCTGGAGTTCAGGTTGATGTAGAAGGATTTAATAAGGCTATGGAAGTACAAAGAGTAACTGCCCGTACTGCCAGAAAAGAAACGAATTATATGGGTGCAGATGCTAATGTATACCAGGAAATCGACCCTTCTATCACTACTGTATTTGTTGGTTATGATAAACATACACATGATTCTAAAATTACAGTATTAACTACTCAGGATGCTATTGTAGATACTTTATGCGAAGGAGAACAGGGTACTATTTTTGTAGAAGAAACTCCTTTTTATGCAACCAGTGGTGGTCAGGAGGCAGATACTGGTATGATTACTTGCGCTACAGGTACTTTTATGGTTCAAGATACCATTAAACTTTTAGGTGGTAAATTCGGTCACGTGGGTGTAGTTACCTCCGGTGAATTTAAAGTTGGTTCTACAGTTGCTTTAAGCATTGATGAAGAACGTCGTGCATTAACAGGAAGAAACCACAGTGCCACTCACTTATTACAAAAAGCATTAAAGATGGTACTTGGAAATCATGTAGAACAGTCTGGTTCTAGTGTAAACAAAGATAGATTACGTTTTGACTTTACTCATTTTAATGCTATGACAAAAGAAGAAATTGCCAAGGTAGAAGAATTGGTAAATCAACAGATTTCTTCCGGATTATCAGTTTGTACTGATATTATGAGCATAGAGGATGCAAAGAAAACCGGAGCTATGGCATTGTTCGGTGAAAAATATGGAGATAGCGTAAGAGTAGTTTCCATGGGAGATTTCAGTAAGGAATTATGTGGAGGTACTCATGTAAAGAATACAAACGAGATTTCTACTTTTAAGATTATTTCTGAAGCTGGTGTTGCTGCTAATGTAAGAAGAATTGAAGCATTAACTTCTGATGGAGCTTTTGATTATTATAAGAATCTGGAATCAGAATTATTTAACGCAGCAAAAACTGCAAAAACAGAACCTCAGAATTTAACAGCTAAGATTCAGAGTATGCTGGATGAAATTAAAATGTTGACAGCAGAAAATAATAAATTAAAAGACAAAGTTGCGAAAGACTCTATGGGAGATGTTATGAGCAATGTTGTAGAAGTGAAAGGGGTAAAGGTATTACCAGTTTCCTTAAAAGACGTTGATATGAATTCCCTTCGTAACTTAGGTGACCAGTTAAAAGAAAAACTTGGTTCCGGTGTTGTTGTTTTAGCATCTGAAATGGATGGCAAGGTAAACTTAATTGCCATGGTAACAGAAGATGTGATGAAACAAGGTGCTCATGCTGGTAACTTAATTAAGGAAATTGCTTCCTTAGTTGGTGGCGGCGGTGGCGGTCGTCCAAACATGGCTCAAGCAGGCGGAAAGAATCCAGCAGGAATCAAAGATGCATTAGAAAAAGCGGTTAAAGTAGTTGAACAACAAATGAATTAAGGTGTATAAATGAAAACAAAAAAACAAGGAAAACTTTTAGTTCTTACCTCGATTTTAATTCTTTCCATAGGAATTTTAGGCTTTTTGGCAATTTATTCGAAAGATATGGAACAGAGTCGTAAAAATCAGGATGTTAAAGTAATGAAAGTATCTTCCGCTTCCTTTTCTACATTAGGAAAAGAAAATCTGTCAAAATATATGGTTCGTAATATTACCATTACTTCGGTTGGAGATATTATGTGCCATAAATGGCAAATCAATCGTGCTTATGATGAAGCTACGGATACCTTTGATTTTGCAGAGTCTTTTACCTATATAGAAAAGTACCTTAGTGAATCTGATTTTACCGTTGGTAATCTGGAAACAACACTGGCAGGACGTAATGTTGGTTCTACCAGTGTTTTAGGATATAGCGGATATCCAAGATTCAATTCACCGGAGATTTTAGCAAAAAATCTGAAGGACGTTGGATTTGACTTACTGACTACTGCCAATAATCATTCCATTGATACCAATTATAAAGGAATTGTAGCTACTTTGGATGAGTTGGATAAAGTTGGTTTGTTACATACTGGTACTGCTAGAAGTCAGGAAGAGAAAGAAAAACAGATTATTTGTGATATTGAAGGAGTCCAGGTAGGATTCTTAGGATATACTAATATTACCAACGGACTTAGTGTTCCGGATGAAAATGCTTATGCTATTAATAATATTGATTATTATACCCCATCCAGAATACAAACCATGTGTGAAGAAGTTCAATCTTTAAAAGAAAATTCAGATTTTGTAATTGTTATGATTCACTTTGGGAATGAATATGTGACACAACCGGATAAATATCAAAAAGAAGTCGTTGATTCCTTATTTGAGGCGGGTGCTGATGTTATTTTAGGTTCTCACCCTCATGTTATCCAACCTTTAGAAATTCGTGAAATTCAAAATCCGGATGGTAGTACAAGAACAGGTGTTGTAATTTATTCTTTGGGTAATTTTATTTCTTCTCAGAAATATGATGATGCAGGAAGACAAAAGGATATTGGATTAATATTAAATCTGAATATTGAATATGTTGGCAATAACACTATCATTCGTTCCATTGAATTGATTCCAACTTATGTTTATTGGACTGATGATGTAATTGGTGTGGTATCCTGCTATGAAGCCTATGAAAACAGAGAGGAATATTCGTTCCTTTCGGATAAGGATTTTAGCCGTATTACTTCAGCCGCAGAAAATATGTTCCAACATATTAATTCCATAGGAAATTATGACGCAGTTTATGAAAATGAAAGATATATTATTCCAATTAACTAATACAAAGATATTGAGAACAAAAGGTATTTTGACCCTGGTATCATACAAAATATAGTTTATTTTTTCAGAAAAAGTATCATGGTGTTCTTCTTATTTTATAAGTAATACTGGTAAATATGGAAGAAAAAAATATCCATAAAATCTCAAAAAATAGTTGACGAATGAAAAAAATCTGCTATAATGTTATTTAGTGCTTTGAAAAAAATACCCAAACAGTTGTATTGTTAAATAGGCACAATATGCAACTGGAGGGAGGTTAGGGTGAAACTATGTCAAATGTAATTGTTAAAGAAAACGAAACATTAGATAGTGCTCTTCGCAGATTCAAGAGAAATTGTGCGAAAGCTGGAATTCAACAAGAAATCCGTAAAAGAGAGCATTATGAAAAACCAAGTGTAAAACGTAAAAAGAAATCAGAAGCAGCTAGAAAGAGAAAATTCAAATAGTGTTTCTGCTAATTCCCAGATGCGAAAGTGTCTGGGATTTTTTTCGATTGAAGTAATTTTTACTAAATTATGAAATATTTTTCATTATAATATATTAGGGAAATGTATTAGGGAACAAAATATTATATTTTTAACATTATAAGCTTAGTTTATATGAGGAAATATTTGAAATGAAATGGTTCAAAAACAAAATGACTACTTTTTGCAACAAAGAAAAAAACGAGAAAAGAAATCAAAAAAAGAAAACGATATTGATTATTTTATTTCTACTTTTAACATATGTAGTTGGAACTGCAATCAGCATTTGGAATTATGGAAAAATAGATGAAAAATGTCGTGCAGATGTGGCTATTGTATTAGGAGCTGCTACCTGGAATGGAGAGGTGTCACCAGTATTTAAAGAAAGAATCAATCATGGAATATGGCTGTATGAGAATGGTTATGTAGAAAAAATTATTTTTACTGGTGGGTATGGCGATAATTGTGACAAATCAGATGCATATATAGCAATGATGTATGCAGTGTCTCTAGGAGTTCCGGAAGAAGATATTTTGATAGAAGAAGAATCAACCATCACACAGGAAAACTTGGAAAATGCAAAGAAAATCATGGATGAAAAAGGATATAAAACAGCTATCTTGGTTAGTGACCCTTTGCATATGAAGCGTTCCATGCTATTGGCAAAGGATTGTGGCATTTTAGCATTTAGTTCTCCAACACCAACTACAAGATATGTTGGAACGAAAAGTAAAGTTCAGTTTCTTGCAAGAGAAGTATTTTTTTATATTGGTTATCAGTTTTATCGAATATTTAACCTTAATTAACAAAGGTTATATTGTGAAAATTATATTTCATAAGAACATATACCAACAAATATGAAAGAACTTGAAACATAGATAAAAGAAAGTTATATTTCAACATGAAACTTCATATAGTATTAAGAGACCTTATGGAGAAACTGTATGAAAGAAAAGAAAGAACCTCTAAGAGCGGTAGAAAAAATCAGTGATTCTTTATCTTTACCGCAGGATGTTTTATTAAGTAGTACAATTCTTACCATCGAAGGCACGAGTAAGGTTTTTATCGAAAATTATAAGGGAATTACATTATATCACGAAAATAAAATTGTAATACAGGCGAAGCATTATCAGGTCATTTTGCATGGAAAAAACATGAAAATCGAGTATTTCAATCAAAATGACATGAAGATATGCGGAAAAATAATTTCAATTGAATTTGTATAGTAAGGTGGACTTATGACTAAAAAATTGGTAAAATGGTGTCTGGGTTACGTTAGGATAGCTTTGATAGGAGAACATACCAATCGTCTTCTTACTCTACTAAAGAATAATGGAATTTCTTTATGGGACATTGTTCCTATCGAAAATGGTTATGAAGCATATATGTATAAAAATGACGTATTTCAGATAAAACCATTACTAAGAAAAACCGAATCCAAAATTAAAATCTTAAAAAAATATGGCTGGTTTCAAATTAGTTTCCGGTATCGAAAGAGAAAACCTTTTATTTTAGGTTTTTTACTTTGTGTTTGTTTCATATACTATTTCACTTTATTTGTTTGGGACATTCACATTGATGGCGAAAGCAATTATACAAAGGAGCAGATAGTAACCTATATCAAAGAAAACTATATTGATTTAGGAACCAGAAAAAAGGATGTTAACTGCGAAAACTTAGAAAAAGAATTGCGAAAATATTTTGAAGACATTGCATGGATAAACTGTGAATTAAAAGGAACCCAGTTAATTGTTCATATCCGGGAAACCATTCCGGCTGCCGAAACCAAAAATCAAACCAATCCTGGAGATATTGTGGCAGCAAAAGACGCTGTAGTTTCCTCGATTATTACAAGAAATGGTACTCCTTTGATTAAAAAAGATAGTGAAGTAAAAAAAGGAGATATTCTTATTTCCGGAACTATCTATATTTATGATGATTATAATGAGATTTTAGAGACCAATTATATTTGTGCAGACGGGGATGTTTATGGAGAAACAGAAATCGCATATGAAGATTTTGTTTCTTTGTCCCATTATGAAAAAGAAAAAACAAATGAAAAGAAAACTTACTATTCCATTTCTTTATGGGGTAACACTTATACACCGTATACTCCCCAAAAAGACTATGCAAACCAGATAGAAACCAGTGAAGAAATACATCTGAAATTAGGTGAAAATATGTATTTACCTATTTTCTTTGTGAAAAATCAAAAAATTGAGTACATCCCAAAACTGGTGAATTATAGTGAAGAAGAAGCTATTTCAATTATGGAAGAACGGATAGAACAGTATCAGGATAATTTAATTGAAAAAGGGGTAGTAATTTTAGAAAATAATGTTAAAATATATATAGAAAATGGAGTCTGCTACGCAAAAGGCAGCTTTGTCGTAATTGAGCGTATTGGATTATATCAGGAAAAAACAGAACAAATGGAGGATTGAACTACATGTACGAAAAAAGTATTGTAGTACCATTAGAACATGCTCAAAATGTATTCGGTCAATATGACAGTTATATGAAGAAAATTGAGCAGACTTTTCATGTAACACTAATATTAAGAGAAGATAAATTAAAAATAATGGGACAGGAAATAGAAGTAAATAAAGCATTGGATGTAATTACAAATTTAATTCTGCTTTCCAGAAGAGGAGTTACCATAGCAGAGCAAAATGTAGATTATGCCATTTCGCTTTGTTATCAGGATAAAACCCAGGAAATTTTAGAGTTGGATAAAGATATTATCTGTCACACCATTCAGGGAAAACCCATTAAACCAAAAACCATTGGACAAAAAGAATATATCCGTTCTATTATGGATAAAATGATTGTTTTTGGTATTGGACCGGCAGGAACCGGTAAAACATTTCTGGCTATGGCGATGGCGATTCAGGCTTTTAAAAACAATGAAGTGAACCGTATCATTATGACTAGACCTGCCATTGAAGCAGGAGAAAAGCTTGGCTTTCTTCCTGGAGATTTACAAAGTAAGGTAGACCCTTATTTACGACCTCTTTATGATGCCTTATATGAAATTATGGGAGCTGACACCTTCCTTAAAAATATGGAAAAGGGGTTAATTGAAGTAGCTCCACTGGCATATATGAGAGGTAGAACTTTAGACCATGCATTTATTGTGTTAGATGAAGCACAGAATACTACACCGGCTCAGATGAAAATGTTCTTAACAAGAATCGGTTTTGGCTCTAAAGCAATTATTACCGGAGATTTAACTCAAAAAGATATACCAAGAGATATGAAATCCGGTTTGGAGGAAGCAGTAAAGGTCTTAGGAGATATTCCGGAAATTGGAATATGTCATTTATCGAACAAAGACGTAGTACGTCATCCATTGGTACAAAAAATCGTTACTGCATATGATAATTACGAGAAAAAACAAAGCAAACAGCAAAACTATAATGCAAACAGAAAAGAAAAGTAGGTATAAACATGAACATACAAATCGAAAAAGAAACCGAACTTGATTTAGGACTTGATTATGAAAATATCATCAATGAAATCGTAAATGAAGCTTTGGATTATATGGATTGCCCTTATGAAATTGAATTAAATATCATTTTATCTGATAATGAAGGCATTCACCAGGTCAACTTAGAGCAAAGAGAAATAGATGCTCCTACAGATGTGCTTTCATTCCCTATGCTGGAATATGAAAAAGCAGGAGACTTTTCCTTTTTGGAACAGGAAGAAGAAATCTATAATTTTAATGCAGATACTGGGGAATTAATGCTAGGCGATATTATGATTTCTCTTGAAAAAGTGCGAGAGCAGGCAAAGGAATATAACCACAGTGAAAGCCGGGAATTAGCCTTTTTAGTAGCTCATAGCATGTTACATCTATTCGGTTTTGATCATATGGAAGAAATAGAACGAATCGAAATGGAACGGATGCAGGAAGAAATTCTACGAAATAAAAACTATAGAAGAGATTAGGAGAACAAAATGAGAAAATTATTTAAATTTACCATTTCAGCAGTTTTATGTGCAGGAGTTTTTACTGCATGTGGAAAGGAAAAGGAAGATAAAGGTACGGATATCGTAACAGACAGTCCGAAATTTGAAGTAACTTCACAGGTAGATACAGAAGAAAAGAAAGACACACCTACTGTAACAGAACCAAGTGATTTACTGGTACAGCACGATTATACCGGTCTTATGGTTGAACCGGAGGAAAATAATCATCGGGCAGTAGCAGTTATGATAAACAACATCAAAGAAGCAATGCCACAATCCGGAATCGAACAGGCAGATGTAGTTTATGAAATGTTAGTAGAAGGTGGTATTACCCGTTTATTAGCTGTTTTTACAGATTATGATGATATTGCAAAAATTGGACCGGTTCGTAGTGCCAGAATGGCATATGGCATTGTAACTGCAGAATATGATGCTATCTTTATTCATTATGGTGGAAGTGATGATGGATATGAAAAAATTGAGGAATATAATCTGGATGATATTGACGGCATGAACGACCAACAGGTATTTTATCGTGACAAAAGCAGAGTTGCACCACATAATGCCTATATAAACAGTGAAACCCTTGCATCTGGTATCACTTCATATAATTACCGTTCCACCAAAGCCGCAACTTCTGATGCAAAATTTAAATTTAATGAAACAGATACAGATTTAGCGAGTGGAGAAACTGCAACGAAAGTAACGACACCATTTTCCAACTACCAAAAACCTTATTTTACATACAATGAAACGACAAAAACTTATGATCGTTTCCAGTATAATTCTCCTCAGATTGATGATTTAACAGAAAATCAGTTATCCTACAAAAATATCATCATTCAAGTGGTAAATGAATATGCTTTGGATGCAGGTGGACATCAGGCTATGGATATGGTAGGAAGTGGCTCCGGCTATTATATTACCAACGGAAAGTATGTTAAAATTACCTGGAAGAAAGCAAGTGATACCTCTGTTACGAAGTATTACCTGGAAGATGGAACTGAATTATCTTTAAATCCTGGTAAGACATGGATTTCTGTATTTCCAAAAGACCGCGAAAACACTATCAGTATTCAGTAATGAATCATGTTACTGTTTGCATTAGACTATGAAACATAGAAAGAATGTAAACAGTAACATTTTATTTCGTAAGAAGGGTGAACTTAAAATGATGAAGGATATTAATTATGATGAAGTTTTAATGAATTATGCAAAAGAGGTCATGAAAAATGCCTATTCACCATATTCCCACTTTCAGGTAGGTGCAGCATTGCTGACTGGTAAAGGTACCGTTTATACGGGATGTAATGTAGAAAATTCTTCCTTTGGTGCGACCATTTGTGCTGAGCGAAATGCCATTTTTCAAGCCATAGCAAATGGTGAGCAGGATTTTGTCAAAATCGCAATTTATTGCTCAGAAAACAGATTTCCCATACCTTGTGGAATGTGCCTTCAGGTAATGCAGGAATTTAATGACGACATTGAAATTATTTTATCGGACCATACTTCCATCAAAAAATACAAATTAAAAGATTTTTTACCAATTCAATTTAAGTTATAATCAAGCATGTTAGCGAAAAATAAACTTTTATAGTAAAGTACAAAGGAGTTTTTTGATGAGTACAAAAAAATCGAAAAATAATTTTATGATACAAGGCTCAATATTAGCCATTGCATCTGTATTGGTTCGGTTAATCGGCGTTGTATACAGGGTACCGCTTACTAATATCATTGGAGATGAAGGTATTAGTAATTATCAAAACGCATATAATGCATATAGTATTATCTTAATCGTATCGTCTTATAGTCTGCCATTGGCAATTTCCAAAACCATCAGTGTACGTTTGGACAATAAAGAGTATAAAAATGCTGACCGAATTTTCAAGGCATCTTTATTATATGCAGTAGTAGTAGGTGGACTGGCAGCTATTTTATGTTATGCCTTTGCACCTGTAATTGCACCGAATGCAAGTAGTGTATTGCCACTTAGATTATTGGCACCAACTATTTTCTTATGTGCTATATTAAGTGTATTCCGTGGTTATTTCCAGGGACACCAGACTATGATTCCAACATCCATATCCCAAATCGTGGAGCAAATCATAAATGCCATTATTTCTGTATTAGCAGCCTATCTTTTGGTGCGTTCTTACAAAGCGGCAGATGATTATGATAATGTATATATTTACGGTGCTGCTGGCGGAGTTCTTGGTACCGGTGCCGGTGTAATTGCAGGTCTGATTTTTATGGTATTTGTTTTTATGCTTTACCGTAACATTAGATTAAAGAAAATCAAACGGGATAAGAGCAAAAATATCATGTCATATGGCACAATTATTCGTATTTTAGTCCTTACAGTAACTCCTGTAATTATCAGTGCAGTATTAAATAATTGTACGAACTATATTGAAAATAAAATGTTTTTCTCCGTAACCTCAACCTTAGGCTACGATGAAGCTGTTGCAAAACAAATGCACGGTGTATATGCCGGTAAATATTCCATGTTTGTTCACTTACCAACAGGAATTGCCACCGCATTGGCAAGTTCCATGATACCAAGCATTTCTGTTTCCTTTGCAAAAAATGATTTGAACGAAACAAGAAAAAAAGCCGGAGCAGTAATTAAATTTGTTTCTATTATTGCATTTCCATCTATGATAGGGCTTTCTGTTTTATCCGGTCCGATTATGCAATTAATTTTCCATGATTCCAGCAAGCTTGCTTCCAATTTACTGCTTTATGGTTCCTGTATTATTATTGTATACTCACTTTCTTCCATCACTACCTCTGTATTACAGGGTATTGACCGATTGTATGTGCCAATGAAGCATTGTGCTATTTCCTTGGTACTTTATGTTATTACGACCTACGTTGTATTACGATATTTCGAATGGTCCATTTATGGATTGATTGTTTCCATGTTCCTTTTTGGAGCCAATAACACGATTTTGAATTTTATTTCCATTAAAAAATATTTAAATTATAAACAGGAAAAGAAAAACACTTTCTTTGTTCCGCTTGTTTCGGCTATTGGCATGGGAATCATGGTATTCGGTATTTACCAACTTACTCACCTTGCTTTCCATTCCAACTTAATTTCCGTGGTTCTTTCCATTATCATCGGTGCTATCACCTATTTTGTATTGCTTCTGCTACTTGGAGGCTTATCAGAACAAGAGATTATGGATTTTCCAAAAGGAAGAAAACTCGTGTCTTTATGCAAAAAAGTCGGTTTACTATCCTAAAACTGTATGATTCTTTCTTTTTTCGGGCATACTGAAAATAATGATAGAAAAAGGAAGTATGTTCGATATGCATAAAAAAAGAAGGATTATAAGAAGTATCTATATTGTCTTTGCTTTGATTTTTTTACTGATTTTAGGAATGGATTTATATCGATATGTTCAACCGGAAACCAGTGATAAAGCAACAGATAAGACAAACGCCAAAAACAAGGCAGTTACTTCTCAAAATATTTCAAAAATAAATGAAACTGCAACATCCAGTATTGATTCCGAAAATTCAAAAGAGAATATAGAAGAATTAAATGTAACAGAATCATATAATCAAAAAAAATTCTTTGTTGCAGTATACCAAAACAGAATTATTGTCTATTTAGAAGATAAAAAAACAGTGTATGAATACACAAATATTGATACCAAAGAATTACCGCTTGAATTAAGAGCAAAATTAAGTGATGGATTCTTTTTAAGTGGAGAAGAAGAATTGTATCACTTTTTAGAATCTTATTCCAGCTGATAGGGGTACAGATGAAAAAAGATAACACCAAATTCAAAAAGAAACTTATTATTATCGGAGCCGGAGCATCTGGTCTTGTGGCTGCCATTGAAGCACAAAGAAAAGGCTTAGATGTTTTGGTTCTGGAAAGAATGGACCGTCCCGGTAAAAAGATTCTTGCAACCGGAAATGGAAAATGTAATCTTACCAATTCCTATTACGATGAGGATACTTACCGTGGAGTACATCGTGAATTTGCATACCATATCATTCATAAGTTTGACTATAAAAATGTTCTAAGTTTTTTCGAAGGCTTAGGACTTTTTGTGGTGGAAAACAATGGATATTATTACCCAAAATCCGGCCAGGCAAGTACGGTTTTAGATGTTTTACTATTGCAATGCAAACATCAAAATATTCCTATATTATGCCAGCAGGAAGTCATAAAAGTTAAGAAAAAAAACAATGGATTTGAAGTATTTACGAAAGAAAAATGCTTTGAGGGAGATTATGTCCTTTTATGTGGTGGTGGTAAATCCAATGAAAAACTTGGTTCCAATGGTTCTGCTATACAGCTTGCAAAGGAACTAGGGCATAAAATTGTACCATTGGCACCTGCATTATGTGCCCTTCACGGAAAGGGTAGCTTTTTTAAAGAAACCAGTGGGGTTCGAGTAAAGGCAAAACTGCGGTTTAAGATTGATGGAACCTATACTAACTGGAATCAAGGGGAATTACAGCTTACAGATTATGGAATATCTGGTGTGATGGTGTTTTGTCTTAGCAGATATGCGGTATACGGGCTTATGGAAAAAAAAGGAGTCTATGCCCATATTGATTTTATGCCGGATTTGAATTACGATGAATGCAAAGAATCTTTATTGTTTTTAAAAAAGACCGTACCATACAAAACCATTCCCCAGGCTTTAGAAGGACTAATAAATCAAAAACTAGCCCTTGCCATTACAAAATATTGTAAGATAAAACCAGACTTATGTATCAACCAAATGACCATGGAACAATGCAACAAATTAAGTGAAACCTTGAAAAATTTCCAGGTAGAAATCACAAACTTCGCCGATTTTTCAAAATCACAGGTTACTGCAGGAGGAGTTTCTACCGAACAGATTCACCCGGATACCATGGAGTCAAAGCTGGTAAAGGGGCTTTACTTTGCAGGAGAAATGATAGATGTAGATGGTACATGCGGAGGATATAATTTGCAATGGGCTTTTTCTTCTGGTATGATAGCGGCAAGGTCCATTTCCAGGGAGGTACAGGCATGATACGAATTTCACAGATTAAATTACCTATTTCACATACCGAGAAAGACCTGGTTCGTGAAATCTGTAAAAAATTAAAATGTAATGAAACGGAATTTGAATACAAACTATCGAAAAAATCAATCGATGCCAGAAAAAGAGAGGGATTGCAATACATATATAGTGTAGATGTCCGTCTTTTAAAAAGAAAAGAAGAAAATTTAAAAATAAAATCTCCTAATATTACGATTTTGAAAGAAGAGTATTATCAAATGCCTGTCTTAAAGAAGGAGATGGATTCACCTGTCATTGTAGGAGCAGGCCCTGCAGGTCTGTTTTGTGGATTGATTTTAGCAAGAGCCGGTGCAAAACCAATTATTTTAGAACAGGGAGAGCCGGTAGAAAAAAGAACCAAAACCGTAGAAGAATTTTGGAAGCATTCTAAACTTACCCTGCATTCCAATGTACAGTTTGGCGAGGGCGGTGCCGGAACCTTTTCCGATGGAAAATTAAATACAGTAGTAAAAGATAAATATAAAAGACAAACCTTTGTCCTGAATACCTTTGTGGAACATGGGGCAAACGAAGAAATCTTATATTTAAACAAACCTCATGTGGGAACCGATGCTTTGATTAAGATTGTAAAAAGTATGAGAGAAGAAATCATTTCCCTTGGAGGGCAGGTACGGTTTGAAAGTAAGGTAACAGACTTTAAAATTGAAAAGGGACAGATTACCCATGTCACCATTAACGATAAAGAGGAAATCCCTTGTTCAAAATTAGTATTAGCCATCGGACATAGTGCCAGGGATACCTTTTTCTTATGTCAGAAAAAAGGACTACCTATGATTCAAAAATCTTTCGCCATTGGGTTACGAGTAGAGCATGATGCGAAAATGATACAAAAGGCCAGATATGGTGATAGTAAAGAAGCTATGTTACTTCCTGCTGCAGACTATAAACTAACCCATCAGGCGAAAAATGGAAGAGGGGTATTTAGTTTCTGTATGTGTCCCGGAGGATATGTGGTAAATTCTTCCTCTTCGGAACATATGCTGGCAGTCAACGGAATGAGTTACTCAAAACGAGATGCTAAAAATTCCAATAGTGCCATTGTGGTTACAGTAAATCCTGAAGATTTTGATTCTGAGGATGCCCTAGCAGGTGTTTTGTTCCAGCAAAAATGGGAGAAAGCTGCCTTTTTAGCCGGAGGAAAGGATTATTCCATTCCAGTTCAAAGACTTACAGATTTTCAACAGAAAAAATTATCCACTGGTTTTTCAGATTTCACACCTTGCATCAAAGGGAATTTTTCTTTTGGATTGTTAAATGATTGTTTACCTTCCTATGTAATTGATGCTATAATAGAGGGTATGAATGAATTTGGAAAACAAATTCCGGGATTTGACCATCCGGAAACCATACTTTCCGGTGTAGAAACCAGAACCTCTTCTCCGGTAAGAATCCTACGGGATGAAAGTTTTCAAACTAAGATTCAGGGCATTTACCCTTGTGGGGAAGGTGCCGGATATGCCGGAGGCATTACTTCTGCTGCCATTGACGGAATAAAAGTAGCAGAAGCAATCTTACAATCAGAGTAACAATGGAGGATTAACATGACAAATTTTAGAGATACCATGAAAGATAAAAAAAGAATTGTAGTAAAAATCGGTTCTTCTTCCCTCGTCCATCCTGAAACAGGGAATCTGGATTTGATTAAATTGGAGCGGTTAGTAAGAATGCTTTGTGATTTAAGAAACAGCGGAAAAGACGTTGTATTAGTATCCTCAGGTGCCATTGGAGTCGGTGCTAAAGTTCTTGGATTAAAGTCACGTCCTACCACTACATCTTTAAAACAGGCTTGTGCTGCAGTAGGACAAGGACAGCTTATGATGGTTTATCAAAAACTGTTCTCTGAATATCATCAGGATTCCGCACAGGTTTTAATTACCAAATATACCATGGCAGACGATAAAAGCCGTAAAAATGCCAAGAATACATTTTTAGAACTTTTAAACCTTGGAGTTGTTCCTATTGTAAATGAAAACGATACCGTAGCTACGGAAGAAATCGAAATCGGTGATAATGATACCCTGTCTGCCTTCGTAACTTCATTGGTAGAAGGGGATTTATTAATTTTATTATCTGATATCGATGGACTATATACCGATGACCCAAGAGTAAACCCAGATGCTACTTTATTGCATCAGGTGGATGAAATCACTGACCAGTTACTGGACATGGGAAAGGATACCAAGACTTCGCTAGGAACTGGAGGAATGGCGACAAAATTAACTGCTGCCACCATTGCAACCAAATCCGGTGCAGATATGATTATCGCCAATGGTGAAAAGATGACCATACTAAATAAGATTTTCCAGGGTGAAGAAGTAGGAACCTTATTTTTAGCCCATAAAGACAAAGATTTTAACTTGTTAGATTATATCAAAGATTAGGTAACGGAAGGAATATAAGTTATGACAGACGAGAAAATACAACGAATCAATGAGTTATACCATAAATCCAAACAAGAAGGATTGACAGAAGCAGAACTCGAAGAACAAAAAGCACTCCGCAAAGAGTTTGTGGAAGCAATCCGTGGTGATTTAAAAAATTCACTGAATAACATTACCATTGTAAACCCTGACGGAAGCACAGAAGATTTAAAAGACAGGGTAAAGAAAAAGAAAAAATAGGAGCAGACACATTGGATAAGGCTACAATACGGACTCAGATAAAACAAAGAAAAAGACAGTTAAGTAAGGAAGAGATTTTAGAATTGTCCCATGCCTGCATCAAAAGTCTTATGGAACTAGACTGTATCTCAAACTATGACATTATTTGTCCTTATGTCAGTTATAATCAGGAAGTAGCTACCTGGGATTTCATAAAACAATTGTTAAAAGAAGGAAAGAAAGTGGCTGTTCCTAAAGTAATTGGTGATGAAATGGAATTTTTTTATATTCACCAATTCTCTGATTTGCTTCCCGGTGCATATGGCATTTTAGAACCAAGCTCAGGACAAACCTTGCAGGAACCGAAAGCATTGGTAATCATGCCGGGCTTAGCTTTTGATAAAGAGAAAAATCGAATCGGCTATGGTGGTGGCTTTTACGATAAGTATCTGGAAAAACATCCGGACTTTTTAAAAGTTGCCTTAGCCTATGATTTTCAGATATACGAAAAATTAGATGTGGAACAGTTTGATATCAAACCGGATATCATCGTTACGGATAAAAGAGTCATTGGATAATATAGGAGGAATTGTTATGAATATTATGGATACTATTGGAAAAAATGCGAAAGCAGCATCCAGAAAATTAGGCTCCATGGAAACAAGAAAGAAAAATGAATGTTTAAAAAATGTTGCAGATGCTTTGGTTTCCCATGTTGCAGAAATCCTTGCTGCAAATGAAAAAGATATTGAAAATGCCAAAAACAATCATATGTCTGAGGCTTTGATTGACCGTCTTAGACTTACCAAAGAAAGAGTTCTTGCAATGCAGGAGGGGATTACACAGATTATCTCCTTAGAGGACCCAATCGGGGAAGTACTTTCCATGAAACAAAGACCAAACGGTCTTTTAATCGGTGAAAAGAGAGTACCTTTAGGTGTTATTGGAATTATTTATGAATCCAGACCAAACGTAACTGTAGATGCTTTTTCACTTTGTTTTAAAACAGGAAATGCTGTCATCTTGCGTGGAGGCAGTGATGCCATTCATTCTAATATCACCTTGGTAAAGATTATTCAGGACGCATTAGAAGCAAGCGGCGTAAATAAATACTCTGTCCAATTACTAGAAGATACCAGCAGGGAAACTGCTGCCGAAATGATGAAATGTAATGAATATATTGATGTATTAATCCCAAGAGGTGGGGCAGGACTAATTAAGACAGTAGTAAATACTGCTACCGTACCTGTTATCGAAACCGGAACCGGTAACTGCCATATTTTCGTGGATGAGTCTGCAGATTTTGAAAATGCCATTGAAATTATTAAAAATGCAAAATTACAGCGATTGGGCGTTTGTAATGCAATGGAATCCTTGGTAGTTCATGAAAACATTGCAAAAGAATTTTTACCATTGTTGGTAGAACAGATGAAACAGGAAGAATGCGAAATGCGTGGAGACGCAATGAGCGTTGCCATTAGTAATGATATCAAAACTGCTACAGAGGAAGACTTTAAGACAGAATATTTAGCAAAGATTTTCTCAGTAAAGATTGTAAAGAACATAGAAGAAGCAATTGAACACATCAATGAATGCAGTACCGGACATTCTGAGTCCATTCTTACAAAATCTTATGAGAATGCCCAAAAGTTTTTAAATGAAATCGATTCTGCTGCAGTGTATGTAAATGCTTCCACTAGATTTACCGATGGATTTGAATTTGGTTTCGGTGCAGAAATCGGAATCAGTACCCAGAAACTACACGCCAGAGGACCAATGGGATTATTGGCACTTACTTCAAAGAAATTTATTATTTATGGAGATGGACAGATTCGTAAATAAAATAGCATGATTCAGGAGTTGTTTTTTGCTTCGCGTAGCGAATTTGCATGCAAAAACCAATAAGTTACTGTTCACGTATGAATAGTAGCGATATCACGTTTTGAAAGAGAGGTACCTATGACAGACCAGAATTTTTTTAAGCAATGGAATGAAATTAATATCAATGAACCGGCACCGGAAACAGAACCATCCAGACAGTACTACTTTATGAAGAAATGCAAGATTCTTTTAGAAGAAAAGACCGAAGAATTAGGAAGAAAACTTACCTGCTGTGCAGTAACCTTTGGATGTCAGATGAATGCAAAGGATTCTGAAAAATTATTAGGTATTTTAGAGAACATTGGATTCGTTGCTACAGATTCCGAAGATGCGGATTTTATCATTTATAATACCTGTACGGTAAGAGAAAACGCTAATTTAAAAGTATACGGAAGATTAGGATATTTAAAAAACAAGAAGAAGAAAAATCCAAATATGATGATTGCATTGTGCGGATGTATGATGCAGGAACCAGATGTGGTAAGTAAAATCAAGGAATCCTATCGTTTTGTGGATTTGGTATTTGGTACCCACAATATTTATAAATTAGCAGAACTGCTTTACCAACGTCTAACTGAAGATAAAATGGTAGTTGATATTTTAGACGGTACCGATAACATCGTGGAAGATTTACCGGCAGAACGAAAATATTCTTTTAAAGCCGGCGTAAATATTATGTTTGGTTGTAATAATTTCTGTACTTACTGTATTGTTCCTTATGTTCGTGGACGGGAACGAAGCAGAAATCCAAAGGATATTATCCGCGAAATCGAAGCTTTGGTGGCAGACGGTGTAGTAGAAGTAATGCTGTTAGGACAAAATGTAAATTCCTACGGCAAAAACTTAGAAGAAAAGATTACCTTTGCCCAGTTATTACAGGAAGTAGAGAAAATCGAAGGCTTAGAAAGAATCCGTTTTATGACTTCGCATCCTAAGGATTTATCTGATGAGTTAATTGAAGTAATGAAGAATTCCAAAAAGATTTGTAACCATATGCACCTTCCAGTACAATCCGGAAGTGACCGAATCTTAAATCAGATGAATCGTAAATACACTAAGGAACACTATTTGAACTTAGTAAATAAATTAAAAGAAAATATCCCTAATATTTCTCTTACCACAGATATTATTGTAGGATTTCCAGGAGAAACAGAAGAAGATTTCTTAGAAACCTTGGATTTAGTGGAAAAAGTAGGATATGATACCGCCTACACCTTTATCTATTCAAAACGTACCGGAACACCTGCTGCCAAAATGGAAAATCAGGTACCAGAAGATGTGGTAAAAAACAGATTTGACCGTTTATTAAAGACAATACAAACCATTTCAAAAGAAAAAACATATGCTTATGAAGGAACCGACCAGCTTGTCCTTGTAGAAGGAGTCAGCGAACATGATAGTGCTTATGTGACCGGACGTTTATCCAATAATTTATTGGTACACTTTAGAGCAGATTCTGAACTAATTGGAAAATTAGTGAATGTTCACTTAGATGAGGCGAAGGGTTTTTATTACATTGGGCATCAGTGCTAGGAGGACAATATGGCAACATTTACACCTATGATGCAGCAATACTTAGAAACAAAAGAAAAATACAAAGATTGCATTTTATTTTACCGTTTGGGTGATTTTTACGAAATGTTTTTTGAAGATGCAAAAATTGTATCAAAAGAATTAGAATTAACCTTGACAGGAAAAAGCTGTGGTCAGGAAGAGAGAGCTCCCATGTGTGGAGTTCCTTTTCATGCTGCAGAAACCTATCTAAACCGCCTGGTACAAAAGGGATATAAAGTAGCTATCTGTGAACAGGTGGAAGACCCTAAAACTGCAAAAGGGCTGGTAAAACGTGATGTAGTGCGAATCGTAACCATGGGTACTAATATCAGTGCCCAGGTATTAGATGAAACGAAAAATAATTATATTATGTGTGTTTACACTCAAAAAGACATCTACGGAATTGCCATTGCGGATATCTCAACGGGAGATTTTAAAACTACCCAACTGGAAAGCAAAGATAAACTGATGGATGAAATCTGCAAATTTTCACCTTCAGAAATTGTTGCAAATATAGATTTAAACACTTGTGGCATTCCGATTCAAATGCTGGCACAAAAAAATCAAATGGCAGTAACCTTTGAAAAGGAATATTTATTTGACAAGGATTTAAGTGAGAAAGCATTAAAAGAACACTTTCAGATAACCAGTTTAGAAGGACTGGGGCTGAATGATTATCCTTTGGGAATCCGGGCCTGTGGAGCTTTGATTTCCTATTTTTATGAAACACAAAAAAGTACCTTAAACCAGTTAATTGGAATTGAAGCCTATACCACAGAAGAATTTTTGATTATCGACAGTTCCTCGAGACGAAATCTGGAATTATGCGAAACCATGAGAGAAAAACAAAAAAGAGGTTCTCTTTTATGGGTGTTAGATAAAACCAAAACCGCTATGGGTGCCAGAATGTTAAGAAACTGGGTGGAACAACCTCTGGTTAACAAAGAAGAAATTTTAAAACGTTATGATGCCATTGAAGAATTTTCCGGTCATGTTATGGTACGGGAAGAATTAAGGGAATATTTAAATTCCATTTATGACCTGGAGCGTTTAATGAGCCGGATTTGTTATAAAAGTGCCAATCCAAGAGATTTAATTGCTTTTAAATCATCTATTGCTTATTTACCGGCAATTAAAACCTTACTTTCCGATGTTTCTCATTCTGAGTTCATTGACTCTTTGAATCAGAAAATGGATTCTTTAGAAGATTTATTCCAATTAATTGATGAAGCCATGCTGGAAGAATGTCCAATCTCTTCCAAAGAAGGCGGAATGATAAAAGACGGTTATAACGAAACTTTGGACGCCTTAAAAAAATCCAAAACCGATGGTAAAGATTGGCTGGCAGCTTTGGAAGAAAAAGAAAAAGAAGCAACCGGAATTAAGAACCTGAAAATTAAATTTAACCGCGTTTTTGGCTATTATTTTGAAGTAACCAATTCCTATAAAGAACTGGTTCCTGATTATTTTGTCCGCAAACAGACCTTGGCAAATGCGGAACGATATACCACCAAGGAATTGGATGACTTAGCTGATATTATCCTTGGAGCAGAAGATAAGCTATTTGCTTTGGAATATGAGATTTTTGTAGGAATTCGTGAACACCTTTCCAATCAGGTACAAAGAATCTTAGATACTGCAAAATCCATTGCAAAATTAGATGCTCTTCTTTCTTTGGCAGTGGTTAGTGAGCAAAATTCCTATGTACGTCCTCAAATAAATGAGGAAGGCATCATAGATATTAAAGACGGACGGCATCCTGTGGTAGAAAAAATGATTTCTAATGATATGTTTGTATCCAATGATACCTTCTTAAATCAGGATGCAAACCGCATCTGCATTATTACTGGACCGAATATGGCTGGAAAATCTACCTATATGCGTCAGTCTGCCTTAATCGTATTAATGGCACAGATTGGTTGCTATGTACCGGCATCGTTTGCCAACATTTCTTTGGTAGACCGGATTTTTACCAGAGTTGGTGCTTCCGATGACTTAGCTTCCGGTCAAAGTACCTTTATGGTTGAAATGAGTGAGGTAGCTAACATTTTACGAAATGCTACCAAAAACAGCTTATTGATTCTAGACGAAATCGGTAGAGGAACCAGTACTTATGACGGTTTAAGCATTGCATGGGCAGTGGTGGAACATATCAGTAATGAACTTGGTGCAAAGACGTTGTTTGCAACCCATTATCATGAATTAACAGAATTAGAAGGAAAATTATCCGGTGTGCATAATTACTGCATTGCTGTAAAAGAAGAAGGGGACCATATTGTATTTCTTCGTAAGATTATTTCTGGAGGTGCAGATAAGAGTTATGGAATCCAGGTTGCAAAATTAGCCGGTGTGCCGGATTCTGTTATAAAACGTTCCAAAGAAATTGCCAAACAGTTAGGTGACGCAGACTTAAACAAAAGTACAGTAACTTCCATTGAGGTTTCAAATCCAGAATCCGAGGAAGGTTCTGCCACTGAAAAAATAGAATCAAAAAAGAAGAGAGCAAAAGAAAAAACTGGAGAAAACCATGAAAATGATAATTTACAGTTTTCTTTTATTCACTCTTTGGCAGAAACGGAAATTATAAATGATTTAAAAACAAAAGACATTAGCAATCTGACTCCATTGGAGGCATTAATTTATTTAAATGACATTCAAAAGAAACTAAAATAATTTTGTTCTTACTTAAAATGAAGAAATAGAAAGATTCGTTACGTTCCTTTGTGAACGGCAACAAAAATTCTTTTTAGAAAGGATTTATGAACATGAATTCCATTGAAGTTTTAGACTCTCAAACCATAAATAAAATAGCAGCAGGGGAAGTAGTGGAACGACCTGCTTCCGTGGTAAAAGAACTGGTAGAAAATTCTGTTGACTCTAAGGCTACTGCTATCACAGTAGAAATCAAGGAGGGCGGTATCTCTTTTATACGTGTAACAGATAATGGAAGTGGTATTGCAAAAAACGAGATTAAAAAGGCGTTCTACCGCCATGCTACCAGTAAAATCCGAACAGAAGAGGACCTTATTACTATTGCCTCTTTGGGATTTCGTGGTGAAGCCCTCTCCAGCATTGCTTCTGTTGCCCAAATTGAATTGATAACAAAGGAAAAAGAGAGTTTAACGGGAGTTCGCTATTGTATTGAAGGCGGCATGGAAAAATCCATAGAAGAGATTGGCTGTCCGGATGGCACTACCTTTTTAGTGCGAAATCTTTTTTATAACACCCCGGCCAGAAAGAAGTTTTTAAAAACTCCACAAACAGAAGGAAGTTATATTGGCGACTGGATGAACCATGTAGCACTTTCCCATCCTGAAATTTCTTTTCAGTTCATTGTAAACGGACAAACAAAATTGTTTACCAATGGAAATGGAAATTTATTAGATGTTATTTATCAGATATACGGAAAAGAAATTGCCTCCAATATCATTCCAATTGAAAAATCCATGCAGGATATTAAAGTCACAGGATTTATCGGGAAACCGCATATCTGTAGGGGTAATCGTACCTACGAAACATATTTTTTAAATCATCGTTATATTAAAAGTAAAGTAGTGACCGCAGCCGTAGAAGAGGCATATAAGTCCTTTGTCACCTTGCATAAATATCCTTTTTTGGTAATAAACATTCAGATGCTACCGGCCAATGTGGATGTAAATGTGCATCCAACCAAAATGGAGGTACGATTTAAAAAAGAAGATGAGATTTATTCTTTTTTAGTAGAAGAAATTAAGAAAGCCCTTCTTCAAAAAGAATTAATCCCAAATGTGACTCTTGGAAAGGAAACAAGAAAAAATCAGGACGAAAATCCAATCAAAAAGGCTTCCATGGAAAAATTTCCAGAGCCATTTGAAGTAAAACGAAAAAAAGAATTAGAAGATGTTAGTTCCTTAGAAGTAATTTCAGCTCCAGAACCAAAAAAGGTATTGGAAGTGAAAGAAACCGCCACATACGGCAATCATGAAACAAAAGAAATAGCTTCAAATATAAGTTCCAGCGTATCAAAAGAAGAAGTAAAAGCATTCCAAAATACTTCTCCAAGTTCAAAGCAGGAACAAGAACCTGTAAAAGATATATCATTGCCTTTTAAGGAAGCAAAACAAGAAGCGGAAGAACCTAAAAAAGTGTCAAAAGAGCCTGACCAAACGTTTATAACAGAACAAATGACATTATTTGATGGGAAACTACTGTCAGAAGAGGCAAAGCCAAAACATCGTCTGATTGGACAATTATTTGCTACTTACTGGCTGATTGAATATGAGGATAAGTTCTTTATGATGGACCAGCATGCAGCCCATGAAAAGGTCATGTTTGAAAAATTTATGGCTCAGTTTAAGAACAAAGAATTTCTTCAACAAAGATTAGAGCCTCCTATGGTAATTTCTTTGACCCCAAAGGAAATTGATATTATAAACCGATATCTGGATACCTTTTACCAACTTGGATTTATCGTAGAGGAATTTGGTGGGAACGAATATGTGGTTCGTGCTGTCCCAAGTAATATGTACCAGTTAAATGATAAACAGTTATTTCTTGCATTATTGGATTCCTTAGTAGAAGATACGGGAAAAAATACTCCGGATTTAGTATTTTATAAAATTGCCACTATGGCTTGTAAAGCAGCAGTAAAGGGAAACCAAAAATTATCCTTTGCAGAGGCAAATCAACTGGTAGAGGATTTATTAAAATTAGAAAATCCTTATACCTGTCCTCATGGCAGACCAACCATTGTTTCCATGACAAAATCTGATATAGAAAGGAAATTTAAGCGTATTATATAATGAAACAGCCATTGATTATTATTACAGGTCCTACTGCTGTAGGAAAAACAGAAGCTTCTATTTTATTGGCAAAGAAAATAAATGGTGAAATTATTTCAGCGGACTCCATGCAGGTATATAAGGGAATGGACATCGGTACTGCCAAGATTACCAAGGAAGAAATGATGGGAGTACCACATCATCTAATTGATATTTTATCTCCTGATGAGGATTTTAATGTATATACCTTTCAACAACTTGCAAAGGCAGCAGTAGACGATATCTGCAGCAGGGGGAAGATTCCTATTTTAGCTGGGGGAACGGGATTTTATATTCAGGCTCTGTTATATGGTATTTCTTTTAAAGAAGAAGCCAATACTTATCGTTTGGAATTGGAAAAACTATTAGAAGAAAAAGGAAATTTATACCTTCATGCCATGTTAAAAGAGGTGGATTCGGCATCTGCCGACATCATTCACCCTAATAACGTAAAAAGAGTCATTCGTGCCTTGGAGTTTTATCAGGAAACAGGGGAACCTATTTCTAAACACAATGAAACGGAACGACAAAAAGAATCCCAATTTCAATCGGCTTATTTTGTATTAAATATGCCTAGAAAACAACTCTACGAGAGAATCAATCTTAGAATTGATAAAATGTTAGAAGCAGGACTGGTTCAGGAAGTAGCAGCACTAAAAGAAATGGGAATTCAAAAAAATATGACCTCCATGCAAGGAATCGGTTATAAAGAAGTATTGGATTATCTGAATGGAGAAACTTCATATGAAGACATGGTGTATCTGTTAAAACGGGATACCAGACATTTTGCAAAACGCCAGATAACCTGGTTTAAACGAGAAAAAAACGTCATCTGGATAGATAAAACCAAATACCGGGATGCTTTGGAATTATCCGAAGATTTGGTTCGAATATCAAAAGAGAAACTTCAAATAGAACACTAAAGGAAAGAAGAAAGGAAAGAAACAATGGATTCGAAAAAAGCAATGTATGAATCATTAGGTATTAGTGAAAAAGTATACGATTTTTGTTCCAACATAGAAAAAAGTTTAAAAAGCAGATTTGAAGAAATCGATTCAATTTGTGAACAAAACCAGTTAAAAATTATCAAAGCCATGCAGGAGGCAAAACTTTCCGAAGCACATTTATCCGGAACCACAGGTTATGGATACAATGACTTAGGACGAGAAGCCATTGAAAAAATTTATGCTACTGTATTTAAAACAGAAGATGCCTTGGTACGTCCCCAGATTACCTGTGGAACCCATGCATTGCATCTAGCTCTTGCAGCAAATCTGCGTCCGGGAGATGAATTGTTATCTCCAGCCGGAAAACCATATGATACCTTAGAGGAAGTCATTGGCATCAGAGAATCCAGAGGTTCCTTAAAAGAATATGGTATTACTTACCGCCAGGTTGACTTGTTAGAGGATGGAAGTTTTAATTATGATGAAATCAAAAAAGCCATTCACTCCAAAACAAAAATGATTGCCATTCAACGTTCCAAAGGTTATCAGACCAGACCAACCTTTAGTGTTGAAAAGCTTGGAGAATTAATTGCTTTTCTTAGAAAAGAAAAACCGGATTTGATTATCATGGTAGATAACTGTTATGGAGAATTTGTAGAACTTACGGAACCTTCCGAAGTGGGTGCTGATATGGTGGTAGGTTCCTTGATTAAAAATCCTGGTGGTGGTTTAGCACCGATTGGTGGATATATTTGCGGAAAGAAAGAATACATTGAAAATTGTTCTTACCGCCTGACTTCTCCGGGACTTGGTAAAGAAGTAGGTGCTACCTTAGGTGTAAATGGATTGTTTTTACAAGGTCTGTTTTTATCCCCTCAGGTGGTTGCCAGTGCTTTAAAGGGTGCCATCTTTGCTGCAAATATTTACGAGAAGTTAGGCTATCGGGTAATTCCAAACAGTACAGAAAGCAGACACGATATTATTCAGGCAGTAGAATTTGGAAATCCTGAAGCAGTCATTGCATTTTGTAAAGGAATTCAGGCAGCAGCTCCCGTAGATAGTTTCGTAGAGCCGGAACCTTGGGATATGCCTGGATATGACAGTCAGGTTATTATGGCTGCCGGTGCCTTTGTATCCGGTTCTTCCATTGAACTTAGTGCCGATGCGCCGATTAAACCTCCTTACGCTGTTTATTTCCAAGGTGGTTTAACCTATCCTCATGCCAAATTCGGAATTATGATGAGTTTGCAAAAAGTAATGGAAGTAGCAGATTTTTCGTTTTAGATAATTTATACTATACAAAAAAAATGATTTGTGCTAAACTCAAACTAGTTTAGAGGTATGTGTTCTAAGTACAAAGAAGTGAGGGATGAAAAACATGGCTTCAACAGGTGGAAAAAATAATTGGGCATGTTTCCTAATGATGCTTTCCGGCATTGTTTTAGGAGGCTTTATTGGCTATTTAACAAAAGATATCAGTTTTTTAAGCTGGCTGAATTACGGACAGACCTTCGGGTTAGACCAGCCGGTAGTCTTAAATCTTGGAATTATGGTATTGACCTTTGGTTTAACCATAAAGATTTCCGTTGCCAGCATCATTGGAGTTGTTGTTGCAATTATACTTTATAAGAAGCTTTAATATTCTCCCTTGGGAGGAACATGAATAAAATTAATACAAATCAGTTACCCAGCTGGGAACAACCTTATGAAAAATGTGAAAAATACGGAGTAACTGCTCTTAGTGATGTGGATTTACTAGCAGTCATTATTCGAAACGGCACCAGGGAATTAAATTCCATTGACTTAGCCAGAAAACTGCTAAACAGTCATCCTATCCACAAGGGTCTGCTTGGACTTAGCCGCTTATCTTTAGAAGAATTAATGGGAATCAAAGGAATCGGAAAAGTAAAGGCTATTCAGATTCTTTGCATTTTGGAATTGTCCAAACGACTTTCGAAGCAGAATTTCGAAACTTTTCCAACTTTGGATTCTCCAAAAAGTATTGCAGATTATTTTATGGAAGAAATGCGTCATTTAGAAAGAGAAGTCATTGTCCTTTTAGTGTTTAATGGAAAACACAGGTTAATCAAATCCATACCGATTTCACAGGGAACCGTAAATTCTTCCATTACTACTCCAAGAGAAATCTTAACTTTGGCGTTACGCCATGAGGCAGTATATATTGTTTTGCTTCATAATCATCCCTCCGGGGATGCGACAGAAAGTACCAGTGACTTAAAATTTACGAAAGACATTCACAATGCCTGTAAATTAATCGGAATTGAATTATCCGACCATATTATTATTGGTGACCATTGTTACACCAGTTTGAAAGAAAAAGGATATTTATAAGGGAATATGAGGGATTATTATGCAAGAGGAAAAATTTGAAATTCCACACAAATATTTATTATGTGGTCTTACCATACTATGTTTTTTATTTATCATAATATCAATGTTGTTTGAAAACAGTTTTCGTTTCTGCCGTGTCATTACAGATAAAACCATTGCACCTATGCAAAAAGGCATTACCAAAGTATGTGATTTTGTGCAGGAAAAAATAGATGTCTGGGAAGATATGCAGGATTTAAAAACAGAGAACGAAGCGTTAAAACAACAGGTAGAACAGCTTAATTTAGAGAACAAAATTTATATGGAAGAGCAGTTGGAACTGGAACGATTAAGAGAACTTTATAAATTAGATGACCAATACCAGGAATATGAAAAAGTAGGAGCCAGAGTAATCGGAACCAGCTCCATGAACTGGTTTGACAATTTTGTGATTGATAAAGGTTCTAATGATGGCATTGCTGTAGATATGAATGTAATCTGTGGAAATGGTCTGGTTGGCATAGTTACAGATGTAGGACCAGATACCGCTGTAGTTCGCTCGATTATTGATGACTCCAGTAATGTCAGTGCTATTTTTCTAACCAGTGATAAACTTTGTATTGTTCAGGGGGATGCAAAGTCTATTGCAGACGGATATATCAAAGTATTGAATATTCCAAAAGAAGTAGAAGTAACTGAGGGAGATGAGTTAGTAACCTCTAGTGTTAGCGATAAGTTCCTTCCTGGAATTACCATCGGTTATGTAGAAGAAGTTACTTTGGATTCAAACAACCTTACAAAATCCGCAAAATTATATCCGGCTGTGGATTTTGAAAACATTCATGAAGTACTAGTAATTACGCAGTTAAAACAGAGTGGAGAGTAAAATTAAAATGGTAAAAATTAAAAAATTGCTTATTTTAATATTGTGTATTTTAGTATGTTTCTTAATCCAGACATCTTTACTTCCTTATTTTTCCCTTGCCGGAATAGTACCTAACATTATGCTGATTTTAGTAGTTTCCTACGCATACATTGTGGGACAAAAAGAAGGTATGCTTTTAGGATTTTTTGTTGGGCTTTTAATGGATTTATTTTGTGGTGAATTAATGGGACCTTATGCCTTATTTTACACATATATTGGTTATTTTAGTGGTTTTTTTCATTTCATCTATTATACAGAAATCATTATTTTGCCACTGATTTTAATTGTAGGTCTGGATTTTGTATTTAATATGGGAATTTATGTTATGTTCTTTTTACTAAGAAACCGTTTGGATTTCGGTTTTTATTTTTCTCATATTATTATTCCAGAAATGATTTATACCTTAGCTGTAGGAGTCTTTTTATATAAAATACTTCATGCAGTATTTAGACACAAAAAACCAGAAATTAGTGAGGGGGGAATTTAGATTTGATAAGAGAATTTTTATCAGATTTTTGGGATTTTATAAAAGAACGGTTTATTCAATTTGTAACCCATCGTCTTTTTATTTTTACACTTTTCTCCATCCTTTTATTTGGAATTTTAGTCGTTCACCTATTTCAACTTCAAATTGTAGAGGGACAGGAGCATTTGGATAACTTTAATCTTCGTACCAAAAAAACAGTAACGATTCCAAGTTCAAGAGGTGAAATTCTGGATGTAAACGGAAATGTGCTGGCATATAACAAACTGGCATATTCTTTAAAAATAACCTTTGAGGATACCAAAACCTTAACAGAAAAAGCCGAATCGGAAGGAATTTCTTTAAATGAATATGAAAATAACATGATTTATGAGTTAATTCAGATTTTGGAATCCAATGGAGATTATTTAATTTGTGATTTTCCGATTATCGTAAATTCCAAGGGAAAGCTTGAATTTACACTTTCTGATACCTCCTTACTTCGTTTTAAGAAAGAAGTATACTCTGTAAGTAGTATCGATAATTTAACAGAAGAGCAGGTAAATGCTACTGCAGAAGAAGTATTTGCTTATCTTGCTTATGGTACTGAAAAGAAAAGCAACTTTGGAATCAGTAAAAATTACTCTTTGGAAATGGCATTAAAAATTATGTCCGTAAGATATGAAATATGGCTGAACCGTTACAGCCAGTATGAACCGGTTACCATTTCTAAAAATATCAGCGAAGCCTCTATGGTTAAAATATACGAAAATCAGGTAAATTTCCCTGGAGTAGAAGTATCAGCAGAGTCTATCAGAGTATATAATGATAGCAAATATTTTGCTCATATCATTGGATATACCGGCAGCATATCGGATGAAGAATTAACCACATATAATGAAACTCTTCCGGAGGATTCAAAATATACTTCCTCTGCCATTGTTGGTAAAACCGGAATTGAAAAATCCATGGAAGAAACTTTAAGAGGAAAAGACGGAAGTTCTGATTTATGTGTTGATAACCTAGGAAAAATATTATATGTAGAAAATACAGTGGATTCTGTAGCCGGAAACAATGTTTATCTTACCATTGATTCTGATTTACAAAAATATTGTTATGATTTGTTAGAAGAACATCTGGCTGAAATGTTATTAACCTATATTCAAAATACCAAAGCAACCTTTCATTCCGAAACTTCTAAAAATTACTTTATCCCTATTGATGATGTTTATTTCGCATTGATTGACAATAACATCATTCAAATTCAGGATTTTGCAGATGAAGATGCCACCGAAAATGAAAAAACACTTCATGAAAATTTTCTTAATAAACGGGAAAAGGTTTTAAATCAAATAAGCACAGAATGGAATTCAACGAATACACTTATTAAAAACCAAACAGAAGAGTATCAGGAATATAGTTACTATATTTATGATTTTTTAGTTACAAAAGGCATTCTTTATGTTTCAGATAAATCCGATGAAAATTATGTTGCTCTTACGAAAGGTAATATCAGCATAGGAGATTTTATTAAATATAGTATCTCTACAGGTTGGATTAAAATATCAGCTTTGGATATTTCTAATGATTATTATGATACCAATGAAATCTATCAGGAAATTATAGATTATCTGAATCGTGCCTTGGTAGACGATATTTATTTCGACAAATTAGTATACCAATTCATGATAAAATTAAACGAAATTAATATCAAAACCTTATGTTTGACCTTATATGACCAAGGGGTTTTATCTGTAGAAGACGAAGATTATGGCTTATTATCTGCAGGCAGCATAAGTACTTATGAATTTATCCGCAGAAAAATAGGAAATCTTGAAATAACTCCTGCCCAATTAGCCCTAGACCCTTGTTCCGGTTCTATCGTAATTACAGATGTAAATACCGGTGCAGTAAAAGCTTTGGTTTCATATCCAAGTTATGATAATAACAGACTGGTAAATGGTGCAGATGCAACTTATTTGCAAGCTTTATTAAATGATAAGACCAAACCTCTTTATAATCGTGCAACATCACAAAAAACAGCTCCTGGCTCTACCTTTAAAATGATTTCCTCTGTAGCAGGAGTACAGGAAGGAGTTATGGGAATAAATGAAACGGTTTATGACCGTGTTGTTTATACCAAAACCGGACAGGCTGCCAAGTGTTGGTCCTCAAGTTCTCATGGTGATGTAAATATAACCTCTGCCATTAAGAATTCCTGCAATTATTACTTTTATGAAGTAGGATACCGTCTGGCAACCAAAACCACAGGAGAATATAATGACGTATTTGGTATTGCATTGTTACAAAAATATATTTCCATGTTTGGATTAGACGAAAATACAGGCATTGAATTATCGGAATCAGAACCTTCTGTCACGGATAAAGACGTTGTACGTTCTGCCATTGGACAGGGAACTAACAGTTATACTCCAACCCAAATTGCCCGTTATGTAACCACCGTGGCAAATAGTGGTGATTTATATGACCTTACCTTGATTCAAAAGATTGAATCCAATACAGGAGAAGTGATTTATGAAAATTCCTATGAGGTCATTCGTCATTTGGATGTATCAGAACCATTATGGGATGCCATTCATCTTGGTATGCGACAGGTAGTAACAAATCTTTCTGCTTTTAGTGGATTTGAAGTTAATGTGGCTGGTAAAACCGGTACTGCTCAGGAAGATAAATCAAGAGCAAATCATGCTTTATTTGTATCTTACGCACCTTACGAATCTCCGGAAATTTCAGTAACTACTGTTATTCCTTATGGCTATTCTTCTTCAAATGCAGCTAAGGTTACCAGAGATGTTTATGCGTACTATTATAAATTAGAAGAATTTGCACCACAAGACACCAATCTTCCGGCAGATGCTACAGAAGCGGAATAAATCTTCTTTGTATTTCAAAGAAAGTGCTTAAGATTTGTTTTATTTATAATGACTTTTTTGTTTTATTTTACTTGAAAAAACTAGCAATTAATTTCAAAGAATTACTTGCTAGTTTTTAAATATTAGTATATATTTATATAGGTAATCATTTTCGTGTTTTAAATGATTTTCAAAAGATATCTGTGGAAGGAAAACATTATAGGTGAAATCATGGATCATTCAATTTTACTTAAAGGAAACAAGTATGGAATCGTAGTAGTATTAGATGAATCTATGGATTTTTTACAATTATTAGAGAAAGTCGGAGAAAAATTCAAAGAATCCGGTAAATTTTTTGATACAAAGTCTAAATTAGCCATTACATTTGAAGGACGAACTCTTTCTAATGATGAAATAAAAAGTCTGTTAGATGTCATTTCTGAAAACTGTGACATTCAGATTTCCTATGTCATTGATTCCAATAAAGACGTAGAAGAATATTTCCAAAAAAGTATTCTCCAGCAAGAAGCACAAATAAAAGAACTGAGTGAAAAACTGCTGGAAGAAGAGAAAAAGGAAAGTTCGAATCCGGTAGAGGATTCACAACAGGAGAGTTCAAATAATGGTATAAATGGAATGTTTTATAAAGGTACCCTTCGTTCGGGACAATCCTTAGAATCAGCCACCAGCCTGATTATTTTAGGTGATGTTAATTTAGGTGCTGAAGTACAGGCGGTAGGAAATATCGTAATTCTAGGATGTTTAAAAGGAACTGCTTTCGCTGGCTGTCATGGTAATACCAATGCCTTTGTTATGGCTTTGGATATGGAACCAATGCAGATTCGCATTGCAAATTATATTGCTAGAGCCTCCGACCAGGATAGAATTAAAAAACCAAAAGAACCGAAGGAAGCTAAAATTGCCTTTGTAGAGAATGAAAATATCTATATTGAACCCGTAAATAAAGACGTGTTGAATGATATTAGTATTTAGACGAGATGATTAAGGGCATAAATCATTACGTTGTATAGTACAGGTTGAAAAAATAACAAAATGAAAGGAAAATGCAGGCTGCCTATTTTTTAACAATACATAAGAGGGCAATTTGCAGAGGTAACATAATGAGTGAAGTTATTGTAATTACATCAGGTAAAGGTGGTGTTGGTAAAACCACCACAACAGCAAATGTAGGAACCGGATTAGCACAATTAAATAAAAAAGTTGTATTAATTGATACAGATATTGGCTTAAGAAACTTAGACGTGGTATTAGGATTAGAAAACCGCATCGTTTATAATCTGGTTGATGTAGTAGAAGGAACTTGTAGATATAAGCAGGCATTGATTAAGGACAAGAAATATCCTAATTTATTCTTACTTCCATCTGCTCAGACCAGAGATAAAACATCTGTTACTCCGGAACAGATGAAAAAATTAGTAGATGAATTAAGAGAAGAATTTGACTATATCCTTTTGGATTGTCCTGCAGGAATTGAACAGGGATTCCAAAATGCCATTGCAGCAGCAGACCGTGCCATCGTTGTTACTACACCGGAAGTTTCTGCTATTCGTGATGCAGACCGTATTATTGGTTTATTAGAAGCAAATAATATTAAAAAATATAATCTTGTAGTAAACCGTATTCGTATGGATATGGTAAAACGTGGCGACATGATGAACATTGAAGATGTTGTAGAAATCCTATCCATTGATTTAATTGGTGTAGTTCCTGATGATGAAAACATCGTTATTTCAACGAACCATGGTGAGCCTTTGGTTGGTTCTGATACTTTACCAGGTAAAGCATATGTGAATATTTGTAAACGTATCATGGGTGAAGAAGTAGAATACTTAGATTTATCTCACGATGGATTTTTCAAAAAAATTGCAAAGTTTTTCAAAAAGAATAACTAAGGAGGAACATTCGAATGAAAATTACGGATTTATTTTTCAAGAAAAAATCCTCTGGAGACGTTGCAAAGGATAGATTAAAATTACTATTGGTTTCGGACCGGGCGAATTGCTCCCCTGAAATCATGGAAATGATTAAAAATGATATTATACAGGTTATTTCAAAGTATATGGAAATTGATGCGGAAGGATTGGATATCCAAATTACACAGACGGAATCGGATGGAAACAACGGTACTGTACCTGCGTTATTCGCTAATATTCCTATTAAGGATTTAGGACATAAGTCAAATAATTAAGGAATTTATTATGTTTCGTGATTATCATATTAAAAATTTTAATTTTAAATTATTTATTTTGATAGTTTTGGCAGTTGCTTTTGGAACTGTCATAATCAATAGTGCTGACCCGACCTATTTAAAAAAACAGATATTAGGAATCATTATATGTACGATAGCTTTTTTTATCGTGGCCTTCATTGATTATAATATCTGGGAACGATTTATGTGGGTATTTTATGTACTAAACCTTCTTATGTTGTTTGCAGTTCGATTTACCCCTCTCGGAAAAGAAGTAAACAATGCCAAAAGATGGTTCGCAGTTGGTAGTTCTTTTACCATACAGCCTTCTGAATTTTCCAAAATCATTTTAATTCTCTTTTTGGCATTTTATCTACAAAAACATAAAGAAGATTTAAATACCTTTAAAAGACTTGTAAGCATTGCAGTCTTATGTGCAATTCCTTTGTTTTTAATTTTCAAACAACCAGATTTATCAACAACACTTGATATTGCATTTATTTTGTTAATCATGATTTATGTAGCCGGATTAAGTCATAAAATTATAGGTATTGCACTTATTATCTTAATTCCATTGTTTAGTGTTTTTCTTTGGTATGTTCAGATGCCTAGTCAAAAACTTCTTGCAAAGCATCAACGCGAAAGAATTTTAACTTTCCTTCATCCCAATGAATATACCACCTCTACGGGATGGCAGCAATATAACTCCGTTATGGCTATCGGTTCCGGTATGTTAAATGGAAAGGGATTAAATAATAACAATATGGCTACTGTAAAAGAAGCAAATCTGATTTCTGAACAGCAGACTGATTTTATTTTTTCCGTTGTCGGTGAAGAACTAGGTTTTATTGGATGTATTATTTTAATTGCAATTTTACTTTTAATTGTGTTACAATGTATTAAGGTGGGTAGGAAAGCAAAAAACGATGCAGCCATGTTAATTGCTACAGGAGTAGGGGCATTAATATGTATCCAATCATTCATTAATATCGGTGTTGCTACATCAATTTTGCCAAATACCGGTCTTCCATTACCATTTATTAGTTACGGATTATCCTCCTTGCTAAGTACTATGGTAGGAATGGGATTGATTGCAAATATAAGCTTTCAAAGAAGAAAATATTGAATTGGGGTGTTAAAATGAATATTGGTTTAATTGCACATGATGCAAAAAAGAAATTAATGCAGAATTTTTGTATAGCATACCGTGGTATATTGAGTCATCACACTTTATATGCAACGGGTACTACAGGGCGGTTAATTGAAGAAGTAACAAATTTGACTGTGCATAAGTATTTAGCTGGAAATTTAGGCGGAGAACAGCAATTAGGCTCCCAGATTGAACACAATCAGATTGATATGGTTATTTTCTTGCGTGACCCACAAACACGAAAGATGTCCGAACCTGAGATTAACAATGTGATGCAGTTGTGTGATATTCATAATATTCCATTAGCGACAAATCTTGCTACTGCAGAGCTTTTAATTAAAGCTTTGGAACGTGGAGATTTGGATTGGCGTGAAATGTATAAATAAGAGATAAAACTGTTTGGCAAACCCCAGACTAGGAGAGAAAAAGGCAGGAGAGAAGTGATATTCTTTCCTGCCTTTATACATTGACATGAATGAAAAACCAAATAATTTTAACTCTAATCAACTAACCCATGCTTTGCATTCTTCCGTAATATGTTAACGCATAAAGACCACTAAGACCTACAATGGCATAAATGATTCTTGATAATAATGTCATATTACCGAATACAACATTGATTAAATCAAATCCAAAAAAACCAATCAGTCCCCAGTTAATTGCTCCAATAATAACGATAGTTAGTATTGTATAGTCTAGTCCATTTGTTCTCATAATGAATCTCCTTTCTTTTTCAATACCATTATTGTTACCAAAGGATTTCTTGTTATGCAAAAATTAGAATGGTAAATTTTATATTTATATGCTACAATAGATTAGTTAATAAAATTTTATTCGTTGAAACACATATTTGAGGTGAGTTTATGTCAAATAAAAAAGTAGTAAAATATAAACGGCGGAGAACCCAAATCAATATTGGTCTGGCTATTTTTTCCGTCATCTTTATCTACATATTAATTCAGGTAATAAGGGCTTTGGGGAAAGAACAAAAATCTATCTATGAAGTGACAAGAAGTTCCATAGATAATAATATTACCTTGACAGCATTGGCAATCCGGGAAGAAAATGTTGTAACAACCACAAATGCAGGATATATTTCATATTATATTAAAGATTTAAACCGTGCTTCTAAGTCTGATATTGTATATTCCATTGACCAGACAGGAGATGTAAGCAATAAAATAACCACTGAAAATGATGGTACCATTACATTATCAAAAGAAGATTATTCCAGCATCCGAAATGAAATTTCCCTTTTCCAGATTGATTTTGATTTAAATGAGTATAACGACATTTATGATTTTAAATTAGACTTAGAAAATACCATTATGGAAATTTCAAACGAAAATGCTCTGGCAAATTTAGACCAGGATATCACATCCTCTGCCTCCGCCACCTTTCAGTTATTTCAAAATACTCAGGCTGGTATCGTAGCATTTTATGTAGATGGTTATGAATCTAAGACCCTTGAAACTTTAACGGCAGCGGATTTTGATGAAGAAAGTTATGAAAAAACAAGAATGACCTCCGGTGATTTGATTGCTGCTAATTCACCGGTATATAAGATAATTACCAGTGATGACTGGCATTTGGTATGTGAAATCACAGAATCCCAACGCCAAAAATTAGAACAGCTTTCCAAAGTAAAATTATATATACCAAGAGATAAATCAACGGTCATTGCAGATTTCTCTATTGTTGAACAAAACGGAATGATACTTGCTGATTTTCAAATGAATAAAAATATGGCACGTTTTGCCGATTGCAGATTTCTGGATATAGAAATTATTATGGAAGATTTTGAAGGATTGAAAATACCAAATACAGCCATTGTTAAAAAAGATTTTTATAAAGTTCCTGTATATTATTTAACACAAGGAGCCAATTCCAGTGACAGCCTGCAGTTTAACCGTCAGGCATGGGATGATGAGAATGGTGTTTATTTAGAACCTCAGGTAGTAGAATTACCAATTTACTATATGGACTCTGAATATTGTTATATCAATCCTAATGATGTGCATCCAAATGATATATTAATTCGTGAAAACAGTACTCAGACCTTAAGAATTGGTGAATGCGTATATGGCCAATTAGAAGGCGTATATTCTGTAAATAAAGGTTATGCCACATTTAAGAGAATCGTTATTTTAGACCAGAATACAGATTATGCTATCATTAAGGAAGGGGTAGACTACAGTATCGCTATGTATGACCATATTATTATAGATAGCACCACCATAGAAGAGAATGCCATTATTTACTAATATTAATACCAGCATTCGACCTAATAGCAAATGTCTGGTTGGAATTTAAACAATAACAGTATTACCATACTGTTTAATGTAAATTTTCTCTTGACATTAACCATGAAATTGATGATAATAATAATGTCAATATAGTGGACTAGTTATATCCATAACTCCATTATGAGATAAGAATTTAAATAATTTATGAATATAGATTGGAGATTCGATAATCATGAGTAGTAAAAAACGATTAAGCAGTTTGTTGGATTATTTGAGCATAACTGATGACGATGACGACTATGAATATGAAGATGACGATTTATTCGATGATGACGAAGAGGAAGAAAGTCTTTCGAAATTTAAGAAACCATCATTTTTATCAAAGTCTAAAAAAGTAGAAGAAATAGAAGAAGAGGATGAAATTGATACAAAGAAACCTCTATTTAAACAGCAAAAGAATAACAAAGTAGTATCACTAAAAAATAATAGTCGAGGTATGGAAGTGTACGTAATTAAACCACAGGAATTTAATGAAGCTCAAATTGTTACAGATTTTATGAAAGATGGAAAAACCATTGTCATTAATATGGAAGGTATTGAAGTATCCATTGCTCAAAGAATCGTTGATTTCATCGGTGGCGCATGTTATGCGTTAAACGGTTCTCTTCAGGCAGTGTCTGCCAATATTTTCATTGCTGCACCGGATAGTACTGAAGTATCCGGCGATTTAAGAGAAGAAATTTTAAATGAAAATATTTTATCACCGGATCTAGGTAAAAACTAATATGACATTTTCTTATTTATATAAGGTTTTGTATGTCTTTTTATCCTTTATAGAAGGATTGGTTCTCCTTAATATGTTTTTCATTTTCTTGTTACCAAAAGGAAAAATAAGAAGCATATTAGAATGGGCTATTACTCCAATTTTAGTTCCGGTTCGATTTCTTATTCAAAGGTCTGTGATCCGGATGAATGGGGTTGATATTTCTTATATTATTACATATGTTATAATCTATTATCTTCGTATGCTAATAAAATAAATCTAAACGCCTTATGGGGCGGCAGTCATGTTTTCGATGACATTTTAATATCAAAACATGAATTTTGTCATAAACACTATTGAAGTTTTGGGAGGAAATATTATGATGACAACAGCAGATTTGAAAAACAGAAATTTGAAGACTGGTATCGGTTATGAAAAAAAGGATGTTGATACTTTCTTAGAAGAAATTATTGAAAGCTATGAAGAACTATATCGTTCCAACATCGAATTAAATGACCGTGTAAACAGTTTAAATGAAGGTCTTCAACATTATAAAACCATTGAAGCATCCTTACAAAAAACTCTTATTTTAGCGGAAAGAACTGCAGAAGAAACAATAAATGAAGCAAAAGAAAAAGCAAAGCAAATTGAGGATGAAGCAAAAGGAAATACTGGAAAAATCGCTCTTGAAGCAAAGAAAGAATTAGATGCTATTTTAGCAAAAACTACAGAATTAGTACAAAATTACAACGACTTAAAGGCAAAGATGAAAGCTGATTTATCAAATCAAATGATGGCTCTTGATAACAATCAGATTTCCTTCGACCCATCAAAATACAACACAAATATTTCTTTCACCGCTACTGAAACACCAGTAACATCTACACCAGTTCAACCAGAGGTGAAAGCTGAACCTGTAAAACCTACTTTCGTTCAACCAGAAGTAAAAGTTGAACCTTTAGCTCCTACACCAGTTCAACCAGAAGTAAAGACTGAAACTTTCACTTCTGCACCAGTTCAACCGGAAGTAAAAGAAGAACCTGTAAAGACTGTAGAACCAGAAAATGTTGTTCCACAGCCTGCCGCTGCAAAATTCCTTAGAAATCAAACTCCAGAACCTCAAGTTGAAACAAAACCAGAACCTGTTATGGAAACAAAAGAGGAACCAAAAGCAGAAGAAAAATCCAGTGTATTTAATTTAAATCTAGGTGGAGGTATTGCTTCTACTGCTACAGAAGAAACAGAAGCACCTGCTGAAAAAGAAAATAAATTAGGTATTAACTTAGAATCTTCTTCATCTAATGATGATGCCAGCTATGATGACCCAGATGAAGATTCTTACGAATTTGAAGTAGAAGATTCTGCTTTCCGTTCAAAAAGAAATGCAAATGGTCAAATGTTAATTGGAAATGATGATGAAGAAAGCGGATTTGAATTTTTATCTGAGCTATAATTTGATTTTTTGGAGGTTTTTCAATGAAAAGCATTACAGTGCATTATGAACAAAAACCTATATATGATATCGTAATTAGCGAAAGCTTTGATTCTTTGCTGGACGAGTTAAATAAATTAAATATCAAAGATAGACGGATATGTATTATTAGTGAAGATAATGTAGCAATGCATTATCTTCCTATAATTTCTAATATTTTAGAAGGAAACTGTGCCCAGTTAGAAACTTTTGTTTTCCCTGAAGGTGAGAAGAGTAAAAATCTTGACACAGTCAAACTAATCTATCAAAAGTTAATCGAATCCAAATTCGACCGCTCTGATTTATTGATTGCATTAGGTGGAGGCGTTGTAGGTGATATTACCGGTTATGTTGCCGCCACTTATTTAAGAGGAATTGATTTTGTTCAAGTTCCTACCAGTTTATTGGCTCAGGTCGATAGCAGTATTGGTGGAAAAACAGGAGTAGACTTTGATTCCTATAAAAATATGGTTGGTGCATTTCATCAACCTAAACTGGTATATATTAATGTTACTACATTATTAACATTAAGTGACCGTCAGTTTAATTCCGGATTAGGCGAAATCATAAAACATGGACTAATCAAAGATGTTTCTTACTTTCAATGGATTATGGACAATAAAGCCGGTATTATGGTAAGAAATAATGATAATCTATTAGAAATGATTGAAAAAAGTTGTAATATCAAGAGAATGGTAGTAGAAAATGACCCGAAAGAAAAGGGTGAACGTGCTCTTTTGAATTTTGGACATACTTTTGGACATGCCATTGAAAAATTGATGAATTTTGAATTGTTACATGGTGAATGTGTTGCAATCGGCTGCATTTTAGCCAGTCATTTATCCCAAAAGAAAGGCTATCTTAACAATAACGATATCCAACAAATTGAAGAATTATTTCACTTTTTCAATTTCCCAGCCTTTCCAAAACAATTAGATATTGATAGAATCATTGATGTTACAAAATCAGATAAGAAAATGGAAGCTGGAACCATTAAATTTATTTTATTAAAGAATATTGGAGAAGCTTTTATTACAAAAGAACTTACAGATGAAGATTTAAAATCCATCTTTTAATTACTATGAAAGGCGTTCCGAAAATGAAGAAAAATGTAATATATCAAATTATCTCTTATATTTTGATAGGCATTTTAATTTTTTTGGACCAATATACAAAACATTGGGCTGTTGTTCGATTAAAAGGCAACAGTCCAATTATAGTTATTGACAAAATATTAGAATTTTCCTATCTTGAAAATCGTGGTGCTGCATTTGGCAGCATGCAGGGAAAACAGACCTTTTTTATTATCTTAACTTTGATTCTATCTGTTTTTCTATTTTATATTTTATTTAAAGTACCAAAAACAAAATATTATTTACCATTAATATTTACTGATATTGTTTTAATTTCCGGTGCCCTTGGTAATTTTATCGACCGTGTTTCACAAAACTATGTAGTAGATTTTATATCCGCTGTTTTTATTGATTTTCCAATATTTAATGTTGCAGATATTTATGTTGTATGCTCCATGATACTTGCCGTTATTTTATTGACCTTTTATTATAAAGATGAAGACCTTTCATTCCTTTCTCTAAAAAGAAAAAAGAACGATAAAAAAATTTAATCTGAATATATTAGTAGCATACAAATAGCCCCCTGGCTGCATTGTTAGGGGGCAATTTTTCAAAATACATCTTAAATAATCCAGTCTTAAGAAAGGATAAAATACTATGGAAACGCACCATATTTCGATTACAGAAGATTATGAAGATATCCGTATTGACAAATACCTGGCTGAATTTTTTCCTGACTATTCCAGGTCGTATATCCAGCAGTTAATTAAAGATAATCTGGTAAAGGTTAACCATAATAATATTAAGTCAAGTTATCGATTGTCTATGGATGATATATTAGAAATATCCATTCCTGAACCTAAACTATTAGAAATTACACCTCAAAATCTGGATTTGGATATCATATACGAAGATGAAGACATTATTATTATCAATAAACCGAAAGGGATGGTAGTACATCCAAGTGCCGGTCATTATGAAAATACTTTAGTAAATGGCTTACTATACCATTGCAAAGATTCCCTTTCGTCTATTAATGGAGTTCTAAGACCAGGTATTGTCCACCGAATTGATATGGATACCACCGGAGTATTAGTAGTCTGTAAAAATAATGTGTCCCATCAATTTATCAGCGACCAGTTAAAAGTACATTCTATTACCAGAAAATATCATGCCATTGTATGTCATAATTTAGGGACGGATTCTGGAACCATTGAGGGCGCCATCGGAAGAAATCCTAATGACAGAAAAAAAATGGCTATCACACCAAATGGGAAGCCTGCAGTTACCCATTATACCGTGTTAGACCATTTAAATCACCAATATAATTACGTTGAATGTATGTTAGAAACAGGTAGAACACACCAAATCCGAGTTCATATGGCAAGCATCCATCATCCCTTATTAGGGGATACCGTTTATGGTTCTGCAAAGAATGACTTGAAATTACAGGGACAAACATTACATGCCAAAGTCTTAGGCTTCATTCATCCCAGAACAAAAGAATATGTAGAATTTGAAGCTCCGTTACCGGAATATTTTCAACAACTATTAGGGAAATTAGGAAATTGATTTTCTTTTCCTTTTTCCCCTATATGGCTCATAATGTGTAACTTTATGGCGATAATTTTCCATTTTGTCTATACAATTCTATTATTTTATGTTAATATATATATAATAGTTGAATCGTAAATACAAAGATTTATAAGTGATTTTGGAAAGTTACGATGCTGAAACAAGGAGGTCATATTATGGGTACAGATAAAATAATAACCATTGGCAGACAATATGGAAGCATGGGAAGACAAATTGGCAAAAAATTAGCTGATGATTTAGGCATCCCTTATTATGATAAGGAAATTCTAAAAGAGGCAGCGAAAAAAAGTGGAATTTGTGAAGAGTTGTTCGAAAGCTTTGATGAGAAGCCTACGAATAGTTTTCTTTATTCTTTGGTAATGGACCCTTATTCAATAGGATTTCACAATTCTTTTGATATGCCTTTAAATCATAAAGTATTTTTGGCATCCTTTGATGCTATTAAAGATATTGCAAACAAAGGACCTTGTGTTATTGTAGGAAGATGTGCAGATTATGCCTTATCCGAATATAGCAACTTATTATCCGTATTTATCTATGCTCAATTAGAACAACGTATTAAAACCGTAATGGAACGTAATGATATTCCAAAAGATAAAGCAAAAGACTTAATTACCAAAACGGATAAGCAACGTGCAAGCTATTATAATTATTATTCTACAAAACGCTGGGGTGATTTAAAAAGCTATCATTTATGTGTAGATAGCGGAATGTTTGGCTTGGAAGGTTCTGTAGAAATTATAAAACATGCTTTGGAACTATAAGTTTAATTCAAAGTATATAATAAAAATAAGAAACTCAAACTGCGGAGTTTCTTATTTTTTCGCACCAACTATTCGTTAAACTTGCATTTTGCGAATAGTTGGATATCTGCCCCACTATGAAAAAATCAGTGTTTATCCTTTATACCTTCATATTATCTATTCCCTTTACTTTTTATAATTTTAAATATTACAATCCAATCGTAGCCAAACATTATTTTTTCGCAGTGATAACCAAATATTCCGGATTTGTTTTTGTTGATTGATTGGTACACGCCACTAAAACAATTTTATTTTCTTCCTGAACAAAATAATTCGAAATTTCTTGGGTATTTACCCTTTGTATATCTGTAACCAGAAATTCATAATCCATATTCATATATTCAATAATAATGGTATCAGTAAGTTGTACTTTAGGAAGGCTTTGAAAAGAAAGATTCTCAACATAACTATTATGGCCATATATTATATAAGTTCCTCCGGTGCTAAAATTCATATTATCATATGCCGTCACCAAATTAAACTTTTGCAAATATGCCTTTGTATTTTGATGATATACGGGTTTTTCCAGATTTATGGAAGGTATCTTTAAAATACAATCCATATCCTGAAATGTATCGTTTTTGTTCGTATCTTGAAGCTTATGATTTTCTTCCGATTCCATAATGCCTTCCACCTGGACTTCTCGATTTTCTTCTTCTAAAATTGTTTTATTCGAAATTACATTATAAATTTCATTGCAAATTATATCTTTAGATTTCCAACTTATTTTTTCAGATATGCCCAAAAAGGTTGACTGTAATTCTATTATGTCTACTATATCTACTGATTCTAATGACGTTTTTACTAAATCAGTATTGTTTTCCATAGAATTTATTTCTGATTGCAGAATTTCCGATTGCAAATATTGCTTTCTATATTGTTCCATATCCTGTTCTTCAACATCCATGGTATTCTCTAATTGATATAATTTTACGGCTACTAATGCAAAGACACCTAAAATTAAGATAAACGCTACCACATATCCAGGTATTTCATTACTTTTTCTTATTTTCATTCCTTTTACCTATGCTATTCGCTCTTATTTGCCTTTTTAAAGCCAATATTTAATTCTTTTAATAAAAATATCACTAATACTATCAAAAGCCCCGAAAACCCCAAATTTCGAAGTGAAACGTTCATCCCTAAGCGAGGAACCTTAGAATTAATAATTTGAAAACATAAAGGTGTATCATTTGTAATCCGGAAACTAATCTTTTCATTATTTGTAGCATAACCAGCCGGTGCAGAAACCTCCTGTAGATAATAATTTCCATATGGAAGAAATAAATCAATCAAACCATTTTCATCAGTTTCTTTGGTAATGGAATATGTATCATCATAATTTGATATCATAAAAGTAACTCCCGGTAATGCTTCTTTGGTATCACCATCTACCTTTTCAATGATAATTCTTCCCTCTGGAATATCCGTCGTATCACTGTCATAATAATATTCCTCTTCAAATAATATGGTTTCCGTAGTAATTTCTTCTATGTTCTCCTTATCTTGATTCGATTCCTCTGATTCCAACTTAGAAATCGTAATCTCTATTTCTTCAGAGGATTGGTTTTCTGAGTTTTCTTCTGTAGCTACTTCTTCTATGTTTTTCTCTGTTTCTTCTGTATCGTTTTCCTCTATCTCCGTTTGATTCTCAAGCTCTTCTGTAGAACATTCTTCTGTAGTATTTTTCTCTTCAGAATCTTCTTGAGTTATCTCTGAGGTACTTTCATTCTCAGAATCTCCTTGTGCTATCTCCTCTGTCGTATCTTCATTCCCGGAATCTCCTTGAACTATCTCCTCTGTAGTACTTTCAATCCCAGTATCTCCATTATTTATTTCCTCTGTTGCATCTTCGTTCTCGGAATCTTCACTCCCTATTTCCTCTGAGGTATTCAAATTTTCGGAGTTTTCAATACTTTCTTCCGTCGCAATTTCTTCATCGTAATTACTATCTTCTTCCACTCTCGGCTGAGTTATAATATATAAGTACTGGACTTTACTTATATCAACAACTGCCTTTGCATTCGTAATTTCCTGGTATGCTGCATCATTACATGTCCAGACTAATGGATCCATCCCTTTGGCAAAGAAAGAATTTTCCAAAATAATATTTCTACTTTCTTCTATCTCCTCTCGACTAAAAATAGCCATCTTATCATCGGAAATGGTAATTTCCACACCATTTTCTTCTAATACCTCATAATTTTCCAAATAATGATTTGTATCTTCAATTTCTATATAATATCCTTCTTTTTCATCGTTATATTCCAAAATATAGGTATTTAAAGATGCAATATAGTCTGAATCATAGGTAAAACTTGGAGTTCCTCCGTTTAAAGCAATATCAGCTTTTTCCCACATCTCTTTATAATACTCTACCACTTTAGGACCTATCTGAACTCCTTTATTCGTCTTAAAATCAGAATAATGTTCTATGAAAGATTCTGTAAGATTACTGTCATAAAAACTATTATACTCTAATTGCCAGACCAACAACTGAGTTGCTAAATAATAGGCCAATTCATCATCCGAATACTGTTCTCCTGAAGTTCCATGATAATCCTGATAGCCGTAATATAAAACATAGGATAATAATTCTTTGCTTTCTAAAGACCAATTTAATTCTTCTTTTAAAGTATATTCCACTCCTTTTTGTAATCCCTTTCCTGACTGCAGGCAATAAGATACTTTACCATCCAAAAATTTAATCATAGCATTTCCTATATGCCCAATATAGGGATTCTCATAGTCATCCTGAGAAAATACATAATAATCCAATCCATAGGAAGATGCTTTGGTAATGGGCTTCTTTTCGAAACCAAATATAAAAATATTAATAATGAAACATATGATTACTGAAATGTGTAAGATTTTTCTTAATGAACTGTGTTTTCTTTTATATTGATTCATATAGCTCTCCTTTGAACATACATCATCAAAGGATAAAAAGTGAATTATGGGTAAATGATAACATACAAAAATATTTCTGTCAATTAATTTATACATTTTTATCATTTTTATTCAGTCAATTGGTTACTGTCCACTCGTGCCTCGTAAACAGTAACATAATCATACACAAGTCAACTTAAACAAAGCAAAATTTGAAAAAGTATTTAAAAAAAACGTTAAAAATGCTATACTATTAAAGGATTATTGCAACTTTTTGCAAGGACCTCAGTTTTAATAATACGAATCATAGAAAGGAAATATAAAATATATCCATGAAACTACAACAATTACTAAGCCTAACACGTCAGGCAATTGACGAATACAATATGATTCATGATGGAGATAAAATCGCTATAGGAATTTCCGGAGGGAAAGATTCTTTAACTTTATTATATGCACTCTCCCACTTACAACGGTTTTATCCTAAGCACTTTGAATTATGCGCTATCACTGTAGATTTAGGGTTTGAAAATATTAACCTGACTAAAATTGCAGAACTATGCAAGCAATTAAATGTAGCCTACCATGTTGTTACTACTGATATTGCAAAAATCATCTTCGAGGACCGTAAAGAATCAAATCCTTGTTCTTTGTGTGCGAAAATGAGAAAAGGAGCATTAAATCAAAAAGTGAAAGAATTAGGCTTCAACAAAGTGGCATTTGCACACCATAAAGATGATATGATAGAAACCTTTTTAATGTCCTTATTTTATGAAGGAAGGATTCACTCCTGCTCTCCTATGACTTATTGGGACCGCAGCCAGATTACATTAATCAGACCTTTAATTTATGTAACAGAAGGACAAGTAATTCGCTTTACTGAAGACAATGAACTTCCGGTATTAAAATCAGCCTGCCCTGTAGATGGTCATACCAAACGTGAATATATTAAAACATTGATTAAAGAACTATCAAACCAGGAACCTAAAATACAGGACCGTGTCTTTACTGCCATCTTAAATGGTAATTTATCAGGCTGGCCTGTTCGTAATGAAAATCCTAGAGGACAGAAAAACAAATAATCTTATTTACTGAATGAAGCAAAATGAAAAAATAAAAAATTCAGAACAAAAGAGGGAAAAATTATGAAAAAAAGCTTAAATTATCAAGAACAGGTTAATATTGAAAATCAAAGAAAACTAAACAATGTTTTGGATGAATTACCACGCTTTTGTCAACAATTTTTCCGCGGAATTGAATATCGTACCTCTTCCAGAACCAGAATCGCATATGGTTATGATATTCGCTTGTTTTTTCAATATCTGCTACTAGAACATCCTAAAATTCACTATGATAAAATCAGCGACATTACACTAGAGGACTTAAATTTAATTGATTCCTTTGATATCGAAAACTATATCGATTATCTAAAATTATATGAAAAAGAAGGTAAGAATATCACCAATGCGGAAGCAGGAATCATGCGGAAATTAGCTTCTGTTCGAACATTTTTTAATTATTTCTATAAACATAAACTGATTCAACAAAATCCACCAAGCCAGGTTACAACACCAAGAAAACATACAAAAGAAATTATTCGTCTTGATTATGATGAAGTGGCAATTCTCCTTGATGAAGTGGAAGATGGAACAAAACTTACAGAAAAACAAAAAGAATATCATAATAAAAATAAAATTCGTGACCTTGCTCTTATGACATTATTATTAGGAACTGGTCTTCGTGTTTCTGAATGTGTCGGCATTAATATAAAAGATATCGACTTCGATAATGATGGAGTAAAGGTACATAGAAAAGGGGGAAATGAAGTAATCGTATACTTCGGATATGAAGTTCATGATGCATTAATGGATTACTATGAACTAAGAAAAACCATGATACCAGCAGAAGGTCATGAAGATGCTTTTTTCTTATCCATGCAGATGAAACGTCTTTCGGTTCGTTCTGTAGAAAATCTGGTAAAAAAATATGCAGCCATCGCTACTCCTTTAAAACATATTACACCTCATAAACTTCGTAGTACTTATGGTACCAATTTATACAAAGAAACCAGTGATATTTATTTAGTAGCGGATGTATTAGGACATAAAGACGTAAATACTACCAGAAAACACTATGCTGCACAGGAAGACTATCGAAGAAAACAGGCATCTTCTGCCGTTACTCTCCGAGAAAAAAATAACAAATAAACAAAAAAGAAAACATAAGCATAAAAAAGTTTGAACTGACATAAAATTTCAGATAAAAATTCATTGGATGAAAAACAGCTATTTTTATGAATCACATTCATAAAAATAGCTGTTCTTTTTATTTATTTGCTTCTGCATAATATGGAACCACCAAATAACATCCTGCAGTAATTTTATCAGAGTGCAGATTATTTACGTATTTAATTTCCTCAATATATTCTGATAAATCAGAATATTCTATTGTCTGATATTCTTTTGCAATGCTGGTAAGGGTATCTCCCGGTTCAATATAAACACTAGTATAATATTTAACAGAGTTTGTGTTTTCCTTCGCATTAACTGTATTAGAATGAATTAAAAAATAACATAGTACCAAAATAAAAATAAAACAAACCGTTGACAAACACAAAATACCTTCTCTTCTCTTTTTTGAAAATAATCTTTTCATAGAAACCCTCTCCTTTTTCGAACATATGTACTTCTTCTGATAGGATTACTATACCACCCGAACGCGTGTTTGTCAATATATTTCCGAACAAATATTCGCTTTATTTTTTACTATTTTATCTTTTACCTTTTCTTCTGTCTTCTATCTACTTTATATCATAAACATTCCTTCCTGTTCTTCTTCCGGTTCTTTTATCGTCAATAGAGAACCCAACATTAAAATACCGCCCACATCTAAAATAATAAATATTAAAACTACTTCTGAAATCGGAATATTTTCGATTGCAGTCATAAAATAAGATGAAATATTTACTATCATATGTAAAAAGATTGATGCGATGATAGACTTTCTCTTTTTACAAATGTATCCCAAAACAAGTCCACAAAAGAAAGCATAAATGCCCTGAACGAGATTCATATGATAGATTCCAAACAATAGAGCCTGAATGACATTTGCCACAGCAAAAGACATACTCTTTTCACATAGCTTTAGTACAATTCCCCGATAAATTATCTCTTCCGCAATTGGTGCCAGTAAAACAACAGAGCATATCATAAAAATAGAATACATGGAAATCATCTCTGACACATCATTATTAGCTAAAAACGGATTCAACAATAAGATAATATTCAAAATTCCAGATATAAAAAACTGTACCCCTATCCCCAATACTATCAACTGAATCAAACATTTTCCATCTATGATTTTCGTTAATTTCATATTTTGTTTGTTCTTACGCACAAAGCAGAAATAGTAACAAATTCCACCCACAACCAATGTAGCCGCTGTTGCTAAAAAAGTAGCAATTCCTACGAAATTTTTATCCAGCATAATATTCTCTGCAATATCATAAAGCTGATTTTCCATTTCTCCCGGACTTAACGATACATCCGAATAAACCATAACTCCCTTTATTATCATATAAAGGATTGTAACTACTACCGATACTACACCATGTATCAATGATGCAACAAAAAATGTGACAAGACTAAGTAAAATTGATACCCATTTTTTCATAACATTCCTCCCTTTTCCCTTTGTATCATTTTATCAGATTATGGTATTTTTGCAATCAATTCTTTTCCTCCCTCTTCAACATTTATTTTTCATATTTCTTTATTTTACGAAAAACTACTTCTTCTATTTTGCTCATTCATGAATATACTATCAAAAAAAAGGGAATCAATATGGATACAGCAATTCCTTTCGATATTCCAAGCAATAATACAAATATTCCAGACTTAAAAGGACTGTTTCAAGTAAATGTTACTTCTGCAGTAGACAATGAACCATTACCAGAAGCAACGGTACAAATTTCATCAACTGGGGAGCCAGATATTGTTTTAGAAGAATTTAAAACAAATGAAGACGGCCAAACAGAAAAATTTTTTCTGGAATCGCCTCCCTTTGCATATAGCCAGGAACCTCTCCAAAGTCAGCCATATTCTGAATATAACGTAAAGGTTACTTTGGAAGGCTATGAGCCGGTTGTTGTTTCAGGGGCAGAGATACTTTCTAAAACATTTTCATGGCAAAATATTTCTATGCGACCATTAGGAAGAGCTGGCTACCCTTATGTTATTGGTCCACATACTTTATATGGATACTATCCTCCTAAAATCCCTGAAGCTGAAATAAAAACTGTGGAAGAAACCGGAGAAATCGTTTTATCAGAAGTAGTAATTCCAGAATATGTCGTAGTGCATGATGGAAGTCCCTCCGATTCTTCTGCTGCAAACTACTATGTTCCTTACAGGGACTATATTAAAAATGTGGCAAGCTGTGAAATCTATGCTACCTGGCCGGAAAGCAGTATTTACGCAAATGTCCTTGCTATCATGTCCTTTACCTTAAATCGTGTATATACGGAATGGTATCGAAATAAAGGATATAATTTTACCATTACCAGTTCTACTGCATATGACCATAAATGGATAAATGGAAAAAATGTATATGACAATATTTCATATCTGGTAGATAGCATTTTTGCTAACTATTTATCCCGACCAGGCATCAGTCAACCAATATTAACACAATATTGCGATGGAAAACGAGTCACCTGTCCAAACTGGATGAGTCAATGGGGTTCAAAAAACCTTGGGGACCAGGGCTACTCTGCCATTGATATTTTAAGACATTATTACGGAGATTCTATTTACATTAATTCTGCCAGACAAATATCCGGAATTCCTGCCTCCTTTCCAGGTGAAAATCTAACGATAGGTTCCAGAGGGGATAAAGTCCGGCAAATTCAGGAACAATTAAACCGAATCGGTGATGATTATCCAAGAATTCCGAAAGTATCGGCAGATGGCATCTTTGGAGAACAGACTGCAAATGCAGTTCGTATCTTCCAAAATATTTTTAATCTTCCAGCCACAGGAATCATCGACTATCCTACCTGGTATAAAATATCTGAAATTTATGTCGCAGTATCCAGAATTGCAGAATTAAACTGATATAGATTGGAGAATGAATATGAAAAAACAACATTATCCCTTTGAACTTCAAAAACTTCCCTATTCCTATGATGCTTTAATTCCTTTTTTAAACGAAGAAACATTATATATTCATCATGAAAAACATCAAAAAAATTACGTGGACCAGTTAAATAAAGCGTTAAAAGACTATCCTGAGTATCACCAGCTTTCTTTGGAAGAAATACTTATCAATCCTGCTGCCATACAAGAACCCATTCGTGAAACCGTTGTCGTAAATGCTGGTGGTGTTTATAACCACCAACTCTATTTTAAAAGTATGCAGCCGCATGGCTTCTGCCTTCCCACAGGTGCTTTATTTGATGCAATCAATCAGGCTTTTGGTGACTATTATAAATTCCAAAAAGCTGTGGTTGATACCTCTATGAGTCTGATTGGCTCAGGATATCTTAACTTAGTAAAAAATGAAAAAAGAGAAGTGGAACTGATTCTATCTAAGAATCAGGACACTCCTCTTCCTGAACATCTTCTGCCTTTGATAACATTAGATTTATGGGAACATGCCTATTATCTGCAGTACCAAAACAGAAAAATTGATTATGTACAAAACTGGATTCGCTATATTAACTGGAAAGAAGCAGAACTCCGTTTTGGAAAATAATAGCCTGTACGGGAATCGAACCCGTCTCTCCGCCTTGAGAGGGCGGCGTCTTAGCCGCTTGACTAACAGGCCACACAACTATTATAGTTTAACATCTTTTTAATAAAAAAGCAAGCAAATTTTAAATTTAATTTACACTTGCTTTTATAAGCCAAGTAAATTCGATGAAACTATGCTATAAGCTTTCACTATTTTGAAGCATATTTTTTATCAAATTTATTTGGCTTATACAACTTTTTATGACTGAGCAAGTTCCAGCATACGGTTCAAAGGCTTAAACGCTGCCTCTTTGGTTTCCTCTTCTAACTTCACATTCTCCTCTAAATGAAGAAGTGCATCTTTTACTTTTTCTAACGTAATTTTCTTCATATCCGGACAAATTTGCTGTGAAATCACAGGATAGAATTTCTTATCTGGATTTTTCATTTCTAATTCGTAAAAAACACCTGTTTCAGTGGCAATGATAAATTCCTTATCATCACACTCGGTTGCAAAATCAATAATTTCAGAAGTACTTCCAATAAAATCAGATAATGCCAAAACGTCTTCCGTGCATTCCGGATGTGTTAAAACCTTCACGTCAGGATACTGTTGTTTTGCTTTTTTAATATCTTCTGCATGAATTTCTGTATGTACATGACAAAAACCGTCATTAAAAATAAATTCCTTTTCTGGTAATTGTTTTGCAATATACCGACCTAAATTATTATCTGGAACAAAAAAGATTTTCTTATTTGGCAATGCACTTACTACTTTTAAAGCATTGGATGAAGTAACACAAACATCAGAATGTGCCTTAATTTTAGCCGAAGAATTAATATAACATACTACTGCAATATCATCAAACTGCTTTCTCATTTCTTCTATTTTCTCTATTGTAACCATATGTGCCATTGGACAATCTGCTGTAACATCCGGCATAATTACTGTTTTATCAGGATTCAAAATTTTTGCGCTTTCTCCCATAAAAGAAACTCCACAAAACAGAATATTCTTATTCGTTACCTTAGTAGCAACTTTACTAAGATAATAAGAATCACCAACATAATCCGCAACTTCCTGTACGTCCCCATCTACATAATAATGTGCTAAAATAACAACATCCTTTTCTTGTTGTAATTTCTTAATTTCTTCCTTTAACATAAGTCGTAAACTCCTTTTTGTTCATTTTCTCTGAATTTTATCCCCCAAAATCTGCATTTCCACTATCATATCACATTTTTCCCTAAGCCTCAAGAGAAAATACCTGTATTTTCATTGCAGAAACAAAGAGGCAATTATGGTTCAAATATGAACCGTACCCTGAAGATTTACCTATATAAATTTATATGAATCTCCATGAAATCACACATCATTCTCATAGTAGGTGTCCAAAAAATGATGCTGCATGGATTTCGTTTTATAAGAAATCAATGTATCTAGATTGACATTCTCCACGCTACGAAAAATATGTTCTTCCACATCCGGATTGGTTTCCTTTAACTTTTGTATTAATCTCTTTACTTCCAGTCTGGCGGAAGGATTCTCTTCCTCTTCACATTGGTCACAGGTTTCCGTAAACCTACAGGCACATTGAATAAATTCTAATTCATTGTATTCCTTCCATTTTAAAATTGCCTCTTCCCGTATCAAATACATGGGACGTATTAATTCTATCCCTTCAAAATTCGTACTGTGAAGTTTTGGCATCATGGTTTGAAACTGTGAACCATAAAGAATCCCCATCAATATAGTTTCAATGACATCATTATAATGATGTCCTAAGGCAATTTTATTGCATCCTAATTCCTTTGCTTTACCATACAAACATCCCCGACGCATTCTGGCACAAAGATAGCAAGGGGACTTCTCAATTTCAAATACTGATTCAAAAATATCAGACTCAAAAATTTGAATCGGAATATTTAGTAATTTCGCATTTTCTTCAATCTTTTCCCTGTTCTTTTGATTATATCCTGGGTCCATCACTAGAAAAACTGCTTCAAAATCAATTTTTCGATGTCGTTTTAATTCCTGAAATAACTTCGCCATTAACATGGAATCTTTCCCACCAGAAATACATACTGCGATTTTATCCCCATCCTGAATCAAATCATAAGTATTAATGGCTTGTGTAAATTTCCTCCAGATTTCTTTCCGATATCGCTTTTGTATACTCTTTTCTATCTCCAGATAACTCATAATAAAATGGCAGCAATCAAAAGAATCATGGCAAATACTATGTTCATAATGGTAAAACACATGATATACTTTCCTTTTTTGCTGTGTTCCTCCTGTGCATAAAATTTATAGGAAATCAGACTTGCCAGAGAAGCAATTAAAGTTCCTAAACCACCGATGTTCACTCCCATTAAAAGAAGCTCCCATTCTGATGTAAAACCGGAAAGCAAAATAGCTGTTGGTACATTGCTAAGAATCTGACTTAATAAAAATGCAAGAATTACTTCTCTTCCTTCCAAAAGGCTTTCCATAGCATTACTTACTGCCTCCACTCTTCCCATATTTCCAATAAAAATAAAGAAACTAAGGAAAGTCAAAAGCAAATTATAATCCACCTTCTTTAATATCTCTTTTTTCAATAATAAAGTACCGAAAAATGCGATTCCAAGTGGTATCAAATAAGAAATAAACCGTAATACACTAAGCAAAGAAATCAAAAAAACAAGAACAAAATATACAAACTGTATTTTTTCTGTCTTTTCCAGCTTCCTCTTCTCCAGCTTTATGTCCGAAATCTCCTGTTTCTTTTGCATCATACAGCAAACTACTAATAATATAGCAGATAAAACAGTCAGGGGCCCCATGACACTTAAGAAACTTCCTATGTCCATACCCGACAATCCATAAATATATAAATTTTGTGGATTGCCTATGGGTGTCAGCATACTCCCTAGATTCGCCGCAATGGTTTGCAATACAATTACAGGAATCATTTTTTCTTCCAGTCCTGTCATATGCAGCAATAAAATTGTAAAGGGAACAAAGGTAATCAAAGCTACATCATTGGTAATCAGCATAGAAGTAAAGAAACACAAAAAAACCAAAACAAAGGTTAACTGTCTAAAATGCTTTACTCGCTTAGTCAAAACTCCAGCCAGTTCATAAAAGACTCCAAGTTCTTTTAATCCCTCCATTACAACCATAAAGGCAAAAAGTAATGATAAAACCCTGGTATCAATATAATCTAAATATTCCTTATCCAAAGGAATAATAAACATAGAAACAAAAGCTAAAAAAGTAGCGATTACCAAAATTGGTTCCTTTTTCACAAATTGAATGATTTTATCTGTTGTTTTCACTGTTTCCTCCAATTCTCTCCCCAACTTATCCTCCCTCAAATGCCATGAATCATTATGGCTTAAAAATCAAAAACAAAACTTAACTGGTTACTCTCTGGTATATCCCCTAAAAGGCCCAATTCCTGCATTTTATCTGTCACTGTAGCAGAAATCTTTGCTCTTTCTTTTAAGTCATCCTTTGAAAGGAACGGTCCATTCTTTGCTGCCTCTTTCAATGCAGTTGCCGCCTTATCCCCCAGTCCGTCAATCGTAACCAAAGATGGCATAATTTTCCCATCCATAATCTGAAACTTCACATCATCTGCTACGAAAATATCCAACGGCAAAAATTCAAACCCTCTGGCATACATTTCCTGAACCAGTTTCATATCCCTTAAGGAATCCTGTTCTACTGCAGTCTGCTCTTCTTTTGGCTTTGAAGTAATTTCTTTGATGCTCATTTCCAGTCGTTCTCTTCCTTGGCACATCTTTTCATAAGAAAATGCCTTGGCACGAATACTAAAAAAGGTAGCATAATATGCCAATGGATAATACACCTTAAAATATGCGATACGCCATGCCATCATAACATAGGCCGCAGCGTGTGCCTTCGGGAACATATACTTGATTTTTTTACAAGACCAAATATACCAGTCTGGTACATTATGGGCTAACATCTCCTCTTCCCACTCCGGTTTTAAACCTTTTCCCTTTCTTACACTTTCCATAATGGTAAAAGAAAGACCTTTATCCATCCCCATATTAATCAAATATATCATAATATCATCACGGGTACAAATCGCAGTAGAAATCAATGCCTTTCCTTCCTGAATCAAAGTCTGGGCATTTCCAAGCCACACATCCGTTCCATGGGACAATCCGGAAATTCGTACCAAATCCGAGAAAGACTGTGGATTCGTATCAATCAACATCTGTATAACGAAATCTGTACCAAATTCAGGGATTCCCAAAGAGCCAAGTTTCGTTCCACCAATATCTTCCGGTGTAATCCCCAATGCCTCCGTATTATGAAACAAAGACATTACCTTTTTATCATCCAGTTTAATGGTTTTAGCATCAATTCCCGTAAGGTCCTCCATCATACGAATCATGGAAGGATCATCATGACCGAGAATATCAAGCTTTAATAAATTATGGTCAATGGAATGGTATTCAAAATGGGTAGTAATAATAGGAGAATTAACATCATTGGCAGGATGTTGTATCGGCGTAAAAGAATAAATCTCTTCATTCCTTGGCAATACAATCATTCCTCCAGGATGCTGACCAGTGGTTCTTTTTACCCCAGTACATCCAAGACTTAATCGCTCCATTTCTGCACGACGTTTATTTTGCTGACGTTCTTCAAAATATTTATATACATAAGAATAAGCCGTTTTATCGGCAACCGAACCAATGGTACCGGCACGAAATGCCTTACCCTTTCCAAAAAGTTCTTCTGTATAAGCATGAGCACAAGCCTGATACTCACCAGAGAAATTTAAGTCAATATCCGGCTCTTTATCTCCTTTAAAGCCTAAGAAAGTTTCAAATGGGATATCATGTCCCTCTTTCATTAAAGGTTCCCCACAATTCGGACAATTCTTATCCGGCATATCACAGCCGGAACGACCTGCGAAAGCCTTTACTTCATCCGAATCAAAGTCTACATAATGGCAATTTTTACAAATATAATGGGCAGACAATGGATTTACCTCTGTAATACCTGCCATGGTAGCAACAAAAGAGGAACCAACAGAACCTCTGGAGCCTACCAGATATCCATGGTCATTGGAATCCCACACCAGTTTTTGTGCGATAATATACATAACTGCAAAACCATTGCTGATAATGGAATTTAATTCTCTTTCCAACCGTTCTAAAACCTGTGGAGGCAGTTCCGGCCCATATATCTCATGGGCTTTGTCATAACAAATCTTAGTCAAGGTAGCATCGGACTGGTCAATCACCGGAGGACATTTATCCGGTCTTACTGGAGAAATCCGCTCCACCATATCCGATATCTTATTAGTATTTTCAATTACTACTTCATAAGCCTTTTCGCTACCCAGATACTCAAATTCCTCAAGCATTTCCTCTGTGGTTCTAAAATATAACGGTGGCTGATTATCCGCATCTTTATATTTCTTACTTGCCTGTATGATTGCACGGTAAATACTGTCTTCCGGCTCAATAAAATGAACGTCACAGGTTGCCACTACAGGTTTCTTAAATTCCTCCCCTAAGGCAACTATTTTACGGTTTATCTCCTTTAAATCCTCAACAGAGCTTACCGGATATTTATCACTTTCTAACATAAAAAAGTTATTTCCAAGAGGCTGTATTTCAAAATAATCATAAAATTGAGCCAGTCTGGAAATTTCCGCCGCACCCTTGTCCATTAAAATCGCCTTATATAACTCTCCAGCTTCACAGGCAGAACCAACAATCAATCCTTCCCGATATTGTTCAATCAGACTCTTTGGCATTCTTGGTCTTTTCGAAAAATAGGTTAGATGGGATTCAGAAATCAGACGATAAAGATTCACCCTTCCTAACTCATTTTTAGCAATTAAAATTCCATGATAAGAAGGAGCCGCCTTAATTGCCTCCGGACTCATTTGGCTCATGGCATTTAAAGAATCTAAAGTTTCAATTCCTTTGGAGTTAAGCATTGGAATAAACTTTACAAAGATTTCCGCCGTTGCCTGAGCATCGTTTACTGCCCTATGATGGTCGGTAAGTTTTACCCCCATATACTTTGCCACACTATCTAAAGTATATTTTGAAATTCCTGTAATTAAAAATCTGGAAAGCAATACCGTATCCAGATAAGTAGGAGCAAATGCCAAATTCAACTCTCTGGATTTTTCACGAATAAAACTTACATCAAAATCCGCATTATGTGCTACCAAAACACTTCCTTCACAGAATTTTAAAAACTCAGGTAAAATAACCTCTATGGTGGGTTCTTCTATCACCATTCGGTCAGAAATTCCTGTTAAAGACTCGATATTTGGAGGAATCGGTTCTTTCGGATTTACAAAATGGCTGAATTTATCTACAATGACTCCGTTTCTTACCTTAACTGCTCCAATTTCAATAATTTTATTTTTCACAGGACTAAATCCGGTAGTTTCGATATCAAATACTACATAATCATCTTGTAACGATTGATTTTTAGAATTTACCACCACCGTTTTTAAATCATCTACAAAATACCCTTCTACACCGTATAAGAGTTTAAAATCATCATCCTTATCTAGACAATGGGCAGCCACAGGGAAAGCCTGAACCACACCATGGTCTGTAATTGCCATGGCTTTATGCCCCCAGCTTTTTGCAAGTTTAATTACATCTTTAATTCCAACTACACTATCACTTTCACTCATAACCGTATGTAAGTGTAGTTCTACCCGCTTTTCTAGGCTTAAATCCTTTCTCTTCACTCTGAAATCCGGAATTTCCTTCATTCCAACTACCGAACTGATGGAAACTTCGTGGTCATACTTATCAAGAATAGCATTTCCCTTGATTTTATAAAACTTACCACTTTTTAAATTTCCTAACAAATCCGGTAGAAGAACATTAGGAACAAATATCTTAACTACAATGGTATCTGTATAATCTGTGATGGAAAAAATAAGTATGGTTTTTTCGGAACGGATTTCTCTGGTATCCAAATTTAATAATTCTCCATGTATCACTACTTCTCCCATTTCCGTAATGATATCTTTTATTTCAATAATATCACCTTCACAGTTTTTCCCATAAAATACATCTGGGTCATCTGCCGGGCGTTGTTTTCGAAATCCATTTTCCTGATTAAAATAGCTTCTGTTTCCGCCATTTTGTTTTGAAGCATCTCCATTGGATTTTGCCGTTTCTGAACTTCTGACTGTTGCACTCTTCTTATTTCCGTCTGTTTCCTTCGCTTTGGAACTGGTAACAGAATCTGCTTTTGAACGAGAATCTACTTCCTCCAAAATAGAATTAACTTCTAACTCTAACTTGTGCATTTTGTGAGCCTGTCTTAACTGTTCTTTTTGTGCTAAAGTATAGTCGAAACCGACCTGCACCGCCATCCCAAATTTTGATTGATAGACTTCCTCGATATATTTTTTAATAGATACGGATTTATTTTTTGCAAGAAACGTATCTTCCAAGGTTAACGTAATAATATTATTGTCAAAGAACCATTCACTGGCCTGCACCAGACGATATTCCACATTACTTCTTTCTTTAAAATCTAATAAGAAACTGTCTTTGTATAACAAAAACAGTTTCTCAGGATTGTATAATTCCGATAATTCATATCGCTCCACAATTTTAATCTTCGTCTGAGCTCTCTCAAACATATAATTTTTAATTGCTTTTTCCATTAGCATGATACTTTTTTTATGAATCAATTTGGTACTAAGGATATGAACTTCCAAAAGGTTTATGGCTTTTTTCATCAAAAGACGCTCCACTAAAACCTCAGAAAATTCTCCTGTCAGTTCCTCTGGAGTTTTTAATTCACAAAAAACTTCATAAAATGAATGCAATGTTGTTTCCATTATTTATCACACCTTATTTTCTTCTGCTATTTTCCTTATCGATTTTCGTACTACCTAATCCTTATTGCCAATTCTTTAATTCTTCATATAAGGCATGTAATAATTCATCTTCCGGTACTTTTCGGATAATCTCGCCCTTTTTAAATAAAAGACCTTCTCCCTTACCTCCGGCAATTCCTAAATCCGCTTCCTTTGATTCTCCTGGCCCATTTACCACACAACCCATGACAGCCACCTTAAGATTCAGATGTTCAAACTCTGTCACCATTTCCTCTACTTTGTTGGCTAAAGAAATCAAATCAATGGAAGTTCTTCCACAAGTAGGACAAGAAACCACTTCAATTCCACCTTCTCTTAATTTCAAAGTTCGAAGAATCAACTTCGCTGTAGCAATTTCTTTCACCGGGTCATCTGTCAACGAAACCCGGATAGTATTTCCGATTCCTTGATTTAAGATAAGCCCTAAGCCTATGGAAGATTTAATATTGCCACCATAAGCAGTCCCGGATTCTGTAATTCCCACATGCAATGGATACTGACATTTCGGTGCCAAAAGTTCATGAGCCTTTACACACATTAACACATCCGAAGATTTAATACTAATCACCAGATTATCGTATCCCATATCTTCAATCAAAGCAATATTATGAAGTGCACTATCCACCAAACCTTCTGCAGTTACCTTACCATAGGATTCTAAAATATGCTTTTCCAAAGAACCACTGTTTACACCAATACGAATAGGAATATTTTTCTCTTTTGCGGCTTCTACTACTTCCAATACTCTTTCCCTGCTTCCGATGTTTCCAGGATTGATTCTAATTTTATCTGCACCATTCTCTATTGCTTTTATGGCAAGTTTATAGTCAAAATGAATATCTGCAACCAATGGAATAGAAATGGCAGATTTTATTTCTTTAAAAGCATTGGCAGCATGAATATCATTGGCAGTAGAACGTACAATATCGCATCCTGCCTTTTCCAATCTTTTTATTTGGGCAATGGTAGCCTCCACATCCGCAGTCTTTGTGTTTGTCATAGACTGAATTAAAATAGGATTCTTACCACCAATTACCCGGTCTTTAATTTTTATTTCTTTGGTATTTTCTCGAAACATGTGATACCTCCCTTTAAAAGAATACATTTTTAATATCATTAAAGAGAATAAAAATCATAAAAGCAAACAATATCATGATTCCTGCAAAATGCACCATGGCTTCTTTTTCCTGTGGAATCTTTTTCTTGCGGATGGCTTCCAAAATAATAAAAACCAAGTGTCCGCCATCTAAAGCAGGAAATGGTAATAAATTCATAACACCAAGATTTACAGACAATAGAATGATAATATTCATAATACTGAAAATAACACTTTCCATGCCATATTCTTTACTTTCTTCCACAGTATCACCGATTACCGATACCATTCGAACAGGACCGGAAAAATCATTCATGGATGCTTTGCCGGTAAATAAATAGCCTAAACTCTTATAAACAACCGATACCTGATATTCCATTTCATATAAGGAATATTTCATTGCTTCTAAAAATCCTACTTTTTCTCTATATGTGTTAACCACAACATACTGACTTAAGGAATAAGAATTAATTTCCTTTGGTGTTACAACAACTTCATGTTCCCTGTTATTTCTTACATAAGTAACTGTAATTTCCTTATCACTAAATCCTATTTCCTCTTTATACTTTGCCAGGTCTTCCCCATTTTTAATCTCAATTCCGTCTAACTTTGTAATAACATCACCAATGGTAAGCCCAGCCTCACCCAAAGGACCACTTTCTTCCACACTCAGTAATTCAACCGCTTCCCCATCCGGTGAGTAAGAAAATCCTAAACCATAGTATTGGTACAAGGTATCAATGGTAATGTTCATTTCCTTTCCTTCACGAAGTACCGTTAATTCCACTGTTTCTCCAAAGTCTTCAAAATAATCACTAATATAATAATCTCTTCCTAAATGGATCTTATCTCCATTGATGGCTATTACGATATCTCCTTCCTGTAATCCGTTTTCTGCAGCCAAAGAATCCTCCTGAACTGCCAAAACATATGGTTTATCAATACCTACAGAAACAATCATAATAATCGCCATGACAAAGGCAAGAATAAAATTAAACAAAGGACCACCAAAAATAACCCAGAATCTTGCTCCTGCTGACTTATTATTAAACGCTCTTTCGTCTGTACTTTCTTCTTCCTCTCCTAACATGGCACAAGAACCACCAAAAGGTATAAGTTTTAAAGAATACCTGGTTTCACCTATTTGCTTACTTAACAACCGTGGTCCAAATCCCACGGAAAATTCTGATACATAAATTCCGTTTATTTTTGCAAAAATAAAATGTCCCAGCTCATGAATGACTACAATTAAGCCAAAAATTAAGATTGCTATTAAAATATTCACTATATTACCTACTTTCTATATACTCATATATCCATTTTTCTGTTTCCAAAATATCTTCAATGGTCGGATGCTCCACAAAAGGATGTTTTAATATACACTCTTCTATCATATCATAGATTTCTAAAAATGATATTTCCTCTTTTAAAAACTTAGCAACTGCCAGCTCATTCGCTGCATTGTATGCTGTAGTGGCACTGCCACCCTTTCTTCCCACTTCATATGCAAGTGAAAGTCCCCTAAACACCTCAAAATCCGGTTTTTCAAATGTAATAGACGGAATGTCCCAGAAATTCAGTCTTTCCTCTGAAAGAAAACGCCTTTGTGTCTCACAAAGAGCGTATTGAATTGGTAATTTCATATCCGGAGTGCCTAATTGAGCAATCACTCCATGGTCCTTAAATTCCACCATGGAATGAATGATACTTTGAGGCTGGATTACCACCTGAATCTGGTCGTAATCTACATCAAACAACCATCTCGCCTCAATGACCTCCAAACCTTTATTCACCATAGTAGCCGAATCAATAGTAATCTTCTTTCCCATGGACCAGTTTGGATGCTTTAATGCCTGCTGCAAAGTCACATATTTTAATTCTTCCAATGTCTTTCCCCTGAAAGGTCCACCGGAGGCAGTTAAAATAATTTTCGAAACAGAATGCTTTTCTTCCCCGTTCAAACATTGAAAAATTGCAGAATGCTCACTGTCTACAGGATAAATCTTTACACCTTTTTCCTGTGCCAATGGCATAATGATATGCCCTGCTGTCACTAAAGTTTCCTTATTCGCCAAGGCTATATCTTTTCCTTCACATATTGCTGCAATAGTAGGTGTAATTCCTATCATCCCCATAATTGCAGTTACTACTATGGTAGCACTTTCACAAACCGCTACCTGAATCAATCCCTCTTTTCCGGAATATACCGGAATATTTAAATCCTGAATTTTGATTCTTAATTCTTTCGCTAATTCTTCCGTCTGAACACTTACCATTTTAGGTTTAAATTCACGAATCTGCTTTTCAAACAAAGCAATGTTTTTTCCTGCAGACATGGACACAATCTGCATATCATCATTCTCTCTCACCACTTCTAAAGTCTGGGTTCCAATAGAACCGGTGGAGCCAAGTAACGCTATCATCTGCATCGTTTGTATTCCCCCTGCTTAACTAAAAAATACAATTCCATAATAAACAATTGGAGCCGTAAAAATAATACTGTCAAAACGGTCTAATACACCGCCATGACCAGGAATTAATTTACCATAATCTTTGATTCCGGTATCCCTCTTAAAAGCAGAGGCCGCCAAGTCACCAATAATAGAAATAAATGCACCTGCAAGACATACTACGGCACAAATCAATCCACTATGCTCTGAAAGACCAAGATAAGTATTTCCTAAACTTCCGTATGCCAAACCTAAAAGTCCGGCTCCAAGAATCCCACCAATAGCACCTTCTACACTCTTTTTGGGACTAAGCTTCGGTGACATTTTGTGTTTTCCAATCAATCTTCCCACACAGTATGCAAACGTATCATTTCCCCAGGAACTTAAAAACGCCAGCACGACATAAGCTCCTCCGTCATGAAGCATACGAATGCGATAAATGTAAGACAACAACACCACGGTGTAAATAAAACCAAAAAAAATCGTCATTGCCTGTTCTCCCTTATATTTAGGGAAGGAAAATACATATATGCTCATAACCGTCATAAAAAATAAAAGAAGTAATGGCAACACAAAGTTTTCCTTGTCAAAACATAACACCAGATAATAAATAACCGCAAATAAATATCCGCAAAAAGCAAATATGGATGTATCCAGTTTAAAAATACGATAAAATTCCCTTAATCCTATCACTGACAAAAGTAACATAGCAACTAAAGTCCATGGACCTCCGGCATATAGAACCGCTGTCATAAGAATTACTAACACAATACCGCTTATTAAACGCTCTTTAAACATTATGAAAGCCCTCCATATCTTCTTTCTCTTTTATTATAGTACTGAATTGCCTTCCATAATTCCTCTTTATCAAAATCAGGCCATAATACATCAGTAAAATAAAATTCCGTATACGCCAACTGCCATAATAAAAAGTTAGATAATCTTTGTTCTCCACTGGTTCGAATCATTAAATCCGGCTCCGGTATTCCCTGGGTATCCAGATATTCTGCAAACATACTTTCATTAAAATCTTCGATTCTGAATTTATCCTCTTTTTCATCCTGCATTGCCTTTTTCATGGCTCTAATCATTTCATCCCTTGCACCATAATTAATGGCAATAGTTAAATTTAAACCGGTGTTTTTCTTTGATACCTCATCCAACTCAATAATGGCTTTACGAATATCTTCATCCAACCTGTTGATTTCACCGATGACACGAATCCGCATATTATTCTTATTTGCTTTTTTTACACAATCCTTTAAATAATTACGAAGCAGTTTCATCAACGCACTTACTTCATCCTCAGGTCTTTTCCAGTTTTCAGTAGAAAAAGCATAGACTGTAATATACTTAATTCCAAATTCATCTGCTGCCTTACACACTTTTTCTAAATTTTCACTGCCTTTCATATGCCCATAATTTCTAGGCATATTTCGTTTTTTCGCCCATCTTCCGTTTCCGTCTAAAATAATGGCAACATGTTCTGGAATACGATAGCTTTCTTTTTTATCATTATTCATAATCTGCACCAAGCCTTTCAATCCATATATGGGAAAAAGGCGAACAAAACTACCTTCATGCCCGCCTTTAAAATACGAAACTTCACTCATTCACAAAGTTCCCACTTCCGATATGGAAAAACCGAAATCACCTTGACTAAACTGTTAAAATCTCTTTTGACTTAACATCAATTGCCTTATCAATTTCAGCAATGTATTTATCTGTCAACTTCTGAACCTTATCTTCTAAGTTCTTTAATTCATCCTCAGAAATTTCATTTGCCTTATTTTGTTTCTTGAACGCATCGTTTGCATCACGTCTAATGTTACGGATGGCAACTTTTGCAGCCTCTCCCTTTTTCTTTACGTCTTTTACAAGTTCCTTACGACGTTCTTCTGTTAATTCAGGGAAATTAATACGAACTGCCTTACCATCATTGTTTGGCATAACTCCTAAATCTGAATTGATAATTGCTTTTTCAATTTCTTTTACTAAAGATGCCTCCCAAGGAGTAATTAAAATACTTCTTGCTTCTGGAACGGTTACGTTGGCAACCTGTTGGATTGGAGTCGGAGAACCATAATAGTCTACTCTTAACTTATCCAAAATATGAGGATTGGCTCTTCCTGCACGAATTGCTGAAAATTCAGCAACTAAATTATCCAGTGATTTTTCCATCTTTTCTTCGTATTGTTTTAACATAAATCCTTTTCCTCCTAATATTTAAACTTCCACAATAGTACCTGTAATCTTATTGTTCACAGTATGTACTATACTATCTTCTTCGTTCAAACCAAAAATAATCATTGGCATTTTATTATCCATACTTAAAACAGCAGCAGCTAAATCCATAATTCCAAGTTTCTTATCTACGATTTCTTTTACACTGATTCTATCGTATTTCTTTGCATTTGGATTGATCTTAGGGTCACTGTCATAAACACCATCCACTGCTCTTGCTGCAAGTACAACATCTGCTTCAATTTCAATAGCACGAAGAACAGTAGCCATATCGGTTGAAAAATAAGGATGGCCAATACCTCCGGCAAAAAAAACTACCTTATTCTGATTTAAATCCTTTACTGCTTCGTCCTTAGAAAATAACTTCGTCATGGAACCAAAGGAAAATGGTGTATAAACATTAGTATCAATTCCAACGGTTCTAAAAATTTCAGATACATAAATACAATTCATTACAGTAGCAAGCATTCCAATCTGGTCTGCTTTTGTGCGGTCGATTTTTTCACTGGTTCTTCCTCTCCAAAAATTACCACCGCCGATTACAATTCCTACCTGAACACCTTGTTCTAATACCTTCTTTACCTGAAGTGCAACTTTGGTAACGGTAGGTTCATCAAAACCTGTCTTTTTATCTCCTGCTAATGCTTCGCCGCTTAGCTTTAATAAAATTCGTTTCATCTCCATCATAAAACATCTCCTATTTCGTATACTCATACGTTATCAGTATAACAAAAATCACGAAAACATACAATATTTTTTTTAAATGTATAAAAGATTGTGTTTGGAACATACTACAAAGGTAAATGATATAGTAAAGGAGATAGATTATGACACAGTTAAATCAAATGGAAGTTCAAAACTTACGTCACTTAATCAACGCACACGAAACCATTTCGCAAAAATGGAGCGAATATGCTAAGGCTTGCGACAGCCAGGAAGTAAAAGACTTTTTACGAAACGGTGCTGAAAGTGCAGCAAAAACAAAGGATGCGTTTATGAAATATCTATAGTTTTAAAACTATGATATAAAATATGCCCTTATATTCTGACGACTTTTCGAATTTCGTAACCTACACAAACAAAACAACAAGCAATATGATAACAGAAAGGAAAGTTCATGGCAGCTAAAAATACTGCTATGTACGTGGTAAAAGAAATGGACGAAAAAACTATGGTATCTGATGCTTTATCAGAAATGAATGCAAGTCTTTTAAGCTATGCTTATTTTATTGAGCAAACCAGTGACGAAACATTACGTCAAAAAATCATCAACTCCCGTAATGATACGGAAGCAAAACAATATGAATTATACAAAATTGCAAAAAAACACGGTTACTATCAACCAGCGGCTCCTGCTCAACCAGAAGAAGTAGAAAAAGTAAAAGCAGAATGCTCCTGCTCAAGTAAAAATTAAAGATTCGGATATCACATTCTAAGTCCCATGAATCCATAGAGTAAAACAAGGATTTTATTTTACTCTATGGCATTCATGGGACGATTTTTGTTTTATTTACGAGATTGATAAAAACATATTTTTAACAAAATTTAAAATGAAGCCTATTCACCGTATTACCATTTTATAGAAATACGACCTTCCACAAACAAACGTTTGCAATTCCATCGAACATATGTTATACTCGTAACAGAACGATAACAAATACATATAGGAGGACTTCATGAAATCGAATCAAATTACTTCGAAACAGCAAGAAATTCTGGATTATTTGAAGGAATGTATCCTATCAAAAGGCTATCCGCCTTCTGTTCGTGAAATATGTGATGCTGTTAAATTAAAATCCACCTCTTCGGTTCATTCCCATTTAGCCAGCCTTGAACAAAAAGGTTATATTCGTAGAGATGCTACCAAACCTAGAGCTATTGAAATTTTAGACGATGAATTTAATTTGACCAGAAGAGAAATTGTTAATGTACCTATAGTAGGTACTGTTACTGCCGGCGAACCTATTTTAGCAGTTGAAAACATTGAAGGATATTTTCCTATGCCACCGGATTACCTTACAAACCAATCCACTTTTATGCTGAAAGTAAAAGGCGAAAGTATGATAAATGCAGGTATTCTTGATGGTGATATGATTTTAGTGGCACAGCAGCCAAATGCAAGTGACCGTGACATTGTGGTTGCTTTAATTGAGGACAGTGTTACCGTAAAACGTTTTTTCAAAGAAAACGGACATTACCGCTTACAGCCAGAAAATGACTACATGGACCCTATCATTGTTGATAAGGTTGAAATCTTAGGAAAAGTCATTGGGGTTTACCGTTCTCTTTTAAGATAAGCATCCTAAAATAAAAAGAAGTGTGTTTACAGAACAAAGCGTTCCCAAACACACTTCTCTTTTATAACAACGTATTTACATCAATAAACGTCCCATCTCTCCACATACGTTCTAAATCGTAAAATTCTCTATCTTCCTTTAAAAATACATGGATGATGATATCATTAAAATCTAATAAAATCCAGTTTCCCGATGCCTTGCCTTCAGACTGTAATAACTTGACACCATTTTTCTCTAGTGCCTCTGTTACATTTTCTACCAACGCCTGAACCTGGCTTGGACTATTTCCATTTACAATGATAAAATAATCTGTAATTACAGTCTGTTCTCTAATATCAATCACACAGATATTTTCACCTTTTTTATCATCCAAAGCCTTCACTGCTATCTTGACTTTATCTAACATATTCCTTTCTCCTTTCGTTTCTCTATGAATCACCAATAACATCTAAATTCAGCGCATTCTTATAATACTCATATGCACTTAAAGTAATATCATCAATTACCGCATTCTTTACTTCTAAATAATGAATGGTATTTTTCATTACCTCACACAAACAGGCATCCAAATCTTTAAAGGCTAATTTTCTTATGAATCCCATATTTTTTATGTTTTTTCGGTTTGCCTCCATAAAATCTGCGATATAAATAATTTTTTCTAAATTTGTCATATCTTCTTTTCCCGTCGTATGGTAGGTAATTGCCGATAAAATTTCCGGGTCTTCCACTCCATACTTCTTTTTTGCATAAAGTGCCCCCAATTTTCCATGAAGTAATTCCGGATTCTCATATTCATATTTACTGATGGGTAATTGATTTTCCTGACAAAGTTTTATTTTTTTCTCCGGTGACAAATACTTGGCACAATCATGCAACAAACCTGCAACAGCAGCTTTTTCAATGTCCACATCAAAACACATTGCCATACAGGCAGCAGTATATTCTACACCCAGAGAATGTTCAAATCTTTTTTGCGATAACTTTTTCTCCAGTTTTTCACGCATTTGCATTCGGTCCATCTTTTGCACCAACCTACTTTCTCATGTTTTACGGGTAAAAGCCTTGTTTCTTCATGTAAGTATGAAAAACATTACCTTTGGACCCTGGTATCATACAATTTATGATTTCTGGCATACTCTTCTACTTCCTTAGGCAAAAGATAACGGATGGAACGCCCATTTCGGATTCTCTTTCTAATATTATGAGAAGAAATTTCCAAATTCGGAGTAAGCAACGGAAATATTTTTCCAAAAGGGTACTTTTCCATAAGATACTCAATTTGTGCTTCCAATTCAGACTCTGCAATATGGTCCCTTCCGGCAGCCAAAATTGCCGCATATCTTAATATCTCCTCCGGCTCTTTCCATGACTCAAAATGATACAAAGAGTCTGCCCCCATAATAAAATAAAAGTCATGTTCCGGATATTCATTTTTTAACTGTCGAACTGTATCCACAGTATAAGTATATCCTTCCCTTTCCATTTCCAATAAAGATAATTCAAAATGAGGATTATCCTGAATTGCCAATTTCACCATCTCAATCCGGTCTTTTGCTGACACATTACTGGAAATATTTCTGTGAGCAGGTTCTTTCACCGGCATAATGAGAACCTTGTCCAAATCAAAGTCCTCGTAAGCAGTTTCTGCCAACAATAAATGCCCATTATGAATCGGATTAAAGGTACCACCCATAATACCAATTTTCATTTTTGCCTCCGTTCTCCGTTCTTCAAGGACAAATCATAAGGAAAGTATTTGCCCTAAGGTCTATTTTGGTAATTCGATTTTCTTATTGTCCTTAGATTCTTTATATAAAACGATTTTCTTACCAATTACCTGCACTACCTGTGCTCTTGTTCTTTCTGCAAGCACATTGGCAATTTCTTTTGGGTCATCCAGACAATTCTTTAATACTGATATTTTAATTAATTCTCTTTTATCAATGGCTTCTCGAATCGCTTCCGTCACTTCAGGAGTCAGCGATGATTTTCCAATTTGGAAAATAGGTTCAATATTCATAGCCAATCCTTTTAGATAAGCTCTCTGCTTACTTGTCATAAAAATTCCTCCCTTTCTTTATACCGATTTCCTTCATGATTCACAACCTTTTAAATAGCACCAGTGTGAATCATTTTTACTTATTTATAATATTCAAATTCCAAAGCATACAACTTTACAATGTCGCCATCCTGAATACCAAGTTCTTCTAACTGTGTTAGAATTCCTGTATCTTTCAGGAATTTCTGGAAGAAATCAAAACCTTTTTCCGAATCCAGATTGGTGTATCCTAACATTCGTTCAATTCTTGGGCCTTCTACAATGAATACGCCTTCCTCATCGCCCTTTTCTACTGTAAATGGCTCTGAAGGGTCATCGTAAGAATCCAGATTATATTCTGGTTCAAATTCCACTACGGTCTGGTCAATATCCTTTAACATATTATTTACATGCCATAATAATTCCTTTACGCCCTGTCCGCTTACTGCCGAAATCGGAAATACCTTCATTCCCTCTTTTCCAAACTCTTCTTCCAGCATGGAAATTATAACTTCCTGGTCTTCCGGTGGCATAGCATCAATTTTATTGGCAGCGATTACCTGTGGACGTTTTTCCAAATCCTTATTATAGGATTTTAACTCCTCTAAAATGGTATGGATATCTGCTATAGGGTCCCTTCCTTCTGTAGATGCTGCATCTACCATATGAATCAACACCTTGGTTCGTTCAATATGTCTTAAAAACTCAAATCCAAGTCCTATCCCTTGAGAAGCTCCTTCAATAATACCAGGAATATCTGCAATTACAAAACCTTCATTTGGAGCCAAATCTACCACACCTAAATTAGGGTTTAATGTTGTAAAATGATAATTTGCAATCTTTGGCTTTGCATTGGTTACACGGGATAAAAATGTAGATTTTCCCACGTTAGGATATCCAACTAAGCCAACATCTGCGATTACCTTAAGTTCTAACTGCACCCATAATTCTCTTGCTTTTTGACCCGGCTGGGCATACTTTGGCACCTGCATGGTAGCAGTTGCATAATGCTGGTTTCCCTTACCGCCACGTCCACCTTTTAATAGAACAACAGGTTCTTTTTTATTGGACATATCTAGGATTACTTTTCCTGTTTCTGCATCTTTAATGACAGTTCCAGGTGGTACTTTTAAAACAATATCCGCTCCATCTGCACCATGACAGCGTTTTTTACCGCCATCTTCTCCATTTTCGGCGCAATATTTTCTTACATTACGAAAATCTACCAATGTATTTAATCCCTCATCTACCACAAAAATTACATCGCCGCCACGGCCGCCATCTCCACCATCCGGACCACCGTTTGGTACATATAATTCTCTTCGGAAACTTACATGGCCATCTCCGCCCTTACCAGAACGAATATATATTTTAGCTCTATCTGCAAACATTGTATCACCTCGTTTATATGAAAAAACGACTTTAAATCAAGGTTGATTCAAAGCCGTTCATTAATTCTTAGTCGTTTGTTCTTGGGTAAACAGAAGCTTGCTTCTTGTTTCTACCCTTTCTTTCAAATTTAAGAACTCCATCTGTTAATGCGAATAAAGTATCATCTCCACCACGTCCAACATTCACACCTGGATGAATCTTAGTACCACGTTGTCTATATAAAATGTTACCAGCTTTAACAAATTGTCCATCTGCTCTCTTCGCTCCAAGTCTCTTAGATTCGGAATCTCTACCATTCTTAGTAGAACCAACACCCTTCTTATGAGCGAATAATTGAAGGTTCATCTTCATCATTGTAATTACACCTCCTTAAATTTAACATTCAAGTACTGCTTTCCATATGTCTCACGGACTCCGTCAATACCTAACATCAACGAATCCATCAATAGTCTTGCATCATGTGAAATAGAATCGGTATCCAGAAAACGAAATCTTACATCTCCTGTCTTCTCTTCTATTTCTCCATCAAAACCATCTTCTGTAAAAATCTCAATAGAATTGATAAAGTTCACTACCAAAACTGATATAGCAGAACAGATTATATCTTTTCCTTCTACATCATACCCGGCATGTCCTTTTGCTTCAAATCCTACACAATTACCATTCTGATTAAAAAAAGTAATTCTAACCATAATTAAGCATTAATCTTGTCAATCTTAACTTGAGTATATGCTTGTCTATGTCCTTGCTTTTTATGATATCCAGTCTTTCTCTTGTACTTGTAAACGATAACTTTCTTACCTTTACCTTCACCTTCGACTGTAGCTTCAACAGAAGCTTTCGCAAGAGCATCACCAACTAATACATCGCCGTTGTTTACTAAAACAACATCAAATGTAACTTTACTTCCAGCTTCAGCGTTTAATTTTTCTACTTTAATTACATCGCCTTCTGCTACTTTGTATTGTTTACCACCTGTTGCTATGATTGCGTACATATGGCACCTCCTATTACAATTACTCGCCAGTTATGGTGGTCAAAAGACTCTTTTTTACCTCACTGTGCGGCACACTATTGAAGTTTAACATCATTTTTTCCGTATGTCAATTGTTTTTTTCTTTTATTTTAATATTTTTTCTTTTATTTTTTACTTTTCATAAGAAATTATAAACCTATCAATGCTGACGCAACCTTAAAATAGATAATCAAAGAAATGGCATCTACCATGGTTGTAATAAATGGACTTGCCATAACTGCTGGGTCAAAACCGATTTTCTTGGTAAGAATCGGTAACGCACAGCCAATTACTTTGGCAATGATAACTGTCATCAATAAAGTAATACAAATTACCGCTGCTATCATAATTTCTACCTTGTCAAATACCAGAAGTTTCACAAAATTACAAAGGGTCAAGGTGATTCCACAGGCAAGGGAAACCCGAAATTCTTTCCATATTACTTTAAAAATATCCCTAAATTCCACTTCCCCCAAAGAAAGCGCACGGATAATGGTAACAGAAGCCTGCCCACCCGAATTACCACCAGTATCCATAAGCATTGGAATATAAGCAGTCAATATGGTGCAGGTTGCAAGGGCATTTTCAAAAGAGGTAATAATCATGCCTGTAAAAGTTGCAGAAATCATAAGCAATAACAACCATGGCATTCTCGCCTTCCAAGTCTCAAAAACTGTGGTTTTAAAATAAGATTTATCCGATGGAATAATCGCTGCCATCTTTTTAATATCTTCTGTAGCCTCATCCTGCATAACATCAATGGCATCATCGAAGGTAACAATACCAACCAGACGATTTTCATCATCTACTACCGGAATTGCCAAAAGGTCGTATTTATTAAACCGATTCGCAACTTCTTCCTTATCCTCCAAAGTATGAACAGAAATACATTTTTTATCCATCAAATCAGCTATCTTATCTGATTCCTCTGCAAGTAACAAAGATTTAATGGTGACACTTCCCTGCAAAAAACGATTATCATCTGTTACATAACAGGTGTAAATGGTTTCTTTGTCAATACCAGTTCGCCGGATTCGTTTGATTGCCTCTTCCACTGTCATACCAGGCCGCAGACTGACATATTCGATGGTCATGATACTTCCTGCACTATCATCCGGATATTTTAAAATTTCATTAATCATTTGTCTGGTACCTGAATCCGAATTTAGTAGTATCCTTTTTACTACATTGGCAGGCATTTCTTCAACGATATCAACCGTATCATCAAGATAAAGCTCATCCAGGACCTCTTTTAATTCGTTATCACTAAATCCTGTAATCAGTAATTCCTGTGCATCTGCCTCCATCTCAACGAAGGTTTCCGCTGCAAGAACTTTCGGTAAAAGACGGAACAAAAGTGGAATTTTTTCGCTGGCTATTTCTTCAAATACAGAAGAAATATCTGCCGGATTCATTTCAATCAGTAACTCTTTTAATTCCGAATAATTCTTTTCATCCAAAAACTTTAAAATTGATTCGCAAATATTCATTTTAGTTTCCACATTACTTACCATACCTTTCTATTTTATTTATTCATAGATATTTTATGGTAAAAAAGCAAAGCAAGAAACATTAGAACCCTGGTATACATTTGTAATAAAACATACTTTCCTATTTCATTACAAATGTATATCAGACACTAATGCTTTAAACCCATTTTGCTCCTACTACCCGTTTCTGTGTCCATAAATACTCCTTTCTGTTGTGTTCACTCATTTTTCGCTAAAATATCTGTGGCAATTCAACATAAAACGCAAACATCCTGCTACAAACTGCCACAATTATCTTATCCTTTTTTCTCTTTTTTGTCAACTTTCATATTCCTTACTATTCGCAATTTTATCGCATATTATACAACAGTTTAAGCCCCATTCTATCAATATTATATGTGCCAAAAAAAGCAAAGTGATTATTCACCTTGCTTTCTTTTTTAAACCTCAATTTTTATTTCTTCCCCACTTTTTACATACTCAATCTGGTCTTTTAAAATTCGTTTCATTCTTTCATAAGGTTCTTCTCCGGTACAATGACAGGTATAAAACTTCGTTTTATATTCTTTTAATTTCCAGGCAGTCTGCTCGATAAGTTCTATATCTTCCGGCTGATATCCGCTTTTTTTCATCATATGGAGCCCACTTATTACTACATCCGGTTCCTTTGAAAATATATGGCGATACTCCTCTAAAATATTTAGGATACCATTATGGGCACATCCGGAAATTAAAATACTCTTCTCTCCCTGCGAGATAACAAGATATTGTTCATGGGAAAAATCATCCTGAACCAAAGAACCATCCTTTTCTACTGTAAGTTCCAGATTTCCTTTTGGCCATAAGATTTTGGAAGAAACATTGGTAAAAAGAAATAATTCTTCGTCCATTTTCATATTTTCACTTACATAATAAAGCTGTGACAAGTCCGCAATTCTTTTATCCAGACCAATGTACCTTTTATTTTCATCCCATCCATGATAAAAATTCGAAAATACATTATCTCTTACATAAATCTTTGCCTTAGAATTTACCTTAGCAAAATCTAAAATTCCTCCCCCATGGTCATAATGACCGTGGCTTAAAATAACGGAATCTACATTCCCAATCTGTACTGATAGCTTTTTTGCATTTTCAAGAAATTTGTCTGTACAACCGGTATCCACTAATAATTTATGCTTTTTTGTTTCAACATAAAGGCTTAAACCATGCTCAAAATCGCATTCCGGATTCCCCTTTACATTCTCAATTAAATTTACAATTCTCATTTCTTTTTCACTTTCTTTCATGTAAAATAATTATGATTCTCCAGCTGAAATCACACAATATGTTCAATTTTACTAATAGCCGCTGCCAACTTATCCAATGAAACTGCCGGGCTATATAAATATCCCTGATACAAATAACATTCTACCTTTTCCAAAGCATTTCTTTGTTCCTTGGTTTCTACAAACTCAGCAATGACCTGAATGTTAAAGTTATGTGAAAGTTTTGTAATAGATGCAATAATATCCTTGGTTCTGTCATTGTATAAAATATCCTTTGTTAAAGAACCATCTAATTTCACTATATCGAACACATTGGTTTGAAGATACTTAATCGAAGTATTTCCCATAGAAAAATCATCAATTGCCAGTCGATAACCCATTTCCTTGATTCTGGAAAGACGTTCTACTAACTCTTCATTAAACAATAAGGTTGCCTGCTCTGTAATTTCTACCATGACATTTTTACAGTACTTCGGATGTTCTTCTTTTAATTGAGCTAAAAACTGTTCAAAATCCCCTAACTGAATGGTGGTTCCTGTTACATTAATTGAAATTTTTGCATTTTCTCCCATAATCTCTATGAGTTGTCCCATGTCATCATATACGGTGCCAAAAATATTTTCTTCCAATCGTAACAGATTCCCGGTTTCTTCCGCTATCTTCACTACTAAAGGCGGATAAACCATTCCATACAACGGATGTTTCCAACGAAGCAAAGCCTCTGCACCAATACATTGGGAATTCTGGTCAAATTGCGGCTGATAAAACAGTTTCGGCTTTTGATGAATCAGATAATATTCAAAATCATCCACCAGATTTTTCACTATAATTCCCATTTCTCCAGTCAATGATAATAATCGAAGAGGTTTTCTGGTTTCTTCGCTTTCCTTTATCATTGAAACAAGACGATTCATTCGTTCCTGTGCATCTCTTAATCTCTCTTCGTCATAGATTTTTATAAAATGCCGATAAATCATAACCCCAAGAGCCAAGTTAATCACCTGTAATACCACTCCCGAAACAGAACCCGTGGCAAGATAACCACTCCAAAAAATCGGTGTTGTCCATTCCACATGATTGACAGGAACCGGTACCAGCCCCATCTTCATTGCAATAGTACTGGTACATACAAATATCATAGGTGTCAATAAAAATGGTATTAGAAAAATTCCATTTAATACAATCGGCATCCCAAAAACCATAATTTCATTCACATTGAATATCATTGGTAGTGCAGCAAGCTTAGAAAGATTCCGATTGCTACGTCTTTTGCTAAACAATAATACTGCAATCAATAAGCACATTACACTTCCACAGCCACCCATAATTACAAAAACATCAAAAAAAGTTTTACTGTATATTTCTGTAGCCGGTAATCCCCCAGCAATTAATTCCTGGTTTACTTCTAATGCTGGGACAAAGATTTGCTGGCATACAGGTTCCAAAACATTACTGCCATGAATTCCAAAAAACCATAATAAATGCAGTAAAAACTCAAATAACAATGCCGTCCAGATAGAACGTCCCATATTACTGAAAATCTGATTCATCAAATTCATGCATAATGACTGAAAACTACTTACACCAAAACCTGCTACTAAAATCGTATTCATTGCTGAAAAAACAATCGAAACTCCTAAAATCGGAAGCACTGTCTGTAATACATCATGAAAGGTATCATCCTCTCCTGCTGTATAATAATGTGTAAACTTACTTACCTTTTTACTAAATTTCTCATAGCAAAAGGAAGCCAACAGGGAACAAACGATTGCTGTAAACAATCCTGTAACCCCAAAATTGCTTATTTCCAGTCCATCCTTTGTAATGGAACCACTGAATATAACAAAAGCAATCAAAGAAGCAAATATGGCTCCATATCCATTTCTTCTTTCTGAAAAAATCTGCTGGGAATAACAAAGCGAAATACTGACTACAAAATAAATTGAAAGTATTCCAAAGGTTGCAGAATAAATATAATAAAAAAATAAATCAATGGCACCGGATAAAAAATTATGTATAAACTCCTGATAAGCAGGAATAGGGAGGGAACGGAAAACAAGCGCAAAAGAACCTATCAAAAGAACCGGTATCAACATTACAAGTCCACTTCTGATACATAAAAGAATCTTGGAACGATTCATAAAGTTATAGCATTTCGTTATTATTGGTTTCATTCGCTCTTTTTTCATAAAGTTCCCTCTTATTCACAATTTTTCTTAGCCTGCATATGGCAGATTCTCAAAATAATCATATTCTGAGCATCCATTAATATAAATCATCCAGGAATCTTCCCCTTCGCCCCGTTCATAATGTATTTCACCTGACTGTTGCGTATCTACGTCATAAAAAGTAATAATACTAACATTGTCTGTTCCCGTAATGCAAATGCGACTTCCTGCAGGGAGTACTGTATTCATTCCGTCAATTACAACTGGAAGTTCCTGTATAGTAGTAAGTGTAGCAGTATTATAAGCTGGTTCACTCTGTCCAATGTGATACATTTCATCCATCATGCGGAACTTTCCATTTTCATCTATTTCATATTCTGTTTTACTAATATAAGAGCCTAGGACATTTAAATATATATTTAAACTTATTGACTCGTTATTAATCGTTCCACCCTCCACACTGGCACCTGACATTTCATCAAGAAACTTAATGTTTCCATCTGTGATTTCATATAAAGATGTTACATAATCATCCGACATATAATCATTGGTAATAACCAAAAATACTCTGTCATCGTTTCGTTTTATGATATATGTATTCCAGACATAAGAAAATTCTCCAACCTTAACCGCAGAATCTCCTGCATTAATGATTACTGAATTAAATCCCATGTCATAATTCTCCTGTAATTCTACATTTACGTTTATCGTACCATTTGAAGTTTCCAAAAGATAATCTTCTCCAGGAGTCAATCTGGCAACTCCCTTATATTGAGTCCCGGCATACTTATCAGAAAGATAGTCTGAAAATTCAGCATAAGGCAAGGTACAACGTACTCCCATATAATTTGCATCTCTAAAAATAATTTCATCAGAATCCCATGGATTAAGTACAATAGTTACACCTGCAGCGTCCAAATACCATGACACATTACCATTCCACCACATATCTGCAACTTTTTCTTCATAACCAGACATTAAATCTTCTTCAAATTGAGTCTGCTTTAACTCTTCAATAATATAATCAGTGGCTGCTGCATAAAATCCTTCTTCATCTTCTAAAATATCTGAAAGTGATAAAATGTTACCAGTTGCAGCATCAAAATTCACCCCTGTATATCTATGAATATCATTTTCACTTGCTGTATAGTTACTTGTATATTCTAATAAACTAACCACCTGGCTGTCTGCTCTTTCTACCTCAAGGCTTTGATATACACTAAACATACAACGATAATCATATTCCAGATATTCTTCCAACAATGCAGTATTTTCTGCTGCCATTAACGCATACTCATCCAATAAAGCAGTTAATTCGTTTTGTCTATTTATGGACCACTCATCAAACGCATTCCTTAATTCCGGATACTCATCATCATTAAGCCCTAATGTACTATATGTAAGATTACAAAGTGACAAAGTTCCGTTCTCGTAATATCTGTCCTCAACAAACTCACCTTGTATTTCGACTTGAGGTGCCGCCATATCTTCCATTTTCTGGTCTTCCTCATCATCTGTTTGCTTGTCCTCTTCAGTTGTATCTTCCTGATTTCCTGTCTTGTCCTTCTCATCAATATTGTCCAAAACAGAATCCCTCTCACCAACTTTATTATTCTTTCCTCCGCATCCTGTTAAAGCAAGCATACAAAGTAATAAAACTGATACTAATTTCTTTTTTCTCATAATTCATTCTCTCCATCCTATTATACATTGGTTATTGATTTTAATTAATTTATACAGTGTGACAACATATTTATCATACCTTCTATTTATTAAAATACTACCACACAACAGGAAATAAATCAATTTTAATTCATCATTAGGATTTATCCACGAATTTCAAAAAATGGTGAACCAGACCTGTGGAGTGGGGATAACAATCAAAAATTTTTTTAGAAATATGGATAATAGCCGAAAAAATGCAGTTTTGAAACGATGAAATAAAAAAGTTTATTCCTCACCGCTGCAAGTATTTTAGGAGGATTGACTGTTTTATCAAAATCATATATAATTGGTGTGTTTAGCACGCAGCTTTATTCATTTAAAGCATAGGTGCAATTAATTAGGAGGATAATTAAAATGAAAAAATCAACAAAATTCTTATCAATTCTCATGGCAGCAGTCATGATGACATCCGTTACTGCCTGCGGTAGTGCAGAAAACAATGCAAATGCAGAGTATAATGTAGGTGTATGCCAGTTAGTAGAACATCCTGCTTTGGACGAGGCTACAAAAGGCTTCGAAGATGCTTTAAAAGAAAAATTAGGAGATAAAGTTTATGTAGATATCAAAAACGCACAAAATGACTCTCCAACCTGTTCTACAATTACAAATACATTTGTTTCTAACGAATACGACTTAATTCTTGCAAATGCAACCCCTGCTCTTCAGGCAGCTTCTGCATCTACTTCCAAAATTCCAATTCTTGGAACTTCTATTACAGATTATGCAACCGCTCTTGGAATTACAGATTGGAAGGGAACCACAGGTATGAACATTTCTGGTACCTCTGATCTTGCTCCGCTTGACAAACAGGCAGAATGTATCAAGGAACTTTTCCCAGATGCAAAAAACATCGGTATTCTTTACTGTTCTGCAGAACCAAACAGTAAATACCAGTCTGATGTTATCCAAGGATATTTATCAGACATGGGCTACACCTGTAAAGAATATACTTTTGCAGATTCTAATGACGTTGCTACTGTAACCCAGAGTGCCTGCGATGGCAGCGATGTAATCTACATTCCAACAGATAACACTGCCGCAAACTGTACAGAAGCAATCAATAACGTTGCTCTTCCAGCAAAAACACCTATCTTCGCCGGTGAATCAGGAATCTGCTCAGGATGTGGTGTTGCAACACTTTGTATCGATTATTATGATATCGGATACACAGCTGGTGAAATGGCATATGAGATTCTTGTAAACGGTGCAGACCCTGCAACTATGGAAATCAAAACAGCTCCTGAAGTAACTAAAAAATACAATAAAGCAAATGTTGAAGCGTTAGGAATTACTATTCCGGAAGGTTACGAAGCTATCGACGCTGAATAATAGAAGGTGATACCAATGATTATTAATTATTTTACAAGTTTAAACCCGTCAGCCTTTTTTAATGCTTTACCAGCTCAGGTTGCACAGGGTCTTGTCTGGGGCATCATGGCTCTCGGACTTTATATTACATTCCGACTTTTGGATTTTGCTGACCTTACCGTAGATGGATCTCTAGCCACCGGTGGTGCTGTAACTGTTATGTTAACCATTAACGGCTGGAATATATGGGGTGCACTTCTTGTTGCTACCCTCTCCGGTATTTTAGCCGGATTATGTACCGGACTTTTACATACCAGACTGGGAATTCCTCCAATCCTTGCAGGAATCCTTACCCAGATTGCACTTTATTCCATTAATCTCCACATTCTTGGTGGAGCAAACAAAGCCCTTAGCGTGGACAAATACAATCTGATACTTAGTTCCAGAAATATCCCAAGTGCAATCCTTGCCGGTGGAATATTCGGTATAGTATTAATCGGTATTTTATATTGGTACTTCGGAACCGAACAAGGTGCTGCCATTCGTGCAACCGGATGTAATCCGGCTATGAGTAAAGCACAGGGTATCAATAACGATAACATGAAATTGATTGCTTTATGTCTTTCTAACGGACTCGTAGCTATGGCTGGTGGTCTTTTATCCCAGTTCCAGGGTTTTGCAGATGTAAACATGGGACGTGGTGCTATCGTTATCGGTCTGGCCGCTATCATCATTGGAGAAGTTTTCTGTGATGCAATTCTTGGCAAACGTGCAAACTTTGCTATGCACCTTGCATTCGTGGTAATTGGTGCCATCATCTACTATGTAGTTCTTGGTATTGTTATCTGGCTCAAGATGAATCCAAATGATTTGAAACTCTTTACCGCAATTATTGTAGCAATTTTCTTAGCAGTGCCATACCTTCGTGCCCAGAAGAAAAATTCCTTTAAGATGGCTGGAAAACGAAGTGCTCTTGCTTTGAAAAATGAGAAAAAGGAGGTCTAGCTATGTTAGAAATTAAGAATATCCATAAGACCTTCAATCTGGGAACCATCAATGAAAAAGTAGCTTTAGATGGAGTAAATCTTACCTTAAACGAAGGGGATTTTGTTACAGTTATCGGTGGAAATGGTGCCGGTAAATCCACCACTTTAAATGCCATTGCTGGTGTATGGCCAATCGATGAAGGCTCCATTTTAATCGATGGTATCGACGTTACCGGATTACCAGAACACAAACGCGCAAAGTACTTAGGACGTGTATTCCAGGATCCAATGACTGGTACTACCGCTACCATGCAGATTGACGAAAACCTTGCCCTTGCAGCCCGTCGTGGAAAAAGACGTACCCTTCGCTGGGGTACCACTGCTGCGGAACGTAAGGAATATTATAAAATGCTTAAGATGCTAGATCTTGGTCTGGAAGACCGTATGACTTCTAAAGTTGGACTTCTCTCCGGTGGACAGCGTCAGGCTATCACACTTTTAATGGCAACTTTACAAAAACCAAAGCTTTTACTTTTGGATGAACATACTGCTGCCCTTGATCCTAAAACAGCAGCAAAAGTATTAGAGATTACCGATAAGATCGTGGCAGAACACAATCTTACCACCCTTATGATTACCCATAACATGAACGATGCCATTACCCACGGAAATCGTTTGATTATGATGAATGAAGGAAAAGTAATTCTTGATATCGGTCCGGAAGAAAAGAAAAAACTTACAGTAGAAGACCTTCTTCAAAAGTTTGAAGAAGTCAGTGGGCAGAAATTTGCTTCAGATAAAGCACTTCTTGGATAAGTATGCATTACACGGATCTGCTTTGCAGTAAAGAAAAAAGAAATAACGTGTTTCTTTCAGTAAGTTATTGTTACTGTACACTCGTACCTCGTGAACAGTAACAAGTTATTTCTATTCATGAATCAAAATCCCACAAAATAGCCATTACTGAGAATCTTCGTAATGGCTATTTTTATATCCTATTTTAGATACCATGTCCCAAAGAATGTTCCCTTATATTTTAAATCATCCTAAAAAATATTATTTTCTCAATCATTTTCGACACCTTGGTCACCTTAAAAGAATATAGTATAGAAAAAGATTTTATGGTGATTTATGGACAATTTTTTCCCTACAGACTCCGTTATCCATGTTTCCAATGCTATCATTGAAGACATAAGTTTTGATAATGCAAATACTTTTGTCACAATATCTTATGAAGACTGTGTAAACTGCTCGAGAGCTGCACAAACAGTAAGACTTGTAGTTAGCAATAGCACTCTGATATTTAATGAAAATGGTAATCGAATACCTGTTACCAATTTAAGAGTCGGAATGACAGTAAATGCTTCCTTTTCCTCTGCAATGACAAGAAGTATCCCACCCCAATCAAATGCTTTCATGATACGAATCGTTAGAAGACCAGTTGAAAGTAATATCACAATCGGAAGAATATTAGACATCAACAGACAAAACCAAAGTTTCACTGCTATAAGTGACAGAAATCTATCTTCAATTATTCGATTTAATGTTCCAAGGAACACATTAATCTTAGACCGGAATGGACGAAGTGTAAATTTCTCAAGACTAACTCCTGGTCAAAGAGTACGGGTACGCCACGCCGCTTTTATGACTGCCAGTATCCCACCTCAGACTACAGCATTTGAGATACAGATTTTATAATTGAAGCAAAACCCAGTTGAGAACAAACTCTCACTGGGTTTTATTTTACCTCATATATGAAAAGAGAGCAAGTTCTGGGAAGAACACTTGTCATTATGGGTTAAAGTGATTTCCATAAACATTTCGTCATTCCTGTAAAAATTATTATTCCTATATTCCCTTTAACTTTCAATTTTTGATAATTTCGCAAAAGTTTCTAACTTCGCATAAACTCTTCCATGCACACTTTCTAGTGGGAACTTGCCTTGTTCATCCTTTTCACCTGCCGGACAATCCATAAGCAGTTCGATTCCCTCATCAATATGTTTAATTGGATAGATATGAAAAACACCATCTTTCACTGCATCAATCACTTCATCATTTAACACAAGTTCTTTTATATTAGAAAACGGAATGATAACTCCCTGATTTCCTGTAAGTCCACGTTTTTTACATAACTTAAAAAATCCTTCTATTTTCTGCGTAACACCACCAATTGCCTGTATTTCCCCTCTTTGATTCACTGAGCCTGTTACCGCAAGGTTTTGACGAATCGGCAATTCAGAAAGAGAAGAAATAATACAATATAACTCTGTACTTGATGCACTGTCACCATCAATACCGTTATAGTTTTGTTCAAAGCAGACACGACAAGACAAAGACATCGGGAATTTTTGAGCATAGGTCTGTCCCAAAAATCCTGTAATAATCTGTACTCCTTTATCATGGGTATGTCCGCTCATATGGGCTTCTTTTTCAATATTTACAATGCCAGATTTTCCAACATAAGTGGTCGCCGTAATGCGGGATGGTGTTCCAAAAGCATAACTGCCCATATCTAATACAGCAAGTCCGTTAATCTGTCCGATTTCAGAGCCTTGTGTATCAATCATAACTACTTCCTCATCCAACATTTCATCCAGCTTTTCTTCATAAAGCTTCATTCTTTGTTCTTTTTCATAAATCGCTTCCTGTACATGTTTCGCTGTTATCATCGTTGCATTTTCAAGTTTCGCCCAAGTAAAGGCCTCCACTAAAATTTCTGCCAAATAATTAAAACGTGTAGACAATTTATCCTGTCTTGAAGCCGAACGGGAAGAATATTCAATGATTGCACAAATTGCACTAACGTCAAATTCCAATGTCTTCTCCCGCTCTACAAATCCTTTTATAAACCGGGTAATCTTTAGCATATTTTCATCGGTGCGAGGCATTTCATAATCAAAATCTGCACGTACTTTGAAAAACTTATCAAACTCTTCATCATATTCACTTAAAACATTATAAAAATACTCACTTCCAATCATGATAACTTTGAACTTAATTGGAATAGGCTCTGGTTTTAATACCGGTGTTGCAGTACTACCTTGTAGCTCTCTTATCGTATCAATATTGATTTCTTTTGTCTTAATTACACTTCGAAGTGCCTCCCATGCATGAGGCGCAGACAGAATATCATGCGCCTGCACAATGAGATAACCTCCATTTGCCTGATGAAACAGTCCACCCTTAATTTTCATAAAATCAGTAGTCAGACTTCCAAACTCACTATCGTATTCTATTTCTCCCATTAGATTATTATAGGTTGGATTGAAATTAACTACTACCGGTGCACCTTGGGTTTGCGAATTATCAACGATTAAATTTACCCGATATCTCTGTGTAACATCTTCTTCCTGTTTTTTCCCAAACAAAGGCATTAAAGAGGCCAAAGCGTCTTCTTCAGATTCCCCCTCATCCATAAATTCTTCCAAATGTTCTAATACATCTTTTTGCACACCTACAATATAAGAAACCACTCGTTCATTTGTTTTGTAAGTTTCCTTAAGTTCCTCAATATAATGCCCAATGGCCGCATTTGCAATCTTATGATTTAATTCATCTATCTGCTTATCGCATTCTTTCCGAAATTCATATATTTTTCGCATAAATGGTGCCGTTTTTTCCCTCAGAAGCAGATTATTTTTATCAATTGCTGCCTTCTCATCCTCTGACAATAAATCATAATTCTCATTTTCCACAGGCTCACCATTTACAATTGGAATAAAATAGATACCAGATTCCATACTTTTTAGCATAAAATCATATTCATCTGCGAGAACACTCATTTCTTCGAACATTTCATCCTGTTGTTCCTCAAAACTATGTGCTATCATCAATTTTTCTTTTTCATAATCTTCACTGCGAAATGCCTTTGAAAGTTCTTTTCGAAACTGCGCAACCAATTCTGCCATATCATCTACAAAACGCTTTCCGATACCAGCTTCAAAGCTAATTGCCATAGGCTTCATGGGATTCTCAAAATTGTAAACATAACACCAATCCATCGGAACAGGTTCCGTTAGAGCCAACTTTTGTGTGCTGTTCAATGCATATGTAGTTTTTCCTGTGCCGGAAGGACCGCACATATAAATATTATAACCCTTCATCTTAACTGCCAGACCAAACTCAAATGCTTTCACCGCCCGTTCCTGACCGATAATTCCCTCCAACGGAGTCAATTCAGCTGTAGATTGGAAGTTAAAGTCGCTCGGAGAACAAACATTTTTCAGCTTAGTATAATCTAATTCATATATCTTTCTCATAATAATCCTCCTTTTCATTCTCTCATACTTCTCATACTTCTCATGCGTTTCTTCATCTTACTACTATTATAATCTATTTTCCTATATATTGTATATACTAATTGCTACTTTTTTTAAAATATTCTCATAATAGAGATTCATAAAAATAGGAGACTGAACTTCAGCCTCCCTTTTACAAACACTAAAATATAATATAATTCTTTTTATTCTTCTTATTTCACATCCTTCTTCATCTTCATCCTAAATACACTAATAGCCAAAACATATATAACTACTCCAGATACAACGGTCCATATAAGATGTTCCCCTATTCTATCTGTGGTTCCCAAAAACGGAAGTTTAGCCAATGAAACACCATGATAAAATGGCAATACACTTGCAACATCCTTAATAGCTCCACCCATTCCATCTATATCCATCTATATCCATCCATATTCCACCAACCATTCCAGTTGCAGTGATAACAATAGAGCAAAGTCCCGGTGCAGCTTTCTCATTTACAACAGTACCAAACAAAATTCCAAGACCAGCAAACAAAAATAACGATGGTATTAATGTAAGCATTGATAATAATATGTCAGAAATAGCAAATGTATAATCCGTACATAATCCTATAATGAAACTAGCCGCAAAACAAATCACCATCTGTATGATACTAAGAATACACATTGGTAATGTATACCCTACTATATAATCCACAGACTTCATAGGTGACGCATATAAACGTAAAAGCAATGCTGTGGAGCGGTCCTTTGATACCTGTATACTTGTAAATAACATTACAAAGGTCAATCCAAAATATGCAATTCCCGCACCAAGATTCTTGATTTGAAATACTGTCATATTAGCTTCCGCTGGTATACTTCTGTCAACAATGCTCATGATAACAAGCATTACAAGCGGAAATCCCAAGCAGAATATGTAGCTTAGAGGGTCTCTCATTATTTCTTTCATCGTTCTTTTTGCAAATACTAAACTTTTCATACTACATTTCCTCCACTATCTTTATAAATGCTTCTTCCAAATTATTTTCTCCTGTTTTCCCCTTTAAACTTTCTATTTGCTTCCAAAGTTCTCTTCTTGCAAGAACATCCAAACCCAAGGTTGGTTCGTCTAAAAATAACACCTTAGGCTCTGTTATAAGCGCCATGGCTATGCTAAGTTTTCTCTGCCATCCCCCCGACAATGTCTTAGATTTGCTATTTTCTACTTCTTCCATAGAAAATTGTTCTATCATTTCCTTTGTCTTTTTCTTTACCTTATCCTTATCGAATCCATAAATCCCTGCTATAAATTCAAGATTTTCCCTAACAGTAAGATTCGGCGCAATGGATGTTTCCTGTGGAGATAAATTCACAACTTTTTTCACTTCATCAAGATTATCTTTAATGCTATGACCAAGAACCCTTGCATCACCTCCACTTGGTTTGGTAAGACCAGTCAGCATGCGAATCGTTGTTGTCTTACCTGCACCGTTAACCCCAAGAAATGCAAATAAACTTCCCTTTGCAATATTTAAATTCAAGTCATTTACTGCCACCTTGCTACCAAATTCTTTTCTAAGTCCCTTCACTTTAGGTCTTCTACCCAACCACGGTTATCCCATGCCTACAGCTTCTCCTATTTTTTCCATCATCTTATACCTCGTAGCCAGTTACATATTCTTTTCCTTATTTAAAATCGCATAAACAAAAGTATCTTTCCAAATTTGATTGTCATTATCATCTTTCCAAAAATATACATTTTGTTTCAAATGTGCCTCTCTTACAAATCCCAAACGTTCCAATAGTTTCCACGAACTCAAATTACATGGGTCACATTCAGTAAAAATCCTATGTATCCCTTCTGAAAACTCCTTCTTTATTAAAGCGGAACAACTTTCTTTTGCATAACCATTTCCCCAATAATTCTTATTAAAAACATATCTCATTTCCAAAGATTCAAAATCTCGCTTTCCAAGATATATATTTCCCACCATCTTCTTATTGAGCTTTAATTCTACTGCAATCATTTCATCAGTTGAAATTCGCCATTCTAGATTATTTCTCACTTCATTAATATCCATAGGCTATATGGTTCATGCTTTACCACTTCTCCATCAGATAAATATTCATACAAATCTTCTTTACAATATCTCCTTAAAATCAATCGTTCCGTTTCTAAAATTATCTTCTTTTCTGACATTATATTTACCTCACAAAATTCCGGTTGATATGGAAGGAAATGCAACACTTCTTATTCCGTGTTCTACTGCCAGTTTCATAGAATGAAAATAACAGCTTGCAAGAAGTTCCTGTTCATTACTCCCTCCACCCTTCCAAATCGGTCCAACTGTATGTATTACATAATCACATGGCAAATTGTATGCTTTTGTAATCTTAGCTTGTCCTGTTTCACAGCCATGAAGATATGTCTTCTGCGAATAGCCAAACACTTACACTATTGTTAAAAAAAGCCACTCGGCTGAAAATTTTTATTTTAGTCTATGCGCATATAATACCATATTTTTTGCTGCCCTGTCCATCTATACCTTATACTTTATCTAATAAATGAAGCACTTTTGTTAGTATTCACATATAGTTGTACACTTCCACTATCGATTTAAATAATCACCTGTTACTGTACACTCGTACCTCGTGAACAGTAACGATTCGCAGGCTCATTTAAAGTTTTGCTTCGCAAAAGGAGCCTGCGAACACCTGAATCATATTCTTACGCACCAAAACAGCAAGTGTTTTGGTGCTATCTGTACAGTAACAATAACCTACTATGGGATTGAATATTTGTAAAAAAATATTGCAAAATTTGATTTATTTGTGTATACTATAATTAATAGATAAGCTATATGCTTGTTATGTGGACTGACACATAAAATCCGAAACTCTTTCCGGACTTCGGATGCCGGACAGTTGACTGGCAACGGAAAAACCAGTATTTCTTATCGGACTTCGGGTGCCGATCAGTTGGCGGACAACAGAAAAATCAGTCATAAAAGGAAGGTGTCATCCGCTATGGCAGACGAACCTTCCTTTTAAAATTTCTATAGTACACATTTCTATGAGGATTATTAAAATCAACAAATTAAAAGCAATTAGAATCATCAATAAATGCACTGATACATACAAAAATACATGTTATTACGGTCTTCACGCTCTAAGAAAAGAAGGAATACTATGCAGATAGATTACGAAAAACTCGCATCCATTGCTACGGATCCCACATCGCGTTCCACAATGGCAAAAGACACCAGTGAAGTTTTAGCTTCATATATGCAGATACTGTCTAATTTAATATTTGCCGCAGAACGATTGTCTGAAAGTGAAATGGCAATGATCATCAATAGCCTGAATCGTTGGATAACCAAGAAGGATATTTCCGTAAAACGTCCTTATGCTGTAGGTACGATTGTTCAAATGGAATGGGGTAATAATTTTTCTCCCGAACTTTCCTATAAACATCCTGCTATTATCATTGAAGAATGGTCAAATACCATTTTAGCAATCCCAACCACAAGTGCACCTGCAAAAGTGGCTGCCGCTTATCATCCAACTGGTAATCCGTCTGGTAAATGGTACTATCGTAGGGTTGGCGTTGCTGAAGGCTTTGCACATGACTGTGCTCTAATCCTCAATAATGCAAAGATTATGTCTAAATCCCGCATTATTTCTGTATCAGGAACAATTTCCGGAGATTTAAACGATGATAATAATATTTTTCGTGAAGTACGTAAAACTATGATCAAAAATTTTTTCTCAAAAGAATGGATTGAGCATCAGAAACTAATACAGGCCTATGAACAAGAGCAGGAAAAGAATAAAACATTACAAATAGCTTATGACAAGCTCCTTGAAGAGAATAAATCGCTGAAATTTTCAAATAATCAAGTTACTGTCCCTAAAAATGAAAAATTGCAAAAAAACAATTGACTTTTTGGCGTATATACTTTATTATGAAAATAAAAGAAAGTGATATACGTCGTAAGGGCACACTTTTAATTATTGATTGTACGCCGTAAGGGCAATTTTTTAAGAAGTATTTTCGCCGTAAGGGCAGTGAAGGCACTCTATTTTGTGGGTGCCTTTTACATTTAATCTTTTTTATTAAATTTCTTCTCATATCCATCTCCCCCTATTCCCCGGCATATCTCCTACGATAATACTCCATCGTCCTATATTCCAAAATATCTTTCATATGCTCCTTAAATGCCCGATTCGTAATTACCTCTTCCAAATCATCCCGTATTGCAATGGCATAACCATCCTTTTCAATAAAGAACCCTTTTCCGGAAGCCTTTAGGAATTTAATGGGCATACTTTTTGCCTTACTCAAATGCTGCTTTGGGGTCATAGCTTTATAATCCGCATAAGAAATATCTGACGAAAAATCCTTCCAGTTCGTTCCGGTATCAAAGAACTTTTTCCAAGCTGCCAGGACTTCCTCCTCTTTCACCATCAGACGAATATCACCACCATTATAAAAGCTATATAAAATCGGCATCTTATATACTTTCTGCATATCCGTTGTTTCCATTACCACCAGAAATTCCTTACCAATACCCTGGTACACTCCTTCTTCCTCAGCTGACAATTCATGCATTTCATTTAAGAAATCCATATACCCCCGAAAAGGATTTTCCTTTGCATGTTTGATACAATACTGATAAATATCATCATCCATATAGGTAAACAATTCCATACGGTTCGGAACTTTACCATCCAATAATTCTTTTACCCTGTAAAACTCCTGCTTTATCCGTTCTTTCACAGACAATGATTTCTTGTCCATTTCCTTGAATAAATCAATCAAACGCATATCAAAATCTACGATACAATCGTCCGGATATTCAATATTGTATAAATCAGGACTTCCTTTTTCTCCAAAACTTTTACCACCGCTTAAAAGCAAAGGGGCTCTTCCGGCTTTCTCATAATTACCAATAAAATCCAAAACATTCAGATATTCTTTGCCTTTATAGGTACGAAGTCCTCGTCCTAATTGCTGCAAAAATACAATTGGTGACTCGGTTGGTCTTAAGAACATCACCATATCAAGGGATGCAATATCTACACCTTCATTGAACATATCAACAGAAAAAATCACCTTAATTTCGTTGTTTTTCAGTTTTTCAATTGCCTTGTCCCTGTCTTCTGAAAACTCACCGTTCCCATTACTATATACGGCAACCGCCTCGATTCCTCTTTTACAAAATTCTTTTGCCATTTCCTCTGCATGTTGTCTGGAACAACAAAAGCCAAGCGCCCTTTTAGAACGGTATTTCATATAATATTTATAAATCAAATCGTATCGTTCTACATTTCCAATGTAAGTTTCATTCAATTCTTTTTCATCATAACGACCCTTCACCAGATGTAAAGAAGAATAATCCGTTTTATCGTAAATACCATAATAGTGAAACGGAACCAATGCTCCTTTATTAATTGCTTCTTTTAAAGAAATCTCATATGGAACATTATAATCACAAATTTCATAAATGTTTTTACCATCCATTCGTTCCGGCGTGGCCGTAAGTCCCAATAAAAACTTTGGCTTAAAATAATTTACAATTCGTTGATATTGGTCATTTACGGCATGATGGAACTCGTCAATTGTCAAGTAGTCAAAATAATCCGGTGCAAAATACTCCTCTGTCAAATATTCACTTCTACCAAGTGTCGCAACAGAAGCAAAAATCACAGCTTTGTCCGTATCCTTTTGTTTACCATAAAAGAAACCATAATCATCTGACTGTCTTACATTTTTAAAGGATATTGCTGCCTGTTTTAATATTTCTTCTCTATGGGCTACAAATAATACACGTTCATACTTGGCAGAATCAAATGCAGCAAGATAAGTCTTTCCTACACCGGTAGCCGCCTGTACCAGTCCTTTGGTCGCCCCTCCCGACCGGCTATCTTCCAGCGCATACAAAGCCTCTATCTGGGCTCCTCTTGGCTGAAATAACAGTTCCACTTTCGTATCTTCATCTTCATCCGCATTATCATATTTTGCAAGATCTTTTGAAATAGCAGGTTTATGCCAGTTCTTGGAATATCTGGTTAGTTCCTCATCATCAATCACAATGGAATGATTTTCAAACAAATCAACAAAAGTATCGTAAAACAAAGTAAAGTTTTTCTTATCATCCAGACTGCTAAAACGATAATTCCATTCGATACCGGAAGTTAATGCACTCCTTGAAATATTAGAAGAACCAATGTAGATTTCCCCTGAATTTTCATAATGAAAGATGTATGACTTAGGATGAAAAGAACGCTTTTTATCATTATAAAACCGCAAATCCACCCGGTTTCCTAATTCTTTTTTAATCAAACACAATGCAGATGGCTGTGTGATACCAAGATAATTTCCGGTAAGAATTCTCACCTCAACACCGCGTTCCAATGCCGCTTTTAAGTCATTTAGAATCATCCTGACTCCAGATTCCATAAGAAAAGAAACAATAATGTCAATTCTACTTGCCTTTAACATGCTCATTTTTAACTGATAATATAAAAAGCGATTTCGATTTTTATCACCAGTCATCACATCCGTAGATTCTATTTCTATTCCATCTATCTCTATTTTTTCCGCAAAATCAAATTGAGCCATTTTTCCTCACCTCTTCCTGGTCGGACATCCGATGAAACCCATATTTCCTCTATCTCAAGTCCTTCCACATCCTGCAATAACTTCCGAAAACGTTCCTCTGTCATATCATTAAAATATCTGCCATTTCGCATACCTTCAAAGATTCCATATTTGAATGAGGTATAGATAATTCCGTTGTCCTTTAAAGCAATTACCATTTTCTTTATCACATCTACAAGTTCCGCATATGGAAGATGCAAAATAGAGGAACACGCCCAAATGCCATCATATTTATCCATTTCCTCAAGTTCATTAAAAAGCATATGCTTTACTTCTATGCCGGTAAAAACACTAGCAAGTTTACACAGTTCCTCCGAGCCATCAATTGCTTCTACCGAATAGCCTTGTTCAAGAAAATATTTTGTATCACGACCAGAACCACATCCAAAGTCCAAAATGCTGGCATTCTGATGCAGTTTCTTAAGAAATTTAGACTGAACGGATAAAAAAGACACATTTTGTGTGGTGCTTATAAATGATTCTGCGTTTTGATTGTAGTATAGTATTGTTTCATCTGATTTCATGTTATCACTTGTATAATCCAGGTATCCTGTTTGAGGATAGGGGATTCATTTCCTTCTTTCTTATGTATTTTTTTACTTATGCTTTGTTATTTGACCAAGATTATTCATGTGCCACCTAGTCACTTAGGTTGCATTTGATATTTCCTAAATAGTTTTAAACATTTTCCGATACTATTCTCGTATCATACTGTTTTTTGTGATCGCGCTGCTTGTAATTAATTGAATTTTCAATATATAATTCAATTAACATCACAATATTATCAAAAATTAATTTTCCTTATTTTAACCTTCGACAACTTTACATAATAATTCATACAACTTTTTAACTTCATCTTCATTAAAGGTAATACCTTTTCCCGTTTTTTCATGATTTGGTGCCCAATCCCTTAAGTCATATTTTGGTACCCCACCATTCCATGAAATAAGATTCAATTCTTTTGTCCAACCTTTAACACTTTCTGAAAGCACACCTATTTCTTTTATAATGTCATATTTAATTTCTCCAGCCATTATCACACATCCTTTCAATTGCAACCAAAATAATTATTTCCAATTCCTCATAGCAACTGTATATATTACTTAGATTAACATCTACTTTTCAATACTATTCATAATATTAAGCAGACTCTGGTAACTATCTACATCATGGTATATCACATTCTCTGTAGAAATCTCATTAAACAGCTTTCTTGCACAGGAAATTTTTGCTCTCTCTATTGGTCTCAGTTCCAGACTTTCCATAGTACCTTTAGTTTCTGCGATGAAGTAAATGTGCTTCACCGTACCTTCATAGAATGCAATCGCCCAGTCAGGTGAATAACTTCCTACAGGTGTTGGAATTGCAAAACCTTTCGGGAGCTTCGCATATACACATACTTCTTTTGCTCCATCCAGTTCTTCGGCAAATTTACGTTCTACACTCTTCTCTGCGGTGCCATCCGTAAACACATAGTCCTGAATGTGCTTCTCTGCCCTATACGCCTTGTCAAAACTTGCATGCTTCTCCGCTGTAAAGATAGAACTGTCATACTTACCTTCTATCTGGTCATAAGAAATGTGCTCTACAATCATAGTAGCCTTCTGTTCTTTAATCAGCCTGATAACCTTAGTAATGAATTCCTCTGGATTATTCTTAAACATTGCAAACTTAATCGGACTGATACCCTGCAAAATAGCAGCAACCGTCTTTCTTGTAAGCACTGTACCTTCTGCGATCTTGCCAATCAGGTCATATTTAATCTGACTGGTTTCTGAATGCTTAAGTGTGTTCGTACTGGATTTTGCTTCATAGAAGGAATTACTTTCTCTTACCATCATTGCATTCATCACGTCACGCTGTTCCGATTTAGATACGGTATACTGCAACTGCGATACAAATAATTCCCTATCAATCTGCTCTATTGCTTTCTTAATAAGCTCTTTGCTATCAAAATCAACAGTGTATGCATACTTGTGATTGATATAGTTCCATAATGTCTGAAATTCCTTCTTAGCAAAGTTCTCATTCAAATCGTTACTCGGAACAGTGGTTTCATTACCATTACCAATCATGTCTTCCAGAATCTTATCATCAAAGATACTCTGTACAAGTTTGTGAATTCCTTCTGTCATCGGCTTAAGTTCTTCTGCCAGCGGAGCCAGTGCGTTATTTTCAAAATCCACACGGTACTGCTCTGTAATATGTTCATTATCATCAATATAATCGTTCTTAAGCAGATATCTGTAAATTGCAGTTGCCTGTTGTTCAGATATCTTCATAGGAATACCATCTACTTGAACGGTCTTACCAACAAAATATTCTTTTGATGCTTTAGTCGGTCTGTCATAAAGAACCTCTTTCATTTGTTTTTGTAAATCTGTGACAAAATCCTTATAGCTTTCGCTGGCAATAACAGTAAGTTTATTTACTTTATGTACCAAGTCTTTACCAAGCCCCTGTTCATCCATACGGAAACCCTCTTGATTTACACAAAGACGAAGACCACGACCAACTTCCTGCCTCTTCATTGTAGTACTGTCACTATGTTTAAGGGTGCAAATTTGGAATACATTCGGATTATCCCAACCTTCCCTTAATGCGGAATGTGAAAAAATGAATCTGGTAGGTTCACTAAAGCTAAGCAATCTTTCTTTATTCTTAAGAATTAAATCGTATGCAGAAATATCATCAGAGAAATCAGATCCTCTTTTAATAGTACTATTTACAACACACCCTTTTTTATCAATACTAAAATAACCTTTGTGTGTAGCTTCTGCCTCAATTGCTTTCAGATATCGTTGGTATGGCGTATCAAAAATTGTAATATAGTTATTTACTACATCACGATATTCTTCTTCAAATATCTGACCGTATTCGCCAAGAAGTTCTTCTCCTTCGTCATTATACAAACGGTACTTAGCAACCTCATCTATAAAGAACAAAGATAAGGTCTTAATACCACGATTGAACAACTCTTCTTCCTTTTCCATATGAGAAATGATAGTTTCACGAATCTGAATTCTACGCATATCCTTTTCAGAAACATCACCAACTACATCTCCCTTATAAATTACTTCTCCGTTGGTAAAAGTAACAGAACCTGTAATTGGATCTATTTCCGAAATACGATATCCTTTATATTGCTCCATTTCATTAGACAACTCATATAAATTGTCGTCTACTTCACGTATTCTCATTTCTCTATTAATGGAATTATTGTATTTAACCTCATATTCAATACGGGCTCTTGGTGGATGCTTCGGCGAAACAATAATACTCTCCAAATACAGGTACTTATCCGTGCCACGGAAATTTTTCACTTGAAAACCTTTTACTTCTATTCTCTTAACCAATCTTTGGTTATAAGCATCTACCGCATCCAAGGCATATACCAGATTATGATGTTCCTTGTGGGTAGCGGAATAATTCAAACAGAATAAAGGATTAAAATTCTGCAATGCTTTCTGTGTCGCATCTCCACCCATTTTCTGCGGCTCATCCAAAATAATAATCGGATTGTTAGCCTTAATAACATCAATCGGTCTTCTACTACCAAATTCATCTCTCTTGTCGTAAATAATACGTGCTTCCTTGCTTTTACCACCTTCCTTCATGGATGTGTTAAAAGCTTGCATATTAATAATCATAACATTGATACCTGAATTGCTTGAAAATGCATCCAGCTGATTTAGATTACTACTGTTATACACAAAGAAGCGAACCTTCTTACCATACCGCTCCATAAAATGGTCCTGTGTAATCTCAAAGGACTTCTTTACACCTTCTCTGATAGCAATGGAAGGTACGACTACAATAAATTTTGACCACCCATAATGCTTGTTCAGCTCATACATGGTCTTAATATATACATAGGTCTTACCGGTACCGGTCTCCATCTCCACATCCAAAGAACATCTACCCAAGTTGTTGATTAACTTGTCCGATAACTTCACATTGTTGTTCTGCTGTATTTCTCTGATGTTGGCAAGCAACGCTGCATCAGGTAATGCAACCATTTCATTCTTAAATCCTGCATCATCAAAGTCATCTGTAAGATTCAATTCCTGCTGTTCGAACATAGAATCCACAAAGGACATCTGGGAATAGGAAACAGCTGATTTTACTTTACCAATATCCCTTCTATAATTTACAGGGTCAGAATAAGGCTGCCCTTTGAAAGCTCCAACCACGCTATCAACAGCATCCGTCTGATACTGTTGTATTTTAAAATTGAATTTCAATACGTGCACCTCCTACTTCTTTCCCATTTTGATATCTTTTGCACTCTGCATTAACTCATCCACTACCTGTTCTTCCTGCATCTGCAATCTGTGCTCATCATAGATTTCATACTGCTTTAATGCATATTTCTTCGCCTGGTCAGCTGATACATGTCCCGCTCCAGAAAGAACTTCTCTTCCTGTCATATTCAAAAAGGAATTCAACTTTTCTTCCCAATCTTTCATATACATCGGAATATGTCTTCTTGCCTGGTCTTCTGCAAAATCCAGATACATGGTAACTACCCGGTTAAGCTCTGACATCTCTTCTTCACTTAAATAATTCTTCGCAATGTCTACGTCCTTTTTACGAACCTTGGCACCTTCAAATGCGGTTAAACCCATGTTATCCTTCGTAGCATCCGCCCTTTGCATAATCAGCTCTGCGGCAGTATGTCCATGCACACCGTAGTGAATCTTATTCTGCACCGTCTTAAAGAACAATTTCGCTTCTTCATCCCTGTTACTGTAATCAATGGATGTCTTATAGATTTCGCATATCTTCTGATAAAATCTCTTTTCAGAAGCACGGATATCACGAATTCTTTCTAAGAGTTCATCAAAATAATCTTCACCAAACTGCTTCGGGTTCTTCAACCTCTCATCATTCATGGCAAAGCCTTTTCTGGTATACTCTTCCAATATTCCAGAAGCCCAATTTCTAAAATGAACTCCTACATTGGAACGAACCCTGTATCCGATTGCCAGAATCATGCGAAAATTGTAATGTTTTTTATTACGCTTTATCTGTCTGGTACCCTCAGTTTGAACTTGTAAGAATTCCTTACAAGTTGAATCCTCATCCAATTCACCATCTTCGTAAATGTTCCTGATATGCATGGTGATATTCTGCGGTGTTGTGTTATACATCTGAGCAATCGCTGCCTGACTCATCCAGATATCTTTTTCAAAAAAGTAAACATCTACCTTTGTATCGCCTTTCTCATTCTGATAAATCAGCATATCACCTAGTTCTGATACTTCATATGTCTTCCCCATTACAGCACCTTCCTTACTGTCCCAGGACTATACGTTGCAAAAATCTGCTCAAAATTCGTAGCAACACTATCATTTGCCATACTGCTATCTCTGAATACTGCATAATATGGTTTTTCCTGTGCCACTGCCTTTACAGTCTCTTCCGTAACATCATTGTCAAAACAAGCAATTAAAAAACCATCCGCAACATTGAATACCTTCTTGCCAGCAATAACCTTCTCCTCAATCTTGCTTGAAAGTAGCACGCCTAAATCAAGCATCACCTGGAATAATAAGTCTTCTGCTGTACGGTCTTCCTTAATGTTATCTGTCATGTCAAATAACGACTGCTGACCTACTTGTGCAGGGTTGTAATAGACATCCTTCATGTTAGAAGAATCAACTTTTAACACTCTAAATCCATAGTCCACCATTGAATTTTCATTTGCTTTTTTAATTTTATTTGCAGCTAGTTTAATTCTCTCTTTTCCTATTTCAGTCAAAAAATGTTTTTTATCATGTCTATCTAAATACGCTATCGCTGTTTCTAATGTCTTTTTACCATCCTTACTAGCATGTGCTAAACTGTAATCCAAATCTTCTTGAATCTGTACTAGTATATATTTTCGATTACTCTCTTCTCTTTCTGCATTTAACTCCATGATGGCATGTGCCGTAGTTGCAGAACCCGAAAAGAAATCTAACACAATATCATCGTCTTCTGTAAATCTGGCTACAAAATCTTTAATCATTGCAATTGGTTTAGGTGAATCAAACGGAGCATCTTCTGTTCCAAATAATTTTGCTAGTTCAACCGAGATAGGCCCCTGCGAACCAAATCTACATGTTGTCTGTGGAGCCTCAACCCCTCTTTCTTTTACCACTTTCACCTTACCTGAAGAATTTAAGTAAAATTCAACAATCTTTTGCCCTCTTGAATCTACAAGATTCTCACGGTTACCATAAAAGTATTCTTTCATCTGATTAATCTGTGTGTATGCAGCTTCTAATTCTACATCTTCACGAAGACGTCCATGGTCAGATATCAGTCGGCCGTTCTTAAGTATTACCTTTTCAATTCCACCCCACTCACCTTTCAACTCAACACCATGTGGAGCATCAAATCGAGTACCTTTAGGAAATATAAATGACTGCATAGAATGTCGTCCCGAAGCCTTTTTCATTGCCCCTGCTTCGAACAAGTCATTATTAAGTGACTTTGGAGTTCCTAATAAATCAACATTCTTTGCAAACAAAAGAATATATTCATGATAGACTTTATAAATTCCTGCCTGAGCACTATGGTTACGGTCCCAGATTAATGTAGCAATAAAATTATGCTCCCCAAAAATTTCATTACATACCTTCTTTAAGGAATCTACTTCTTTATCGTTAATGCTAATAAATATAACTCCATCCTCTGTCAATAAATTCCTTGCTAATTTTATTCTGGAATATATCATATTTAACCAATCCGTATGATATCGTCCATTTGTTTCAGTGTTCTGTGTCATTCTATTTCCTGCATCATCAAGTTGTCCATTGATTTCCAAATACTCATTTCTTTGCATAGCAAAATCGTCTTCATATACAAAATCAGTTCCAGTATTATACGGTGGGTCGATATATATAAGCTTTATCTTTTCCAAATAAGTTTCTTGTAACAGTTTAATAGCATCTAAATTATCACCCTCTACATATATGTTTTGAGTACTATCAAATTCTATGCTTTCCTCTCTACACGGACGTAATGTCATTGAAATAGGTGAATTTGCCAGCAAAATAGCGTTCTTCTTATCAGGCCATGCAAACTGATATCTTTCATCCCTTCCTCCTACAATACTACATGATATCTCTTGCCGAAGCACATCCACATCAATTGCTCTTTCGACAATCGCCTTACCTCCATCATCGTAACCAACTATCTTTTCCGTTAAAGCATTCGGAAACAACTTTTCCAATGCCGCATAGTTTTCATCTGCAATATTCCTTGTCTGCATATTTAACCTATCCATTTTGTCCCTCCGTCACCTTACTCGCTTTCTTTTTTCCATACATCATTTCGAAATACCAACCATTTAATTCTTTAGATATCTCCTCAACAATTTTATTTTTTATCCCTATTGCTACACACTCTTGGTTTTCATCTGCTTCATACTTAAATTGTGTTCTTTCCAATATGATGCTTTCGATTTCATCAACAAATTTCTGCATTACTACTTCGTTTCGGCCTGTACCATTCTTATGCATTCTAAAATGCCATGCGTGCGAAGAAGCCTTTTTCAGTACAGACAATACAGGATTATATATTCTTTCAAACACATCTTTGCGATATTGATTCCGAAAGAAATCCATTTGACCATAATACATATTCAAAGTAGTAGTGTCATAATCTGACAATGACAAACAGAAATCTATTTTATCATCCAATACTAAATCGTGTTGATACTTATTTATTTCTTTAATTATTTTTAAAGTTTCCGTGAAAAAACCTTCTGTTATTCTCCTGCGTTCCACATAATAGCCAATAATTGAAGTAACTGCAGTTAGTAAAGAACTACCAAATATTCCCAAACATACATTGCACCAAAATTGCTCTTTACATAGATAATTCAATCCCATCGCTATGGTCAAAGAACTTAATGCAAGTACTACAGTTACTATAAATCCTCTTTTATGTATACTCATTACATCTCCTCCAATCGCTTCTGATACTCCTTCAAACGCTGGAACATCTCAAACTTCTTCTTAGCCTGTGTTTCCTTACGGGCTTTTTTGTCCAAGTCTTCTATCTGCTTTAACAGCTTAGCTTTTTCCTGCTCAATCACAATCTGCTCATCTAAGCTATTCTCTGCTGATACTACAATGCCTGATACCTGGGTAACCAGGCTCTCCCAGACAGCATCCAAATCAAGCCCTGTTAATTTAACACCAGCCTCATCTTCTGCCATCCATTCAGAATGTAATAATCTAGTCTGATAGGTTGCCAGTTGCACTTCATCTGCATACTTCAGTACAATCAACAGATGCTGTCCAAACAGCTTCGAAATAAGCACAATATTTCTTTCATTGTACGCTTTGTTCTTAAGGTCTACTTGCAATACGAAAATTGACTTAACCTGTTCGCCCCCTTTGATATTTACCGATACAGGTGAAATCTCATTCGTTACAATGATTCTACCGATATCATCATCAAACTGTTTTCGCCTCTCACCGCTCAGTTCCGTAGGAAACTTTGCATAGAGAAGCTTTTTATGTACAGGCTTTCTTATTTCCGTGCTGCTTGGCAACCCATGTACACTCATCACAAAACCTCCTTTGTATCACAGTCCGCAAGTTTGTGGTTACACAAACTTGCAAACGAAAGATTTATCTTTCGTTTTGACCTCTACAATCTACAGCTATGGTTATTTGATAACCAAGAAGCTGATTAATTCAAAATCATCCAGTCCGTTAATCGTTTCCGATAAGAAACTCATCTGCTTGCCGCTTAAGAAGCTGTCCATGTCATTTTCGTCTTTTACTTCTATAATGGATGCGATAGAATCACCTAATAGCTCCGAATACTTGCTCATGTTTCTGCCATCCTGCGTCTCTTCATTGAAAGCAGCACACAATACTTTGTCAGGTTCTGTTTTACCTTTACAAAGGTATCGGAAAGAATCCAACATCTCTTTCGGTGATAAATGGTCAATGACTACTTCTCCATCCTCTGACATATACACCAGATAAAATGGATGCAAACGGTTCTGACTGTTAATATTTACTTCATTCTTCACATTGCGAAGCACATAGATAACGCCAGGCGGTAATTCATCATTACCCTTTACTACAGCATTCATACCATATGGAGCATTCTCTACATCATGGTGTGTCTTCATATAATCCAATAAGTCAAGACGGAATTCATTTAATCCCAAGTCCATAATGGATATTCCAGAAGACATTTCCTCAATATCTACTACTTCTTCCTGTAGTCTCTTAAGCTGTTGCTTACGATACTCTAAATCGCCCTTTTCTTCTGGACTTAATACGTTGTCGTCACCAGTAGCCGTCATATCAACAATCTTCATTCTTGTTTCTACCCTGGCTTTAAGATTAATGTACTCATCCAATGTCAAATCAGGCCAGAAGTTTACCAACTGAATGCACTCATTCTTGCTACCGATACGGTCAATACGCCCGAATCGCTGAATAATTCTAACTGGATTCCAGTGAATATCATAATTGATTAAGTAGTCGCAGTCCTGAAGGTTCTGACCTTCTGAAATACAGTCGGTTGCAATCAAAATATCAATCTCATCCGTATTGTTTGGCAACAGTAAGTCCTTACCTTTGGATATCGGTGAGAAACAGGTAAGTACCGTATTCAAATCCGTCTTAAGCCCAGAAATCGTTGTCTTACCATCTACGGAACCTGTTATCAATGCCGTATCCAATCCAAATTTCTTCTTAGCATATATACCCACCGTTTCAAACAAATAATCTGCCGTATCTGCAAAGGCTGTAAAAATAATAATTTTCTTATTACCAGCATTTATCGGATGCTCCTGCTTTTCGTCAATTACATCAAATAATTCCTATAATTTACTATCATGAGCAGGAGTAATATCAGCAATCATACATACAAGTAAGTCCAAAATCTCTTGGTCTTTTATAAGCTCATGCTTCCATGTTTTGTAATCCATGTCCGCAAGGTCAATCTTAACCTTCTTACCGATTGCTAGAACATCATCATTTAAATCATCACCATCAAATTCTGCTTCATGAATATTGGTAATATCACTTAATACCATGCCCTGGGAATAGGAATTGTTCTCAAACTCTGTAATCGTCTCTATGGTTCTATCAATATATTCCTTGATTCTTACCAATGTCAGGCGAAACGCATACACAGAACTTTCCATTCGCTTCATTAGATTTGTTGCCATAAGTCTTCGGATACCCTGTTCTCGTCCTGATTGTGTAAGACCACCTTTTACCTGTCTGCTATCATATTTATTCATGTATTTTTCGAGCTTTGATGGTAAAATAAATAAAGTCGGTGTATAAATGCATAACTGTAGCATACTGAGTTGCTCAAATATTTCATTGTAGTTAATTGCAGTATTAAGGTCTGTAAGACCAGGTCTCTTTGATATTGGAATATTTCTCTTAGGAAATGTACCAATATCTGATGTATCATAATACTTTTCAATATGTTTTCTGGATCTTGCTATGGTTACACTATCTAATACCTCAAAGAAATCAAAATCCAACATCTTAAGTAATCTTGATGTGTTTCTGTCCTTTGGTTCTAGTTTACTCCAAGTATTAAATGCACCTTGAGCCTGTTTAAAAATATCTTCAATACTTCTACTTGTGTTTAACTTACCATCAAGCACACTGCTCTCACCTTCATAAGCAAGGGCAATCTGATTCTTCAAATCAACAAATCTATTATTAACTGGTGTAGCGGAAAGCATTAACACCTTCGTCTTTACACCTTTTCTGATTACTCTATTAAGTTGTTTCAAATAACGGTTTTCCTTATCTCCATCCTGCGATACTCGTCCACCGTTACGGAAGTTATGGGACTCATCAATAACCACTAAGTCATAGTTCCCCCAATTTAAACGGTCTAAATCCAAACCATTAGATGTTCCCTCATCCCTGCTAAGGTCAGTATGGAATAATACATCATAACGCATTCTATCAGCCGCAATCGGATTATTTACATAGTTATCCTTATACGTATTCCAGTTATTTGCCAGTTTCTTAGGGCACAATACCAAAACGGATTTATTACGGTTCTCATAATATTTAATAACGGCAAGAGAGGTAAATGTCTTACCAAGACCTACGGAGTCTGCCAAGATACAACCGTTATACTTCTCCAACTTATTGATGATGGCTAACACTGCATCCTTCTGGAAGTTATACAACAGATTCCAAATCTTACTCTCTTTAAAACCAGTAGCTTCATTCGGCAACACATCCTCTGATACATCTTCCAGAAACTCATTGAAAATATTGTAAAGTGTCACAAAGTAGATATAGTCAGGGGAATTCTCATTGTAAACAGTTGTGATGCTGTCAATGACTTCATCTGTCACTTCCTGCAAGCGTGCTTCATCATTCCAAATCTGTTCAAACAAATCAAGGTAGAATTGGCTTATTGGCGAGTCAGTCTTCTGTATCGGATAATAGGCATTGTTTCCACGCTCACATCCCAGGTCAATGGTAGTAAATCCATTAATTGGCATATAACTGTTAGAATCTACATTCATGAATCCCATCATATTCTCATTGGTAACATTAGACTTAAATTTGGCTTTTTTACGAATCCATTCTGCACATTCCTTTGCTATAGCTCTCTGGGTCATTTCATTTCTAAGCTTCACTTCAAACTCAGAACCATACAAACTACGCTCCCTGGTCTGTCTTGGTATGTAAAACTCTCGCTTCTCTTTTTTTGTCTTTTCCTTTATAAACGTCGGAGATGTAAAAATAAATCGTAATTCTTCTATATTTTTAAGTTCTCTTTTTAACTCCTGAAATGCATAAATTGAAAAACATGCTGCTGCTATAGAAACTTTGCTATCTTTTTGTATGCTAACCGACAAATCATCCTTTAAAGTTTTATTGACATTATCAATAAGCTCCATCAATTCCCGTACCTTCTTTCACTCGTAATCTCTTATTGTACTTACATCCACCGTAGAAACAAATTATTCTTCTTCCTTATTTACTTTAAATCTGCCATCTACTGGTTTCACCGCATCTGAAGGAATCAGCCACATTTTTAGTTTATATACAGTTATTTTTTTCACAATTAAACTAACAATTTTATGAATAGTTTCTCTTTTATGGTATTACCAATTCATTATCATATTTATAAACTATGAATTCCTAAATCATTCAAAATATCTTGTGTTAATTTTGCTAATGGTCGTTTATCTTGGTCATTATGCATTAAATAATTTCCATAAACCAATCGTTCAAGCTTTTCTTTACTTTCAAACATATCTGAAAAATTATCTAAAAATTCATCAAATTGTGAACTTCCGTATATTTGTGCTTTTGAAATAATCTCATCTACATAATCTATATGATTTTTATACAACTCATTGATCTTAAATGTTTCAACCGAATGACGTATTTTTTCTTTAATGGCACTGTTTTCGGAAATATGTATACTATATTGAGGCTTTTTTCCATATATAAAATTTATATTATCAAGTGCAAATCTCCCATCATAATTAAATGATTCATCATAAGGATAAATATGTTCACACAATACAAAATCCTTATCTTTTTTTAATCTAGAATTACATATAGGACAACTAGGTATGAAATTATGTAAACACATTGAAACAATCGGATACTTAGATTTTAAAAAAAAGTGATCCAAGTCTGCAGTTGCTTTTATTTTTCCATGACCATCTACGATATAATTTGAAATATAACTCCGATTACAATATGGACACACCCTAACATTCATTGCTCTTAATAATAGATTACGCTCTTCTTCTGTTATATTATCATATGATATAAATTCTAAAAGTTCATCTTGACCTGTATATTTTGAATAAATCTTACTATTTGATAAAAAATTGTTTTTATACGTCTTTGTGAATTTTTTATTCACATCTATATTTGATATAAAGACAAGAAAATCTTGTTCAAATAAGCTCCATTCAATATCATTAACATTGACTTTTTTGCGAATATTTTTTATAACGTTCTTTATTATAGTTTTGGAAGAACAATTCTGTACCGCTCCAACAATCTTACTTTTATCATCCATATATTTTTCCAAGCTAAATTTGTTGATTATATCTAACATGTCATTTTTTGTTGAATAAAGAAGAAAATTATATAGTTTTGTTTTCTGTTTCTCATAAGTAGTACCAAATTCATTCTCAAATAACAGAATAAGTTTATTCTTCTTATTAGTATTCTTATATATATAATACTTTTCTATTACTCTTATTGTTAATTTATTATATATTTTTTCAAGTATCTCCCAATCAAATTTACTATCGTCTATTTTAATCATTCATTCTTTCCTTTAATCTCAATATTTCTTTTTTTAATGCCTTAATTGTATCATCTTTTTCCTGCACTTTCTGCTTTAAAACTACAATTGCCTCATCCTTACATTCTGGAAAACATTCTTTGTAAAGATTTTCCAATTTACTACGAATAAGGGGCTCTCCTATCATAGTAATACGATTCATAAATTCTTGCTTTCGTTCATATGACACATCCACATTATCAAAACCTTGTAATGACTTTAATTCATCAAACAATCCCTGTATACTTTTTAAAGCAAATTCACCTATAGTAGAATTTAGAAAGAATGAATTTTTCAACAACATATGTATATTTTGTCCAAATGTATTTATTGGTAACTCTTTAATTCTTCCATTATCTAAAAAAATAACATTGTCTGTTGGAACATCAGATAAAATATATGGTGAATGTGTTGATATAATTACCTCAAAATAGAAATCCTTAAACTCCATATATAAGAAATCATATAAGTCATTTATAAAACATCTACTCCATTCTGGATGCATATAACAATCAGGTTCATCTAATACTAATACTAGTTTCTGACCTTTTTCAGGTTCATAAAATTTGAAACATGCATAAATTACTCCATACAAATTGGAAATAAACTCATAGCCATCTGATAACCCTAATATATCATACTCTATTAAACCTTTATAATCCAAGTTAATATCCCTATTGTCATAATCTTTAAAAACTTCTTCTAAACAATTTTTTAAATCAAGAGATTTTTCTAATAAATCAAAAGAAATTATGATTCTCGTTGGTTTTTTCATGCACTCCAAGGGAATCAGTTCAATTAAATGTTTCATCTTGTTCAGGTATTTTCTGAAGCATAACTCTGTATCCGTTATATTAGCATAATTATTCTTAACTAATGCAGAATGCGCATCACATAAAACATTAACAATATCATCCCATTTTTCACTAGCCTTTTTTACATCGTACTGACATTTTTCAATAATTTTATCCATTTCTGTAATATAGTCTTTTAACACATCACTTCCTATTTCTCGGAAATTAGAAAATATACATTCTACCAACCTTAATAAAAAAGCTTCTTTAAATAATTCAGTTCCAGAAGGCATACTTTCAAAAAAACATTTTTGTCCTGGATATTTTTCTGGAACTAAATGTATTTTTCTATCTTCAAATGATAAATATCTCATTTTGGAATCTAATTCTATTTTCACATCTAAGTAATCTTTATTTAATTTCTTGGCTCGAGCTTTTTTATAAAATAAATATTCAAATTTGTAATATATACTTCTTTGAGAATACTCCATCCCATTTCTTGCAATATTAGAATGTATGATGTTTGCATACGAATGTGTTAGTGCATTTACTTTATTTCTTACTAAAATATATGCCATTTTATCATTACGTGGCTTATTCTTTTCTAGCATTTTAAACTTATTTTTCTTGTAGTTTACCTTACAAATCGAAGTTTCCTTCTCATCCCATCCATAATACTCACCCTGTAAATCCATAATCCAAACACGATTATATTCAATATAAAAATCTTCACCATCAGCATAAATAAAAATGAAAGCTGATTCATCAAATGATTCCAACAATTCTGCCATTGATAAAATATAAGAGGTTTTTCCAGCTCCATTCTTGCCAACTACAACTGATATATTTTCAACATTATTCCTTTTCATTATATTAAAGTGATCTTTTTTCTTTGATATCCCAATTTTATACTTACTTTTTTCCTTTTCACAAAGCTCCACTTCATAACTTTTATCAAATAAATATTGTTGTCGTTCAATATTTCTAAACTTTTCTATGTATACAAATACTAAATGCATAATTTATTACTCCTTTAGTATACTAAATTTCTTTATCTTTTTAACTGCATCAGATATTCTCATTCTTTATCATCTTTTAAATCTTCTCCATTGAAATGCTGAGAATATGAATTGTATATTTTTTTGATTTTTTCATCAATATCTTTCTCATATGATACTTGCCATAAACACATATCCATTACTTTCATTACAGGATATTCCATTCCGAATGCATTTAATTCTGTTCTTACTTTTTCAAATTCATCTTTATATCTTAAATAATATTTGGCAACATCTCTTACAGATCTTCTATCATATCCACCGGTCGAAATACCATATTCTCTTAATGTCTGAATATAATATCTATCATAGGCTGGAACACAACCCAATGTTCCTAAAAGAATCTTAGTTACTAAAGTATCCGTTGCATTATTAGTAAATCCATCAAAAGAAGGTTGTTCTTTCGCATATGCCTGTCGAATTCTACCACTTACATCTTCCAATAAATCCAACATTTTTTCTTCTATTAAGCTTTCAGCTGTTATTCCTAATAAAGAATTATACTTTTCTTCTAGTATAATTTCTACGACAGCAATATGAACTTTATAATCTTTCTGTAATAGGAAGGAAGAACCTCTGTACATTCCCCAGCTTGCCAAATAAAAAGCTAAATGTAATGCTAAATAATCCACAGTATTTTCGTCGCAATTATTTCTATAAGTTTTAAAAGCATTATAACAATGACACCAAGACAGATATCTTCCATGGCTATCTTTAACAGTTTCATTAAAGTATGTACGAATACAACGAATTGCTTCATCAATAGATAGCGAGGGTTCTTTTTCGACATCTATTTTCATTTTAGGTTTTAAAATAGTCTCTTTATTAACATAGTCCCTTTTCACAAACTCAATCGTTTGATTAGTAATGCTTACATTTTGACTCATATATCCAGCATCAATCCAGCCAAATGCAATAGAGTGTGATTCTGAATTAGCCCATAATGCCGGATACTTGTATGCGGACTCTGGTAGACATTCTCCTAAAACACTTTCAATTTCTTTAAAACTCATTTTCACTACATTCTTATCACTATTTTTCAAATACGTAGTAAGTGCAATATACTTATCTCCTTTAGCCATTTTCAAGTCTCATCTCCTATAATTTATCAAATTAATATATACCAATTAGATATTATGTTATCCAACATAAATAGTATCACCTTTTACCATAACATGAAACCATACAGGCATTTTCTTGGTTAGCAGGAAAGTATGAACATCTCTTGGGTTATCAAAATAGCTTTTTCGTATATCTAGGTAATTAATCTGATTCAGTTTCACCATTTTTCACCTTGTTTTACGCATCTATCAAACTACAACTATTTACACTAATATATTTTATTAATGAATGCAATCTTGAAATTTTTCCATCTCCTACTCTTCAACCATATACACCGAGATTGGAACCCCACGTTCTGTTGGTGCATTCCTATGTTTCTTGTCGTTCATCTCATCACGTGGCTCATCCACAATGGCAATAAATTTCTTACCACAGTCCATCAAACGTGCAATCGTTTCATTTTTATATCGTGTTATGTAACCAAGCAAATCATCTTCTCCATAATAGACACCTACTGCCCATTCATCAAACTCATTCATAGCATCACGATAAAGCTTCAATTCTGTTCCCGGAATCAACTCATCAAGGTTCTGTTCATCTTGCTCGCCTTCTATATGAAAATTCATCCCTGCAATGGCTGTTTCAAGAACTTTTATCTGTACACCTTTTTTCTGAAACACATTTTTCTGAAAAAAGCCAGCTTGTAATGTGTCATTTTTCTCTTGATACATATACTCTGACATTCTCCTACACTCCTAACATTTCTGTAATTTGTCCATTTAAGTCCGTCAATCTTTCGTTACATGAATTCATACGACTTTCTAAGGTTTTTAAATATTCTTTTGTCATTTCTTCATTCTGCAAAGTTTCTTTCGCTATAAACGGGAAACTACTCTTGATTTTCTCAATTTCCAACCAAATTCCTTGTTCTCTTGCTTCGTATTGCTGTTTTGTACTTAATAAAATACCATCCTCTTCTATTGGAGCAAAACATTCAAACACTTCTTTTGCCAGAGAATAATCCTCCATAAATTGTTCTACAATTTCTAATGTTTCGCCTTGTTTCACTTCAGACGTGATTGACATTTCAAACATTAACTCTTCTGTATCTTTTGCATATAACATTTCATGTACTAGCCGTAATTCTTCTAACTGTTGTTTCTGATATAATACCAAAGCTCTCTTATATAACTGCTTTTGAAAATCTGTTAGATCCTTATGTACCTCTGGGTGAAAATCTCTTACAATCTCTTTATAGAGATTCTGCAATTCATCTCGTTCCTCCTTGGAAAGATTACTTTGTAAAGAATCTCTTTTATAATTTTGATTCAATTGTTCTAATTGATTTTTGCGTTCTTCTTCCAATTGCTTTTCTATTGCTTCTAAATCAACTGGTTCGCGTCTATTGATAGCAGTCTGAATTAACTGCTTCTTTTTCTCGGCCAAGGTAACTTCTAATTCTACTTTCAATACCTGTTCCTCATACACACCTATTTTCTGCATATATTCTTCTCTGAGTGCAGGTCCTTCTACATATAGTAATTTGTCACGTTTCTCTAATACAACCAGTAACGCATATTTGATTGAAAGTACTTCTTTTTCAAGCCATTTAGAGTAAGTCTGTTCTAGCATGATAATTCCTCCTCTACTGCTTGCTGAATATCACTATCTGTTAATACAATCAAATCCTCTTCTGACATTTCAGGTAATGACGCAATACGATCTGCCTGACAACAAATTGCAGTTTCAAACATATTTCTTACAGTACGTGCATTTCCAAAATGCTCCTGTCGGTTTTCGTACATATTACGAAACTGCTCCAATAACTTCATAGCCACTTCGTCGCTAATACAATATCCATTGTTTGAACAAAAACGCTCAAATATTTTCAACAAATCCTCTCCAACATAATCCGGAAAATGAAAAAATTTATTAAAACGTGAACGAAGCCCTGGATTAGAATCAATAAAATTATGCATCAATTCATCGTAACCGGCCACAATCACAACCAAATCATCTCTATGGTCTTCCATTCCTTTTAAGAGAGTTTCAATTGCTTCTTTTCCATAACTGTCCTCTCCTTCTCCAACCAACGCATATGCCTCATCAATAAATAGAACTCCGCCTAAGGCTTCCTGTATTACTTTTTGAGTCTTAATAGCTGTCTGACCCAAATATCCGGCTACCAATGCGCTTCTATCTGTTTCCACAAGTTGCCCCTTCGCCAAAATTCCCATCTTATAATATAGTTGTGCTATCAAACGTGCGATAGTGGTCTTTCCAGTGCCCGGATTACCAGTAAACACTAAATGATACGAAATAGTAGGCACCTTTAACCCCTTTTTCTTTCTAATCTTTGCAACCTTAATAAAATTCAAAAGACTATGTACATCTTTCTTTACCTTTTCTAAGCCAACCAGACTATCTAATTCTTGTAATAATTCATCCAACGTTTTATCATTATCCGGTGTACTAACTGCGGCATGCTCCATATTGTCATTTTCCTTACTTACCGTATTAATGGCATTAATAATTGCATCAACCTTATCATTAAGATTGCTTATATTATCACTAACCGTTTCAATTTCATCTGATTCGTATTCTTCATTCATTTCCGTAACTTTTTTATTTACAAATTCTAATAATCCCGGATTCTTTTTCTCTGTCTCATTTCTATAGTATTCTTTCTCTTTTTCCGGCGTTTTATAATAACCGTTTTCATTGAGTTCCGTAATATTATGATCTGGTACAAACTTCAATTTAAAATCTTCATCTGCAGGCTTCAGGCACTGTTCAACTAATGTATCCATGGTTTTAGTCCAACAATCTGCTTCAAGAATTGTAAAATCTCCATTTATCAATGCAATTGCAGCCAAAAAGTCTCCAATACAATTGATAACTTCTTTCTGCTTTGCTGGCTTATCAATATCTCTTAGGAAAACAGGGGTTAATAGTTCCCGTTTTTCTTCACCACAACAAGACATCGCTGTGAGAATTTGCTCCATCGTGTACTCTTTTCCTGTTAGTATTTTAATTGCCTCACCATATTCTTTTGCATAAAAAGAATTACATGACCACATACGCAAACTGATACTAACAAGAAACTTTCCTATCATCGTCTTATTAGCACTAGGATTATATTGGCAAACTGTATTTATTACTTTATCGTAACTACTTTTTAGTTCTTGAAACTTATCCATTTCTGCCTCCTGAAACTCCATTATCAGCGAAGTCTTAATATCTGTAATCTATTTCTTCCATTATACCAAAAAAGAATTCTATATACTATTAAATTTTTACCTATAATTCATCTTTTTTACTAATCATTACTTGATTTTCTGTACATTTTTTCTTTAGTATTATTTTCATATACAATCGCAAATAATTCTGTTCCAAATCCATTAATCTCAGTATCATCCATCAGTTGCATATAAAAATGATATTCCGTTTCGTTATCTTTGTCTAATTGCACATCTCCACAATAGAATCTTCAAAAACATCAACCCATACTTTAAAAAACAAATCGTGATCTGAAACTTCATACTTACTAAGCAAATATTTTTCATCTTCCACAAATATCGTTTGATCTTTTTCAAACAAATCTGATTCCATTGTATTTTCCGTTCCTTTCTCAATTATTCTCATACAAGTCATTCCTCCTGCTCCTATTTCGTATTTTCCCATTTTCTAAAAAAAATCTATAATCTAACACATGACTTAGCATTTTTCTTGGTTCCACTTGAATTTGTTCAGCCAGCATTACCATTCGTTCCGTAATCTCAGCTAAATATTTCTCTTCAAAAGCGGTAGCAGCATCTTCATCCCCTTGAAATGTATAATCATAAATGTCTATTAATCTAGCACCTAATTTTTCCATTAACAATTGACTCGGAATATTATCGGTTTCCACCAAAGCTTGAAACTGTGTCTTATTCGTTATCTTCGATATAGCTGGTAAAAATAATGAAATAACTGTACTACCATATCCCTTATGACAATACTCTTTCAATAATTCAATGGCGATTTCCCATAAATTAGAACGTGTGTCTTTTATAGAGATATACCCCATGAATTCATTGTCACTTTTTCTGATAACAGAACAACAAAAAGTATGTTCTTCTTTAAAAGAATTCCAGGCAATATCTGATGCACTTTCATTATCATAATAATCAGGCGTATCTGTATTTTCTTTCTTTATCTGAATATATTTTTCCTTTTCTGAATCTTTACAATTTCTTAACAAAATAATATCATCTTCAACAAATACATCACTTTCCTTCTCTTTTATAAAATTCCAACTCTTTCCATTATTACTGTTCTTCAATCTTTCAATTTTTTTCTCTAATTCTTCACATTTTGCATCAAGCATTTCCATAATCTTCGAATGGGATATTTCCTTTTCCTCATCATTTTGTTGTTCCATCTCATCGAACAATTTTAATAATTCCTCTAAAAAAGATATCTCCATCATATTTTCCGCTTTCTTTTGTAATCTGGCCATAATACTCTCCTTAACTTAATACATTATCATTTTTACATGTTTCATAATGTCTACATGTAACACAAAATTTACTGCAATAACTAAAGTTCCAATTGAAAAACTTCTTTATCCAATATCCGAATCTTTCCACATATCTCTCCCTTTTGATCAAATCATCCCAAACTTTGCATATACAATAATCGAAACAATAAAAAGTGCTAATCCTAAAAATCTTTGATCACTACTTTTGCCAGCAGCTAAAAGATAGATACCTGCGATTGGCATTGCAAAGATAGCCAATACCATCATAGCCAAGCAACCATTTCCATTATTATTACTATTATTTTGTTCATTTTTAGAAATTGATTTATAAATATGATAGTTGATAAATGCATCTTCCATATCGTATTTACCATTGTCATTCCAATCACACATAAATTCATCCCCTGTCTGTTTTGTTTAATAAAAAAGGAATCAAAAGTAAGTTATTTCCCTACCTTGATTCCAGTATAAATTTTTATATGTACAAAAAAAAGGACTTTATCATATTGAAGTATATACTCGTTACTATTCACAGTTCAATGTCATTTAGATAATTTTCGACTACACAATGCTATTTCTTTGATATAAAGATGTAAATTTAGATAATCTACGAAAACTATAAGTTTTTCTCAAACATCAAATATTTTGGAAAACTTGTAGATATTTTATGGTATGACAAATAAACAGATTCACATCTGTTTCAAAAAATGGTATAATTATAACCTGTTATGAAATTTCTTAAGCTGCTCTGTATATAAAATATCGAGGTTTTCGGAAGTGAGCTGTTTTTAATCTCGGGTACTGGCGGCTGTCTCTAATGGGGATTAGTTCAGACGCAAGGATTTTCATAACTTCCATGGAATCTTCCTTTGTTGTTAAACGAAGGAAGATTCTACTTATATGTGCAGCTACGGTGAAATTTACCTTATAGCTGTGTTTGGTATCATGTGTTTCAACAATCGTATTATTAATGAAGGTCTCTGTTACATTGTACAAAATGATTCTTGAATAAATTTCCTGCTTAATATATTCCGGTTTATATGAATGAAAATTGCTCAACCCAATGGTATATTTAAGTTTTCTAAATGAGGATTCGATTCCCCATATGCCGATATTTAAAAAATGCCGATATTCAGACTTCTAAAATACTGGTATTGTAACACTTTATATATTTATCGGCATTTCTTACTATAAGATTGTAACTGCTATCTTATAGTAAGGAGGTTTCATATGTTGAAAAAA
>JAFQCI010000077.1 GCA_017416505.1 Lachnospiraceae bacterium
GACAGAACCTTAACTGCCGTAGAAAGTGATTAAAATAATAAATAAGGCTGCACACATAAGCAAGAAGAAAAAGTGTCGGAATTTAATTCCAAACCGGTCACACATAAGACCTTAAAAAGTGTATTTTGCTGAATGCAGAGGATTTAATTCTTGCAGGAGGCGGCTTTAGCTTTAACACCATTTGAACATCAGAGAAAGGAGGTTTTTCTGATGGGAAGAAAAAACAAATCTTATTCTAAAACTCTTCATCAGCAAGCATACGATAAGTTGACAAGTATGCAATCCTTTGGCGAAAGCAAAAAGGAGGCTATGAAGAATGGAACTGACCAGGGCAAAATATTTTCTTTTAACACCTATAAGAGTTATTGGAAACATATAAAATATTTTATTAAGTATGTGCAGGAAACCGATCCGAAATGCACGACATTAAAAAGTGCAAAAAAATATGTAAATGAGTGGCTATATAAAAGAGAGGCACAAGGGTTGTCTGCTTCTACGATGCACCTCGAGGCGAAAGCGCTGGGGAAGCTCTATGGCATTATTCCTGATGATGAAGATTATTACCAACCACCAAAACGGCGCCGGGAAGATATAAAGAGAAGTAGAGGACCTGCGAAAAGAGACCGGCATTTTTCAGAAAAAAACAATGAAGAACTTGTAAATTTTTGCAAAGGAACAGGCTTGAGACGAAGTGAATTATCGGCACTCAAGGGCGGAGATATAATAACCAAAATCGAAATTGAGGCAGAAATAACAAAGCTGGAGAGCATACCGGAAGAAAAGAGAACGGCTGCAGATAATAAGCAGTTAGAAATTTTGAAAGATACAAGGTACTTTAAAGAAGAATACTATGTTCATGTTCGGAGAGGAAAGGGAGGCAGAGAACGATATAGTCCGATTTCGGTAGAACACCAAAAACGGATAGTTGACAGAATGACAAGAACACCGAAAGATGAAAAAGTGTGGCAGCACGTACACAGCGCTGCGGATATTCACAACTACAGAGCAGAGTATGCAACTGCGGTATATAATACAAACGCAAGGAAAATAGAGGATATTCCTTATGACAAAATAAATAAGGGAACGGGCAGAAGATTCCAGAGCGATGTTTACACCTGCAGAAAGGACGAGGTAAAGAGAAAACTTGATAGAGCTGCTATGACAATGTGCAGTAAAGCTCTCGGACATAATAGAGCAGAAGTTTTTGCTACAAATTACCTCAGAGGATTGTAAGGAGGTGCGACAATGGCTGAATATGTGAAAAAAACACCTTTTGGATATAAAGAGGTACAGGGAGGGTATTCAAGTCCTGAATGGGAATATGCAATTTTGACCAGGAAAGAATATAACAACCAAGAAACAGAATTGAGGGTAGCGAAAGCCGGGAAAAGTGAAGCAGAAGAAAAAGCCCGAAAAAATATAGATAGAGCAAATGTTGAGGCAAAAAGGGAAATAAATGAGGCATACAAAACTGCTGATGAGCAAGTGGAAAAGACTAAAAAGGAGCTTGCTGCAGCAAATGCTGAAATCGAATACCAACGTGGGCTGAATGAAAATCTTTTGAGGATTAACCGGGAACGTACGAACGCTGACAGAAAATTAAAACCAAAAAAAGAGCATACAGGGTATGTTGTATGTTCTTCATCAGAGCGTGACTATACATACAGAATAAACAGAAAAAATCATAAAATTGTTTTATGGGAGACAGTTCTGCAGAGTCCGTACACAATAGATTTTACTGAAGAACTTGCACGAAAACAAATAACAGAGGAATTGTTTGAAAAAGACGAAAACGGAGATTTCTTTATTACAAAAATAGGAATTACTGCCGGTTATCCAAGCGGTTATGCTGCTATGATAGAAAATAATGAGTGGGCAAAAGAACATAAAAAGTATAATGTTATGCTCGAAAGAAAGTTAAGAATGAATTTTAGAACAGGATATTGGGAAATGGCCTTTTATCACACAAAACCGCTGTCTTGCGTTCCAAAAGATATGCGTATGTGTTAATGGGTGTCAGAGGCTCAAAAACGGCTCTTAAATCGTTTTTGAGGCTATCATGCGAGTTTTATATTAAACAGGCTTAAAACGAACAAAAGCGGCCTGTAACAGCCGCTTTTGTTTCTAAATTTGTTCGATTTCTGAAAACACAACATTTATTACCTTTGTCAAAATCTCCTTTGGGAGCTGCTCTATAACCGTATGCGGTCTTGCGTTAAGGTCTAATGCCTTGACGTGTTCGCATAAAATAACTCCGGTTGTTTGCGTTCTGTTATCTAAAGGGATATGCAAAGGGAATTTATTATTTGTGTTTGTTATGGGGCAA
>JAFQCI010000078.1 GCA_017416505.1 Lachnospiraceae bacterium
CATAATAATAAATTTCTTTTTCTTCTTCCTTTATCACATTTTTCCGCAATAAAAAATCAGTTATTATGCCGGATATTTTTTCACTCATTTCATCACATCCTTACCTGCATAATAACTGATTTTATTCTTTTTTCAATACATGTGGCACACTTTGCACTCTCCTAGGCACGGTTTGCAAAATTTAGTAGAATTTTTTTCTTGACTTGGTCAAATATCCAAAAAAGAAAAACAACCTGATAGTCATAGATTCATTCTGCTAGTTGCATATTTCTAACAAATAAATCTACTTCTGCCAAGTTGTTTTTCCCTTACACTACTGCTTCAATAATCACTTTATCTCCCACTATGATTTCATGTACCCCTGCTTTGCATATCTGCCGTTGATAAATACAGATTATATAACCACGTTTCAAAAATACGATTTGCAATCAAAAGCAAACCATTTTGATTCCTCACAAACCCGAACATGGTAGCAATATTCATAGAAGATTCATAATAATTATAAACAATGGATTTCCCTGTAAAAAGCAAAGAATGTAACATATCATTCAGTTCAGGATAACTTACCAGCTTTTCACTAAGTGACTCAAACAATGTATTATGTTCTGCTAAGACCATCTTTACCGCTTCATGAAAGCCATTCCTTGTCCATGCTTCTTTTTTCGAACCGAAGCCTTCCTTTACACTGATATCTTCATCCATCAACTGACATAATCTTGAAACTAAAAAAGGATATCCCGAAGTATAATCAAACAGCAACTTTGCCATTTCATCTACCTTCATTCCCGTATGATAATCCCCTTCATATTCCTGTAACATCCCGGCGATTCCATCCTTCGAAAAACTCATATCTACCTTAAAATCTGCTGCAATATTCCATGGACTATTATATTTATGTTCCTCATCCAAACGTATTCTGCGTTTTAAATTTTTCACATCATATACCCCCGCCAAAATGACGGATTGAAACGTCGTCTGCTGAAACCGCTTAATATACTGGGCGCGAAGTTGCGCAAGAAAATCCATAAACACCTGATTGTTGGTTGCACTGTCCACCTCATCAATCATCAACACGATTGGCTTATGAGAAGCCGCACAAATATCACTCAATTCCTCAAATAATTCTTTTAGTGTGAAAAAATCATTTCTAACATCTGCACTCTTTTTCAGTGCATCTAAAGCTACTTCAAACTCCTCATTCATTACCGGTCGATTCATTTTTAAAGCCCTGAAAAAAGAACTGGCAAAGGCACTGGAAAATACATTTCCATCCTTAAATTTCGCATCATCAAAAGTCTGAAAATCCATCCATACAACATAATAATCATTCTGCAAATATCGTTGCAATGCCATAAGCGTTGTTGTTTTTCCATACTGCCTTGCCCTGTTTATGGTAAAATATTTCCCAGAGTCCACTAAACTTTTAATTTCCTTTAACCGGTCACTAATATCCACCATGTAATGCTCCTCAGGAATACAAGCCGCTGTTGTATTAAAAACCTTTTGCATTTTTCACACTCCTTTCAGTAGTTTACTCACGCCCTCTAAAAATTCTCAATATTAATGGCTTCGATATGCTCCACCTGCAAAGGCAGCACCCTATCTGCAAAGTTCACAAACTTATCCTTCCCATCCGATACATAATATTCATACCGGCTGGCTTCCTCTTTCTGATTCCTCATGCCCTTTTCCTCCAGCAATGCCTTTAACGACTTTGCAGTTTCATAAGCAGGATTTACCAGTTTCACTCCCTCACCCATATATCTTCCGATGGCATTTCGAATCAGCGGATAATGAGTACATCCTAAAATCAAAGCATCGATATCGTACTCCTTTAATTCCTGCAGATATCTTCCTACGATATCATCCGTCACCCTGTCCTCGATAAGCCCCTCTTCCACCAAAGGCACAAACAATGGACAAGCCTTACTTACCACCGTAATAGATGGATCTATGGTACGAATATAGGAATTATACTTTCCACTTTTAATGGTAGCCTGCGTTCCAATAATTCCAATATGATGATTTTTAGTAAATTCCACTGCCATTTTAGCACCGGGACGTACCACATCAATCACAGGAACATCCACTTCACTCTGGATTTCATCTAAAACCAAAGCACTTACAGTATTACAGGCAACCACGATAGCCTTCACATCTTTAGAAGTCAGAAAACGCACAATCTGACTAGAATACTTCAATATAGTGTCCTTTGACTTTCCACCATAAGGAACCCTTGCAGTATCACCAAAATATACGATGTTCTCATTTGGAAGCTGGCGGATGATTTCCCTTACTACCGTAAGCCCGCCCACTCCGGAATCAAATACACCGATGGGAGCATCCATTTTTTTCTCCATATCAAGCAAATTATTCAATCTTATTCCCTCTCTAAACTTAAATCAAGTAATGTCTGAACCAATTCCTTTTTGTCTACGCCTTTTGCACCCCAAAGCATTGGATACATACTAATAGAGGTAAATCCCGGCATAGTGTTAATCTCATTAAATACTACTTCATTAGTATCCTTTTCCAGGAAAAAGTCCACTCGGGATAGTCCAAATCCATCCACAGCCTTGAAAATTTCCACTGCTGCCTTTTGAATTTCCTCTGTCTTTCCTTCTGGAAGTTCAGGGTCAATGACGGTCTTGGATTCCTGGTTATTATATTTTGCATCAAAATCATAGAAAGCTGCATTAGAAGCCGCCAATACTTCCCCTACGCTGGCAGCTTTCACTTCATTGCCGCCTAATACTGCACATTCCAACTCTCTTCCTATGATGGTTTCTTCCACCAATACCTTCTTATCATGACAGAAGGCTTCCTCAATGCTTACCACCAATTCCTCCCTGTTGTTCGCCTTGGAAACACCCTTAGAAGAACCTGCATTGGAAGGCTTTACAAACACAGGATAAGAAAATGCTTCTTCAATCTTAGCAATTACTGCATCTTTTCCCTTCCAGTCACCCTTTCGGATTCCAATATACTTCGCCTGACGAATATTTAAGGTATCCACCACGATTTTCGTATATAACTTATCCATGGAAACGCTGGAAGCCAATACACCACAACCTACATATGGAATCTTAGCAAGCTCCAGTAATCCCTGAACGGTTCCATCTTCTCCATACAAACCATGCAATACAGGAAATACCACATCAATCTTCTTAGAACTTATGCTATCTCCCTCTTTTATAATAAGCTCTTTTCTGGTAGCATCCGGTGAAATTACGGCACTTATCTTAGAATCTCTCCAGGTTCCATCCTGAATCTGTTTCACAGAATCTACTTTTAGCCATTGTCCCTGCTTTGTAATTCCTACAAAAGTCATGTCATATTTTTCTGTGTCAACGCTTTCAATTACTGTCACTACTGAAATACAGGACACTTCATGCTCTGAAGACTGTCCGCCAAAAAGAACTACAAGATTTTTCTTTTCCATGATTTTAAATTCCTTCCCTAATCTATTCATATAGAAACGTGCGCCACAAGGTGCACCATGAAAAACAGACGGCGTCAACCGCCGCCTGCCTGTTTTTTATTTATAATTACGTATTACAGCATCTTATCAATCATTGCAAGAACTTCTTTTCCTAATTCTTCTGAAAGAGCCTTTGCATCTTCTAAGTTCTCACCCTTCACACCATAGTAGAATTTTACCTTTGGTTCAGTACCGGAAGGTCTTACACATAACCACGCATCGTCAGAAAGGTCATAATATAATACATTAGAAGCAGGAAGTCCTGTAGGAGTTACCTTACCTGTCTTCATATCCTTAATGGTATCCAACTGATAATCTCTTGCAGAAAGAACTTCATATTTACCAATCTTAGCAGGTGTGTTTTCTCTTAATGTGCTTAAGATTTCCTGAATCTTCTCTAAGCCTTCAATACCCTTTAAGGTAATAGTCTGGATATCATCAATATAATAACCATACTTTTCATACATTTCAATCATGGCATCCCATAAAGTCTTGCCCTGAGTACGATAATAAGCTGCTGCCTCACAAAGTGCCATAGTAGCAACGATAGCATCCTTATCCCTTGCATGAGTACCAATTAAGCATCCATAACTTTCTTCAAATCCGAACAGATATTGTCCCTTTCCACTTTGTTCGAAGTTCAAAATCTGCTGTCCGATAAACTTAAATCCTGTTAATACTTCAATTAACTTCACACCATAATGCTTTGCAATGGCATCGGTTAAATTCGTAGTAACGATGGTCTTAATTAAAGCTCCATCCTCTGGCAATCCGTACAAATCCTGTCTTTGTCCGATTTCATAATCTGCCAGCAATGCACCTGACATATTACCGGTTAAAGTAATATATTCTCCGGAATTGGTATCCTTTACATAAACACCAAGACGGTCTGCATCCGGGTCAGTCGCTAATACTAAATCTGCATTTACTTCCTGGGCTAATTCCAAAGCAAGCTTAAATGCCTTCTTATCTTCTGGATTTGGATAATCTACGGTTGGGAATTCCCCATCTGGTAATTCCTGTTCCTTTACTACATAAACATTTTCAAAACCTAATTCCTTTAACACTCTTCTGGCAGGAATGTTTCCTGTTCCATGAAGTGGAGTATAAACGATTTTTAAATCTTTTCCTACTGCCTTAATGCTGTCCCAATGAATGACCTGTTTCTTTAATTCTTCAATGTATTTATCATCGATTTCAGCACCAATTACCTGGTAAAGTCCTGCTGCCACTGCATCTTCTTCCTTCATGGTTTTGCAGGCTGCATAATCTGTCACTGCCTTTACTTCTCCCATAATTCCCTTATCATGAGGAGGGGTAATCTGAGCGCCATCTTCCCAGTATACCTTGTATCCGTTATATTCTGGAGGATTATGGCTTGCGGTAATGTTAATACCTGCTACACAACCTAATTCTCTTACTGCAAAAGATAATTCCGGTGTTGGGCGTAATGATTCGAAAATATATACCTTAATTCCGTTTGCTGCAAGGCAAAGTGCTGCTTCCTTTGCAAATTCCGGTGACATTCTTCTGGAATCGTAAGCAATGGCAACACCCTTATCGGTCTTAGCCTGCTTTTTAATGTAATTTGCAAGACCCTGAGTTGCCTTACGCACCACATAGATATTCATACGATTGATACCTGCACCAATGATTCCTCTTAATCCGGCAGTACCAAACTCTAAATCTGTATAGAATCTTTCCTTAATTTCATTCTCATCTTCCTTAATAGAAGCAAGTTCCTTTTTCGTTTCTTCATCGAAGCATGGATTTGTCAACCATTCTTCATACATCTTCTTGTAGTCCATTCTGTCCTCCTAAAATCTTTCTTACTTATTTTTATCAAAAACACCAAAGAGTGCTTTTTAATTGCATATTTAATGTTACTGTTCACACATGAACAGTAACTATTTAATTACTTTCTGTATCAGAATTTGAGTTTTCTTCCTCGCTGTCTGCTTCCTCTGTATCTTCCGCAGTAGAACTCTTCTTTTCAGTACTACTTTCGGAATCCTCCTTTGAATCCGACTCCTCCGTAGATTTCTCTACACTGGTAGTTGCCTCCTCATTCTTGTCTTCCTCAGCAAGGTCTACTTTATATATAATATAAGGAGTGTCAATTGTCAATGTATCATTGAAATTTTCATAACCATCCCTGGTAATTTTTATCTGATGCTTACCATAGGATAAAGCAATTTCCTCCTTAATGTCAACACTTTTTCCATCAATCCAGACTTTTGCATCCTCTACCTGCACCTTAATCTTCACCACACCGGTTTTATTCGGTAAAATCTGAATATCCGAAAGATTAACCTTGGTTTCTTCATAAGGAGAAATCACAATTTTCTTACTACCACTATAGTCGCCCTTCGATATTACCATTTCATAGGTACCTTCTGCAATAGAAAGTTTCATATCTTCTTCCACCGGAAAGCTTTCCTTCCCAATCGAAACCATTCCGCCGATATAAGTATCGTAATTTTCCAAAATCAAAAATCCATGAGCCTGCTCCACCACAATAGAGCAAAGCTTTCCGTTTACTCCTCTGGCAGTAATCACGTCACTAGAATCCAATTCCTCAAACTTTAACATACCCTTACTACCGGTTAAAAATACTGCATCCGAATACTTATAAAGTTCCCCGGCAATTTCAATGGATTTATTATCCTTGTCCCAGGAAAATTTCTGAATATTCTTTAATTCAAAACAATCACCACTTATTGTCATGGTTTGAATCTTATCTGACTCTTCCTGATATTCCACCTCAAAAATCTGTCCTAATTCCACCTGTCCAATCGAGATAATTTTTCCGTACTGATTCTTTAAATCCACACCACCGGAATAAAATAATTTTATTTCCTCATCACTTTTCACATCAATAAATGTCAATACATTGGAACTTAAATCCTTAGAAATCAAAGTTCCCAAAAAGCTAACCGGAGTGGCTTCTTCTATTACGATTTCTTCCTGCGTCGTAGTTTCCTTCTTACGACTTTCGCCACATCCGGCTAAGAACAAAGAAATCAAAAGAATACATAATAGTAAATAAGTCTTTTTCACATTATCCTCCATTTCGTGACTCTGATTTTTGCTTCGCCCATCGGACTTTCCTGAAAAAACCGATATGTTACTGTCTACATTACCAATGAAACAAAAACTGTTACTATTATACTATTCTTTTGACAAAATATCAAATACTAACTCTTCGTGCTACTACAGTTACACACAATTTTCCTTAAAAATAATCTGCTTCAAATTCCTCTAAAAATCTCTTTTTCTCTTTTTCTCCCTGAATTACCTGCTGCATTTTTTCAATATTTTTCGGCGGAATCCAGGTCTTTCTTCCATTCATATACCGATTGGTAATCTTCCAAAACTTCTCCGGGTAAGATAACATATAATATAAATATAAATAATCCTCTTTCCTTAACCGACTTTCCTTGGAATAAGCATTTAATATATTCTTTCTAACATAACTGGAATAATTATTCTTCTCCAAAGCCTTTCTTAAAAAATGATATAAATCCGTCAATTGGTTTCCATACTGCATTTTCTCAAAATTAATGGTATAGGGGATTTTATCCTTAAAGATTACATTATGCTGATTATAATCTCCATGACAAATCCCTTCCCTGCTCCCCTTGGTAGTCTGTTCCAACTCACTCAGTTTTTTTCTCGTTTCCTCACCTTGCTGATAAAAATAATCTACATTTGCCAAAAATAAGTTTTCAAATTCATTTTTTGCATTTAAGGAACGAATATAATTTTTTACTCTCTTACATTCCTGATTTCTACGCTGCATTACGAAAGACAAACTTTCCCATTCTTTTCGTTCCCATAAATCACTGATTTTCATAAAACTTTGATGCAACTTTCCAAGATTGCCCGCTGCAATCTTCATATCCTCTATATTCTTTAAATTACATTCTTTTCCCTCATAGTATTCCTTCAAGGTATATGCGTTCTGATATTTATCAAAAGCAAGATACTCCTCCTCCTTTGTAAGAACAGGAGCATCTACATAAAGAAACCCTTCCTCCTTCAGCTTATTTTTAATTTTAGCCTCCAAATCCAGCTTTCCTACAGAGCCTTCATACTCTCTTAAAAGTTTTAATCCTTTTGAAGTATACAGAATATACCCTCCTCGTCCCCGAAGAATTTTCTCCACTTCAAAATCATACTGCTCATATACCTCTCTCAGTTTTTCCAGCAACCTTCTCCCCTCCAATTAAAACTATTAGATTTCTATCATCTACCTTCGAATTCATCCTCAATCATTCATGACATATCATATAAATTTTTTCGAATATGGCGGTTTAAGTAACTGTTCACACATGAACAGTTACCTGTTTACTTCATAATCAATAATTTTTCTCCTGCATTTACCTCATCGGATTTTAAATGATTCAATTCCTTTAGTCTTTCCACTGTGGTAAAATAATTTTTGGCAATGGACCACAAAGTATCCTCCGGCTTCACCGTATACCCAATCATTCCTGCCATATTATTTCTTTTTTCCAAATCAAAAGGACTTCTTTTTACTTCAATAATGGTTCTTGCCTTCTTCGGTTCAAAAGCCAAAATACTGAAACTGATAAAGGCTTTACATTCTGCCTCATTTCCATCTAACATTATGGCATTGACCTGCTCCAGGGAAGGTACCAGATTTACCACGTGCTGTTCGCGGATTCCGGATACTTCAATATCATATTCAAAAGGCATAATGACAGGTTCCGTCTGAATTGGGCGTTTATCATCTTCTGTCAGGCACATCATTCTGCCAATCACAGCGCCTTCTACACCGATGGTTCCTTCTTTTCTTACAATATTATCAATCTTTATGGTACCATCCATATTCAGCACACTTAAAACCCTGCCTTTTAACTGCTTCACTCCCACTCTTTGACTGATTTTCGTTTTTGCATGGTTTTTCGTAATCAGACTTTCAAATGGAAACTCTTCCATTACATTATCGATTTGCTCTTCTTTGGAATAAGTGTCCCAAAGCAGACGCATATTCGTATCCTCGTAAATCTTAATATATAAATCCAGCATCACATCCGTAAAAATGATTCTTTCTTCCCCATCACTGTCATTCTTGATGTCTGCCTGCATATTTCCCACTTTTGCACTGATTTCCCATGTCATATCCTCTTTGCATAAAGGCTCCTTTAACTTCTCCGAAAACGTAATATCCTGCTGCACATATTGCACCGGAATATGCTCCTTGTTTCCAAGATAAATAAAGAAAAAGGATAAATCACCCTTAATACTGATTTCTCCATCCAGAAGCTTCGACTCAAAATTCTGCAATCTTACATTTTTATACACCAGATTACTCATGTTTGGCTTGGAAGATGCCAGTTCAATCTCCTGTTTTAAACGGATTCCATCCTTTTTATGTACAATTAAACTGCTGATTGGAAAATCTTTATAAAGACATTCAATGCCCTCTTTTTCCTCCATATCATAAGTGATGTCCATATCCTCCTGTTCAAAGACCATTGCCTTTAATTCCACCAATGCCCGTAAAGATATCTTTCTGGAATTAATCACAGAAACATTTAAATCCTCGATTTCCCAAATAATCTGACATTGATTCGTAGGAAGAATATCGTCCATATGTATCATTTCCTCAAAAGGAAGCTTTCCTTCCATGGCATCAATCGGTTTTTCCAAAAATCCGGTATGATATAAAATGCAAAAGCTCAGTTCACCCTTCACTCTAATCTTATTTGCCATTACTTCAATGTCATCCAATATAATCTGACCGCTGCTATCAATAACTTTATCAATATCCAATTTGGTATCTGACACATTATAATCATCATCCAAAGTAATCTGGACTATCTTTTCTCCTCTTTTCACACAAGTTGCAATTTTATTTTTCAGTAACTCCATAATAATCCCCTTTCTATTCGATTCAGCCTTGTATCATTCTATGAAATACCTTCTTAAATATGTCTATTCTCCATCTACTTCTTTTTTCCTTTCTACTTCTTTTTCACTCAAATACTACGGGTAAATCCATATAGGGACATTTTAATACAATGATAGGATACGTTACGATTTCTTTGTCCTCTTCATCTTTTCCCACTAATTGTGTCTTTACATAAATCGCATTTTTCCCAAGGCTGAAATCCTCCACTACAATATCCAGATTACTTCTATTTTGCTCCCCATATCCAATTGCCACATACAAATAATCCTTTGTGGCAAAAGTCAGTTTAAAGACAGTTTCCTTTTTTTCCTCCAAAATTTCCTTAAGTTCATCCGGAATCTGTTTTTCATCGCAAATAGTAAAATCCAGTTTTTCCTTTTCTCCCTCTTCTTCCTTATCACAGGAAACCAATACAAACAAAAAAAAGAGTAAGGTAAAACAGGTGATAAGCTTTTTCCATACTTTCATATTTTTTATACACCTAATCTTACTTTACTCTTATTCTATGAAGTTTTTTCATGATTCAGAACAAACTCGAAAATCTTATCCAGCATGCTGAAATCTGAATTTCTTAATTTCCTGCTCGGTTTCTACTTTCTCCATAATTCCACCCAAAGCACGAACCTTTCCTTCAAAATCTTCATATCCACGCTGAATGTATTCAATTTTTTCAATCAATGTAACCCCGTTGGCACATAGACCTGCGATAACCAAAGCCGCACCTGCACGTAAATCCGGTGCGATTACGTTAGCTCCTGCGAAGGATTCCACTCCATCAATAATAGCTGTATTCCCTTCTACCTTAATCTTCGCACCCATTCTGGATAATTCATCTACATACTTAAAACGGTTTTCAAAAATACTTTCGGAAATGATACTGGTACCCTCTGAAAGTGCTAAAGTGACTGCCATTTGTGGCTGCATATCGGTAGGAAATCCCGGATATGGCAAAGTCTTTATCTGGGTTGACTTCATTCTTTCTTTTGAAACAACACGTACTGCATCATCAAATTCTTCTACATATGCACCAATTTCCACTAATTTCGCAGAAATGGAATCTAAATGCTTTGGAATGACATTCTTAATTAAAACATCACCCTTGGTAGCTGCTGCTGCCATCATAAAAGTACCTGCTTCAATCTGGTCCGGAATAATGGAATAATCTGTTCCATGTAATTCCTTCACCCCACGGATTCGAATCACATCTGTTCCAGCACCCTTAATATTGGCACCCATGCTGTTTAAAAAGTTCGCCACATCAACGATATGTGGTTCCTTGGCTGCATTTTCAATAATGGTCTTTCCTTCTGCCAAAGCTGCCGCCATCATAATATTAATGGTTGCTCCTACGGAAACCACATCAAGATAAATATGACTTCCCCTTAATTCTTCTGCCTCTGCGATAATCATTCCATGGTCAATGGTAACTTTCGCACCCAATGCCTCAAATCCTTTAATATGCTGGTCAATAGGTCTGCTTCCAATGTTACATCCTCCCGGAAGTGCCACCTGTGCCCTCTTATACTTACCCAGCAATGCTCCTAATAAATAGTAAGAAGCCCGGATTTTACGAATAAATTCATCATCAATTACTAAATTCTCCGAATTCTTTATGGTACTTCCACTAATCATTACCCTATGTGGATTCTGTCTTTCCACCAGACCTCCGATGCCTTCAATGGCTTGTAACAAAGTTCTGGTATCTTTTACGTTTGGTATATTGTCTATAAAACAAGCTTTATCTGTCATAACTGCTGCTGCCAAAATACCAAGGGCAGCATTTTTTGCTCCACTAATTACTACTTCACCTACAAGGGGATTTCCTCCCTTAATCATGTACTGCTCCATTGCACACCTCTTAATTTTCAACTATTTTATATTGTGGCATAAACTCAAATCTTTATCTGTTCGCATAATTATTCTAATGATATCATATTATTTTCCCATTGTAAATCTTTTATTCACATAAATTTATCCTCTTCTTTATTAAAAATATGATAAAAATGGAGTAAAACAACCATTTCTTTTTCTCCATAAAGAACAAAGGTGCTAAAACCTTAAAATATACATTTCAGATTCTAACACCTTTTCGCTGCCATTTATCTATATGATTAAAAACATCAAATTATTTTGATACATAATTCAATGGATTTACTGCAGTACCATTGATAACAATTTCAAAATGTAAATGTGGACCTGTACTTCTTCCTGTATTTCCGGATAAGGCAATCTTATCTCCCTGAGATACATATTCTCCCGCAGAAACTGTAATCTTGCTAAGATGAGCATACTTTGTAACCACACCATCTCCATGGCTGATATATACGCAATATCCATATCCGCTTGACCATCCTGCATGAGTTACCACACCTGCTCTGGATGCACGGACTGTTGTACCAGTAGAGCATGACCAATCCACACCCTTATGGGTTCTTCCCCATCTTGCACCATAACCGGAAGTAAATGTTCCTCCTGTAATCGGCTTAATATAGGTTGGAAGTGCCTTTGTACCACGGGAAACTTTCTTTGGAACTGCTTGTACTAAAATAGTTTGCGACAATACCTGGCGTTCTGTTTCCACATCACCTTCATATACCACCATAGCAATAACTTCCCTTTCACCTGGGGAACCTTCTACTAATACTGTATTATCTCCAATATAAGCATCCGGGTTATCAACATAAATAACCTCTTCTTCATAAGACTCGGTATAAGTCTGTTGTTCTTTACGAATTACGGATAATTCCGGCTTTGGAACCTGAATTACAACCTGGTCGCCTACATAAATACCATCTTCCACTGAAATTTCAGGGTTAATGCTTAAAAACTCGGCTACTGTCATACCATTATTATTAGCAATCACGGAAATACAGTCACCCGATACAACTTCATAAATCACATTTTCTTCTTTTTCTTTCGTGATATCTTCCACTGCAGAATCTACAGAAGTAATCTGCTCTTTGGAAACATAAGTAGGTACTACTTCTACCTCTTCTTTAAACTCAATGCTGATAACTCCATCTTCGCTTAATATCTGCTGTTCCTCAGAACCAGCCATAATAGCAGCTTCTTCACTGCCTGCTTCTCCTGTACTTCCTTCCTCCGAAACTTCTTTGGCTTCCGAGGTTTCGCTTTCTTCCTCTAATACACTGGATTTATTTACTATAACCGTATCTTTTTGTTCAATGGATGCACTTACTACATTAGTAGTCAATACATTGATTTCACCCTTTTCTTTTTGTACCAGTTCAACAGTAAAATCATCATTTACATCATATTTTGCCTGAGTCTGCTCCAATACTGCTAAAACAGATTCCTGACTATCTAACGTAACAGTATAATCTCCAATTTTCAAAGTATAAGCCAATGTCTTATCTTCTACTACATTTGCCTTCATTTCATCGTATACTTTGGCAACTAACTTATCCTGTTCTAAAGCTTTCTCATTTCCCTTACCCTTTTTAAAGGTAATGTCCATATCTAAATATGTCAAATCCTGAGATTCTGAATTTACCAGAAGTCTGGCTTCCTTTACTGCCTCTTCTGCCTCTTCTAATCCTGCTGCACTTCCTACCACATCTCCATTAATAAGAATCTGGTAAATATCGCCCTTTTCCTGTACGTTCAATGTTGGTACCGCCAACAATGCAACGATAGAAGAAAGAATCAATCCCTTGGCAAACTCAAATCTTCTCTTTCCATTCCAAATCATTCAAAAAACTCCTTACCAATACTCAATGCTTTGCGATATCTCGCATCATTTTGAGAAACAATTGTAACATTTTCGTAATATATTCTATCACCCATTGTATGAAATGTAAAGCACTACTTTTAAAAATATGATACCAGGGTCAAAAAGTCATGCTTTTCATGCTCGCATGAAAAAGTATGACTTTAAGACCCGCAAAACATGAGAAAGTAGCCCAAATAGGGCGGATTTCGAATGTTTTTAGGTGCTGAACGTCCAGTGGACGTTCGTTTAGCACCGACCGTAGCAGCGCGAAGACTTGCGGGAGCACAAAGTGCGTAGCAATTCGTAGGTATCATGGTGTTAAAATATTATCTTTATTCTGACTAAAGTTTTTTATGATTTTGAATGGCAATCTGGGTCTTTTCCACGACTCCTTTTAAATCCAGATATCCTTCATCCACAACAATATGTGCATATTTTTCATACAACGGACATCTTTCCTCATATAAATCCTTTAAGGTATACCCCTCTTTTAAAACAACTCCCCTTTTTGTCAAATCTCCCAGACGTTTTTCCACTTCCTCATAAGAAAGCTTAATATAAACCACTGTACTAATTTCCCTTAAATGCTTCATTGCATTTTCACAATAACAGGCACTACCGCCTGTTGCAATAACTGTCTGATTTGCCTCGATTCCCGCATTCACCTCATCCTCAATCTTTAAGAATGCCTCCTGCCCTTCCTCTTCAATAATATCACAAAGCTTTCGTTGCTCTCTTTCCTGAATCAAAAGGTCAGAATCTAAAAATTTATATCCCAATATCTTTGCTAATACCACTCCCACTGTACTCTTTCCAGAACCCGGCATACCAATTAACGTAATATTATCCATTTTTCCTCCCTGTATATGACATCTTCCTGCCATCCTAAATTAATTATTTAAAAATTCATCCATTCTTTTTCATAAATAAATCTCTCAAATTCTCATACATTCCTTTTCGTAAATAAATCTCTTAAATTCCCATACATTCCTTTTCACAAGTGAATCTCTTAAAGTTACTTCTTCCTATTTTCAAAATAAACGAATTTATCAATAGCATCCAAAATATCTTGAAATGTTTCTCTTGGTGCGGCATCAACATAAGCTTTCAAAATCTCATCTCTCCGACTTCCCTTATATCTTCCATAAAAAATATCAAATAAATTATGTCCCCTGACATAAATCTTTATATTTTCGATTTGATTCTTAACATCCTGCTTACTGTTAATACGAATGTTTAATGCCTTCAGCATTCGTTTCGAACTTCCCAATTTAAACAAATAATCTTTCCACTTACAATATAATGTATTATAGAATTCTTCTTCATTCTTAATAACGCCGATTTTCATCATAATTGTCGGGTCTAAAAAGTAATTTTCAAAAGAATAATACTTTAATATCAACACATTTTTCGGTGTAACCCTTGGCAGATTGTTCTCATCCTGGGTTTCCCGTTCTGCATAATAACTACACAACTGTTTTACTAAATGCTTCGGATTCTTTCCATCACTGTCCCGAATCATTAAGAATTGGTCCTTTAAGTAAAGCTTATTAATATACTTTAAATTCGCATAGGTCTTAATATTCGTACAACTATTAGTAGTAACGATTGCAATTCTTTGTAAATTTCCATCCTCATCATAGATTTCAGAATAATACTTTTCCAGCAACAATGGAAGTCTTGCTCCATCCTGCTTTCCTTCCACAATAAATACGAAATTCACATTCATTAAATCATTAGCATTATAACCTAAATCATCTAAAATCTCATCAATATCTTCATTTTCTCTTATGGTAGTCTGATATTCTTCATTTAACACTACCTGTTTGATTTGCTTCTGAGAAAAATTAAATATCATATTCGGTGAATGGGTACAGAATATCACCTGATTCTTCTTAGATAATCCATATAATATTTCACTGGCTTTCTTTTGCAATTCCGGATGCAAAAACATTTCCGGGTCTTCTATCATGATAATACTGGACAATTCCTTCTTCATTGTCATGTAAGTTTGCAACAAAGACATCAGATAAATACTCTTAAATCCTGCACCTAATTCTCCAATTCTACCTTTGGTATTCCTTCCCTTATCAAATACCTCTGCCTTAATTTTTAAACTTTCCTTAAAATCCAAATCAATCTGGTATCCGATTTCTTGTTTTGTCCCGCCATTCCTCTTAAAATTCTCGTTCAGTAAGGTTTCAAACTTTAATAAATCAGACTGCAATAACTTATATTCCAATAATTTAGCTGTTTCAAAGGCATCCAATTCTTCCGGACTCTTTTTATTAATTAATCCAATACATTGAAAACAAGAATTACAATGCTTTGACTTATCAAACATACATAAATTTTCTTTTAATAGGCTAAAAGATTCTCCTGCCTCGTGTTCCAAAATATCATTTTGGAAGCCAATAATGTCCCTGTTATGGTCAATGTAATAAATTTTAGGAAAAAGTTGTTTTAAATATTGATTATTCTTCTTAACCCCATCGGAATATAATAACTGATAGGAAGAATCACTTACACAGTAAAAAGTTAAAATCCCATTATCATAACAAGGTATCTTACTTTGAAAATCAGCCTTCCACTTATCTTCTCTTTTATACTTGCTCACCATTCCCCGGTCATGAAGTTCCATTAAATCATCTTCCGTTATTTCTAACGTTCCGCTGATTACCACTTTTTTATTTATATTATTAAAATGTTCTTTCTTTAAGGGAAGCTGACCGGATAATACCAACAAAGCCTCTAATACCACCGTTTTACCTGTATTATTCTTTCCTACTAAAATCATTGCCTGCTCTATATCATGAATCGTCAAAGAGCTAATAGACTTAAAATTTTCAATATGCAACGAAGTGATTCTCATACTTTATACCAAGCCTCATTCAAAACTTTCTCAATCTTCTATGAACATAAATAATCGAATACCAATCCTCGATTATCCACCACATATCTTATTTCGTTTTATTTGAGGCACAAACACCATGGATGAAAGATATGTGTTTGTAATTTATCCTTCCTTCATTTTTTCTTTCACCCTTACCACAGATTCAAAAACTTTAAATTTTCATAAATATCAAAACTCTTCCCTGTTTTTTATAAATAAATTTTTTCTCTTTCTGCTGATTTTATTCTCTTGCTAATCTTAGCTTTTTACTTATCTTCTTTCCTATTTTTATCTTTCTGTAATTTTTCTTTCCCCTTTTCCTTATCTTTTTTCCCAGATTTTCTTATGTGGGATACTTTTCCACCCTTATCTTCTATTTTTTCATTTTTTATCTTTTTTGTTATAGTATCTTTTTTATCCCTGTTATCTTTCTTATCCTTTACATCCCTGGTATCTTTTTTTATCTTCTTTGTGGATACCTCATTCTTTTTACTTACGGAAAAACCAAACTTTCCTACCTTTTCTCCTAATTCAAAGTATTCTCCATGAGAATATGCCACCAAGCCAGCCCTTCCCAGTTCAAACTTTCCTTTTTCATCCATTAGGCTATCTTCTACTGTTACAGCTACAACCTCCGCCACAAACATATGATGACTTCCATATTCTAAGATATCTACTAACTTACACTCTATATTTACCGGACTTTCCTTGATGGATGGAGCATTTACATGAACCGATTCCTGAGGAGTAAGCTTCATTTCCTTAAATTTATCCACATCCCTTCCGGAACGTACGCCACAATAATCAGTAGCATAAACTAAATCTTTTGTAACCAGATTAATTACAAATTCCTTTGTTTCTTTTATGATATCGTAGGAATATCTCTCCGGTCTTACGGATATGGAAACCATGGCCGGAGAAGTACAAACTGTACCTGCCCAAGCCACAGTAATAATATTTGGCTTCTCACCTTCCCGTTGACAGCTTACCATTACTGCCGGCACCGGATATAACATATTTCCTGCCTTCCAAGTCTGCTTTCCCATAGGTTTCACCTCTTATTTCTCTAAATTGTTATTCTGAATTTCATCTTCCAAAAACTATGATTTCAATCAAAATAACGCATCTACTAAATAAAATTATATGTAAAAATACCTTTAAATGCAATCATACATTTTCAAATAATTCTACCTTTCCTAAATTATATTAAAAAACATAAGGCCATCGCATAAATGCGACAGCCTCTATCTTTTCTCTATTTTGCCGAGGTTATTTCATTTTCTACATATTCAACAATATTTAACGCATGGTCTGAAATTCGCTCTAAATTGCTGATAATATCCAGGAAAATAACTCCTGCCTCTGGCTTACAAGACTTATTTGCAAGTCTTTCAATATGTCTTTTTCTGTATTTCTTTTCCATCTTATCTACAGCTTTTTCATTATCTTTTACTTCATCTACCAATTCCATATCGTTCTTGTTACGACATGTAACAGATAACTTGAAATTATCACGCACAAGTTCCGTAAGCTTATCCAACTCTACCTGTGCCTTTGGAGAAAAGCTAACGTCATTCTTAATTAAAAACTTCGCCATATCCGCAATATTTTCCGCATGGTCACCCACTCTTTCAATATCACTTACAGTGTAAAACAAATTACTAACCTGATGATGTTGCTTTTCATTTAAAGATAAATTATCTACCTTAACAAGATATTCTGTAATACCTTTTTCCATACTATTGATTATAGTTTCTGTTTCATAGATTTTCTTAATCTTTTCACTATCTCTTTCCTTTACTGCTTCGCAAGCCAATGTAACATTTTCATATGCTATTTCACCCATATGAATAATTTCCTTGATTGCTGCCTGTATAGCAAAAGTAGGAGATTCTAAAATTCTGTCGTCCAAATGACGAGCCAAAGCATGTTCCTGAGATTCTGGTTTTTCTTCTTCCTTTTCGTCCTTTATAATCAGGCTGGAAGCCTTTACTAAACCATTTGCAAATGGGAACATAATCAAGGTATTGGTAATATTAAATACAGTGTGGAAAATTGATATCTGTACTGGAGTAATAGCAGAATTTGCAAATTCACGGTTTACTGTAAATAGAATAATTCCTATGATTGCAAATAAAATTGCACCAAATACATTAAATAGTAAATGGATTACTGCCGCTCTTTTCGCTGTCTTATGAGCACCTGCACTGGAAATCAATGCAGTCACACAGGTACCGATATTCTGTCCTAAAGTAATAAAGATTGCGGAAGACCAATTTACTCTTCCTGTTACAGCTAATGTCTGTAAAATACCTACAGAAGCTGATGAACTCTGAATAATTGCAGTGATAACCAATCCGGCTAAAATTCCCAAAATAGGGTTCTTACCTAAGGTAGCAAAAATATCATAAAAAATCTGCGAATCACTGTATGGCTTAATAGAGCCGGACATAAAGGACAAACCAATAAATAAAATACCAAAACCAATTAGTATTTCCGCAGCCTGCTTTTTACTATCTTTCTCTGCAAACAACATAATAAAAGCACCGATACCAATTAACAATGGCGCAAAAAACTCTGGTTTTAGAACAGCCATAGCATCGCCCATTCCATTTAATGATACCAGCCATGCTGTAACTGTGGTACCAATATTAGCACCCATGATAACGCCAACGGCCTGTCCAAGATTTAAAATACCTGCGTTTACAAAACCTACGACCATAACTGTGGTAGCAGAACTACTTTGAATTACTGCTGTAACTAAAGCACCCACTATGACCGCCAAAAAACGATTGTTTGTTAGGACACCCAGTAGATTCTTCATTTTCTCACCGGCAGATTTCTGAAGACCATCCGCCATAATATTCATACCGTAGAGAAACATACCCAATCCACCGATAAACTTAAATAAATTCTCTAAATCATTCATCGACATTTTTGTTTCCATCCATTCTAATTCAATTTTTAATTGTTCCTAATGTAGATAAAGCAATATTTTTATTTATAAAAGTATCTCTAAACCCTTACCTCGATTTTACCTCATTCTTTATTATAATAGATTTTTCTTTCCTTGTCTATTTAAAATTAACACTACTATTATCCAAAATAATCGCCTAAAATCAATATTATCCGTTAAATTGTATAAAAAATAAAAGCCAAAATACAGTATACGCTTATCTTCGTAATTGTATTTTGACTTTTACAATAAAAAAATGCCCAGAACCGGAATCGAACCAGTGACACGAGGATTTTCAGTCCTCTGC
>JAFQCI010000079.1 GCA_017416505.1 Lachnospiraceae bacterium
AACTGGCTAAATATCCGTTGCAATTTTACTTGCTGTTATAAAGGATTTGTTCTCTGAATTTTCTTTGAACGAGTTCCTTATGAACTCTTTTCTCAATAGAATTTTCAGGGTTGCATTACTGTTTATTTGTCAATGTTCTATCTTCATTGTTTGTTTGACACAACTCTGTTAGAATAACACATTGTTTTGTCTTTGTCAACAACTTTTTTAAATTTCTTTTTTGTTTTTCACTGCTCGATTTTCGCGGTAGATTTTTATCTTACCACAACTTTCTTGCGATGTCAACAACAATTTTACATAAGTGCAATCATTTTATCACTTCGCATGTTTTGGGCGAAAAAAAAGAATCTCGATGTAACTAAGATTTCTTTTTATTAGTTAATAAAACGAAACGGAGAAAGAGGGATTTGAACCCTCGCGCCGGTTGCCCGACCTACACCCTTAGCAGGGGCGCCTCTTCAGCCTCTTGAGTATTTCTCCCTGGTACTGAATTAAATCCTCTACCAATTTAAAATTGTACGTCTTACTCAACGCAAAATTTATTATACATATATCCTATATTATTGTCAACAGTTTTTTGCTTTTTATTTCAATTTGATTATTATTTTATTTTCTAACCTCAATATAAGCAGTTTCTATTCTTCACAGAACTCTTTTATAGCAGTTTCATATAGATTATTTCCCTTTGCATCTATAACAACAATCACTGGAAAATTATCTACTTTCAATTTACGAATTGCTTCGGTTCCTAACTCATTATACGCTACCACTTCTGAAGATGTGATTGATTTTGATAATAATGCACCCACTCCTCCTACTGCTGCAAAATAAACAGCACCATTTCGAACAATAGCCTCTTTTACTTCATTACTCCTTTTCCCTTTACCTATCATGCCTATTAATCCCACATCAAGCAAACGAGGCGCATATTTATCCATTCTGCTAGCAGTTGTTGGTCCCGCAGAACCGATTGGTCTTCCTTCTCTTGCTGGAGACGGACCCATATAATATATTATGTTATTTTCTATATCAATGGGCAATTTTTCTCCTCTGTCTAAAGCTTCATCCATACGAAGATGTGCTGCATCTCGTGCAGTATAAATGGTTCCTGTTATATATACATAATCTCCTATATTTAAAGAAGCAACTTCTTCTTTACTAATTGGTGTCTTGATATATTTATCCATATTTTTGTCTTGTAACTTTTTTAGATAAACTTTACGTAATTATTCAGTACCTTCATAATTACGATTCGCAAATCCATTCTAAATCAGCTTTGCTGATGGGATTTGCTCACTCCTGAATCATGTTCTTACGGTCTCAGTAACAAGTGCTTCGACCTGTCCTGAATAGTTACAACTTTACAATAATGTCTCTTTAATATCTTTTTATCTTCTAATTAGTTACTTTATCCTTTCATAATTATCCGTCTTTTCCTATACCCTGTTGTGCAATAAGCATGTGTTGCTTCATTGTTTCCATATTTTTTGCAGAAAAACATTTACAATTCTCTTACTGCGTGTCTGTTTACATGACAACAAATGTTAATTGCTACCGGAAGTCCTGCAATGTGGGTTGCATAGGTATTTATGTTTACTGCCAATGCCGTTGTTATTCCACCAAGTCCACCAGGTCCGATTCCTGTTTTATTGATTTTTTCTAGCAATTCTTCTTCCATTTCTCTTACATATGGAATCTCGGAGCGTTCATTTATAGGTCTTGTGAGTGCCTTCTTTGCCATAAGTGCACACTTTTCAAAGGTACCACCTATACCTACTCCTATCACCATAGGAGGACACGCATTAGGACCGGCATCCTTTACTGCTGTTAAAATTGCATTTTTAACACCTTCTATACCATCTGCCGGCTTTAGCATAAATACACGACTCATATTTTCACTTCCAAAACCTTTCGGTGCCAGAGTAATCTTTACCTTGTCTCCTGATACAATATTATAATGAATGACCGCAGGAGTATTATCTTTGCTGTTTTCACGAATAATAGGATCTTTTACCACCGATTTGCGCAAATAACCTTCTACATATCCTTGACGTACGCCTTCATGTATGGCTTCTTCCAAAATGCCTCCCTCAAAGTGCACTTCTTGTCCAATTTCCATGAAAACAACCGCCATTCCCGTATCCTGACAAATCGGTATCATTTCCTCACCGGCTATTGCAAGATTGTCCTGCAATTGATTTAGAATCTGCTTCCCTAATTTACTCTTTTCTGTAAATACGGCATTTTTTAATGCCTCATTCATGTCCGTCGTAAGAAAATGATTTGCTTCCATACACATTTCCTTTATGTTATGTGTTATTTGTGATGTCTGTATGGTTCTCATTCTTATATTCCCCTTCTTAATTACTTATACCTTTTACTTTACTATAATATCTGCATATTCTGCATTGCTTGCCTTACACAAATCATCCGGTGTCAATTCAAGCTGTGTACCGAGCTTTCCACCACTTACTATTATTTGCTCTAGATTCTTTGCCGCTTCTTCGATTCTTGTAATGTATTGCTTTTTCATGCCAATTGCCGTGCAGCCTCCTCGAATATAACCGGTTACTGCATTAATGTCTTTTACATGTAACATAGCAACGGATTTCTCTCCCACGGACTTTGCTGCCTTTTTCATATCAAGTTCTTCTGCAATAGGAATCACAAAAACATAATAATTTTTGCTGTTTCCTTGCGTTACGAGCGTTTTATATACTTTTTCATGCGGAAGAGAAAGCATATCCGCTATCTGAATTCCATCAATGAATTCATCACATTCATAAGTATGTGTGGTAAACGGGATTTTTTTGGTTTCTAACATTCTCATTGCATTTGTTTTTGTTTCTTTACTTTTTGCCATTTTTAAGTCATCCTCTACTCTGTCATTTCTATCTTTTCTTCTTCCTTTATAGAAAGAAAATACTTGTCTATGCCATTTGCCATACCTTCTGCCATTTTCTTCTGATAATCTTCTGTTGCCATGAGCTTATCTTCCGTAGGATTGGACATAAACCCCATTTCTACAATTGTAACTGGAACTTGACTCCAATTTATTCCCGTCATCGTATCCGTCTCCCATACTTTTCGTTTCTTACAGCCTGTTGCTGCAACCATTTCATCTAATACATACGTTGACAGGCTCCTACTTTGTTCGTATAAAAAACTATTATATGGATTGGATGCTGTCTGACAGACGGTCATAGCTCCACTTACATAAGACTTCTCAAAGCTATTCGCATGAATTCGGATGAAAACATCTGCGTGTGCCTCATTTGCCATTTGTGCTCGCTCTGCATTACTTATGTCTACATCATGGCTATCTCTTATCATGTATACTTCATATCCTCTGCCTAATAATTCTTGTTCCAGCTTTTGTGCAACCGTCAGTGTTAATTCAAACTC
>JAFQCI010000080.1 GCA_017416505.1 Lachnospiraceae bacterium
GTTCGTCCTTGTTGAATTTCATGTAACACCTCCTGAGTAATTTTTTGTAGATGTGCTTACTCTTATATCTAAATGATATAGATAAACGAACCCCTTGTCTACAAAAATAGGGTAGGTGTCTACTTTTAGCTTACCACTTCACACATGACTAGGAATCATGTTGTCGTAGGTTCGAATCCTACCTTTGTATAAAGTTGGGTTTATGGATGAAAAATAACATATCCAATTTAACTGTTTTGTATTTTGTTTGAACCGTGAAAGGTGAACTGCCAATATTTTTATCTTTGAATTGTTATGAGTAAATTGGGAACTTTCTTTTAGACATAGGAATGTGTTGAAATCCGCGAAGCAGGTTAAAGCGTTAAGTCGGTTGGCTGGAGGTAATCCTCGCGGCTGTAATGTAGGCACTAATATAGAATGAAGCCGTGGCGTTTGCTACGGCTTTGTTTACCCACTGGGTAGTCGGAGGACGTGCTTTCATCCGTTCTGAGCCTAGCAGAAAGGATGATGTTTATGAGTACATATGAGGAATTTTCAATAATATTAACTGTAGCGTTATTGATTGTATCTATTCTAAATATGAAAAATAAAATGTAGCCGTCCTGCTCTCTGGTAAAGTTTAGGAACGGCTACATTTTGTAGTTCATTAATAAATTTTCGCCGGAGCGGGTGATGTGCACTCACCTTCCGACTTCCTTGTTGTGTATATTATATTATACATTTCGGAAAAAAGCAATAACTAATTATGAAGGGAACAAAAAAATAGATGACAATGGTAGATAAAAAAGTTTTTATTCTTATTTTGCGTCATAAACAACTTGAAGCAATTAAATTAAAAACTCAAAAAGAACAATTTTTAGTATTTGAAAATAAAGAAAGTATGGAAACATGGTTGCATAATAATGGTTTTGTTTATGGACATTGTAATGGATTTGCAAATGTGCCAGGGGAATTTTATTGGTTTCATCAAAAGGATACTCCAATGGATTTGGTGGAGATAGAAATTCAAGTAAAAATAATGAATGGAGATGTTTCTGAAGAGTGGATTGAAAAACTGATGTATCGATGAAGAGGCATTTAAAGGGAAAGCATTATAATAAATATAATCAGAAAATAAGAAGGATACTGAAGCATATCAATGAAATGACATGGTGATATTTATAAATCTCTTGTATGTTGCGTGTAGAACACAAACATTCAAGAGGTTTTTTGTTGTCTATGAAAATGAAGTATGATATTCTAAAAAAATGTTAAGTTCCACAGGCTTCGTGGGCAGAACCAAACAAAACAAATAAGCAACCAAGGAGATATAATAACATGACAAAAATATTATTCATCTGCCACGGCAGGAGTGGAGAATAAGAGAATAAATCCAGTGTTTTCAAGAGGGCTAAGGGTTTTGGTGGGAGAGTTTAGGACAGGATTAGGACAAAATTGTGTGAAGAAGCGTGGTGTGGCGAGTGAAGTACTTAGGAGTTGGGTAAAATGTAAATATTTGTCGACTTTTGCTTATTAAAGTGTTAAAATAAGTACGAGGTTATCAATGTAGGGCGATTAAGGGCGCGAAAGGGCTCTTGGTTTGCCCTGTTTTTTTGTATTGATATATCATATGAAAATCAATAAACTGTGTTACGAAAGGGGTGTAATAATGAATTGGACTTCAAGCTTAATTGGTGGTGCAATTGGATTCATTGCGAGTATGTGTGTTTTGATTGCAGAGAAAATGTGGGATAAGTTAGGAAGTTTAAAAATTTTCTATCGCATTACAAGTGGTGGAAAGGAGGATGTTGATAAGTTCGGCGTTGCTCGAGCAACAGATGGTAGTAAGGTGTTTATAGTTCCTATGGTTTTTGAATTGCAAAATACAACAAATACTACTAACGTTATTCGTGATGTTTCAATTAATTTGTATTATCAAGGTCGTTACATAGATAAAATGATACAAGTTGGTAAGTTTGGGAATGATGAGAATGGCAAGGAATATGGAGGGGAAAATCAAACATATTCTTTTGTGGTTGATGCGAAAAGTATTCGAAAGATATATGGAACGTTCATGTGTGCACCTAAAAGAGAAAATTCAGAAGAATATGAATTTGATGAAATTAGATTAAAATATTATGATGAAAAAAATCGAATGAGAGAATTTCATGTTAGATATGTGAGTGAGCCATGGAAACAGAAAAACATGGAGGGGGACATTGATTGGATAGAATTAAAAAGCAATTCATATCTCCCAAAGCCAGTATCGAAAAAGGAAGTGATTCAAGAACCAATACCAATGAATGGTGAAAAAATGACCTATTTACAAATGCTTCAAGAACCAATTTGCCGAATGTCTACAATATCAGCAATTTTTAAAGGTTTTGCTGCCACGATTGTTGCAGGGATTGCGGCGCTAACTTATTGCGAGGTAAATAATTTGATTTTGGGACTATCCTTTATACCCGTATTGTTGTTTGCGTGTTTGGATGTCTATTATTTAAAGTTGGAGAAAAAATATCGCTATCTTTATGAACAAGTAAGAATAGGGAAGCATGAAGTGGATTTTTCTATGAAACTTTCAAAAAACAATAAAATAGCTAACACACGAGTTTGGGATTGCATCAAGTCTCCGAGTGTCTGGTTGTTTTATCCTGTAATGATTGCAATTTTAGCCATTGTGTTTATTTTAAAAATGAAAGGAGTTATATAATGGGATATAAAGTATTCGTTTCATATAAATATAAAGATTATGACGTTGAGAAAATGCCAAATGTCACTCAACCTACATGGCCATGTGATTATGTAGATTATATTCAAAAAAATGTATTATCTAGTAAGGATGTATATAAAGGAGAAAATAGTGATGAGGATATATCTTCGTGGTCTGAGGAAGAAATCTGGAGTCATTTAAAAGACAAAATTTATGATAGTTCAATTACCATTGTATTGATTTCACCTAATATGAGAGAGCCGGGGAAATGGCAGAGATCACAATGGATTCCTTGGGAAATAGCATATTCTCTTCGTGAAACTACTCGTAACGATAGAACCAGTCATAATAATGCTATACTTGCTGTTATTCTTCCAGACGAAAATGGTTCATATGATTATTATGATAAAAATAATCTTTTCCCGATTTTAAAAGGTAACATTGAGAACGATTATATATATGTAGTAACGTGGGAAGATTTTTTAAAGTATCCACAAGCTGATATAAATATTGCATTTGAGCATAGAGAAAATACAACAAAGGATAAAATTATAAAGACTCTATAGTATTAATTTAGTCTAATGTGAAAGTGTTTATGAATATAGGGAGATTCTTCTGATAAAATAATAATTTCAAATATAAAGAAGGTTATTATAAGAACAACGTATTAGAGTATATGTAAAAAGGCTTAAATATTAAGTTATCAAAGATGTTATCTAAATAAAATGTTGGAGGAACAAGAGATAAATGGAAAATATTAGCAGAATAGAAGTATATAGATATTTGGCATCTAAATCACAGGAGATAGGTATAAGTACGAAGGTAAGAGCTTTATTGGATATAAACTTGGCATTTTTAGAAAAGTTAGAAGGAATATTTCTCAAGGAACATAAAGATAGACAAGAAGAGTTGATATATAAAGTTTATAGGGACGATTTTTCTTCAGAGTATAGAGTTCGCGATATTTTTGAGGATAATATTAGTAATGTAAGAAAAATGCATTTGCCACAAGAGTTAAAAATAGAACCGTTTATAGAAGAAGTACAACAATTAATTGGAAAAGAACAAAAAGAGAGAGTTCTTTTTGAAAGGATGCTTAAAAGACTAAATAAGTTTAACGATAAGCATATAAAAGATATTTCGGATTTTTTTGCTAATAGGTATATTTATCCAAAGCAAAAAGAGGTCTATGCTGAAGCTTATATAGAGAGAATTAAAAAGTCTTATGATAAAAATGAATATACAAAAGTATTTCTGTCATATGCATATGTTGATAAATTATATACAGGGGCGTTGTATTTCTTTTTTTTGGAACAAGGAATAGAATTATATATTGACTGGATGCACAACCCTTATCTGAAAGATGGTAAAGTATTGAAAGAAAAGCTAAGAGAGAATTTAGCACAATCTGAGCAATTTTTATTTTTGAGATCTGTAAATAGTGAGTTGCATTTAGGCGGAAGCTATTATGTGAGACCTTGGTGTGCATGGGAATTAGGTAATTATTATGAGCATATAAAAAACGAGAAGTATTATATAAGTTTGTATGGGACACCGCCTAGGAATAATATGCAATTGGATGGTTTGAAGATGCTAAAAGGTATTCATTCGGGGAGGCTGACGGAGCTTTAATAACCATTATACATGGCGGGGCGAAGAAGAGGATTAAACCATGAGAATAGCATTTCAGTAATAAAATTCTGTTATTACTGAAATGCTGTTTTAGATTGATATAAAGCCATTATATAGTGGTAATAGATAGTATTTAGCAGATTGCAGAGGACTTTGATAGAGTTTTGGGGTGACGATATAAAATTGATAAGAAAAAATACAAAAACTTATACATAATAAACGTTGATGAATTTTCACATTGATGATAAAATGGTATCAAAATAAAACTGATATGTTTTTCAATGTAAGAGGTAAAGTATATGAATGACGTTTTGAATTTTGTTAATGAAAAAACAAAAATATTAATAGTTTTAAAGGAGAAACAAATTGAAATTGGTAGACAAAAGGTATGTCCGTTGAATCAACAAGAGATAGCTGCGCTTATCGACTGTGGCAAGGTTAAAACGAATCAGTTAATGAAAGAATTGGTTGAAGAAGGATATATCCAGATGGCTCATGCAAAAGGTCGCTATATTATTTTAGACAAAGGTTATGATCTGTTGGAGAAAATGTCCCTGTCAGAATAATGAGTCCGGTTTTTTGGACGGCAAATATGATACAATGAGGTGCAAAAGATTATGAAGACGGGAAGACTAAATTATATAGATTTGTTCGCGGGTGCAGGAGGTCTTTCAGAGGGATTTATGCAAAGCGGATTTGAACCAGTTGCGCATGTGGAAATGAATGAATATGCAGCAAAAACGATACAAACAAGAATAGCATATTTTTATTTGAAGAAACATGGAGGAATAGAGAAATATTATCAATATGAGAAAGGTGAAATAACAAGAGAAGAATTGTTACAGTTGGTTCCAGAGCAAGAACTCAAAACTGTAATTAATAAAGAGATGTCTGTGGCCACGATTAAAGGTATTTTTGAGAGTATAGATAAAATAATTGCAGAAAAAGAAATAAAAGAAATTGATGTTATAGTAGGAGGGCCACCATGTCAAGCATATTCTCTTGTAGGACGAGCACAAAGTAGTCATATGCTTGTGGCAATGGAGGATGATCCGAGAAATGAATTGTACAAAATGTATGTACAGTTCTTGACAAAGTATAAGCCACGGATGTTTGTTTTTGAAAATGTGGCAGGTATTAAAACTGCGCGAGGCGGTCAAATATACAAGAATCTACAAATGTACATGAAAAAAGTAGGATATGAAATAGAACCACATGAATTAAATGCTAAAGATTTTGGTGTGTTACAAAGTAGAAAAAGAGTAATTATTGTGGGCTGGTTAAAAGGAACAGGATATCAATATCCGACTTTTGATGTTGTTGATAGAAATGCTTTGGTTAATGATTTGTTAGGAGATCTGACACCACTAAAACCAGGTGGAGAAGCGACAGAGTATTATGTTGACGATATGAGAAAAGTAAAGAGTTATGTAAAGAAAAATGGCATTCGTGAAAAAACAGATGTCTTGACAGGACATATTGCTAGACCTCATACAGAACAAGATATAGAAATTTATAAAAGAGTCATTGAATTGTGGTTTAAAAATGAACAACATAAGCGCCTCAAATATGATGACTTACCAGATGCATTAAAGAGTCATAAAAATAGAACGTCCTTTGTAGACCGTTTTAAAATAGTTGAAGGGGACATGGATTATTGCCATACTATCTTAGCTCATTTGTCAAAGGACGGTCATTATTTTATACATCCAGATATTAATCAACATAGGTCGCTTACAGTCAGAGAAGCAGCGAGGTTACAATCTTTTCCAGATAATTATTACTTTGAAGGTCCTCGTACAGCACAATTTGTACAGGTGGGAAATGCAGTGCCACCTATGATGGCAAAACAAATAGCAGAAAAGATTAAGGCACAATTAACGAAGAAGTAAAGGAGAAACGCAAATGGGAATAGTAGAAGCTACTTATGCGGAGTTAAAGCAGCAAGAATTGCAGAAAAATCCATATAGTTGCTTACAGATGTCGGATATTGATATTAATCCACATCAGGTAGAGGCATTTTCATTTGTGCTTTCATCATTAGAATCAGGTGGTGTCATCCTTGCCGATGAGGTTGGTCTTGGTAAAACGATTGAAGCAGGTCTTGTAATCAAGTATTTACTACAGAGTGGAAGAGATAAAATATTGCTTATTATTCCTTCTAACCTTAGAAAACAATGGCAAGTGGAATTAGAAGAAAAGTTTAATATAGTATCACTAATTGTAGATAGTGCGAATTGGGATGACTATCTGAAAGAGATAAAGAAAAAGCAGTCTGTAATTATTGTATCGTATCATTTCGCTTCCAAAAGAAAAGAATATTTGGGAAGAGTAGCATGGGATTTCTGTGTATTTGATGAAGCACATAGATTGAGAAATGTTCATAAAAGTGGTTCAAAAATGGCTAATGGTTTATATGAACTAACGAAAGGCATTCCTAAGATACTCTTAACTGCAACGCCTATGCAGAATACTTTGCTCGATATGTATGGATTGGTTCAATACATTGATGAACGCATTTTTTATAGCAAAGCCGTATTCTCAGACAAATATATGAGAAATGAGAACTACTTGGCACTTAAGGATAGTTTAAGTACAGTGATACAAAGGACATTACGTAAAGAAGTAGCAGAGTATATTCAATTTTCAGAAAGAAAAGGAATGACGATAGATTTTGTATTGTCACCTTTGGAAATTGAATTGTATGTGATGATTAATAACTACCTCAAAAAAGAAGTACTGTATGCTTTGCCAAATTCACACAGAACACTGATTACGTCAGTAATACGAAAATTACTTGCGTCTTCTAGTATGGCAGTTGCAGAAACCTTTAAAGTGTTAAAGGCAAGGTTAGAGATACTAAAGGAAACGACAAGAAAAGAAACTGCCGATGAAAGTATCGATTTCTTCCTGAGTTTCTTTGATGATGATGAGATTGAAACAGATGGGGAAAGTAAGCAGAATGAATTATACACGCGAGAAAAGGTGAATGAATTCATTCAGCATGAAATAGAAGAAGTAGAAGCTATTATATATAAAGCAGAAAGTATAAATAAAAATGCAAAGATGACAGCATTAAAGCAGGCAGTTGGAAAAGCATTTACATTTCAGAGCGAGGCTGGTATTGCACAAAAGATAGTTATCTTTACAGAGTCTATAAGAACGCAGCAATATATATTTGATGAATTGTCAACTACGGGTTATGAGGGGCAGATTCTCAAGTTTAATGGTAATGCCAATGACAATATTACCAAACAAATTTACAAGGCATGGAAAGCAAGAAATTATGGAAAATATTTAGGTAGTAGAAATGTTGAAATAAAGAATGCTATTGTAGAGGCGTTTAGAGATGAATATAAGATTCTGCTTGTAACAGATTCTGGATCAGAAGGTTTGAATTTACAATTTTGTAATACCATTATAAATTATGATTTACCTTGGAATCCACAAAAGATAGAGCAGCGAATTGGAAGATGCCATCGTTATGGTCAGAAAAATGATGTTGTAGTAATAAATCTTCTTAATACACAGAATGTTGCAGATAAGCGTGTTTATGAGATATTATCTAAAAAGTTTGAACTCTTCCAAGGTGTATTTGGTGCATCGGATAAAGCTATTGGACTTTTAGAGAGTGGTGCGGATTTTGAGAAGCGAGTAACGCAGATTTACCAAGAATGTAAAACAGCTTCTGATTTTGCTAAGGAATTCAAGGCATTAGAAAAGGAACTTGATAAAAAGAGAAATAAGAAGATGGAACAGTTGAAGAATCTGTTTGTTTATAAAACAGAGGAGCAAAAAAAACAAGGGTTTAATCAGATTCTGCAGGAAATAGCACAATATGATTTACAATGTGAATATTGGATGAATAAGACCATTGAACATGGTAAGGTTAGCTATCCTTTATATTATGAAACGGATAGAGTGTTAGATATTCCGGGAATTAAACATGGATATTTATTATTAGGAGTATCTAGCGTAGATGCAGATATGGGAGAAGTTGTTTTCGAGATAATTGACAGCAAAGGGGAATTGTACGGAGTAAGTGACCTGTTGGCAAGAGAGTTGTGCGATAAGCTTCAAGATAACGAATTGCAGGATAGGACTCCGGATAACCAGAAGGTTTTATCCTACATAGATATGGTTACAAAGTATATACAGCAAAGCTATATAACTTCAAAGCAAGAACTAATTCAAAAAAATAAGGATAAGTTATCTAATTGGTTGATGCTCCGAAAAGAGGAATATGTGTTAAGAGCAAAGAATTCTTCAGAACTTGATACTATAAAAGAAAAATATACTGCAGAAACAGATTTTAGGCAAAAGATCGCGTTGAAAAAGCAGATGGAGTTGTTGGAGCAGCAACAAAAACAAATGATAGAATTGTTCCATGACGAGATGACATCGTTGGAGGCAGAGGCAAATGCAATGCAAAAGGAATTTGAGGAAAGGGTGTTAAAAACATCACAGTTTATAACAAAGATTGTAATTAAATTTTAGGAGGATACCATGGAAAAAAGAGGAAAGCTAGAACTGACATGGGTTGGTAAATATGAAGAAGAAAAATTGGAACCGCGAATTTTGATTGAAGATAAATCAAAATCGTATGGAGATCCTGATGCGGAGAATATGTTGATACACGGGGACAATTTGTTTGCACTTAAGGCGTTGGAAAATGATTTTGCTGGAAAAATCAAGTGTGTTTATATCGATCCTCCTTATAATACGGGTTCTGCGTTTGAATATTATGATGATAATCTCGAACACAGTATTTGGCTGGGAATGATGAGAGAACGATTGATGATATTACATACCCTTTTGGATGATGATGGTTTTTTGTGTTGTCATATAGATGATTCAGAAGGAGCATATTTAAAGGTTTTGTTGGATGAGATATTTGGAAGACAGAATTATTTGACAACCATTTATATTAGAGTTAGATATCCAGAAAAGACATTAAAACAAGATATGGCATTTCATAAGGAAATCGAACACATTCATGTATATAGGAAAAGTAGTAATGCTCAACCAATTTTAGATAAGGTGAATAGCGGATTTGAAAAGTTTGTGTATAGAATTGAAACATTGAAGGATCCCACAAGAACAATAGAGTTGGGCGGAAAAAAAGTAGAAATTTATAATAAAGGTAGTTACAAAATTATTGAGGAAGAAGGGTCAGAATATGGTTTAAAGGAAATCTGGGCATCGGGTACAATTTTAGATGGTAATTCATCGGGAAGATTTTTCCGGGATTATCTAACTGGAAGATATGAAGAAGATGGTCTTGGAGTGTTATACAAAGTGTATGGTATTGGCGATGATAGGTATGATTATAGGTTTTTTACAGGACCGAACAGATTAGGAGCAACTAAAGGAAAGTATTATCAAGGGGTGCCGTTGGACAAGTTGAATCAAGAAGAATTAACAAAAGAGATTCCTATTAATGGATTTTTCGATTATGCAGCAAATTTTGGAAATTGTCGACATGAAGGTGGAGCGGAATTTAGAGGAGGAAAGAAACCAGAAATATTATTAAAAATGATTTTCTCACATTTCTCTAAACCGGGTGATTGGGTACTTGACAGTTTTCTTGGATCAGGATCTTCGGCAGCAGTTGCACATAAAATGAATAGAAAATGGATTGGAATTGAGTTAGGAGATCATGCGTACTCTTTGTGTAAAAATAGATTAGACAATGTTGTAAGTGGAGAACAAACAGGAATATCTAAGGATGTTAACTGGCAAGGTGGAGGCGGCTACAAATTCTACGAACTTGCTGAACCGCTCCTTGTTAAGAATTCTACATTGCCGATTTATCAGCTTAATCCAACCTATACTTGGGATATGGTGTGTGAAGCAATTTGTAAGATAGAAGGATTTACATATGCACTATCAGGTGAGTTTAATGGATGTTCTTCGGAAAACAGATTTATCCATATTACAGAAGAATTTGTGAATACAAAGTATGTGATGTCGGTTATGAAAACATTGGGAGAAAGACAGAGTCTACTGATTTATTGTAAGAAGAATCAAGCGGATATGATGTTGCCTGAGAATGTGGAAGTAAAGAAGATACCGAAAGATTTATTAGAAAAGTGCAATTTTGAAAGTGAGGTGCAGGAATAATGAGTTCAGTGGATAAAATCAAATGGGCTATGAGTTTGCGTGATCCTCAGTACGAAGCATTAAAATATTTTGATGCAATCAGTTCTAAGATAGAGTATCGAACTGTTGCCAAGGAAGATGCAGAAAAAATTGCTTCAGAGAATTGCCAAGATTCTCACAATATATCAGTGGATAAAGAATTTGATTTTCCATCTTTTTGCTTTGATATGACAACAGGTATTGGTAAATCACGTTTGATGGGGGCTTGTATTTATTATCTGTACAAGACAAAAGGATATAAGCATTTTTTCATTCTTGCGCCGGGAAATACTATTTATGACAAGATGCGTAGAGAATCTGTGCCTGGACATCCAAAGTATATGTTTAAGGGCCTTGAAGCAGAAATGGGGAGACCTAAGGTATATGATGGTGAGAATTATTTATCATATCCGGTGAAGTATGTACAGGAGGAGTTGGTAGTAGAGAAGACTTCGAATATCCAAATTTTTATTTTTAATATATCGAAGATTTTTACTCGTGGTGATTTGGAATTCAAGTTCCACAAATTTAATGAGAACTTGGGAGGTTCTTTTGCAGAAGTACTTCGTTCCTTCGATGATTTAGTTATCTGCATGGATGAAGCACATAGATATTATGCACCGGCATCAAAAGTGGCTATTAATTACTTAAATCCTGTACTTGGATTGGAATTTACAGCAACACCTAAGAGTACCAATAAAAATATCATTTATCATTATGGATTAGAAGAAGGAGCAGGTAAGTTTTTGAAAATTCCTGTGGTTATGGGAAGAACTAACACTGCTGGATATTCGGAAGATGATATTGAAGAAATGAAATTAAAAGATGGAATTAAGCTTCATGAAAGAAGAAAATCCATCGTTTATAAGTACTGTGTAGAAAATGGATTGGAGCAGGTAAAACCTATTGTTTTAGTGGCATGTAAAGATACAACTCATGCCAAGAAGATTAAAGATAAGATTGATTCGGACTCATTTTTTGGTGGAAGATATGTTGGAAAAGTAATAGAAATAGATTCTAGTACTAGTGGTACGGAAACAGAAGAGAATATTCAAAAGTTATTAACAATTGAAAAGAATACGAATCCTATAGAGATTGTATTGCATGTCTATAAATTGAAAGAAGGATGGGATGTAAACAACCTCTTTACGATTATTCCGTTGAACGCTGCAAAGAGTGACATATTAGCATTACAGACAATAGGAAGAGGACTTAGATTGCCGTTTGGTGAAATCACAGGGATTGAAGAATTAGATACGCTTGATATAGTGGCGCATGACCATTACCGCGAGATTATCGATGATATTAAAAATAATCCGGTATTTAAAAAAAGAAATCTGGATGAAGAAGAAATTCCTGATACAAAGACTGTGCAAGTTGAACCGGCAGTAGAGAATCAGCAGTTATCGTTGTTCGATGAGGCACTTAAAGAAAGTGGTGTCAAATCTTATCAAGACTTGAATAATCAAAATGCGTTAGAGAGTCTTTATGAGGAGTATCAAAAAGCATTTGTAAAGAAAGCTACGACAACGAAGAAAACGGATAAAAATAACGGACAAATGTCTATTTTTGATATGCTTGGAGATCAAGCTACTGATGAAAGTTCAAGTACAAAGGTGACGGCGGAACAACAGTCTAATAATAGCGGAGTTGTACCTGACGAAATAACAGTAGCACAGCCAGATAATACGACTTTACAAATTGATATTCAGAAAAGTTCAGGAAGTAAAAATGTACTTCCTTATGCAAAGCAGGAATTTATCAAGAAAGTCGAAGAACTGAAAAAAGTGGCTATTTCTGTGCCTAAAATTGGAATCAGTTACAGTTCTACTATTGAATTTAAGCCATTTACAGTGAAGCGAACAATTCAAGATTTTGATATTGCAGCATCACGAATTGAGAGATATGACACCATTAATGACAAATTGTTGCAAGTGCTTGATGCAGATGCGCTGATTGTTGAAAATCCGGAAAATATGTTGGCAGTTTCACTTTTGGATAGTATTCCGGAATTTGATTCTGACGACGCAGAATTCATATTAGATGTGGTAGACCAGTATTTAGCTTTGATAGAGGGTTCTGATGAGGATAAAAAGAAGATTGTTAGAAGATATGCAACTGTTATTGTAAATGATTTGAGAAGTCAGATATACGCATCAAAAGAAGAAAGTACGGAGTTTGTGTTCAAGGTACAGAAAGATCTTATCGTATTTGGCTCATTTGTAAAAAATATGAAAGCGGATGGAAGGCTTCATTTCAAGAAGGAAGTGCCTGACAAAAAGAATATCAAGCACTATTTATTCGAAGGATACAAGAAGTCATACTATCCGGAGAATGCTTTTGATAGCGATGATGAAAGACGTTTGTCTGTGATTTTGGAAGAAGATGATGAAGTTGTACGCTTTATTAAACCGCCACTTAACCAGTTAGGCTTGTTCTATAGAGCAGCAAAACAATATAATCCGGATTTTTTAGTCGAAACGAAGGATAAGAAATACATGATAGAAGTTAAGGCTGCTAATCAGACAGAATCTGAAGAAGTACAAGAAAAGGCCAAAGCTGCAGTGAAGTGGTGCGAGTGTGCATCTAAAGTAGATGCGGATGGTAAAGTATGGGAATATCGACTGATTCTAGGAGACAAAATTGTTGTTGGAAACACATTAAAATATGTGATTGGCTTAGCGGTGCCAATTTCGGTAGAAGAATAAAAACGGGAGGCTGTAAATGGCAGATATAAAAGATTTTAAACATGCTATTGTACGCCAGAAGATACTGGAGGCTGTTAGGAAAGATTTGATAGGTCCGTCTTCTGTGTGCGAAGAACTTCATGAAGTACCGACAAGCAGTTATATTACGGGATTATTATATCCTGCAGATACAGCTGTAACGGAGGATGAGAATTACTTCGATGTAGAGTTTACAGAGAAAAAATTCGATGCTGATGGTGAAACTATGGAAGCGGGAATTTTTGAAGAGGAGGAGCCAGAAGATAGATTCAAAGGTGGATTTCAAAAACCGTCTTCAATAGGTATTTCATTTTATGTTGCTGATGATGTATCCAAATTAAATGCATACATCAACTGGGGGAAATATCATGCAGAGCAGATCCAAGGTGAAGTTATTGATGGAACTTTGGAAGAAGATGCAGAAAATAAGAAAAAGAAGAAACATACAGTGTATGTTAGAGAACAAATGCAGGATGTTGTGGAAATTGAATTACACAATGGAAAGCGTTCTGAAATGATTACTTTAGAGTCCAACAGTAATATATATGTTTATGTAATGAAAATGCAGTTGGATAATAGACATAAAATGATATCTGTATATCTTCACAATAATGATAAATCAGATGGTGAAGAGAAAGAATATGAAAAAGTTATGTTCCAAGTAGAAATGCTCATTGCGGATGATTTGATGAATCCAATTTTTGTGCCGGAATATGTGTGTAGAAAGGTAGAACTTGAGGATGAGTATTTCTATAAGGGACGACCTGTTTATGCAAGAGGTAGAGGATGTGCTGCAACGTGGGATACTGTGATTGACGAAGTTAACACAGCAACAGTAAGAACGGCATTTATACCAGATTATGAAATTCCAAGCGTAAGCGCACAGATAGAGGAAATGCCAGAGCATGCATTTTCTATGTTACAAATGGGTTCACCAAATAAAAAGGCAGAGGTAATAGACAACTTACGCCTGTTAACATCTATGTATGGAAATTGGATTACAGAAGTTTTAGTAAATGATGTTTCTATGCAAGATGAAAAGTTTAGTGTGACAGGACAAACTATCATAGACAAGTGCAACGATGCAAATCGAAGAATGAATGCAGGTATCGACTTGATTGAGAATAATGACAAGGCTTATCAAGCTTTTGTTTTCATGAATCAGGCGATGTATTTGCAGAGAAGTATTACATTATTTTCTAAAGAATATGGAAGTGGAATTCCTTGTAATCTGACTGATTTTATGAAAGATATGCCTGAGAAAGGTAGAAAGAAAGACCATAGTGAGTGGAGACCTTTCCAGATAGCATTTGTGTTATTAAATTTGTGTGGAATTATGGATGGCGAATCACCAGAAAGAGAAGTTGTTGATTTGTTATATTTTCCTACAGGAGGAGGTAAGACAGAGGCATATTTGGGGTTGATAGCATTTACGATTGCATATCGTAGATTGACAGCCAAGGAAGAAAATGAATATGAAAAAGATGGCGGAGTGACGGTATTCTTACGCTATACTCTTAGATTACTTACTACACAACAAAGAGATCGTTTAATGCGACTTATTGTTGCGATGGAACAGTTAAGAGAAAAAAATACGGAGTTGTATGGCAAGGAAAGAATTACAATTGGATTTTGGGTTGGAGGAAATGTAACACCAAATAAATTTAGTGATTATAGTGATACTGACCAGTTCAAGAAAAAGGAATTTTTACGCAAGCTGACAAAGCAGATTATCAAGTGTCCTTACTGCGGTAAGCAGATAGAACGTGATGATTACATAATAAATGAAAAAGGTAAATCAGTTCAAATTCACTGTTCTGATGAGTTTTGTATGTTTTCAAAGAGAACGGGAAGAACAATTCCTGTATATCTAGTGGATGAAGAAATCTATGCAAAATGTCCAACTGTTATTATTTCAACGGTTGATAAATTTGCAAGATTACCTTGGTCCGAACAGGTGGGTTTGTTGTTTGGTAAAACAGACAGATTTTGTTCGAGATGTGGACATATCGCGATAGGCGAAAAACATCCGGGTAGACACAACCCAGATGTGGCTGCAGGATTGGATAAGGCTGTTACAACAGAGTGCAAACCATTTTATCCTCCGGAACTTATTATTCAAGATGAGTTGCATTTGATTACAGGTCCTTTGGGGACTATTTATGGCGGATATGAAACAGTTGTAGAAGAAATGTGCTGTATTGAACGAAACGGTAAGAAGATTCGTCCTAAATATGTGGTTTCGACTGCAACAATCAAGAATGCGGGGGAGCAGATAAAGTTTTTGTATGGTAGAAATGATTTCGCGCAGTTTCCGCCTAGTGGATTTGATACTAGAGATTCGTTCTTTATTCGAGAAGTTGCGTTACCAAAAGAGAACTTGATGGCTGCAACAGAGGAAAAATTACAGGAATTAATAGCAAATGGGCAGAAGCCGTTCAGACAGTATGTAGGTATTTGTGCAAGTGGTCAATCCGTTAAAACAACGCTTATACGCTTATATTCTATTGTTTTACAAACTGCATTAGATTTGGCAAAAGAGCCTGAGTTTGAAGATTATATAGATCCGTATTATACCTTAATTGGGTACTTTAACAGTATTCGAGAGCTTGGCGGTGCTGTTCGTCTTCTTGACGACGATATTGCAAGTAGAATCCGTGTTGTCAAAAATAAATATAATAGTCCCGCACAACGATATATTAGCATAGATGGAAAGAAGGAAATTACTTCTCGTATTCCGTCATGGGAGATCGCGCAGGTGCTTGAAAAATTGGCAATATCTTATGATAAGAAAAAGGAGCGACAAAACTGTTATGATGTTGTAATTGCAACTAATATGATTGCTGTTGGAATGGATGTGGATCGTCTGGGGCTTATGACTGTAGTAGGACAACCTAAACAGAACTCTGAATATATTCAGGCCACAAGCCGAGTTGGGCGTCAGCATCCAGGTATCATTTTTACAGTGTATAACCCATATAGACCGCGAGATTTGTCTAATTATGAAAACTTTGTTGGATTTCATTCTCAGATGTATAGATATGTGGAAGGTACAACAGCCACACCGTTTGCGGCAAGAGCAAGGGATAGGGTGTTACATGCATTAGTAGTTTCATTGCTTCGTTTGCAATTAGAAGAAATGGCAGACAATGGAGGTGCTGCTAATATCAATGAAATCTCTAATGAAGATATAAAGCGAGTAAAAGAAATGATACTCGAAAGAGTGAAAGTAACAGCACCTTCTTCTTATGTGGATACAGAAAAAGAAATAGATGAATTTATCAGTACATGGAAGAGAATTGCTAAATCGGATAAATTATACTATTTTGTTCCCACAGTAGCAGATGATAAAAAGAGACTGCTTACATACTATGGAGAATATTATGGTGATAAAGAAAAGCCTACATTAAGTTCAATGAGAGATGTTGAACAGTCGTCTACAGTATTTTATTGGGAGGGTGTATGATGATATTTAATAAAAAATTAGGGGAAGTTCGCCCCAATCAATTGATAACTACATACGGACCAGGTGCAATTTTAGATGCAGTAAATGATTCATTGACAGTGTTGGATATTGAATATTGGGATCATAATAACATAGGTAAAGAAATTAGAGATGTTAGACTTGCAAATTATATGAATGTTAGGAAGTTTTTTATGCCTAAAACTGGTGGCAAAGAGGATGTTCCAGTAATTTCATTTCCTTATTATCATGTGTGTTCAAAAAGTACGTGTAAATTTCTGTTTGATATGAGGGAATACTTCGATACTGAACAGTATAAAAATAATCAAGGAGAAGTGAAATGCCCTAAATGTGGTTTTCCGGCATATCCATCAAGATTTATTACAGTATGCGAAGATGGACATATGGATGATTTCCCATGGAGATGGTGGGTGCATCATGGTGAAACAAGTTGTAAAGGAGATTTATATTTAAAATCAATGGGAAATACTTCTTCATTGGCAGAATTGAGAGTGGAATGTTCGTGTGGAGCAAAAAGACTAATGTCCGGTGCTATACAAAAGGAAAAGTTTGCAGGTTTATCCTGTTCAGGGAATCATCCTCATAGACCTAATGCAAAACCAAAGATTTGTAAAAAGGCTGTTATTCCGAGTCAGAGGGGTGCATCAAACGTGTATTTTGCTGTTACACGGAATGCGATTTCCATTCCACCATGGACAAATCCTATAAATGATATTATGAGTGTTCAACGTGCAACGATAGAAACGCTAGTAGAAGCAATGGGTGAGGATGCAGGACTTGATTTTGCTTATAATAAGTATTTTGCGGAACGATATACTAGAGAAGAATTTACAGCTGCATATGAAAGGTTAGGAAAAAATATTAAAGAATTCACAGAATTGAAAGAGATGGAATATGCTGCAATCACACATCACGAGGAAGTTGAATATCAACATGATGTGAAGTATTTTAAAGCGGAAGAGATAGATGTTAAAGATAGCCTAAAAGAATATATTTCGAGAGTAATTAAAATACATCGATTAAGAGAAGTAAAAGTATTACTCGGTTTTACTAGATTAGAAGCACCAGAACCAGAAATTGATGAACAATCACACATTGTAAAACTAAAGACTGGTTCTGGGGAAAAATGGCTTCCGGCAGTTGAAATCAATGGTGAAGGTGTGTTTATTGAACTTAATAGAAATAAAGTTAATGCTTGGCTTCAGACTGGGAAAGTGAGTGAACGCTCAAAAAAATATACTCAGTGTTATGCAACATATTGTGAAAAAAAAGGATGGAAGAATTATAAGCCGAGAAATGCGGAATATGTTTTATTACATACATTATCTCATATGTTGATAAAAGAAATGTCAATGCAATCAGGATATTCGTCTTCGGCATTACATGAACGAATTTATAGTAGTGATAACATGTGTGGAATATTAATATATACAGGAGCTACTGATAAAGAAGGTTCGCTGGGAGGATTGGTTGAGTTAGCTGGTATGAATAAGCTAATACCATTATTGAAAAGGGCTTTAGAAAAAGGACTCACATGTACCACTGATCCCGAGTGTTTTATGAAAAATCCAACAAGCGACAGATTAAATGGTGCGGCATGTCACTCGTGTACAATGATATCAGAAACAGCATGCGAAAATGGAAATCGATTATTGGACCGAGCGTTGGTTGTTCCAGTTCCTGAACATGAAGAAATGGGATATTTTAGAAATTTGGTGAAAGATTTATGCGGAATACAAGTATAAAAATAGACTATATTGCAGGTCTATTGGCGGATGCTGTGTTAGATTACAGCATTTGTGGAAATGATAATGTTTTTTCTGATATTAGTTTAGAATTGAAGAAACATTTTAAAAACTGTGACAAAGATGAAATTGCAGATATTATATCATTATGTATAAAAATGTGTAGTGTTGTTTATAACGATACAACAGAGTTGGTAATTACGTCACCAGATTCGTTTAAAATGAAGTCTAGAAAGACAAAAGATGTGATTTATTCGCTTGTAAAAGGGGCAAAAAAGAGCATTACAATAACAGGCTACTCTATATCAGATTATTTCAATGAAATGTTGGATGTTATTATAGATAAAAGTCAACAAGGTGTGTATGTAACTTTGTATGTAAACGATATAGAAAAACAAAAATCAGTTTTAGGACGAGTTTTGGCATATCAAAACAGATTTTTGAAAGTCTATGAGTATCAAAAGGATACAGAAGACAAAATGGCAGCACTTCATGCTAAAATACTTGTTACTGATAAGAATTTATCTTTTGTGTCATCAGCCAATCTGTCTTATCATGGAATGCAGGGCAATATCGAAATGGGAATTTTGCTTAAATCAAAAGAAAAAGCAAAACAAATTGAAGATTTATTGAAAGAACTTAGAAAAATGAAAGTGTTTCTTTTATACAATTAGATGAGGTGAAAATGGAGAAAGAATTTAATTTCAACAAATACTGGGGAAGTTTATTACTTGAACCACATGTGGTATTCAGAAGAAATAGTTATATGTATTGTGTTTATTGTGGAGAAAAGGCAGAAACGAGAGAACATTGTCCACCAAAAGCTTTTTTATTGAAACCATATCCAACTAATTTGCCAACTGTACCAGCTTGTACAAAATGTAATAATGGTTTTTCGTCAGATGAAAGATATGCAAGCAATTTTATTGAGTGTTTGGCAGAATATTACGAAGACGATAATGTGAATGCTTTTCAAATTGCAGAAGGAGATTTTGAAGAAGTTCGAAAAGCAAAAGAAGCAGCGAAACTATTTGTTGAACAGCCCTTTTTTGATGATAAGTTAGCCAATGTTTTTAGAAAAGTTGCAGTTTGTCATGCCGCTTATGAAATAAGTATGGGCTTTCATAGTGAAGAATGGGAAGGGGTTCCAGAAAGAATATCATATACAATCAAGCCGTTCATGCCTCAGAAAGAGTGGGAAGGTTTAGAGTATGCAGAAATGATTAACAATGAACCAATGCCGGAAATGGGTTCAAGGGCTTTTAGAAATATTTATGTGGTTGGTATTAGAGGCTGGAGTATAAAAAAAGAAAAGGAAGTTATGATACCGGTAGTTATGGTTGATTGGTCAGAAATACAAAATGGTTTTTATAAATATCAAGTTTATTTTAAAGATAATAAAATATGGGTAAAAATGATATTCAGAGACTTCTTATATTGTGAAGTTGTTTTTGCGTCGAAAAACGATTATACCTAAAGAATCGACATTTTAATTCTAACGTATATTTGACTTGTTTTTAGGGTCGAAAATCAAGCAGGAGAAAGAGCTGAGGTCACAGAGTGGCCCCAGCTCTTACCACATCGCCGTGCAAACGCCCGCCGTTACGACATTTGTGGACATTTTTGAACCCCAATTTTTAGGGGTCAGAAATAACTCCTAGGAGTCAGTGCAGGGGTCACAACACCAAAAATCACCGAAAAACGCCGAATTTCCAAGAAAAACTTAGGGGTCACAATAGGAGTTTCAAAAAAACAATTTCTTCACCAAGGGGAAAGTCTGCCCTTTCGGTGACCTATGGGTGGGGTCACAGTGGTAGGTCTAGTGAACTACCCAATAGAATAAATTACAAGCAGAAAAAGAAAGATTACAGGCAGAGAAAGAAAAAATATAAATTTAATACAATAATTCAATATATAGTGTTGTGCAACTTCCACATTTTTCGGCATGTAAAGTGAGGAGTTTTTTTAATGCCCTAATACAACCATACAGTCCTAAATTATAAAAATATAAAATTCTGAAAATTTTGGTTATCAAACCACCAATTTTTTCTAAAGGAAAAGTAAAGGGGTATTAAAGAGCTTCTCATGCACCTTGAAAACTAAATAATCAGCATTTCTTTTTTGTTCCTTCTGCCGTCGGCTTTGCCGCTGACAAGCTATGGATTTTTAGAAACGACGATACAAGGCACATGTATCGAAGGCGATGACAAGCAGAAGCAATTATGATACTTCCGTCTAGTCACAGGTCGAGCAAGTAAATCTTGTCGCAACCAATGAGGGCGGCTCTGTGAGAATCACGGAGAGGTGAAATTCCTATGAGGTCAAATGCATGACCGGAAGAAATGTTCCCGTATGTCAGGGGTGTCGAGGACGAATTCTGATAGATTGATATAGATTTAAAAAATTATAAATTAAACATGACAACAAGGAGATTTTGAGATGGATGAGTAAAATTAATGAGATTCCCATTTGGGAGAAATATACGCTAAGCGTAGAAGAAGCAGCCGCATACTTTCGTATAGGCGAAGGAAAACTGCGGCAGTTAATTGAAGCCGACAAATCGGCCAAATTTCTGCTTTGGAACGGTAATCGGGTACAAATCAAGCGAGAGTTATTTGAGCGGTTTGTGGACGAATTAGAGGCCATTTAAAGACGGATAAGTGCCGAGCAAGGTAGAGTGAAAAATAGATACAAAAACTAAAGAAACTGTGGTATAGTGGGAATAACGCTATACCACGTTTCTTGGAAAGGAGCAAGAATGAGCGGAAAGAGACGTGATAACAAGGGTAGACTCCTTTATCCTGGAGAATATCAGGATGCAACTGGAAGATACTCATACAAGTATAAAGACGTGATTGGCGTAAGAAGGACTGTGTATAGTTGGAGCTTGATCCCAACGGATAGAGTGCCGCAGGGAAAGAAAAAAGATAAATGTCTAAGAGATAAAATCAAAGACATTGAAAAAGATTTATCTCGTGGTGTGTGGCACGACAACATGAATGTGTTAGAGCTGGTAGAACGGTACTTGATGACCAAGACCGGTGTGAGACACAGCACTCGTTCGGGTTATCGGTTCGTACAGAACATTCTGAAAAAAGAGCCCTTTGGACAGTTGCCGATTCACAAAGTAAAATTGTCAGATGCAAAACTATTTTTAATCAAACTGCAAAGAGATGGCAAGGGTTACAGCACCATTCATTCGGTTCGCGGAGTGTTACGTCCTGCGTTTCAAATGGCGGTGGATGATGAGATGCTTACAAAGAATCCATTTCAGTTTCATTTGTCAACGGTTGTGGTAAATGACAGTGTAAAGCGAGAAGCACTTTCGCCGGCAGACGAGAAACGATTTCTGGAGTTTGTAAAAGAGGACCCACATTTTAGTTGCTATTATGATGGCATGTTTATCTTGTTCAACACTGGACTACGCATCAGTGAGTTCTGTGGATTAACGAAAAGAGATATCGATTTTGAAAATGGTGTCATCTACGTAGACCACCAGCTTCAGAGAACGAGAAATATGGAGTGCGTCATAGAATCTACCAAGACCACTTGCGGCACAAGACGAATCCCGATGTCTGAAGAAGTGCGAGAAGCATTTAAAAGAGTCGTTGTAAATCGAGTGAAATTGAAAAAGGAACCAATGATAGATGGCTATTCCGGATTCTTGTTTCTGGATAAGGATAAGAAACCGATGGTGGCACAACATTGGCAGAATTATTTTAAACGTGCTGTGCAAAAATATAACACCCTTCATAGATTGCAGTTACCGGCCATTACGCCGCATATTTGCAGACATACCTACTGCAGCAAGATGGCAAGGGCAGGGATGAACCCAAAGGCACTTCAGTACCTGATGGGACATGCGGAAATTGGTGTAACCATGAATGTGTATACCCATTTGGGCGAGGATGATGCAAGGGAAGAGATGATGAAATTGGGTTTGATTGAACAAGCGGAACCTGAAATCCATGCATTTCAACTAGGCTAGAAACCATCAAAACTGAAGTGGTAAGCTAAAAGTAGACACCTACCCTATTTTTGTAGACAAGGGGTTCGTTTATCTATATCATTTAGATATAAGAGTAAGCACATCTACAAAAAATTACTCAGGAGGTGTTACATGAAATTCAACAAGGACGAAC
>JAFQCI010000081.1 GCA_017416505.1 Lachnospiraceae bacterium
GGTCTTGGATTACGACCGTCTGGGAGATTTGGAATTAGGGGAAGAGGCCTGCTATGAACTGGCGGTGACCAACCGTGAAGTGCGGATTATGTTTGATGGTTTGGTTCGTTCCTGGTTTAAGAAGACCAATGCAGACTATAACGATTTTATAAAGGCGATGCTTATGGGGGATCGCAAAGCAATGAATATCTATATGAACCGTGTGGCTTTCACTATATTTAGCTATTTTGATACCGGAAAACGTCCATCAGGACAGGAACCGGAACGTTTCTATCACGGATTTGTACTAGGGTTAATGGTAGATTTGCAGAGGGAATATATCGTGACTTCCAACAGAGAAAGTGGTTTTGGAAGATATGACGTTGTAATAGAACCGAAAAATTCAGAGAAGAATCCGGCTATTATCATTGAATTCAAGGTTCGGGATAACGAGGACGAAAAGACCTTGCAGGATACTGCCAAAGCAGCCCTTGCCCAGATAGAGGAAAAACGATACGATGCAGCCCTGCTAGCAAAAGGCATACCAGAAGACAGGATATATAAATATGGCTTTGCATTCGAAGGGAAAACCGTGCTGATTGAGAAAGCGTAAAAAAGAAAGAAATAAAAATATTATAGTTTCGCAATTTCCTATTACCTTCGGAAGAAAGGAGTTCATATGAAAATTTTAGTATTAGGTGGAACCAGATTTTTTGGAATACCAATGGTTGAGGAATTGATTCAGCAAGGACATGAGGAGACTATCGCCACAAGACAGACAACAAAAGATAATTTAGGGGATGCTGTAAAGAGGATTCAGATAGAGCGGACAGATCCAATCCAGATGGAACAGGCATTAAAAGGGAAACATTTTGATGTGGTATACGATAAAATTGCATATTGTTCTAATGATATAAAAAATATTATGGATGTCATAGATTGTGATAAATATATTTATATGTCCAGCACTGCTGTTTATGAGCCCAAAAAGATGGATACGAAGGAAGAGAATTTTGATGCCATGGGAAAAGAGCTTATCTGGTGTAACAGAGCTGATTTTCCATATGATGAGATAAAGAGACAGGCAGAATGTGCATTATGGCAAAAATACGATGATAGAAACTGGATTGCAGTCAGATATCCCTTCGTCATTGGAAAAGATGATTATACGAAACGGATGTTGTTTTATGTGGAAAGAAAAACAGGTTCGAAGGCAGTCTTTCTTGATACAGGGGATGAAGCGCCTTATAATGGAGAACCGGAATATAGTATTAACACGGACAAGGCTGAAACGTTAGGATTTCAGTTTACCAATTTAAAGGACTGGATTTATGATTTGGTTGATTATTATATTGAGAGAGTAAAATACTCCTCGGCCTCATCCGGAATATATTGATAAGTAAAACAAAGACTCAGCAGTTTTTTTATGGATTGCTGGTTTTTGTTTTGTCTTTATATTGCTGTTTGTAATGTTTGTTGTGAAATAAAAAATAGATTAAGTACTTAAGGATTTATGGAGCGAATCATAGAGGATTCGTAAGTTATCAGAAAGTCTTGTAAACAGTTACACTAACTGTTTACAAGGCTTTTTTAATTTTCAGGAAAAAACATGACAAAAGTCATATTCAAAATCGTTTCTTTTTTCACTACCGTAGGATTGATATGCTTGATATAATGTCAATACAGTAAAGGAAATATCTTAATCAGTTTAAAATTAAGAGGAGATAAGGATGGAAGAGATTATTTTAAAAATCACGGATTTAACGAAGAAGTATAATAATAAGGCGGTAGTAGACAACCTGAACCTTGAAATAAGAAGGGGAGAAATTTTTGGACTTTTAGGACCAAATGGTGCAGGGAAAAGTACCACAATGAACATGATTTGTTCTATTGTAACACCAACCGCAGGTTCTATTGAACTACTTGGAAAAAATCCTAGAAAACAGAAAAAGGAAGTCATTCACAAAATAGGTTACATCCCCCAGGAACTCGCCATTCATGGTAATCTCAAGGCGTGGGAAAATGTGGAATTATTTACATCCCTTTATGGCATCAAAGGTACGGAACTAAGAAATTCAGTGGACAAGTCCTTAGAATATGTTGGTCTTTTGGAGAGAAAGCAGGAATTTGCAAAGAATTTTTCCGGTGGTATGAAGAGAAGATTAAACATTGCCTGTGCCATTGGTCATAATCCGGAATTGTTAATTTTCGATGAACCAACCGTTGGAATTGACCCGCAATCCAGAAACTTTATTTTAGATAAGATTAAAGAATCCAATGAAAATGGAGCAACGGTGATATATACCAGTCATTATATGGAGGAAGTAGAGGCAATCTGTACCAGAATCGCCATTATGGACAATGGAAAAATCATTGCCTGTGGAACCAGTGAGGAACTGAAAAAAATGGTGAACAATGAGAAGGACGATATTACCTTAGAGGAAGTATTCCTGACTTTGACGGGTAAAAAACTTAGAGATTATGCGGAATAAATAACTGTAAATATTTTGATAGGGGAAATGATATGATTCGATATTTGATAAAAAATAATTTTAAGCTCATGCTCCGTAGCAAATGGAGCATTGTCATAATGTTGCTAGGACCGGTTCTGGTCATAGCTGTGTTGTCCAGCGCCTTTTCGGAATTGATGAAGTCCTACGAAGGTGTAGATGAATTTAAAGTGGGATATAGAATGGAAAGTGAAAGCATAATAGCCAACTACATAGAATCTATGAAGGAGGCAGGAGCAGAAGCCGGAATAATTTTTAACGAATATAAAGAAGGCAATCCGGAGGAGTTGATGGCAAACAATGACCTTGCCGGTTTCGTGGAGTTTACGCAGGAGGAATACATATTATATCAAAGTGCAGATTATGAAGTGGAAGGAATGACTTTGGAATATTTTCTTGACCGGGTTATGAGCGAAACTATCAATGCTTCCCTTAAGATGATGAATCCGGCAGAACAAAGCGAAGTCAGACTTTCGGTTCAGGAGTTAGAATTTATGCCGGCAATCAATGCAGTGGATTATTATGGGATTGTTTACATTATATACTTTTGTTGGTGTGGAATGATATGTGCTACAGGAGTACTGAGCAATGAAAAGAAATATGGAATCGAACGGAAATTTCAGGTTTCCAATGTGTCAGAAATCAAGTTGTATCTGGGAAGATTTATTCCCATTACCATGACGATGGCAGTAGGAATGGGAATTTCTACCTTGATTTCCATAGTAATGTGCGGAGTTCATTGGGGAAAGCCTTTGCTATCTGCAATCATTGTTTTTATGATGATAATAGCCGGAAATGCGTTTGGTATGATGATTTATCAAATTTCAAAAAATTTGGCAATTACAATTATTATTGAGTTTACAATGGTGTGGTTTATGGGATTTTTCGGTGGAAGTTTTGAAACCTATATGTTTTCCAGTATGCCGGATATCGCAAAGCATTTATCACCGATTTATCATGGAAACCGGGTATTGGTGGAATTATCCTGTATGGGACAAAGTGAGTATGTAGACAGTGCAATCATTTATTCTCTGGTAATTACAGCGGTTTGTTCCCTTATCGCAATTTTGGTCGGTGAGATGAGAAAGAGAGGGAGAGCATGATTTCGTTAATTAAAATGAATATAAAGTTGTTGTTGAGAAATAAAGGTTTTTTGTTTTTTCTACTGGCAGCACCAATCTTATCTGCATTTATTTTGAATATAAAAATGGAGCATTCGGTTTATACAGAAAATGAGGATGTATCGAAGGTGATTGAGCTTGATGATTGTACTAAGAAAGCTGTATATCTTGGAGATACCTCTGCTTATATTGTAAAAGTTTATGATGCTTCTGGTTCTGTATTGTCGGAGTATGTGTTAAATCAAATGGCGAAAGTTGGTATGTTTTCGGTGTGCAGAAGCGATGTCAGTGATATGACTGCTGAGGAAGTATTAGCACAGGCGAAAAAGGATGCCTTTGACGACCGGGCAGGAGTATTGCTTTATCTAAAAGAGGATTTCGACCAGGCGGTGTTAAGCGGAAAGTGGGAAGATGGAATTCAGATTTATTCTGTATCAGAGGATGAAAGACAGGAATTATTTGAAACAGAGCTTAAGGATTTACTTACAAAGATGGACAAGGTTCAGACAATGGCAGGAGAGGACACCGGGGCAATCATTGAGATGTTGGAAGCCATTGAGAAAGAAATGCCTGAAAAGAACATTGTCAGTCTGGCAAAGAAGGATGAGGTTGTACTTACAGAACTTCAAGTAAATCAAAAAACACAGATTGGCTACGCCTTTGCATTTATTACCTTAGGATTTTTGTTTTGTGGTGTTTTTGTGGCACATACTGTGATTGAAGAACAAAACAACAAGGTATTCACCAGAATGATGTTATCTAAGGTTAGTGAGAGGGACTACTTTATTTCAAAATTTGTGGTTGCATTTATCATCAGTGTGATGCAGACTTTGGTGCTGGGAGTATGTTTGTCAGCCATAAAAAGTCTGGATTTGGGAATTCCTATTATAATTTTCTTATTCGTCATCTTCCTGTTGGGATTAATCTTTAGTACTTTAAGTATGTTGTTAGGAATTATTCTTGGTGATGTGATGAGTTCCAATTATGCCATGTTTACCATTTGGAGTATTTCTGCATTGTTAGCCGGTTTGTACTTCCCTCTGGATGATACGACAACAGCATTGAAAACCATGTCTTATCTTATGCCGCAAAAATGGTTTATGGATGCCGCGGAATTGTTATTAGTAGGGGACAAAAGTGCTTATTCTATGTTATTATATGTTACAGTAGCTTATTTGGTTGTGATTGTGAGTGTAGGAAGTGTAGGACTTAAAATGAAGCGACAGGAGTCTTAAATAAAAAGAACAGGTAATTGTGAAACTATCCAGAACTTGTATCACTGTTTCATAAATATTTTAGTTTCATAATTACCTAAAAATCATTGAGAAGAAAGGAAACAGGCTATGGGAGAACAGCTTCAGAATCATTATTTTTTGGCAGTCAGGATAGGGTTGCTGATGGTATTAGAAATCTATATTGTTTTGTCACAGTCTGTATTAACAGGGGCATCCGAAAAGGTGCTCCTGCTTCTTGCGTTATTTATAGGTTTGATGGCAGGGAAGGAGTTAGTAGAAAGGAAAAAACAGGTGGTCTTTTTCCTTCTATCAGGGATACTTTTTTATGTTATCCTATCATGGATTGGAAATGCGTTTTTATTACTGGGAGTTTTTCTATGCTATGAGGTTCTTACCTATATAAAACCGAAAATGTTTTGGTATTTTCTGCCCATTGGAATTGCCTGCATTCCCGGGCAGGTGGATACATATATGCAAATCATGGTGGCATTTTTCATGGGCATCATTTATCTTCAGCATGATTTTGTGGTGGAGTCATATCGGCAGCAGATGAAGGAAGATATTATGGTAGAACAATCCTTGAAACATAACATATATCATAAAGAGCATGAAATGAAAGAAGAAATGAGAAAGAACTTACTGATTGCAGAGAATCAAATATTAGAGGAGAGGGAAAAACTTTCTCAGACCCTGCATGATAAACTGGGGCATAATATTAATGGTTCCGTGTACCAGTTAGAAGCAGTGAAAGTGTTGATGGAGAAAGAGCCTGAAGCTTCTAAAAAAATGATACAGGCGGTCATTGACCAGCTTCGAACGGGGATGGATGAGATTCGTGCCATACTCCGAAAAGAACGTCCAAAGAAGTATAAACTGGCAGTATTACAAATCGAAAAGTTATGTGAGGACTGTAGAAGGAAAGGTGTCAGGGCGGAATTGATAACGGAAGGTGATTTCGTTAAGGTGCCGGAGAAATATTTGGAGATTATTTTAGATAATGCTTATGAGGCTGTATCCAATTCCATGAAATATGCTAAGTGTACCAAAATTGAAATTAAGATTCACGTCATGAACCAGATGATTCGTTGCAGTATTTCGGATAATGGTATTGGCTGTGGGGAGATTGTAGATGGAATGGGTATTTCCGGTATGCGGCGGAGAGTGCGGGAAGTAAATGGTATTTTGGATTTTGAAACAGAGGCGGGATTTCGGATTAATATGTTGTTGCCATTGTAGTTTATATGAGAGTGATATAAAAGAAACGAAACAAACAATAAAGGAGTGAATTTATGGAAAAGATTAAGGTAATGATTGCTGATGATAGTGATTTTGTAAGGGATGGAATGCGGATTATTTTGTCTGTAGACCCGGAATTTGAGGTGATTGGCTGCGCTTCAAATGGAAGAGAGGTAATTGAGCTTGCGAAGAAGATGCCACCGGATATTTTTCTGATGGATATTCAGATGCCGGAAATGGATGGAATCGAAGCCACCAAGTACATAGTGGAGCATAACCTTGGGAAAGTATTGATTCTTACCACTTTTGATGATGATGGATTGGTGCAGCAGGCACTTCGGAATGGAGCCAAGGGGTATCTGATTAAAAACCATACGCCGGAGCATTTAAAGCAGATGATAAAGTCTGTATATTATGGAACCGGAGTTATGGAGGAAACTCTTTTGGAAAACCTTGCAAAGAATACAGAGGTAAAAAATAACGGATTTTGCGAGGAAGGATATACTGCAAGAGAACTTGATATTATCAAGGCAGTTGCGGAAGGGTTGTCAAATAAAGAGATTGCCAGTCGTTTTTGTATCTCGGAAGGGACAGTGAAGAATTATATCAGTTCCATTCTGGCAAAGGAAAATCTGTCACATAGAACGGCACTTGCGGTGTATTTTCTTACGGGGAAGAAGCAGGAATAAAATGAGAAACCACTATTGACAAAAACAAAAATCTAATGTAATATATGTTATATAACAACTGTTATAAAAGGAGGTAGTTATGCCACCGAAAGCAAAAATTACAAAGGAAATGATAGTAGAGGTAGCTTTTGATATTATACAAAAAGAGGGGGTAGAGAAAGTTACGGCTCGTAGTATTTCCAAGCAATTGAACTGTTCTACCCAGCCGGTATTATATTATTTTGCGACGGTAGAGGATATAAAAAAGGTTGTGTATCAAAAAGCAGACGAATATCATTCAAATTATATTATGAACATGGAACATGATTATGGGAATCCCATGCTTGCGATTGGAATGAACTATATTAATTTTGCCATAGAGGAAAAGAATCTGTTTCATTTTTTATTTCAATCAAATGAATTTTCAGGAACCAGTATGTTGGATTTGTTGAATTCGGAAGAATTATTACCGCTTCTTGCGGTTTTACAACAGGAATTGGAGGTGTCAGTGGAGGAGGCGAAGGAAATTTTTAGTACGTTGTTTATTTTTGTTCATGGATATGCAAGTCTCTATGCAAATAATACTATGATTTATGATGAAAAAAATGTAATAACTGCACTTGAAAAAGTATTTTACGGAGCTGTTTGTGTTGCGAAAGGAGAACAAGATGAAAAAAATATTTGAAAAACATGAGAACCTAATATGTATCTTATCAATCATTTTATATGTAGTAATCAATTCTTACAGTATGCAAAATTGGGGAATGACAGATTATAAAAGTGTGATTGTCAATAGCATATTTTCTTTGGTGTTAGTGATTTTAATGATTGGTGGTAAGAGAACCTCTTATTATGGACTGACAAAAGTAACAAACCTGAAAGGGTATTTGTATTTTATTCCGCTACTTTTCATCGTATCGGTGAATTTATGGGATGGTATTAATATTAATCATACGACAAGTGAGATTATATTTTACATACTAACCATGCTGAATATTGGTTTTATAGAAGAAATTATCTTTCGTGGTTTCTTGTTTAAAATGATGGAAAAAGATAATGTTAAAACTGCGATGATAGTAAGTGCGATTACCTTTGGAATCGGGCATATTGTTAATTTACTGAATGGGGCAGATTTCATTCCAACTTTAATGCAAATATGTTACGCAATCGCTCTTGGCTTTTTATTTGTTATGATATTTTATAAGAGCAAATCACTGATTCCATGTATCATAGCCCATGTAGTTATAAATTCACTTTCCATATTTAGAGGTGAAAATGAGGTGTTGTCGTATATAACAGCTGCGTTTTTAATTGTGGCATCGTTTGTTTATGCAATGTACATAAAAAAAGCTGTGAAAGAATAAAGGGATAAAATCCAATTGTGCAATTAATAATCCAAGGGTGGATGCTATGGATTGTTTAGACGTTTGGTGAAAAATATAAAGGCAAGTCATGTTATAAATGGCTTGCCTTTACTGATAGTGCGCCTTGCGGCGCACGTCGCTAATGGGTGCAAGTCCCTAATCCGCCCTAGTAGTGGGAAGGATACAGCCAAGACCAAGGGTGTCCTATTCATAACACAGATTATGATTAACGTGAGGGGAATCTGAAGGAAGGTGGCGGCAAATCTCTGGTCTGACGAACAGAAATCACATCAGGCTATGGTTAAGGATAAGACTGCTATACAAGTCAAAGTCCAGTAACTACTCGGAATTAACTGTAGTAAATGTGGCAGATATATGGAGAGAAAGTGACGTGTGGTACCAAGGGAGGTCTTGTCAGCGGAAAGAAACAGAGTATGAAATCCGTGAGTAACAACGAATGGCAAGAAGTCAGCAGAAGCCATAGTAAACCGATGGTTGCAAACATCGGCGAAGGGCTGAACTTTAGGAGACACAAGCAATGAATGTAACTGAAAGTAGATTTAAGAACAGACAACTTCATATTGAGGACTATCTGCAAATGGTATCTGCGGAACAGAAAGAGTATGCAGAAGTGTTCGACTACCGTAAGATTACTGAAAAGAGCGGTGTCATCACAGACTATTGGACGGATAA
>JAFQCI010000009.1 GCA_017416505.1 Lachnospiraceae bacterium
AAGGTAAAGTTAAAGGAATATGAAGAGGAAGTCGAAAAGCTGACCAAGGAGTATCTGGAAATTGTAAATATAGAAAATCACTTGAAGGAAACCAATCGATTTGAGCATTTGGATAGAGATTATGACTATGTTGTAAAAATTTCAAAAGCCCAGCAGGAATTAGAAAAAGCGTTAGGAGAAAAACAAAAGCAAGAACAGGTAATTCATCTTTTAAAAGAAGGCGAATACAAGCAATTAGAAGAAAAAGTAAAACAGCTTGAAGAGGCTTTTGGGATAATCAAACGACAGGGAAAAGAACTGGAAGACAATTGTATTGCCAAGGAAAAATGGATTGCTGGTAGAGAAAAAGAAATTGAGAGTAAGAAAAATGAATTAGATGAGAAGAGCATGGGATATGTGGAAAATGAAGACATGGAACAGGAGGCTGAAAAAGAATTAAGACAAAGTAGTGTTACAAATATCAAGAGTAAAATCAATTCACAAATGCAGAGGCTGGGCGAGAAGCGGGATGAATTAAATGAAGTACTGTATATGGAAAGAAATAAGTTTAATAAAGCATATCCGAATTATGGCTTTAGTGGGGGAGAAAAAACAAACGAGAAGTATAGTCAGGTCTTAAATCAGTGTAGAAACGATTTTGAACCGAAATATCAGGCAGAATTCGAGGAACAATGCAATACCATATATAAAAGTTTGCGGGAAAATGTAATTGCCACTATTCATGGAGATATTAAGGCAGCAAATCGTCATAAAAATGAAATTAATCGATTGCTTCGTGATACGAATTTCTCGGATAGTATTTATCAGATTAAGATTGAAGCGGCAAAAAATGCCAATGGTCAATTCTATGATATGCTTATGGCAAAAGAGTTAGACAGTAAGAATGTGGATGCCTTGGTATGTGATGGACAGTTAACCTTAGGGGAAGATGAATTTTATCGTAAATATGAAGATAAGATAAAGCTTCTCATTGATAAATTTATGCCGCCAAAAGCTGGTGAAGATAGAAATAGTGAGCAACGGCAAAGAGAGATGGAACAATATGCAGATTATCGGAATTATCTGTCATTTAGTATGTATGAGCAGGTAACAGATGAACAGGGAAATGTTATACGTGAAAACTTTGTAGATGAAATGGCAGGACGTGATTCCGGTGGCGAAGGACAGAATCCAAAGTATGTAGCACTGCTTGCAGGCTTTGCGATGTTGTATATGCAGCAAAGTGTAAGAGAATCTAAGATACGATTAGTATTATTAGATGAGGCATTTTCTAAAATGGATCAGGAACGAAGTGAAGTATGTTTAAATTATGCCAGGAAGATGGATTTACAGTTAATTGTATGTGTACCGGATGAACGTTTGCAGTCTTTGATAAGAAATGTAGACTGTGTATATGGATTTAGACGGTCTAATGACAATCAGATATCTATGATGCATATTGATAAAGGAAGATATTTGAAACTTATGGAGAATGGGGAAGAAGATGAACTCGAAGAAGAAAACGAAGAAGCAGAAGGTCACAATACAGACAGTTGGACAATGGCTGATAAATAAAGTTGATACACCAGAATACCGGTCAGGAAAGGTAACAGGAAAGAAACATCCCAAAAAGCAAGAGCTTTTAGATGGTTTGGTAAAAGAGGGGATTCTTACAAGCGGTCAAATGCTAGAACAGGTTAGGGCATTGGAAAGGGCAGGGCTGATTGTTGTTTCTTGGACAAGCGTTAATTCAGATTTTAAGGGCATTACTTTTCCAGTAGAAAATATGCAAGCGTTATGTAAATATGAGAAAATAAAAAATCCTAATCTTCTTTTGCAGGAAATTAGAGAATGTATAGAACGTTATGACAGTGAAACGAAAACAGAGTGGTTGCATAAGTATTATAGACAAGTGTTATTAAGGGCTTTGGAGAAAGGCAATATTCCTGAAAATACCAAGGATGAGAATCTTTTTAAGGTTCTGAATGCACTTGGTGCATTGGAAAATGATATTTGGAAAAGAAAATTCAGTTCTGATGTATTAAATGATTCTAAGATATTTGAGAATTTGTATGAAAATAAAACAATTACTATTTTAAGAAATTATTCACCAAGAGTCATTGATGAAATGGAGGATTATCAGGTTCTTGCAGAGCATCACATATTAAATTATTCTCAGACATTAGAATGGAAAGGCGCAATTACTTACCGGATTCAAAATAGTACTAATCCCTTAGAGCAGACGACAGTTAACACAACAGGCATGTTTTATGGTACGACCCTAAATGCCCAAACATTAACCAATGCGGTACCAATTTCGCTTATGGCTGTGAAAAAAGTAATTACCATAGAAAATAAGGCAAATTATGAAAATATGACATATGATCCTAAAATACTTTATATCTATGTGCATGGTTTTCTTTCACCAAAAGAGCGAGCCTTTTTGACTAAGCTCGAAAAAGTAGCAGATGAGTCGGTTGAGTTTTATCATTGGAGTGATTTGGATTATGGTGGAATTCGAATATTTCAATTTATGAAAAAGAATGTTTTTCAAAATGTAAAGCCATTATATATGGATAGGAAGACCTATGAAGACGCTTTGCAAAAAGGTGCGGGTATTCCTATAGAGGTAAATAAACTTGTTAAAATAAAAGAAATTGACGCAGGTGAACTTGAAGAACTTAAGCAATGTATATTGCAGTATGGAAAAGAGATAGAACAGGAGAATTTAATAGATAACTAAAATGATTTAATTGGATTACTTTAAACAAAGCTCAACTATAAGTGGAAAAACAACATACAAAGAAGCTTAGAAGCCTTCATCCAGGAGAAGGTAGAATTGAGTTTGAGGCATTTTTTAGGGAATTAGAGGAAGTAAGATATAAAGGTACTTTTGCAATAGAGCATCCTCTGTATGTGAGGATGGAGCAATCAATTTAGAGAAGCTAAATGAGAGTCTAAAATATTTGAGAGAGCTTATAGAAGATTAAAAATAGAAGGTCAGCAAATGCGAGAATAACGTGATTGCTGGCTTTTTTTAATATCTAGGAAATTGCTGTTGTGTAGTGTTAGTTATAAAGTGCGCATACTGACATGCACTATTTTGCGTAATATGAATATCACAATCGAGAAAACTGAGAATAAAAATAAAAAATAACAATATATAAAAATAAGGGAGTAAAACAACATGGTAAACAGTTAATATTGCAAATGTGGATTGAATTGTGGTACAATATGAGAGATTGTAGTGCAAACACACGTAGAAAGGTGGAAAATGTATGCAGAATTATGATGAGGCATATTTCAGAGCGAAAGCAAACAGGAGAGCCGGTACTACATGGCTTACTTTAATCATTATTGTATCCATATATTATGGAGTAAAGATGGCTCAGGGTGAAGTAGGTAAAAGCTGGTTCA
>JAFQCI010000010.1 GCA_017416505.1 Lachnospiraceae bacterium
AAAGCACTTATGAAATATCCTCAACATGATATTCATAAATGCTTTAGTTTATCCACAAAATAAAAAAAATAAATTCAGCAATTTAAACAATTGCTATTTAGGGGGTCTGTACAGTAACTTTGGTGACAGGAGAAGCAGATTATCAGGAAAAAGTAGTTGGCACAAACAGTCATATTATGTTATAATGTGACTTGTAACAGACTAATTATCTATATTTGGGGAGTTAATAAAACTTTGTACTAAATATAGTAGTTGAATGACCCGCCAAAAATGGTGCATCGTTCAACAAAAGATATGTCCTGTGGATCTCTTTCCATTTACAGAACATTGTGAAAATGTGGTGTTGCTACAAAGAAAGGATATTCGGAGTTGATTAAGGGTGTGTGGCTGACCAAGGAAGTACCGAAAAAATATTTGGAGGAACAAGGATAATGAATGTAAAATTATTAAAGGACGAATTTCATAACTGTATTGTGGGCGCTTTGAAAAAATTTAGTGAGAGTGTAGAGAATCAGGATGTTTATGCAATGGTATTAGATTGTGATTCTTCCGTTGGGATGGTATCCCTTAGATACAGAAACAAAAGTGCATTTGAAAGTGAATTGAGCACGTATGAGGAATATGAAAAGAAATACGGGTGGAAAGTATACGGATTGCATGGAAGTGAGTATAATCCGGGTGAATTTGTTTTTATTGAGTATCAGAAGTCGGATTTTGTAAGGCACTTTGCAGATTCTTATTATTACTATGCGGTTGGTGATTATTATGGAGAAGGGGATCCTATTGAGGGTATACAAGACGATTATAAGGAAATCTTCTGGGATATGATTGTTGATACCATAAACAGACTTAAGGAAGAGATAAAAAAAATCGGTATCCATACAACAGATAATTTCATTATTTTTCATTGTGACCACGACCAGTCTGATGAGGAGCGGGACAAAATGATAAGCATGACAGTGGACAGTGATCTGATGAGGAGCCTGGGGTAACAAGAAGAAGTAAGATATTTTAAACAATCAATTTATTGACCTCTTTTGATAAAGTTGAATGACCCGCCAAAAATGGTGCATCGTTCAACTGTAGATGGAGATGGAGCAGAAAATAAAGGTAAAATATTTGAGGAATTGGAGAAAGAAGAAGATGTAAAGAAAGCTATCGAGTTAATTAAACAGAGAGTTGCTGATGCAGAAGAATCATTTATTAAGCGTAATGCTGAAGATAAGAAGCAGATTGATGAACTTTTGAGTAAGATTTCAGATAATGTTAAAACTGTTGAAGATCTTAGTGAAGAAGAGCCGGAAAAGAGTAAAGTTGCTGAAGAGTCTGCAAGAAATTACAATAGAAGAATTAAAGCTATTACAGAGAATAGACCATTAACTGTATTGGAAAAAATGACAAGAAATTTAAGTTCTAGTATTATCAAAGATAGTTCTATTAGAGAACAATATTTAACAGAAAACGGTGATCTAGATACTTATCTTGTTATAGAATCTGCTAAAGTTATGTATGGATTTTTAGAAACTTTATCTACATTAAAATTAGAAAAAGTTGATTCTTCGTATATTGCAAAGGTGTTAGAAGAAATGTAAATCAAAAACATAATTCCCTGTGGATCAAAAATCCACAGGGAAATTTTTAAAGTACAAACTTAATCAAGTTACCAACTAATATCTTATCATATAATAATCCATTATTATGTAAGCGATTCAAAACAAGGCGTATCGCCTTTACCATAGAATTCTGTTAAACTACTCCTAACGAAATATTAGGAGGCGCTTATGGACGAAGAAAACACTTTACTTTGGAAACAGCGGATACAAAATTGTCTTGAAAGTAATCTTCCGGTTAGAACGTGGTGTAAACAAAATCATATTTCACCACCAACCTTTTACTATTGGAAGAATAAATTAAGTAAAGACATAAGTTCCGTTGAAGAAATAACACCGGTTTTTACGGAGGTAAATTCAGGTGTAGCAACAGAAGAACTACAACAACCAACTTCACTACAAATATCTTGGAACCAAATGCATTTCAATATAGCAACAAAGAAAGAAGCACAACTGGCAGCATATTTTGTGCACCAGTTGCAATCCTTATGTTAGAAAACTTTATAAGAAATGCCACTCATATTTATTTTGCGTGTGGAGCTACCGATTTTAGAAAACAGACAGAAAGTCTTGCTTCTTTAGTATCTGCCCAATTCAAATTGGATCCTTATCTTCAAGATTGTGTGTTTGTTTTCTGTAATAAAAAAAGAAATGCAATTAAAGTTCTGCGATATGATCACAATGGATTTATTCTTGCCAGCAAAAAGCTTTTGGATGGAATGAAATTTCAGTGGCCGAGAACACCGGAAGAAGTAAAAGAAGTAACTCACCAACAACTGAAATGGCTTTTTGATGGGCTGTCAATTGAACAGAAAAAAGCACATCATGAAGTGAAAATGTCATCCCAAAACAGCTGCTATTAGATAACAAAATAATGACGGAATAAATGTCCAAAAGCCTTGAAAAATCGGCACTTTTCAAGGCTTTTTTTGTGGTATTTAAGAAGTTTTTTTGGTATAATTGGAATAGAAATTTTTTAGGCAGGTACTCCAATGACAGAGCAGGAAGAATTGAAAATGCTTCGTGCATTAGTAGAAAAACAAAAACTAAAAATTGAAAAACAGGAGGATACCATTCGTAGACTGGCGGTAGTAGTCAAAGCGCAACAGAGGTAATAGACAACACTGGTTATAATCCTACAGAAGTATATAGTAGTGAGGAACAGGGGAAAAAGGAAGAAGAAAATGTGGATTTTGTATTAGAGGTCAATCAACTTGAAACCCCTCCTGTTTCAATGGATATGGATGTACAATATGAATTTTACATGAAACTGCCTTATGATGTCTGGCAGACGGTTCAGGAGGATTTTTATACATCAGTAGGAATTTCTTATGATGACTTTATTTTAAAAGTTCCAGAAAATTTTAGTCTGGCGAATTTTTATTCCTTATCAACCAGGGGATATAAAGATTCTGGTTTAGAAGACAAATATCAGAGGCATGATTATGTGTTTGAATATCATACAGAGCGCAGTGGTAATGTAACGATTGCTATCTGTTCCTTTGAATCGCCTTTAAGAGACTGTTTTTTTGAGTGTAAGAATCCAAAGGTAACAGAAGTGAATGGAATCAAGGTAAGGGTATATCAGTATGAAAATACGTTTTTTGTTGAATTTACGTATGAGGGTGTATATTATGATATTGAAACCCAAGGAGTAGGAACAGAGGAGTTGCAGGAATTACTGGGGGGAATATTGAAATAAAAAAACGGGGTTTGCCTATACATTGGAAAAAATATAGAAAGTAATTATAAGGAATCTTTGAAAAATCAGTAATAAATGATTCATCTGCACTATTATATTGTAAGGAAAAAAGGCTTAAAAATCACATGAAAAAATAAAGATATATAAAAAAATAAAAAAAATGAAAAAAAAGGCTTGCATTTTATTTTTAAGTGTGCTATTATTTCATAGTGTCGTTGAGATGCAAGCCCAGATAGCTCAGTTGGTAGAGCAGAGG
>JAFQCI010000082.1 GCA_017416505.1 Lachnospiraceae bacterium
CTGATCCCCACCAATACCGGGAACAAAAAGGCTGACATAAAAATTCTGGTTTTCAATGTTTCCTATCAGTAGACTTTTTTGCATTCGTTCCAAGGCAGTTGGCAGTAAATCTTCAATGGAAGTGCCATCCCATTTTGTAATGATGGTTCCGGTATGAATGCCTGCTTGGGAAGCAAGGCTTCCTTCTTCTACGGAAACGGCGGCATATTCACCACTGCTTAATTGCACCATAGATAATCCATAATCATTTCCCATAATGCTTTTCATCGAAGATTCCGCAGTTTCTTCGTAGTTCTTATTTAGCATATAAGCCGTATGGCAATCATAAAATTCATTGCAAAACTGCATCCAGGCGGCAAGATTTTTGGTCTCATCCTGACTTTTTTCCGCTTCTTCAAACAAAGGATAATATTCTTCATAGAGAGCATCCCAATCAATTTCTTTGTGTGCGGCAAGAGAGTAATGCTCCTTTAGCGTGGCAAAGCCCTCTTCAAAATCTTTTAAATAACTGGCGGTACGGTAATTATTGGATAGAAAGCATACCGGTATCGTAATAATACAAAGAAGAAGGGATAGGATGGAGCAGACTTTTCTTAAGGACACTTTTGACATAAGGTAGCCTGCCAACATGATGAAGGCTCCGATATAAATACCGGATAAACACCATTCTACTCCCGCAACCAATGCATGGATGACACAGATTATGATTGGCAGAAGATAAAGAATACGCCATTTGTTATTATATTTTGCCACATTCCATTTACAAGAAAATAGAAGGAAAAGTACGAAAGCGATAAATATGATACATAAAATCCAATCTCGTATTAGCATATACTCACACTCCTAGTTCAAATCGTCATGTTTAAAGAATACATAAGTAAGAAGAATCTCAATGGCTCCAATTACGATGGAAGGTATGATTGCCCAAAGTGCCATTTCTGAAGTAACAGCAGAATTATAAAAAATCTGGTCTGTTTCGTCTAAAAAGAAAGTAACCCAATCCTGAAATGTTAATAATTTTAAGCAGTTTACCACAGGAAATAAAGGTGTGATTTCGGTATCCGTCATAAAAGTATGTATCATTAATACAATCATTTGTCCCATACCAAACAAATAACCAAGGAAAATAGACAGATAATGATTTTTGGTAAGCGTGGTCAAAAATACTATTTCACAGGCAATACGGAATAAGGTGATGAAAACCAGGCCAAAACGAATCAAGACTCCGCTTAATTCCATGGTATTACCCCAGCCATTTAGGATGGTAAGTACGCAAGGAACAAATATTATAGTAAGAAAAGAACAGATGACTCCGGGAATGATTGCTACCATCAATCTTCCAAAGAATGCTTCTTTTCTGGTATGTCCGGATAAAATTTCATAATTTAAGGTTTTATCGGTAAAATCTTTCCCCATAACAGATGCAACAATTATCAAAATAGGAAGAAAACCAGCGATTGTACTCATGGATTCCCCCATGAAAGCCAGCCCTTCACTTCCGGTCATTCCATTCTCAAAGGCTTCTGAGTTAATAATAATGGTAACTACTAATCCTAAAAGGGTGACACTCCAAACCAGAATATCTCTTTTTAATTGATATATTTGTGCTTTCATTACATTCCACATTTTAGACACCTCCAACCATAGACATATAATATTCTTCCAGATTCTCTCCGCCGGTACTTAGTTCCAAAGGCAATACGCCATTTTCATATAATGTACGGGAAACCGGTGCAACGTTATCCACATATTCATATAAGGTAATGCTGCCATCTTTTTGTACCTCGAAATTTTTAACCTGTAATTTCTCCTGAAGAACTGCGATTGCCACTTCATCGTTATCCGTATGGATATGAAGGAAATTACGGCATTCCTCATTTAGTTCTTCTCGGCTTAGGTGTTTGATGATATTACCATTTGAGATAAACAGGTAATCATCGCACATTAAGGAAAGCTCGCTTAAAATATGGGAGGAAATTAGAATGGTAATGTTTTCTTGTTGATTTAGTTTCATTAAAAGTTCACGAATTTCTACAATTCCTTCCGGGTCTAATCCATTGATGGGTTCATCCAGCACCATGATTTCCGGCTTGGAAAGCAGGGCATTGGCAAGTCCAAAACGTTGCTTCATACCAAGAGAGAATTCCTTGAATTTTTTCTTTTGGATATTGATAAGCCCAACCTGCTCTAAAACTTCTTCAATACGGGCTTTGTTTGGAATCCCTTTTTGTAGTCGTTGTTTCTCAAGATTTTGCCTTGCAGTTAAACTTTGTATGGCATAAGGGGTTTCAATCATGAAACTCATACGCTCCCTTGCTTTTGACCAGCTTGTTTCATCGGAATTGCCAAAGATGGACATGGTTCCATCGGTAGGAAGAACCAGTCCCCCTAACATTTTCATAATGGTAGTTTTACCGGCACCGTTTGGGCCAATCAGACCACAAATACTCCCTTTTTTTATCTGGAAGTTTACCTGATTCACTACCACTTGTTTTTTATATTGTTTGGTCAGATTTTTGACATCAATGATCATTTGCTCACTCATGGCATTTCGTCCTTTCTTGTTTGGATTTTTTGAAACTGATTTTAATGAATACGCTTTAAAAGTCAAAAGTCAATTTCGGTAATTAAAAAACTTAGGGGTTGCAACATTACGATGCAATACGGTTTTGACTTTTGATATTTGTATCATAAAATAAAAAAATAAAGAATTTCTTAAATTTATAAAAAATTCTTTATTTTTTTGATTCTTCTTTTCTTAATTTTACAACAATCACCAGTTCGTTTTTTTTGATTTCAGCGAAAACTTCAGCCCCTTGTTTTTCTGTCAATAGTTTTACAATGTAAAGTCCAAGTCCGGTACCTGGCTTTTGTCTGGATGCGTCTGCCATGTAGGTGCGGTCAAATAAATGGACCACATCAATGTTATGGATATCCGAAGAAGGATTGGAAAATTCTATGATACAATGTTGTTCGTATTCTTTTAAACGAAGGGTAAATTGTTCTTTTGCATACTTAAAAATGTTACCTAAAATATTACCAAAAATCCGTTCTAATAACTGGCTGTTTCCTTGTACAAATATGGTTTTTTCCGGTAAATCAAGGTTTGGTGTAAGTTTATGTTCCCGGATCAAAATTTCATGTTCTAAAATTATCTGAAACAGAAGACTGGTAATATTTACAGAAGTAAGCTCCACATCGGTATGATCACTTTCTAGCATGGATAATTCAAAGAATTCATCTATCATATATTTGAGTTCTTCTGTTTTTGTCTCGCAAATTTCAAGATATTGTTGTTCCTTTGCACTAAGGGAGCCTTCTCTCTTTATAAGTTGCAGATTTCCCTTTACAACTGTAAGGGGAGTCCGCAAATCATGGGCAATGTCAGAAATTGCCTGTTTGGATGCTTGTTCCTGATGCGCAGCCCTTCGCTTACAATCGGTCTGGTAATCTAAATTGTAATTGCATTCTTTCGTTAGTTCCGTTAAGTCCCGGTCAAATAGTTGCACACGAATCTGTTTGTTATAGGATTCTTGTCGATTCGCCTTTAGCTCTTTGGAAATGTTGCGAATTTCACGTTTCATGAGAATCAGGTAACAAAACAGAAAAAGACAAATAAGACCTAATATAATCAGTGCTAGTTTCATAAGATGTTCCTTTTTGGATATTATTTTTTAGACAATTGAAAAACTATAATATTCTATATGAAAGTGATGTAAAAAGAATCAAAACACCGCAGGCACGCTTTCGCTGCGTTCGGCTCGTAGCGGTACTAAATTCGCGACAAGTCGCTTATTAAGTACCGACGGCCGACCAGGCACCTGCTTATGTATTTGTTTCTTTTTCATCACTCAACATATGTTTTTGATAGTTTTGCAATTACCTATAAAGCAAAATGTAGGAGCGTGTTTTAATGCTTTTTAGAGAATTTTTGTTTTTGTCTCCTGACAGATTGTCAAAGTATCTTTTAAAGTTTTTCTATCTCATTGCCCGCCAGCCGGTAGCCGATGCCCCAGACTGTGTCAATGTATTCGTTTCCGTTATCTGCTTTTTTCAGTTTATTTCGTAGGTTGCTCATATGGACATTTAAGGTATTGTCTTCATAATAATAAGGCTCATTCCAGATGGTTTCGTAAATGTTTGCTTTTGAAAACGTTTTGTTTGGATATTCCATGAATAATTGCAAAATTGCCAGTTCCTTTGCAGTTAAAGAAAGTGGCGTATCATTCATAAAAGCACATTTTCCATCGATATTAAGAATCAGGTTTTTAAATGCCAGTTTTTTATCACCATCTTCTGTATCTACGGGTTTCGTTCCCGTATTGCTGCGACGAAGTACCACTTCAATTCGAACTAAAACTTCGTTTAGGTCGAAGGGTTTTAAAATATAATCATCTGCACCCATCCGAAGTACCTCAAGACGGGTTTCCATGCCGGACTTCGCTGACAGGCAGATTACGGGCACGTTAGAGCGGGTACGTAATTCTTTGATTAAGTCATTTCCACTGCGATAAGGAAGCATCAGGTCCATCAAAATCAGGGTATATTCCTTATTTTTTAAGCATAGGGCAGCTTCCCTTCCATTGTATGCACATTCTGTCTGATAACCGTTTTCTGTCAAGAATGCCGATAGCATATCACTGATTTCGCGATTGTCCTCTACAATTAAAATGGTATATTCGTTCATGTGTTTCATCCTTTATTTAGTAATGGTTGAATTGCGGAGCAATTCGCTGGTATTAATGAATATACCTATTGTAGCATGAGTTTTTGGGTAGGGCAAGGAAGGATTTTTCTTAATAAAATCTTAACCTGCACAAAAGACTGTATGAATATGAAGTTCTTGGTAGTCCACTTTATGAGAAACAAAATGAAATTGTGAATCCGAATTGTCCGTTTATATTTTCTATATGTACCGCTTACCTAAAAACAATTGGAAATTTTAGATTCTTTGTTATAATGAAAAGCATAGGAGGGTGCAATATGAATATCCGGATAATAGAAAACATAAACGAAATTTTTGAAATAATTATAAAATGCCCGAAGGCAGATGCAAGTGTAATGAAATTAAAAAAACATATCGAAGCTTTTGAAGAAAAACTTGACGCTATTGATAATGAGAAGCATTATTTTATTTCTCCACATGAGGTATTCTACTTTGAAAGCGTTGATAACCGTACCTTTCTGTATACCGATACACAGGTTCTTGAAATAAAGAAAAGGCTTTATGAACTTGAAGAAATCTTATGTGATAAGGATTTTGTACGCACTTCAAAATCACAACTTATAAACATCAATAAAATTAAATTATTGAAGCCAGAACTTAATCGTTCCATCACTGCGGAAATGATCAATGGTGAAATTCTTTTCATATCACGCCGCTATGCAAAACAAATAAAAACACTTTTATCAATTTAGGAGATATTTATGAATACTAAAAAAGAACTTAAAACTTTTTTTACATGGTTAAGAAATGGAACTTGCTTCGCGGTAACCTGGTTTCTTATCCTTGAACTTATTGTAAAGTGGATATCAGGGATTGACACAATTTCTGTTGTTAATCTTACAAAAACAATTGTTTGGATAGTGGGAGGAGTGCTTATATTCTGTGTGGCTTTTACCAGGCTTATTATAAAAAAGTTTGGTTTTACTGCAAGACTTACTTTCTTTATGTTGGCTATAACAATCTATGAAGTTTTGTTTTTTTACAACATAGGACTATTTGCAGATGTAAATCATTTATATCAATGGCTACTCTTTTTCACTATTATATTGTGCCTATATTTTATCTGCCTTGCAATTTACAGTAATTATCGTAAAAAAAAATGTGAGTTATATACTCATGCATTACAAAAATATCAACAGGAACGGAGAAATGTAAATGAATAGTGTTAAGGAAAATAAAACAGATTTAGAAACTTTAAGAAATGATATAGCGACAAGGCAGAAAAAAGGATTACCGTTTATTGGTGCCTCGGTTGTCATATGGTTATTGATACTGATTGTTATAATGTTGGATATGCCACAAGAGAAAGAGAATCTATTTGTATTTTGTTGTTCATGTCCATTGTTACCGATTTCATGGATGATAGGTAAAGCAATAAAAGTTGATATTTTTGATAAAAGTAATCCTCTTGGCAATGTGGGATTCTTATTTACTTGTAATCAGTTTTTATATTTGTTCATTGTAATGTGGGTATTTAGTGCTGTTCCGGATAAAATGGTAATGGTTTACGCAATGGTTTTTGGCGCTCATTTACTTCCGTATTCATGGTTATATAAGTCATTAAGCTATCGAATTTTTTCAATAACAATACCGATCGTTGCACTTATTATAGGATGTATTTTTTCGGCTTTTTTTGTTGCTGTTACAATGCTGATTATTGAGGTTATTTTTGTCATTGCACTGTTTGTTGAAGTTAATATGTTTACAAAGAAGTAAAGTATATTTTATAATTCGTTAAATTTTTATGTTAGTAGTGTATTTGTAATTGACAGAGAGTTACTTATAGTGCGAAAATATAACGTAACGTCAAAGAAGGAAGATAAATAATGACTTATCCGGTAATTGAACTAAATAATGGGTATAAAATTTCACAAATTGGATTATATTGATTTAATGCTTCTTCATAAACAGCATAGGGCCTGATGATAAGTGATTCATCAAGGCTCTTTTTACTTACTAAAATGATAAAGTGTGCCTTAAGCAGTCAAAAGTGCCACTTAAGTTGTGAGATATTGAAAAACAAGAAAATGATTGATAATATATAGATGTAAATTTACAAAACAAAGAGGAGGGTTTATTATGGAAACTTACAATGAATTTTTAGACAGGATTCATTCGTTTGAGAAAAAAGAAATATATTTGGGCGACGATTATTTTAGAGGAAATGCGTCAATAGCACAAAAGGTAGATAAAGACAATAGTTTTAAATCGTTTTATGGTGATACAATTGTTTTCAATCTTGATGATACCACCAAGGAAAAGTTGGCTGAAATTGTAGATAGTATATATGATGTTGCATCTGAATGTTTTTGTGAAAGATTGGTTTCAAATACGTTTCATATGACACTTCACGATCTTAGCAATTCACCTGTTTTAGAAAATATAGCAGTAGAGCTTTTTGAAAATGAGCTTAAGGCTGTAAAAAAAGCAGAAAATATAGCTGTGCAGAAAATCAAAATGAGAAGTAAATATGTTTTTAATATGGTAAATACCAGCTTGGTTTTAGGATTGTATCCTGTAAACGAAGAAGAGTACAATAAACTTATGGAATTGTATTATCTGTTTGATGATGTAAAAAAACTTGGTTATCCCCTGACTCCACATATTACACTGGGTTACTATAATATTAACGGTTTTAGTGTTGAGTCAGCAAGAAAGTTAGAAAACATTGTACAAGAGCTAAATGCCAATGTAATGGAGATAGAATTGGACACAAAAGAGTTGTTCTATCAAAAATTTGTAAGTATGAATGAATATATTAATATTATTAATCTGGCAAGGAATAAAAATGTTTAAGGTGATTTTACATTTGATGGGTATATGTATTAAGTGTCCGTGTGCGTTGCCACCGTTATTTAGTTATGAGAGCCGGTTCATTTTAATGTTATAGGTGCAAATAACTTTGTAAATTAAGTATAAAATGGTACAATAAATACTTTGGAATTAACGATTCAGATTAACGATGTTGTTAATTCTAATTAGTAAGTGCAAATTGAACTAATAAAAACCGTTGCATTGGTGCAATAAACTTTTAAAAATACTTGAAAATTAGTGCAAGTTATACTACGATGTATACATCATATACTTGGAGGTTTATCTATGGAACGAATTGGATTGCAAAAAAGAAGATGAAATCCGAGAGTTCTGTTCTAAAACCGCCAACGCAGAAAAAATTATCGAATACATTTCTTTGCGTAAAGGAAAGCAAATCAACGAAAAGACCTTACTGATATTTGATGAGGTACAGGAATGTCCTAATATCATTTCTTCCCTCAAATATTTTTGTTTGGTATGTTTTCATATCAAAGCGGTATCAATGCCGCCTCGTTTGTGTCCAGCGAAAGAGATAATACCCTATCGGGAATATTCTTTGAAAACTTTGTCGCTAATGAACTGATTGCCAAAGAGCATAAATTGTTTTATTGGCGTGGCAAGGCTTCTGCTGAGCTTGAATTTATTATTGAGTCGAACAATAAACTGTACCCGCTTGACGTCAAAAAAGGCAGAGGGACACTTAACTCACTGGAAAAATTCTCAAATCATAATAAGTTTGAATATGCCATCAAGGTATCAAAGAATAATTACGGATATAATCCTGAGCAGAAACTGCTCACGATACCGTTTTACTTTATCCCGTTTGTAGCCTGTGACCTTGCAGATGGAACAATGAAAATATAACCCTTATTATCTCACATATATCTTTTCCTCAAGCATCTGGTATTGCACGTTTTAAACAATAGATAATTGGATGCTTGACACATATATCATTCCGATATATTAATAAATATATCAGAATGATATATGGAGGAAGAATGATGAAAAGACAAAACGTAAGAAAATTAATACTGATAATCTCGTTACTTTTATTTCCGGTTACGATGTGGTATATGTCCCCATACCTTATTATTCAAGGAGCTATGGAGGGGATTGTAACAGGAAGTTTTATTGTGTTTATTGGGACGTTATTTGGAGCTATCTTTTTAGGAAGAAGTTTTTGTAGCTGGCTATGTCCTATGGGTGGTATGCAAGAATGCTTGTTTTCTGTAAATATAAAAACACCAAAACAGAAAATATAGAAGATACAAAATATGAGTATATGTATAGCCTCAAATATCCTGAGAAAGTAGCTCCCGAAAATGCAGAGGCTTGTTATGTAGAGAGTTTTTTAAAAACAAGCTTGGGACACACTCTTGATGTGAATATCATCGGTGTTGACGATGACAATAAGAATTATTCGGCAAAGCCAAAGAAAGGAAGAAACAGCATCGTATTAGGTTCGGCAACAGCTCAGAAATATGATCTTTCGGTTGATGATAAGCTGATATTATCAGACGCAGCCAACGACATTGATTATGCTTTTACTGTTGAAACAATCAATTTTATAGTTACATAAATATTACCGCACATATTAAAAATAAACATTTTTAAGGAGACAAAATAATGACTGAACTAGAACTTATGAACGCAGGGGAGTTACATCACTTTTGGGACGATGAAATAAATCAATTAGTTGCAAGAGCACAGGAACTGGTTGAAAAATGCAACTCTACGCCTGCAAATGACGACGAAACAAAAGCTAAGATTATAAAAGAGTTACTCGGAAAAATTGGTGATTATAGTTGTGTTAACCAGCCTTTTCACTGTGATTACGGCAAATTCATAGAAATCGGCGGAGGATCATTTCTTAATTATGACTGCATAATTCTGGACGCTTGCAAAGTTAAAATTGGTGACCATGTTTTTATCGGCCCTCGTACCTGTATTTATAGTGCATCACATCCAATAGATGCGTCCGTAAGAACAGGAGGGTATGATATTAGCAAACCTGTAACTATATGCGACAATGTGTGGCTTGGGGGGAATGTAGTAGTAAATCCCGGAGTTACCGTGGGAGAAGGCAGTGTTATCGGCGCAGGTTCTGTAATTACAAAGGATATGTCCAATTATTAGTAATTCTGTTCCCGGACCATTTCATATTTGGATGTCTACGAAAGAGAATGAAGGTTATATACAATGCGAAAAACTTGCATTGTTAGATTTGACTGTTCGTGGATATAAAAAAGTGGATAGATTGCCAATTCCGAAAATGATTAATATATTGGATGCAATTCAGGGGATTTTTGAATACATTTGATAAGAGGTGCGAAAGAAAAGGAGATATGAATTTTACGGAGAAAATGGGGAGAGGAAAATGTTAATATCAAAATTTGATAATACAAATATGAAAGAGTATATAGTGGCATTTGAAAAGGAAAATAATATCACACTGCCAGAAGAATATAAGAGATTTCTGATGAAGTATAATGGGGGTAGAACTCCCGATACGAAATTTAAGATTAATAAAGTATCATCAGATGTATGTGGATTTTATGGTTTGGGAAATGCTGATGAATATTTTAATTTTCATAAGTTAATAGATAATATGTATATACTGGAAGAGTTTATAGAAGATGATATATTGATTAGTGATTGGCAAAAAGAAGTTTGTTACAATATGAAACAAACTTCTTTTTTGTATTGACAAAATAAAGGTAATATATTACTTTTGTTAAAAAGGTAATATATTACTTAAAGAGAACGAAATGAAAGAAAAGAAAGAATTTATATTAAAATGTATTTTAACTGGCTTGGTTTATGCGATACTTACTTGTATTGTACAGGTTCCTATTGGAAATGTATTGCTTTTGATTTTTGGGGGCGAACCGGATCCGATGATATCTTCGGATAGGATACCATTTCTGTTGTTTTCCCTTTTTATAGTGGGAGTGATAATGGCATTTTTTTATTACTTGTATGGGTATTTGTTTACAGCTACATCCAAATGGAAGCAGGGAATGAAGTTTGGTTTATTTGTACTTTCATCAAATTATATTCCACAAGTATGTTTCTTGGATGCGACGAAAGGAATAGAGGCATTGATTACAGGTGGTTTTTCTGTAATTCAAGTGGAATTTTTGGATCTCTTAATTCTTATAGGTACATCTTTGATAATGGTAAGATATATGCCTTATCGTAACCATGAAGAAAAAGCGAATAATAAAACAAGCTGGTGGAAGTGTTTTGTATGTGGCGTCGTATATGCAGTGTGCCTTTTCTTGTTGCATGAAATTATGTTACCACTTCTTGGATTTGGGAGTATGGCTTCAGGACTAGATGTGTCAAATGAGAATATGTTTTTCTTTTATAGTGTAATGCTGGCTGGATTTGTTTTGACAGGCGTTCTTGTCTCGTATTATGCGCAAAAGATAGAAAATGTACGTAAAAGAGGCAGCTTTATTATAGCTTTTGGAGGTTTAATATGGTGTGCATTTACTATAACGATGATACCTTTAGGCTTTGGTGTATTGCCAACAACCTTATTTAGCATAATAAGTTTCATAGCATTTATTGCGGTAACAATCGTAGATAATTTATTGAATAATCGAGGATAGTTGCACACAAAATTCAGTTTGTTAAGATATATAATTAGTGAGTAATAAGTAGTGGGGTATCAATGACATCCCACTTTTTATTGACAAAAAAGAAAAAACGAGGTATTCTGACTAAAAAGAATAAAATAGTCAAAAAGGAGAAAGTGATGCCTAAGGTATATTCTGAAGAAGAAAAAAAGCAGATTATTCAAAGGTTGAAAGAGGAAGCCAATATTCTTATGCAGGAAAAGGGTGTGAAAAAAACTACGGTGGATGAATTGGTAAAGAGGGTTCAAATTCCTAAAGGGACATTTTATCTGTTTTATCAAAGTAAAGAGATGTTGCTTTTTGATGTAGCTCAAGATTTTCATGAACAAGTAGATAAACATATGACATGTGGTGTTTACAAGATTATTCAAGAAAAAAATAAGTCTATGGATACATTAAATTTTTCTGATTGTGTAGAAGAATTAACGGATTTGATTCTTGATGCAATGGAAATTACCTACAATTCCTGTTTGAAGGTTCTTCTTGAACCGGAATCAATGGCATTGGTTTTATCCAAAATTCCGAATGAGGTATTAGCAAAGCATAGAGAAAGTGACAATGACATTGGAGAAGGAATGTTTAAGGAACTTGCAATCAAAAGGAATTTAAGTGTTCAGACTGTATCGGGTACTTTTATGATGATTATTATGGGTGGAATGTATAAAAGGGAAATAGGAGAAGAAAATTGGAAGGACAGCATGCGTATTGCAATTAAAGGAATTGTATTGCAATTAGTAGGATGATTTCAATTTATTGATACATAGGTATGTTTTTGGAAACAAGAAATGCAAGTAAAGCATTAGATAAGCTTTTCTCTTGAATAGAAGAAATTTGATTGTAAGTATTTGTAAATAGGAGCGGGTAGGTAGATATGAAAAAACGGACAGGTCGATTTGTATACAAAAATGAAGAATGTATGAAGATAATGCATTGATGATATAAATGGTTTGCATCTGCAAATAGTCCTATGTTGTAAAAAAACAATACTTCATAGATTGTTATAGCCGACATAAAGAAAGTAAGTCTTGCAGTAAAACCAAACTTTTTTATAATAAGCCTGGTAAAAGACACACAGAATATAAGCACTCCTCCCACTATCTTTCACAAATCAAATGGCAAAAACAGCAAAAAAGGAGCCGGCGCTTCAAAGAAAATTTTTCTTAAAAGCGACAGCCCCTTTTTATATGCTTACTTTATTTAATGCTTATATGTCTTGTTTATTTCTCTTTTTTCCACCCGTTATCCTATCAACACCGAATAACAAATATGCCACTATAACAAATGCTACTGTAAGTAAAATAATCCATTTAATAGCACCTGTAATCCCTTCAGTATCTAAATTAAGGAAAAAGTATGGATAAATAAAATGATTTTGTGTATCATACCCTAATATTGCAGCTCTTATGTATATAAATGCTATATATCCTAAAGGTGAAATGGTTGTAATTAAAGGATAAAACCATTTAAGTTGTTTTCTTTCATAAAATAAAAACCAATCTGCAACAAACATAATAGGTAATATAATATGTAAAATAACACTGTTAGGCTGAAAATTTTCAATTGGTTCATATGTTGGTGCCAACATAATATTATATACGAGTCCTATAAGTAAAATACTCATTACACCTGTAAATTTAACTAACGGATTAATAGTAACATATGAATCTTCTTTTTTCTTCAACGTTTGAACAAGTGCTGCAAACATAACACCTATACAAAAATAATTACTTAAATTAGTAAAATAAATTATAAAATCCGAACCAAAATTATACTCAAAAAATCCTGTACTCGCTATAATTCCAATAATGCCTATCGCACAATACATTGACTGAAAAACAATTTGTGCATCTCTATTCTTTATCACAGTACATATCTCCTTTAAAACTGCTTTTTATTATTACATATTTTAGAACTGCTTTAATTAGCAAGTTCTTCTGTTAATTTTGAAATTTCATTCTGCTCATCTACTATATCTGATATACTTTTATGTAATGATGCAATATTTCCTGAAATCTCTTGCAACAATGTGTTTGTTGCCTCTACGTTTGAACTAATCTCATTTACTTCAAAAAGAGTTGTATCAAACATAATCGACAATCTTTCAGAATTCTCATCAACTCCCTTAGACCTAGAAAGTACTTCTTCAGTATTTGAGCTAACATTTTCAAAGGACTCTTTAACAAGCTGTGCATCCTTTGTACAATTTTCTATAGATTTCTGCTGATTTAATATCTTATTCTTAAGTTCTAACATATGTGCATTTGTATTTACTACTATTTCATCAATTTGTGCAGTAAATGCTTGTGAACTATCCGCTAATGATCGTATTTCTGAAGCTACTACCGTAAATCCTTTTCCTTGTTCGCCAGCTCTTGCTGCTTCAATCGATGCATTAAGTGAAAGAAGATTTGTTTGTGAAGTTATTTCATCAAGTGTTTTTAAGAAACTGAAAATTCTCTCATTTTGTTTAGTTAATAATTCCATATCTGTAACAATGGTATTCATTGTATCAAGTACACTTCCCATTTCAGATGATAATGATGTAGCCATGTCTATACTTGTATCAACTACGTCCTTTGTTGACATTGAACTTTTAGCAACATATGAACTAGCTTCTTTTACGCTATTAACCTGTTCAACTCCATCTCCTACTAAATCACGAAGTTTTCTGATTGATTCAAATTCTGATTGAGCCTGTGTTGATGCCTGATTAGATGAAGTATTTATGTTATCTGATATTACACTAACATCTTTTAAGTTCTTGTTTATATCCTGTGTTGCTATTACCAAAGAATCTGCTGTTAATTGAATTTTATCCAATAACATTCTTGTATGCTCATTAGCTTTTTCTTTCTCTGCATTACTTTCTGCAAGCGCTTTGGCAGCTACCTTTGCCAAATATGTCTGATACCACAATGTAGCAAAAATATCAATAACATATACAATCATTATAACAGTACTATCCATTTCCCATGGTACTGAAAGATCTTCCTTATAATTTATGAAAAATACATACATCAATACTGCTGTGATACCACATGTTATCGCATTTGCGATGACATCTTCATACAGAGCTACAAAAATTATAGTAACCAGAAACATTAAATAATTAACCTTTGCTGGATACAAAATCATAATTCCTGTACAAAATGCCATCAAAGATACCATCATTAAATACTTGGTAACTTTTTGATTCTTAACAAACCTACATACCAGTGACAGTATAATAGTAACTACGGCTGCCACCACTATATAAGGGATTACGACGTCCATACCAACAAATATTCCGTTGATAAATCCTCTTGTAAGGACCAAAATAAAAAGCATTAAAATAACATAAATATTCTTTTTCTTTAATATTTTTTGTTCCATGCTAACCTCCATTTTTTACCAAACTTTAAGTTTGGCTGATTAAATAATTCGCTTATAAATTCTGCACATATACTATCATTAGTTTTATCATAAATATATAACATTTGCAATAATAACAATGGCTCACACAGGGTTCTTTCATGAAGAATTTCAACAGGAATGTTTCTAACAACATACCATTTACATTACTCTTAATTTGTTTTTTTACCTTTTAATAACAAAAAATCATGACCAAGCAAAAAAAGCGTAAAAATCCCCCTTGTTTGTTATTTCTGTTTTTTTACATTTTAATAAAAACTTGCGATACTGCTGAAAATATATTTTTGAGTCATCTCAGGATGGTCGCTAAAATAATCCATCATCCTTTGCATTCCCCATTCCGGGTGTTCTTTTATAATAGCTAACCGCAATATATTATAAGCAAATTTTCTACCTGAATCCGTGAAATTCAGTTTTTTTATAAGCAGGAATTTCATTCCAAACGAAAATTTCTGAAAGAAACTCGTTTTTTTGGGAGTTATATTCCTGCAATCTACTGAATTTGTTTTCTATATAACTTTTGAACCTAAAAAA
>JAFQCI010000083.1 GCA_017416505.1 Lachnospiraceae bacterium
GTAACAGTTCAGCCTTGTAATTTATCCAACGGGTATTACACCGGCTAAAATATAGCCGGTGTGCCCATAAATAACTTCTTTAGATTTTCGATAATCCCCATATTTCTTTTCTTAAGGGTTTCTATGACTGTCATGATAGAACAGTACATCTTATTGCCGCTTTCCTTACGAAAGCCACCGGCCATTTTCTGCCTGTTTTTGGCTTTGCGCAAGTCCCTCTCTGAAATGTTGTCATCAAAAGGAACTGAAAAATTATGCAGAAATAAAAGATGATTATGACTATACTTTTCCATCCGGTTAATCAGTGTCTGTTCATCCTTTTTGGCGTATTTATGCTTGGTTGTTTTATTCTCTTTCCTGCCTTTTGCTAAAAGTGAAAAATAATCTGTTTCATACTTTGTCAGCGTCTCCGCAGAAAATGAACATACGCCCTGTTCCAGTAATGATTTTCGCTTTTTGTTTATTTCACATAAGAGTGTAATCATGTCACCTGACCACTTATTTCCTGTCTCTTCCGTGTTTTTGCGAAGATAACGGATAATGTGAACATTGCATTCAGCATGTTCGGTTCCAAAATGATACAAAGCTGTCTCGTGATCATGAAGAAGCGTTCCGGTATAGCGTTTCAGAAAATCTATCTCTTTCAGTGCTTTAATGGATTTACTGTCCATGGCATGATAGACCACGCTGTTTATTATACTGAAATTTCGTATATAATTCTGCTTCCCATTAACAGTTACTGTTGTTGCATCCGTTGCAACAATCTCCTGATTCAGCATTTCTGTTTCAAGATTTGAAATGCTTGTCTCTGAAGCCTGCGCCAGTTTCCTGCAAAATCCGTAGATACTGCCTTCTGACAAATCAAGTTCTCCGTTACCTGCTGCGTTTAAAAAAGATGCTATCCTGTCATTTGACATAACCCCTTCGCTATACAGGGATACAGCCAGTGCTTTTACGTTTGCGCCGTAGGTAACATCACTGCGGTATTCTGCAGGAATGCGTAAGACTCCATCTTCATCTGCATAGATACGAATTTCTGTAATTACCGGTTCTGTCACTAGGTCCACCACATATTTTGTAACATATTTCTGACCGGATGCATTACCAATCGTTTTCACTTTATGTCTGCATTTACCAGAAGCTATTTTTTCTTCTATTTCAGCTTTTGTGAGCGTGGTTCCTTTATGCCCTTTTTGACCGCCTGCCTTACGTCCGGTTTTCTTTCTTTCATTGTAAGAATTCGCAGGTTTCCCACCTTTTGGGTCGGTAGAAGGTGGAAGGGATGTGTTGGAACTGTCGTTATTGATGATGCTTTTCAGACGGGCATTATCATCCTTCAACAACTGATTTTCCTTCTTTAAAGCAAGATTTTCATTTTCAAGGGTATCAATCCGCTTATTAAGCGTATCAATTTTTTGTGCGGATTCTTTTTCTACAGTATCTAAACGCCCCATGATTTCCATGAGCTGTTGATACATTCCATTTTCATAATTGCTTTCTCTTCCCATGGGGCATCTCCTTCCATTCGTTTCTGATAAACATAGTTTATCAGAAACAGACGAAAAGGAAAAATATGCCTAAAAAGAGATTCGTCAAAATGACGGTGTATTACTTTTTGTAAATCAACAGAATATGTGGAAAACCAGTCTCACCAAACATGAAAAAGTAGGCTGGAACAGATATTTTGTAAAAAAGTTATCCACACAAAAACAAAGTGCATACAAATCTGTAAAATCATACGTTTTTGTGTGGATAAAACTTGTGAAAAAATTTTTAAATTTCTCCCTTTTGACTAGGACAAGGCTGAACTGTTACA
>JAFQCI010000084.1 GCA_017416505.1 Lachnospiraceae bacterium
AAAGAAATAGTAGGAATTATAGTAGTCATGGTAGGTGTTTATCTCGTTAAGATGCAGTATCATAAAAAAAGTGTTTGTTGCTGGAACAAGGAACAAGTGAGCGAAATGAAGTAAACAGTAATGATTACTTGTATGCAATATATGTTTGTGTTATGATTCAAATAGAATTTTGCCTTGTAATTATGAAGGTACTCAATAATTAAGATGGTATAGAAAACTAGATATTTGAATATAACAAAGGGAGAGCATAGTTGAATTACATTGTATTAGATCTGGAATGGAATCAGGCATCTGATTCCAAGACAAAAGAAGAAAATCAGCTTATCTTTGAAATCATAGAAATTGGTGCTGTAAAATTAAATGAAGAAAAGAAACAAATAGCATCTTTTCATGAATTGATTAAGCCACAGGTATTTCATAGGATGCATCAAATAACAGGAGAATTGATTCATCTGAAAATGGAACAGCTTGAGAATTGCAGAACCTTTAAGGAGGTAGTAAAAGATTTTTTAGAATGGTGTGGTGAAGATTATGTCTTTTGTACATGGGGGAATCTTGATCTTCTAGAACTTCAACGAAATATGGATTATTACGAGATGAAGCCATTGTCGGATAGGCCATTGAAATATTATGATGTGCAGAAGCTGTTTAGCATTGCATATGAAGATAAAAAATCCAGAAGGACCTTAGAGTATGCAATTGACTATTTAGAAATAGAGAAAGACATTGCCTTTCACCGTGCAGATAGTGATGCATATTATACGGCAAAAGTATTGGAACGATTTTATCATCCGGCTATTTTTCATAATTATTCTTTTGACACGTATCGCTTGCCAAAGACAAGGGCGGATGAGGTACATGTTGTATTTGACGACTATGAGAAATATATATCAAGAGCGTTTCCGGATAAGCTTACGGCAATGGACGATAAGGAAGTTGTTTCGACTAGATGTTTTATTTGTGGAGCGAATACAAAGAAAAAAATTCCATGGTTTTCCATGAACGGTAAGCATTATTATGCAGTGGTAACCTGTGAGAAACATGGTCTATTAAAAGGGAAAATCCGTATGCGAAAATCCATAGATGATAATATATATGTGGTAAAAACCATGAAGCAGGTAACAGAAGAAACGGTACAGGAGCTGATTAGTCGAAAAGAACAGTCACGTGAAAACCGCAAAGATAAAAGAAAGAAAACAAAATAAGAGAAGACAAAAGTACATTTGATAAAGCATTAAGTGTACTTTTTTTTATAGGAAAGTGCTGTAGCGTAGTGGTAGTTAGACAAGAATTTCGTGAGAAATTCTTGCCAAAGTGCGTGCGCTGGCACGCACTATTTTCAATCAAAAAAACAGGTAACAAATAAGTTTTGTTAGTTGATGGATAAAATTATGTAAAACAATTAATTTGCATACAAAACTGAAAGTCGATTGCAAGTAATGTGACAATGTGATAAAATTGCAGTAAGTAATAAAATATTTTACTAGTAATGAAGAAACAAGACTAGGAGGATTTCGTATGAAACACAAAAAAGGACTTGGCATTCATAGTTTCCTAACAGAATTATTGTTAATTTGTATTGTACCAATTGTTGTATTAGTAGTTATCCTTATAGGAGTAGCCTCTAGTAATATGCAAGAAGGAATGCATAAACAGGCATTGGAGACTTTACAATCAACAGTGACAGCAGTAAAGACGTCTTATATGAATTTGAATGACGGGGACTTTTATGTGGATGAGAGTGGTAATTTTATGAAGGGTGATTATAATATCACAGAAAATATGACGACTCTTGATGGATATACAAAAGGATTAACGACTGATGTTACTTTGTTTTATGGTGATACCCGTATGGCAACTTCACTTTTTGATACATCAGGTAATCGAATTATTGGCACACAGGCAGGAGATCAGGTAATTGAAACAGTATTAAAGAAAGGACAAGTATTTACTTCTTATAATACAAAAATCAACAATCAGAATTATTACTGCTATTATACACCTTTAGAGAATCCGGATGGTACAATTATTGGTATGGTATTTGCAGGACAGCCAAGTGAACAGATTGATAGTTATATCTTTTCAAAGACATCTGCGGTAAGTGGAATTGCTATTATTTGTTCAATTATTATTGCAATTATACTGACTATTATTTCCAGGAAAATTATAAAAATTGTTATCGGAATAGAGGGTGTGGTAAATGAGCTTGCGGAAGGTAATCTGACATGGAAAATGGATGCCAAAGTCTTAAAACGAAAAGATGAATTCGGGTACAGTGCGAAGGCAATGATTAAGTTACAAGAAGCGCTTATTAATATCATTGGTCATATTCAGGAATCTGCAGGAGAAGTTTTAAAGGATGGAGATGAATTAGAAAGTGTTGCGATTCAAGCAAGTACGACAGCAGAAGAGGTAAGTTCAGCAGTAGAAGATATTTCTAAAGGGGCACAGTCACAGGCAGAAGATACCGAAGTAGCAACTACTCAGATAAATCAGATGGGAGAACTTATTGAAGAAATCGTTAATAATGTGGAAAGATTAAATGAGACATCTGTAACGATGCAGATGACAGGAGAAGCATCTGCAAAAACTATGAAAGAGCTTAGTGAATATAATGACAAGACAGTAGAGGCAATTTATAAGGTATCAGAAAATGTAAAAGCAACCGATGATTCGGTTAATGAAATTTCAGCAGCAGTTGATTTGATAACCAGCATTGCAAGTCAGACAAATCTCTTATCTTTAAATGCGTCTATTGAGGCGGCTAGAGCAGGTGAAGCAGGAAGAGGATTTGCAGTAGTAGCTTCAGAAATTTCCAAGCTTTCGGATGAGTCAAATGCTTCAGCAAAAAAAATTCAGGATATCATTCAAGGGTTAGCAAGTGATTCTAAGAATTCTATGGAATTAATGGAAGAAGTAAAGCAAACGTTACAACAACAGCAGGAAAAATTGAATGCAACAAAGACACAGTTTGAAAATGTGATCGCAGATATTGAGACATCCAGAAGAGATACCAATACAATCAATGAACAAACAAAAGATTGTGATACAGCAAGGCAGGCTGTAGTAGGAATTATAGAAAACCTTTCTGCTATATCAGAAGAAAATGCTGCAGCAACGGAGGAAACAACAGCTTCTATGGAAGAGTTGAATGCAACCATTACGTTAGTTGCAAATTCGGCAACGGTATTAAAGGATTTGGCAGTATCCTTAGATAAAGAAACAAAATTTTTTAAGCTATAAGAAAAAAGAGGTTCATGCATTTTTGGCATGAACCTCTTTAGGTGTTAGTCATATGTTCTATGAAAACGGGAATGCTTTCTTTTTTTGTATGCTTTCTTATTGCGCTTCATTTGTTGACGTTGTCTTTTAGCAGCTTGTTTGGCATTTTTCTTTGCAATTCTGTTATCTCGGATACGTTGCTTTCTTCGTTTACTGCTTTGCCCTCTAGGTGAAAAATTATAGCTACTTAAGACCGATAAAAAGATCATAATTAGAATAATGATACCGGCAACAATCAAAATTCCCATAATAACTTTTTTAACATTAATAAAAATAACATTTTGCCCTTCGGATGTTTCTTCTTCAATCGATGAATTAGCAGCTTCTGATGAAAATTCAGCAGGTGTTTCATCTTGGGAAGAGAATGCAAACTGTTCTGGTAAAGAAGAAGAAAACATAATATCACAGTTACCAATTGGAACATTAGAGTAGGAATATTCAATGGTAGCAATGACATTCGAATTAACTTCTTTTGAGTAAGTAACCTTTGAAACCGTATCTTCAAATTCCGCTGTACTTGGAACAATAATGTATGAATCAGATTCCATAGACATTAGTGGAGTGGAATCACCAAATAAGTCACTTCCTGTATCAAATAAGTCCATATTATCCATCGAATATTTTGTTTCATAATCATCAACCATTAGCTTTTTGAAATTTTCGAAACCATATTGAAATAGTTTCACCGTGTCTTCAAATTGATAAGGTGTCTCTTCTTTGAAAACAACGCATACAAGCTTCATTCCATCTTTTTCCGCACCGGAGACAAGAGTTTGTCGTGATTGTGATACAAATCCTGTCTTACTTCCTAGAAGATAGGGATACGCCAATTCTCTAGTTTTTAATAGTTTATTCTTAGAATTAACCCAAATATCATCAGGCTGTGTAGTAGTAGGTGGAATATTATAATTTGGTGTGGATGACATTTTGCAAAGAATTTCATTGTTAAAGAATTCACATCCAATTAAGGCAAGATCAAAAGCAGTAGTATAATGATTTTCATCATAAAGTCCATTTGCATTTACAAAATGTGTATTTTTGCAGCCAAGTTCTTTTGCCTTTTCATTCATAATTGACGCAAAGGCTTTTGCAGTTGGTTCTTTTCCTAAGCATGCAGCAACATGTTCACCAACAGCAGAAGCAGCTTCGTTAGCAGAGCCTACTAAAACACCATACATTGCCTGTTCTAGAGTGATTACCTCACCTTCATCGATACCCATATTGGAGCCATCTCTTGGTACTTCGTATACAGCAGCTTTAGAAAAGGTAACTTTATCATTTAAATCACAGTTCTGAGCAGCTAAAAGACAGGTTAGAATCTTTGTGGTACTTGCAGGGAACATTTTTTCATCGATATTTTTAGCATAAAGAACTGTATGCGTATTCATCTCCATTAAAATAGCAGATTCCGCACCAATAGCAGGTCCTTCCGGCCAACCGGCAATTTCATTTGATTGAATAGGAAGAGACTTTCGATTTTCCATTTCCGCTTCATAATCAACATCCGCATAAGCTGTAATCGAAGAAAAGGTTATAGTAGAACAAAGAACAGATGAAAGCAAAAGCTTAGTAAGTCCCTTGTGGCATTTTTGAAAAAATTGTTTTAAATACATATATAAAATAAACCTCTCGCATTTGTTAATTTATAGGTATAATGTAATTATTCAGTACCTTTATAGATACAATTAGTTTACACTATTTTTGAAAAAATAAGTAGATAGAATCTTGATTTTATATAAAATCGAGGTAACAGTTCAGCCATCACCTCAAATCCGCAGCTTATGCTGCTCCTTTTCGGTGTGGCAGAACGCCATATGCTAAAAAACGAATAAATATTATTCTAGTGACGAAAAAGTACATAAGGTGTAGAATAAAAATAACTTCGTTACAAAAACGAAGAGAAGAGTAGATAGAAGTGAGGAAAATTATGCGTTTAAGAAATGTAACAGGGTCAAGAGAAGTGATTGCAGATAGTCGTTTTGTAGTACATGAACCAGAGAAGCACAAGGGACAATGGCAGGAAGTCTTTGGAAATGACAAACCGATTCATATAGAGATAGGTATGGGAAAAGGTAGATTTATGATGGATCTTGCTAGTGCGAATCCAGATATTAATTATATTGGAATTGAAAAATATTCTACGGTATTATTACGTGCAATTCAGAAAATGGAGGAGCGAGAGCTTCCAAATCTTAAGTTTATTCGTATGGATGCAGAGGATATTTGTGAAGTATTTGCAAAAGGAGAAATAGCAAAGATTTATTTGAATTTTTCTGATCCGTGGCCAAAAGACAGACATGCTAAGAGAAGACTTCCGTCAAAGGAATTTCTTGCAAGATATCATGAATTTTTGGCACCGGAAGGAAGACTTGAGTTTAAAACAGATAATACTGCATTGTTTGATTTTGCATTAGAAGAGTTAGAACCTGCAGGCTGGAAGCTGGAAGCAATGACAAGAGATTTACATCATGATGGGAAAATGTTTGAAGGTAATATCATGACAGAATATGAAGAGAAATTCTCTTCCATGGGTAATCCAATTTATAAATATATTATATATCGTTAAGTGTAAAAATGCTTTTAAAAACATGATACAGGAAAATAATAGTATAATTGGTAATTTATTACAAATGAACACGGATAATAATAAATAATTTATAAAATTAACACAAAAAGACTTGAAATTATCAAAGAAATATCATATAATCCTTGTATGAAGTTCACATAACAATTGTGAAAAAAGGGGAAAAATTGTATGAATTGTAAAGAGGACAGAAATGTAACAGAAATAGAAAATGTTACATCATCAGAGAAAAGAACTCAAAATATGAGAGGAATTCTGATGAATACCACAATTATTGTAGCAGGAGTGTTTGCATCTAAGATTATTATGGAGAATGTAACTGTATTCACACATCATGATGGTACAGTTAAGAGTTATTTATTAATGTTATTAGGAATTCTGATACTTGGATGCAGTATTCGATGTATGTTTGATGAGTTTATTATGTCACCCTATGCAGACAGAAAACGTCAGGATACAATGGAATATGCAAAGAAGGTACATGTCTTAAGCAATAGTGAGCTGGTAAGACTCTTTATTATAGAGTGCTGTCCTGAAGTAAAGGGGGTACAACTTCAAGAGAAGAATGGTGTATTTTTAAGGGGAAGATACACAACACACTTTGTAGAATTTGGACAGAATGGAGCAACCATTACTTCCAAAAAGAAGGATTATCGCGCATATGTAGAAGCAAACGCGATTATGAGAGTACTTGCAAGAGCTTGTAATTAAGGGGGAATAAAAAAACTGGAAACAATAAAGTTTCCAGTTTTTTTTATCGATGCGACAGGATTTGAACCTGCGACCTCTGCGTCCCGAACGAAAATAGCTAAAATTTATATAAGATAATATAGAGATATATAAGTTTGTAAAAGCTTGAAAATAGGCATATTTAGTAATATATGTATCGTAAAAGATTAATTTAAAAATTTAATAAGTTAGGAAATTGTTAGAATTTGTTTGAGTTTAGATATCCCATCTAAACTCTTTTTTG
>JAFQCI010000085.1 GCA_017416505.1 Lachnospiraceae bacterium
TTACATCGTTATGCTCTGCCAGATAGTTTGCAGTTATCCCAATGCCACTACCAAAATCAAGTATCTTTTTATCTCGAATTTCTCCTAATTGTTTCCAGACAATTCGCTTCATGAGACATTCCCAAGGTTGTAAGTTTGTTACTTTATGCATCATATCAGCTCCATTTCATCTTGCATTTTTACAAATCCATATTTTTCATACAATGGTCGTCCCATATCCGTTGCTTCTAACGCAATCTGTGACATGCCCTGTTCCCTCGCATCCTTTACCAGTAAATCCAATGTATGAATTGCAATTCCCTGTCTTCTATACTCTGGTGCTGTATACATATTCATAATATAAGCCTTTTTACCAGTTGGATTATGGTATGTGGGCATAACCTGATAAAAACTAACACCACCTGCCCCGATAAACGTTCCATTATCATACACCAGATATGCAATATGTTCACCGTTTTCTAATGCCCGCTTATAATATGCATAAGACTCCTTTTCCACTGTTAACATATCCACATCATTCGACAATTTGTTGGCTGCGCGAAGGACAATAATCCTTGCTTTCACCAATTCGTCTATATCTGCTATCGTTGCCTTTTTATACTGAAATTTATCCATTATAATTCTCCATTTCATATTCCATAGAAGTCATTCTACCTGTTCCATCAAGTTTCTTAAATTTTCCATATCTGGCAAAATGAAGTCCACATTTCTCCATAACTCTACCTGATGCTTTATTAGGTTCTGCATGACTTGAAGAAAATTTCATCACATCAAATTTCTCATTAGCAAACTTTATCATTGCTTTAGCTGCTTCGGTTGCATACCCATTTCCCCAACAGTCATATCTAAAATTATATCCAAATGCCCAAAAATCTTTTCTCTCACTTTCTGGACCAATACTTCCACTTCCTATAAGTAAACCATCTTCTTTTCTTACAAATCCAAAATGATATTCTTCATCTGGTTCCTGTAACATTGTTAGCCATTCTACAGCCTCTTCCAAAGAAGTGTATGTGTTATAAACCATATATTTTGCTACTCTTTCATCACTTACCCACTGGTATACAGCTTGTGCATCCTCTATCTTAAGTGGGCGTAATATTAATCTGTCAGTTTCTATTGTATAATCGTGCATTGCTTTTCTCCTATCCGGTAAATTTTCTTTGGAATTTACATACTACAAAAATCATCCATACCATATAATCCATTTTTCTGATTCATCATCCACTTTGAAACTTCAATCGCTCCATCTGAAAAAGGTTCTCTTGAGGATACTTGATGTTTAAATGTAACAACCTCATCTTTGCAATTTGCAAAAATCACCTCATGTTCTCCAAAAATATTACCACCACGAATGCTGCATATATTTAACTTGTCTTTATCTATTGATTCATTTGCATTTAACAAAGCATTTTTTATCATCAGCGAAGTTCCGCTTGGTGCATCTTGCTTTTGATTATGATGATATTCTACTATTTGAATATCTGTATCAAAGCTAATTTTCCTTGCGTAAAACTTCACTGTTTCAATAAAATCGTGTAATGCCACACTAAAATTTCCTGTCATAAAAACAGGTATCTTTTTTGTTAACAAATTAATTCTATCTATATCCTCTTCTGTAAATGCGGTTGTTGCAATGACAAGTGGTTTCTGCATTTTCTCATATTTAACATAACTATTATTCATAAAAGTTTCTGCATTAGTACAATCAATGAATACATCACAATTAACTGCAGCTTCAATATCATCTATAATAATCAAATCGTTATTACCGCCAACAATTTCTGTTATCTCTTTTCCCACAAATTGATTACCTTTTCTTGCTATAGCATAGCTAACCTCTACATTGCTATTTTTTAATGCGCTTTTCATAATTGCACTGCCTAATTTACCAGTGCAGCCAACTATCGCTATTTTTATCATAAAAAACCTCCTACTGCAATTTTCATATGTCTATAATCTATACTCTACAATATCTTCTATCGACTTTTTTGGTCTTTGTGTTGGATTTTCATCAAAATAGCCAAGTGCAATTGCCCCCACTAATTGTTGTGTTGTTTCAAGATATTCTGTTAGTTCTTTATATGCGTAACACGTGTTTGCAACCCACAAAGTTCCTAATCCTATTTCCGTTGCCTTCAATAACATATTCTCAATTGATGCACCTATAGAAAGTGTATCAAAAATCTCAACAAACCTATCATCAACATCTACAACATCAAAAGGAGTTTTGGCATTATTATTTAATACAACTATAAGAATTGGAGCTTGTTGCATAATATTCCATGTGTTTTTTGCATCTGCAAGACCATTTTTCGAATTAACTAACAACGATTTTTCTTTCTCTTCTCTCAAAATACCTTTCCACATATATTCAAGAAATTCTGTTTTTCTTTCTCCACCAAAAACAATGTATTGCCAAGGTTGTCTGTTTTTAGCAGATGGTGCCATTCTACCAGCATCTATAATCTGCTCAATTAATTCTTTTGGAATTTGTTTATCTAAATACTTCCTAATACTTTTACGATTATATATAGAATTATTCATCTTTCTTTTCTCACTTTCTAATGTTCATTACTCATCTATATTTCTCTTCAATAAACTTCATCGCATCCTTAGAATGTGTGAAAATCTTACACTTTTCACCATAACTACTCAATTCATCAAAAAGATCATTTTTCATTCCATTAAATTCAAAAACCCACTTTATGTTATTACACAAAAACTTAAAAGTTGGTTTTGAATTATATTTTTCTTTACCCATTTTTTGTTTTATCCATCTTTTAAACACTCTTACAAGTCTGGTAAATGTTCTTTCATTCAAAACAATTATGTATTCACAACATTCAAAACTTTCTTTTAAACTCTCACGTGGCGAACCCTCAACAATCCAGTTATCACCATCAATTATTTCTTTGAATAAAGCATCTCTTTGCTCTGGCGTTATCATTTTGTCTCCATTAGGAGTTCTTTCCCATACAATATTATCTTTTTCAAAATGCGGAACCTGATACTTTAAAGAAATATTTTTAGCAAGCGTAGTTTTTCCACTAGCAACAGAACCAATTATATCTATTTTCATCTTTCTCACCTAATTCATATATAAAAATCTAATCAATTTACTTAAGACAAATTTTTATACCAACAACACCATACTGTTGTTGCATTTCTTTCGAATAATATTTATCCATATCGCCTGGTGAAGCTGTATCTATATCTTCCATCGTGTAACCACATTCTAGCAATGGCAAGCTTTTATATAACTCATCAAATGAATTAAAAATAAACAAATCAGTAACTTGTACAATTAATATTTCACTTATATCTGCTGTATTTGTAAATGTAATAGTATCACCGACAGAAATCATTTTTCTTTTTTCATCGTATAGACGTAACTCAATTGTTTTATTTCCTTCTTTTATCATCTTAAATGGCGAAGGTGTTAAATTCATCATATGATTTTTCATAAACATTCCTCACAAATACTAAAATTATAGTTCTTTAATTACTCCATTATCTTCCTTGTTGCATGTCGAAAACAACAAAACTCCTGATATACTTCATCAATTCCAACTTTTATTAACTGCTCAAATCCAATCTTATCACAAAGATACTGTACGAATTTTGCTCCAAGAAAATATCCAACATCGTTTTTTCCATAATAATCAACCCAGTCACCAAAATACCTTTGATTAAACCTTGTCATCGTAGGCAAATCAGAATAAAAATTCGCTACTATCTGTTGAAAATTTTCCTCACACCAATCTAACCATCCGTTTTTATTTTGATGAAAGTAATTAGTGTCGCCAACAAGAATCTGCTCGAAATACATTGCAATGCCTTCAGTAAATAACTGCCACACAAAATTACGTTCATTATCTTCGCTATGCTGCTCAAATTCACCATACTGTTTGTGATATACATGACCTAATTCATGATAAATAAGACCATACATCGAATCTTCATCACACCAATTCAATTCCAATATTTTTTCTATCCCTAGCAAAATTACATCCCGACCATTTATATTATTAACCCATCCTGCTCCATTGCAAAGTCCCAAATACAGAACAATATCAACATCTAATTCGTTATCAAAATGCTCCTTAATTTTGTCATTCAATCTATCTGTAACTTTATAAAAAGATGTTTTAAGTATTTGTAATGATATATTATCATAGACAGCATTTATAATCGGCAGTATGTCTTTTTCATAAATGTAATCTCCGCTCTCCAAATATTCCTTTAAATCATTCTTAAAAATATCAGCTGACTTATCATAAATCGAATTAATATAGTTTTCCCATTTTCCAATATTAAA
>JAFQCI010000086.1 GCA_017416505.1 Lachnospiraceae bacterium
GTATGCATCTATTAATGTATATACTTTATTTATATCAAATGACTGTATTTCCATTTCACATTCTCCACTAATATTTTCTTTAAAATTCTCTATTTAGAATAACACAACATTCATTCTTTTTCAACGAACTCTCGCCTTGAGTTTCCGCAGTTTTATCCACATGATCCCAAAACTGCATCGCTATTTATAAACAACTTTCAGAAAATGCCCAAAATATAAGGAATCTTATTCTTTTTTGATGTAAAATTAAATCACCACAAAATAACCGTACTAAACAAAAAAGAAAGGATTCCTTATGGCTAATTTTACATCAAATACTTATCAAATGAAACGTGAAATTTTAACTTTTTCAAACAAAATTTCTAAACATCTTTCCAAACCGGAAAGAAAATTTGCTGCGGATATGATTTATGGTATGCTCGCTTCCGAAAGCTGTCTTTTGACCGATATCGTAGACCAGCTCCATGAGGATTCCAAAAAAGTCAACTCTGTTGAGCGGCTTACCAGACATCTTAACAAAGGTGTTCCATCTGTTGCCTTGAAATCCTATCTGTCCATGATTCGCAAATGGGCTCCGGAGAAACCCGTTATCCACATCGACGACAGTGATGTCATAAAACCGGATGGATACAAATTTGAATCCCTCGGTATTGTAAGAGACGGTTCTAAAAGCACCGGTACCAGATCTGTTTACCAGAAAGGCTATCACGTGACAGAAGCCTGTGTTCTTACAGCCAACAATCATCCTGTAAGTATCTTTTCCAGAATTCATTCTTCTGCTGAAAAGAGTTTTACTTCTATCAACGATATAACATTTGATGCAATGGAACGAGGCGCTTCTCTTTTTGGAAAAGCAACCTTCGCAATGGACAGAGGCTATGATGATAACAAGATGTTCCTTAAGCTCGATGAATTAAAACAGGATTATGTCATCCGTGTGAAATCGAACCGCAAACTTCTGCTTCACAACAAATGGGTAACTGCATCGGAACTCTGTAACCGCCGGAAAGGGAAAATAAAAATGAAGCTTATCTATAAAGGCAAAGAACACGATGCTTACCTTTCGCATGTAAAAGTACAGATAACTGCTTCCAGAAAAAATGTCTATCTCGTTCTTGTCTACGGAATCACAGAGCATCCTATGATGCTTATAACCAATAAGGAAATCAAATCCAAGGAAGATGTCATGAAGACCGCTTTGACTTATTTTTCCAGATGGCGTATTGAGGAATATTTCCGTTCCAAAAAGCAGATATTTCAGTTTGAGAACTTCCGAGTACGGAAGCTTACCGCCATCAACGCACTAAATTTTTATATCACCTCATGCATGGCATTTCTGGCGCATATTTCCATGAAGCCGGAAACAAATGCACTCAAGGTTTTAATTATAAAAAAAGCAGATCCAATCAAGGATAAAGTTCATTTCTGCTATTACCGGCTGGCAAAAGGTATCTGTGGCATACTGTCGTATGCAAAAGAAGGTGTCAGGCTCTGGTTCCGGACAAAGCGTCCGGCATACCATCAACTTTGCCTTAAGCTGACCGCTTAAATAGATAAAAGAATACATCTCCCAAAGTCCGGTTCCGGCGGGGCTTATTAAAGTGCCTCTAGTCACAGAACTGCCATTCAAAACTCTTCAAAAAATCGGCGGATTGGTGCTTTAAGAGAATTTATTTCTTTTTTCATTACAGTTTACGGAAAC
>JAFQCI010000087.1 GCA_017416505.1 Lachnospiraceae bacterium
TCAAAATGCAGACTTCCGGAGGTTCAATAATCAGACCTCTGGAAGTTCAGAAACTGAATGTGCAGACGTTCAGGAAGTGAACCCTAATTATAACAATACTAATTATACTGATTTGAGTTATAACAATCCTATCTATCAATCGGATAGTGACGCAGAAAGAGGGATGGATGGGATGGATGATGTCAATGCATACATAGAAATCATAAAAGAGAATATTGAATATGAGCATCATATGAAGTATAGTTCTTATCAGGATAAAGGCTTGTATGATGAATTGTTTGACGTGATTTGTGAGGTGGTATGTGTAAAGCATAAAACCGTAAAAATCGGCGGGGATGATTACCCGTATGAGTTGGTAAAATCAAAGTTCCTAAAACTGAACAGTTCACATCTTGAATATGTGATTGGATGTATGCGAAATACCACAAGTAAGATAGTAAATATCAAGGCATATATGGTGACTGCGCTTTATAATGCGTCAAGTACCATGAATCATTATTACCAGCAGGAAGTACAACATGATATGTATGGAGGTGGATGGAATGAGAAAGGTATTGTTTAAAATAATTCTCCCGGTATTTTTGATTGCACTATGGATGATTACCTGTTATCCGGTATGTAATAAAGCAGAAGGATTTGACCTGTTTTTATATTGGATTATGGTAGGGTTTCCGTTTGGAATACATAGGATGTGCTTATGGCTTGTACCAAGAAACTTTGGTATTGGTGGCAGTATAGGTGTATTTGCGCTGAACTGTATTATAGGCGGTCTGATTGGCGGAGTAGTGTTGATTGTTAAGATAATCAAGATTATTGCAGAGATGTTTAAAATGATATTGGGAACTTCTGGACAAAATGTCTAAAAGTTAAAAAAGCTATTGAAACAGAATTTTCAATAGCTTTTATTCTTTTTGCGGTTCGTCTGGCACATACTGCATAATATCTTCAACATTACAGTTAAGAATACGACATAAATTGTTGATAGTGATGGTTTTGACTATCATATTGTGTTTTAATCGGTGTATTTGAGCTTTATCTACACCATAATCCTTCATTAAAGAATACTGACTGATGTTTTTATCTTTTAAAGTTTCCCATAAACGGTCATATACAATCACGGAACCACCACTCCTTCACTTGTATTTTATAAGGTATAGAAGTATAATAATAGGGTGCGTGTACGCAGACCAAGGAGTGAGAAGATGCAGATACACAAAGGAAAAGATATTGTATATTTTACGTTGTATGATGAAGATTTATTCCCGTACGGAATTGATGTTAATCATATATTGAACCTGAAACCTTTTAAGGAAAAACTGATATTAGATTTAAAAGATGCCGGAGAGAAGGAATACGGGAAAAAATTAGATTGTGATATTTGTAAGGTAATCCCAAATGCAGATGGAAAAGCGGTAGTATTTGGCATAGCGGAAAAATCGAATATTTACTTTATTGAAAACGAATTTACCGAAGAGGAACGTATTATAGATGGAATACAGGAAATGTTCCAATTTCTTCCGGATGATAGGATTGATATGGGTATAATGGACGTAGAAGAAAAGAAAGCCTATTTAGAGTTGCTTCGAAGTAAAGAGGGCAGAGAGATAATCAGACAGGAGTTTTTGCGGTAGATGTAAAAGGGGAATGTAGTAATGGATGAAAGAATGTTTGAGGAACTAAAAGAAGAAATAAGAAAGAACCGCATTGTAGAAAAGAATGCCATATTGGGAATTGTGATTCAGGCAATGGAGAAGGGCGGATTTGGAACTTATGACACAATGGTAGTAGTATGTGAAACAGCGGATATATTGGATAATGCAGATTATGGGGAAGCAGAGCAGATATATCGAAAGTGGCTACGAGATGCAAGATACGAAAAAAGTGATTTTCGCAGATTTTGTAAAAAGGTAAAAGATTACATTAACAGAAAATTGGAGAAATAAACAGCGTTAGGGCAGTTATGAACGATTAGAGTTTGTAGCTGCCCTTTTTTATTGCTTACTTTTGGACAAAATGTCCAGAAGTGGAAAGGAGAGAAAATGAAGTATTTACTGCACAGGCTGTATGTTCCACCTTAGCGGAAGTATGGCTGTAAGAAACTAAAGGAGGAAAA
>JAFQCI010000088.1 GCA_017416505.1 Lachnospiraceae bacterium
ATGGAAGAATGGACTTTATTCAAAAATGGAGGTCAGAAAAAAGAATGAAAGCTGTTTTGATTACAGGAACGACAAGTGGGATAGGAAAGGCATTTGCGGAAAAATTTGCAAGTGTGGGGAATAATGTGATTTTGGTTGCCAGAAATGAGCAAAAGCTTAAGGAGCAACAATTATTTTTGCAAGACCATTATAATGTGACTGTTAAGTATATTGCATATGATTTGGCAAAGGAAGATGCAGTAGATTTGATTGCGAATACTTTGGACGAATGGAATGTATATGTGGACATTTTAATAAATAATGCAGGTTTTAACGAGTGTGGTTTGTTTGTAAAGACTGATATTAGGAAAGAGCTTGATATGATAAATTTACATATACGATTTACAACACAACTGACCAAGAGCATATTATTAAAAATGGAAGAAATGGGTTGGGGACGAATACTTAATGTAGGTTCAACGGGTTCATTTATTCCTTCGCCCACAGATGCAGTTTATTCAGCGACAAAAGCTTATATCATGTCTTTTTCGAATGCTTTGAGAGGTGAGTATAGTAAAACAGGAATAAAAATTACTACGTTATGCCCTGGAGCAACTAAAACAGAATTTGCAACAAAAGCTAATCTTTCAAATACGCTACTGTTTAAAATGGCGGTAATGAAGCCGGAAAAATTAGTTGATATAGCATATCCTAAGTTGATGAAGGGGAAAAGGCTTATTATTCCGGGAGTTTATAATAAGCTTTTGGTTATGTTTTCTATGATGCTTCCTATAAGTATTACGAATAGAATAACAGTATCTATGTTAAAGGGGCACGATAAAACAAAGAAATACAAATGAAATAGAGCAGTTAGCTTGAAATTCAAGAGTTAAGTGTAGAGGTCTGTGGGAATAATCACTCCCCTTGTATATCATATTGTAAAATCCAGTTGTGAATTTCTTTAACAACCGGTTTCAAATCCCGTCCCATTTGGGTCAAAGAATATTCTACTTTAGGCGGGATTTGCTGGTATTCTTTACGGTTAACAAGACCGTCCTTTTCCAGTTCTTTTAATTGAGTGCTCAACATCTTATGCGTAATGGGTGAAAGTAAGCGTTTCAACTCACCGTAACGTAATATTTCATGAAAAGCTAACACATAAATAATTCGTAGCTTCCATTTTCCTCCAATCATGTTGACTACTTTTTCAAATTTTTCATATCCAAATTCTTTAAGGTAACAATTTTCTACTTCCATTTTGCACTCTCCTTTTTGATAGTATCTTACATAAAAGTGCATACTTACCAAACTGAGTATACAGAGATAGAATAAAAAAGTAAATAAAATTATTGAGAAGTGAGGAATGTGTTAGTGAGAATTGTGATTATAAATGGAAGTCATCGAAAAAATGGTGCAACCGCACTGATATTAAATGAAATGTATAGGCAGTTAAAAAAATACAGTGATGTAGATGTTCAAATGATTCATGTAGCAGATTTGGAACTTAAATATTGCGTGGGATGTGCTTCCTGCTATAAAACCGGAGCTTGTATTTATAAGGATGATATAGAGAATTTATCCCTTAGTATCGCAGAGGCAGATGGAGTAATTCTGGGTTCACCTACCTATGCAAGTAATGTATCCGGACAGATGAAAGTGATTATAGATCGAGGACATTTTGTCATGGAACAACTGCTTTATGGGAAGTATGTGATAAGTGTAACTACTTATGAAAATTATGGGGGAA
>JAFQCI010000089.1 GCA_017416505.1 Lachnospiraceae bacterium
AAAGCATTTCTTCGCTCATATCAGCGGTATCATCGCTAAATTCCATATGAGCAATACATTTCTTTAAGTCACCACCATAAAACAGATGAATGATATTTGTGTATTTCTTTTCGTTTTTCTTGGCATAGGTCTTTGCCAATTCACTTTTACCCATACCTGCAGTTCCGGTAATAAATACCGGATTATGCTCCTGTAATGCCTTAGTAATAGCTTTAAGTTCTTCTTTTCTGCCTATAAAATAGCGGTTGGCAGAAGGAAGTCTGTTACTTAGCAGAATATCTGACAGGTCAGGAGATAGCAGAGTATGCTTGCTGTCATGGTCGTTTAAAATGGCATAGCGGATAAGGGCAGTGATAAGCTCTGAGTCATCGGTTATCCCTGCAAATTCATCGGCTTTTTCGGTACCGATTACATCCACACTGTCTGCAACCAATTCCAAAAGCAATTCCCTTGTGGCAGGCACATTAATAAGGTTGGGAATGATATCATCCTGAATGTTATTTTGAATACCGTCAAATCCGGCATTGTCATAAAAGGACAATATTTCTTTTGGGATGGGACGATCACCGGTACACCATCTGCTGTAGGTAACATTTTTCTCAAAGTCATCCTTTTCAAATAAATCATGTTGCACAGGCAATCATAGAAGATATCTTCAACCATGCGGTACTGTGCATAGGTTTTCTTTTTATTTTCCAATAACACTCCAATTACGTTGGAGAAGGTAATCCGGCTTGTGATTTCACCTTTGCAAGCAAGTGAAATCACTATCGCAATTATAACACATCACAAACAAATGTTCTATACGAACTTTATTGAATTTGAACCTTGAAAAACAATCCGGAAACGGATTCATGAGCTGTATTCTATGTTAACAGAACTTGCGAAGAGGCTTGAGCAATCAAGCGGAGCGAGGAAGACACTTCCGTCAAGGGTGGGAAAGGAACTCGAGCAGGAGTAGCCCACAGGCAATAAGCTAAAGGTCAGTTGTAACGCTGACGGCATAGGATACGAATGGAAGCAAAAACGGTCTAACAACTTTTGTCAGGAATTTTCTTGAATAAGCCAATTTCTTATGGAAAGAAGGTGATAACGCAGAAAATGGTTCTGTTCAGGATAAGGTTCATAATAGCCTTCTTTTATTCTTGTGAGAACCAGAAAATATGAGAACATATATTACGGAAAATGAAATTGCGTTGGATGAAAGACAGAAGGCTAAACTGTTAGAAACTGTTGAGAAACTTGAAGTTGATAATGAATACAGAGCTAGAAAGAAATTCTTTGATTTATTTTTCTCTCGAATTCTGAGTGAAGAAAATGGATTTAAAGGCTTTGATTATGAAAAATTATGTGCGATGGTTTTATTTTTTGCACATAAAAATGTTGAGTTATTAAAAACAAAACTGATGAAACTTTTGCATAATTAACTTGCTATTCCTTCCATACAGAGTGATATATGTACATACCAAAATGGAAGGAGGTCATGTACATATGGAGATTAAGTACGGAGTAACTGGTAAAGAAAGTTACAATAAATGTTAGTGAAAAGAATTTCTATTCATTTACTACAAAGTACTGTAGCCATCATAGACCTCTGGAGTTTCCGATTTATGATCTTATCGTGAAGAAGAGGTACCGGATTGCGGATGCATTTAGGGGTGATAAGAAGTAAACTAGAGTTGTAAAATATGCATAAAACAAAATGCGTTTTTGGCTTGATACTAGATGCCAAATTGTGCAATCTGTAGAATGTAAAAAGCATATATAAAAAAATATTGACTATTATGACATGGTACGGTAAATTAATCTCACAGAAACAAAATATGTTAGGGAAATTTATTGGGGTGTTACCATTAGGGCATGACCAACTTTTTACACAATTATAAGTTCTATAATTGAATTTATAGTGTATAAAAGTTGGTTTTTTTGCATCTTAGGAGAACGGTGACATAACTCCGTAAAAGAAAGGAGGAAATCATGAAAGTAATCAAAGTCATTAATAACAATAATGTTTGTGTATTAGATGAAAGTGGGCGAGAACAGATTGTTTCAGGGAAAGGGATTGGCTTTGGTAAGAAATGCGGAGAAGAAATAGACAACTCACAAATCCAGAAGACATATTTAATCACAAATTCTGAGCTTCAGAAAAAAATGATTACGATGCTTCAGGAAATACCAATAGATTATATGAACTTTGCAAATGATATGGTGGAATATATCAAGAAGGAATATGAATCAGAACTCAATGAATCCTTACTTGTTGCTTTGAGTGACCATATCGCATTTGCCATTGAGAGAAAGAAAAAAGGAATTGAATTTACAAATCCTTTATTGGAATCTATCAAGGAAGCGTATCCACAAGAGTTAAGCTTAGGAGAATATTGTGTCGAGCAGTTGAAAGAGCGACTTGCCATAGATATGACACGAGATGAAGCAGGATTTATTGCGATGCACATTATCAATGCAAGGCTGGATACCAAAATGAGTGATGTATATGATATCACCAAGATGATAAATGGCTGTATTGAAATTGCAGAGTATTATTATCAACAAGAGTTCAAAAAGGAATCTGTTTCCTATGAACGATTTGTATCGCATTTAAAATATCTGGCACAAAGACTTTTTCAGAACAAGCCATTGCCTGAGAAATTAAGCGATGATGCAGTGTTTGTTTCGATGATTAAGAAAACGTGCAAGAAACATTATAAATGTGCGATATGCATACAGGAATACATATTAAAAACATATCAGAAGGATATTAATGAGGATGAGTTGATTACCTTGGCAATTCATTTGAAAAAGGTAATGACAGAAGTGGAAAGGCATGGTTGTTGAGATGAAAGATAAAATATTTGGCGTATTACAAAGAGTTGGGCGTTCCTTTATGTTGCCGATAGCGCTTTTGCCGGTAGCGGGATTGTTATTAGGAATAGGAAGTTCCTTTACGAATGCAACAACATTAGAAACATATGGGTTAACAAATATTATTACCGAGGGTGGTATTCTATATACTATTCTGGATATTATGAGTAAAACAGGAAGTGTTGTTTTTGATAATTTAGCTTTGCTGTTTGCGATGGGGGTTGCCATAGGAATGGCAAAAAAGGAGAAAGAGGTTGCAGCTCTTTCCGGTGCGATTGGCTATCTGATTATGAATACTGCTATCAGTGCATTGATTACTGCAAATGGCGGTGTGGATGCAATGGCGGCAAACTCAACGACTACATCATTAGGAATAACGACACTTCAGATGGGCGTTTTTGGTGGTATTCTAGTAGGTCTTGGAGTGGCAGCATTACATAATCGTTTTTATAAGATTCAGTTACCACAGGTATTAGCATTTTTCGGAGGAACAAGATTCGTTCCGATCGTTACCAGTATTGTTTATCTTATGGTAGGTATGGCAATGTTTTATGTGTGGCCTGTAGTACAAGGTGGAATTGCACAGTTGAGTAACCTTGTGCTTCAGTCAGGTTATGCAGGAACATGGATTTATGGAATTATAGAGAGAGCATTGATTCCATTTGGACTACATCATGTATTCTATATGCCTTTCTGGCAGACAGAGCTTGGTGGAGCAATGATGATCGATGGTAATACAATACAGGGTGCACAGAACATCTTTTTTGCAGAGTTGGCATCTAAGTCAACACAGCAGTTTTCTGTATCAGCAACTAGATTTATGGCAGGAAAGTTCCCATTTATGATTTTTGGTCTCCCAGCAGCAGCTTTTGCTATGTATAAAGCAGCAAAGCCAGAAAAGAAAAAGTTAGTAGGCGGTTTGTTACTTTCCGCAGCATTGACATCTATGTTAACCGGTATTACAGAGCCATTGGAATTCACCTTCTTATTCGTAGCACCAGTAATGTATGCGGTACATTGTGTACTTGCAGGACTTTCTTATATGTTAATGCATATCTTTGGTGTTGGCGTAGGAATGACATTTTCAGGTGGTATCATCGATCTTACCTTGTTCGGTGTTCTTCAGGGAAATGAGAAAACAAACTGGATTTGGGTAGTTATCATTGGATTAGTTTATGCAGTTGCTTATTATTTTATCTTCTATACTATGATTGTAAAGCTTGATTATAAGACACCGGGAAGAGAGAGTGAGGGCGAAGAAACAAAGCTTTATACAAGAAAAGATATGAATGATAGAAAAAAAGCAACAGAAAAAGATAGTGATGCTGATACAGTAAGTGCATTAATCGTAAAAGGTCTTGGTGGAAAAAATAATCTTGTTGATGTAGATTGTTGTGCAACACGATTAAGAGTAACGGTAGAGAAACCAGAACTTGTGCAAGATTCTTTATTAAAACAAAGTGGTGCCTCAGGGGTGATTCATAAAGGTGAAGGTGTACAGATTATCTATGGACCACACGTAGCAGTAATCAAATCCAAGCTGGAAGATTATCTGGAGATGGATGTTGAAGAGATACAAGAAGAGACGCTTGTTAAAAATAGCGATGCTAAGGAAGCAAAAAACAAGAAACATAAAGATGCACAGATTATCGAGTTATATTCCTATATGAAGGGAAAGGTAGTTCCTCTAGAGGAAGTAGAGGATGAAGCTTTTTCGTCCAAAATTCTTGGAGACGGAGTTGCAATGGAACCAGCTGAAGGAAAAATCTATGCTCCTTGTGATGGTAAGATTGAAATGGTATTCGAAACCAGACATGCGGTTAATATGATTTCCAAAGAAGGCTGTGAGATATTACTTCACGTTGGAATTGATACCGTAAAGCTTGCAGGAGAGTATTTCGAAGTTCATGTGGAAAAAGGTCAGGAAGTAAAAAGGGGAGATCTGCTGATTTCCTTTGATATAGAAGGTATTAGTGGAGCAGGATACAAGGTAACAACTCCTATGCTAATCTGTAATTCTGATGATTACAAGACAGTAGAAACCATGGAAACAGGAGAAATGGCAGTAGGAGAAAGACTCTTAAGGGTTGAATGATTAAAATAGAAAATGAAAGGAAGATAAGATTATGGTAAAATTTGAGTACACAATTAAGGATGAGTTAGGAATTCATGCAAGACCAGCAGGAATGCTTGCTAAGGCAGCGAAGGCACTTGATAGTGAGATTACCATTACTAAGGATGGTAATAGTGTAGGAGCAACAAAGCTGATGGCGCTTATGGGATTAGCTGTAAAATGTGGAGAAACCATCACCGTAACGATAGAAGGTGGCGATGAAAACGCATCAGAAGCAGCAATGAGAACATTTCTTGAAGAGAATTTATAGGTAAGAAAGTGGTGTGAAGATGGTAAAGTATCAGGGAAAAGGCGTATATGGTGCAATTGCAATAGGAAAAGCATTGAAATGGAAGCGCGAGGATGTTCAGGTAAAGCGCGAGAAAATTGAAGATGTAGCACAAGAGCTGGAACGTCTCAGAAATGCAATCAATAAGGCAATGGAGCAGTTAGAGAGTATTTATGAAAAGGCATTGGAAGAAGTAGGCGAAGCCAATGCACAGATTTTCGAAATACATAGAATGATGCTAGAGGATGATGACTATAACGATGCCATTGTAGAAATGATACAGGGACAGAATGTAAACGCAGAATATGCAGTTGCGGTTACAGCAGATAACTTTGCAGAGATGTTTTCCGCAATCGATGACAGCTATATGCAGGCTAGAGCGGCCGATGTACGTGACATATCCAACAGACTGATATTATGCCTAAAGGAAACAGGAGAAAGTAGTTTAATTGCAGATGAAAAAGTAATTATCTGTGCAGATGATTTAGCACCTAGTGAAACAGTAACCTTAGAAAAAGATAAGGTGCTGGCATTTGTTACCGCGTATGGTTCCAGTAATTCTCATACCGCTATTCTTGCAAGAAATATGAATATTCCGGCAATCATTGGCGTTGGCGAGGAATTTCTAAATGCGATTGAAGATGGAGAATTAGCGATAGCAAATGGCTTCACTGGTGAATTCATCCTTCATCCTAACGAGGAATTATTAGAAGAGGCAAAAGCGAAACAAAGAGAAGAAGAAGAGAAAAAGGAACTGTTAGAGAAGTTAAAGGGAAAAGATAATGTCACACTGGATGGAACAAAGATAAATATCTATGCAAACATTGGTAGTGTGGAAGACGTTGGCGCAGTATTGGTAAATGATGCAGGCGGAATCGGACTGTTTCGAAGTGAATTCTTATACCTTGGAAGAGAAGATTATCCATCTGAAGAGGAGCAGTTCAAAGCATATAAGCGTGTGTTGGAAAGCATGGCATCCAAGAAAGTGATTATCAGAACTTTAGATATCGGAGCAGATAAACAGGCTGATTATTTTAATCTGGATAAAGAAGAGAATCCGGCACTTGGACTCAGAGCAATCCGTCTTTGCCTGACAAGACCTGACATGTTTAAAACACAGCTTAGGGCACTTTATAGAGCTTCTGTACATGGAAAGCTCGGCATTATGTTCCCTATGATTACAAGCACAGAGGAATTGGAACAAATCTTTGCTCTTTGTGAAGAGGTAAAAGCAGAGATTACAGCGGATGGATTAAAATATTCTGATACAATAGAGCTTGGAATTATGATTGAAACACCTGCAGCAGCAGTAATTAGTGATCAGCTTGCACCGATGGTTGATTTCTTCAGTGTTGGTACTAATGACCTCACACAGTATACCTTAGCTTGTGACAGACAAAATCCAAAAGTGGATCCATTCTGTGATATTCATCACGAAGCAATCTTGCGTTTGATAGAAATGGCAGCGCAGAATGCACACAAAAATGGTGCATGGATAGGTATTTGCGGAGAGTTAGCTGCTGATACCAGACTTACAGAAAGATTCCTTCGCATGGGAATTGATGAATTATCGGTATCACCATCTTTTGTATTAAAGGTAAGAGATGTCGTGCGAAAACTGGACTTACATAACGCATAAAAGAAAAAAGGTTAAAGAAAATCGAGGTTTTCTTTAACTTTTTTCTTTTAAAGTTATGATTGTATGAAAAGTACCTGAAGGATTATCATAATACATTTCTAAATTTCCATGATATTGTTTAACAATTTTTTGAATACTTTTGATTCCGAATCCATGTCTGCCGTTGCCTTTTTTATAAGAAATAGGAGTACCGTTTTGGTCATATACAGGGGTATTTCGGCAAGAATTTATAACTATGATAATGATAAAAGATGAATTTTCCTTTTTTTGCACGGTAAGCTCAATAAATGAATCAGGGATATTTTGGGCTGATCCTACAGCATTATCCATTAAGTTGCAGAATAATGAGGTTAAATCATAAGGAGAAATATTTTGAACAGTGCCACTTCTGATGTCTGTATGAAAAACAATATGTTTGTCATTGCATTGGCGTTGATAACGGCAAAGAATGGCATTGAGCATTTCGTGATCGCATATTTTAGCAGTTTCTTTGAGGTCTGATGATTCCATAAGTTGTTGGATATAAGAATCTATTTGTTCAGATGCTTTTTTTTCATTCAGTAATTTTATGGAATGAAGATGTTTCTTAATATCATGTATTAATATGCTCTGGTTTTCATTTTGTGCAAGCAACATTTCATAGTATTCAACAGAATCGGATTCCTTTTGGAGCAACAACTGCATGTCTATAAATTCCTGTGCTTTTTTTTGATTGTATTGGTTGATTCCAAATATGAGTAAATTCATCATAAGCAGAAACATAGCACAAATCGTTACCATAAAGTCAATAGGTGCGGCAAATGAAGAAGTTTCGCCTATAGCAAGGAAAGTAAACATAATAAAAATAGATGAGACAGGAATTAGCATTAAAAGAAGTTCTGAGTGATTGCAGTGTTGTCGATATTCTTGCTTGTCCTTAAATATATGAATCAGTATATAAATAATTGCAAAAAAGAAAATTTTACTAAAAATCGTAAAAAAAACAAATCCTACACTAGCTTCTATAAGGAAATGTGGAAAAAATCTCGACATAATGCCGAAAACAGCAAGCTCCGATATTCCCATAATTGCGGTTAGTATAGCAGAATGGAAAATGGATAAGAACCATTTGAGGTTAAAAAATGTATAGACGAAAACTGTGTTAATCACAAAAAAACATACAATATTAATTCCTATTTGTTCAAGAAAGGAAATGAAAAATAGGAATGCATAAAAAGCACTTAATACGGCTAATCTTATTCTATTATTATGTGAAGGAGTAAAGAGACTGTCTGTGTATTGCCACAAAATAACAGCCTCTGTAAAAAAACTAAAAAAAAGTAAAACAATATGTCCCATTTATGTTACCTCATACTTTCCAGATACATTAAATACGCATTTTTAAAGGAACTATATTTTCTACGTGTTAGGTAGGCGGTAATTTGTTGGTCTGATAAATGTATGGTGGTATGATCAAAGTCTACAATATGCTCAAAGTTGATAATAAAGCTTCGATGTGTTTGAAAAAAGCTGTTTTTAGGAAGTTGTTCTAACCAGTAATTCATATTATGAATGGAGTTAAAATCCTGTCGGGTAGTATGTACAATTACTTTTCGTCCTTGAGCTTCTATAGCAATAATCTGTGAAGCTGGAAATGAATACACCCCTTGTTTCGTTTCGATAGGAATTTTAGTAGAAAAGGAAGTGTAATACGTTAAGGCATCTTTCATATTTCGGAAGAAACGTTGTTTGTCCAAAGGTTTGGAAAGATAACGAAATACACGAAAACGCATTGCTTCGTCTAAATATTCCGAAAAAGAAGTAACAATAAAGATAATGACGTTTTTGTTTATTTTTTTTAATTCATTCCCTACATAAATTCCATTCATACCAGGCATTTCAATATCAAGAAAAACAATATCCTTTTCGCCTTTGTCTGCTAAAAGAGATTCACCATTAGTGAATGAGACTAACTGGGGACATTTTAAATGGATTGATTCAAAGTAGGATTTAATATATTTTTGCAGTTGCTCAATTATCAGAAGATCATCATCACAAATTATAATACGCATTTTTTAACCGAACTTTCTATAAGAGTTAACATAAATATTCATTACAATGCATTATATCATATAGAAAATTCAAAAGGGAAAAAAGGCATGAAAAGACTAATTAATTATAAATTTGGTTTATTGCATATCTTTATTTCTTTTTACAAGTAACTCAATAAAGTCTCTGGCAAGTTCTATATCGGCTTGGGTACATTATTGACATTGAATATTTTTTTAATAGATGCTAATATTGCTAAAATTAAAATGAAATAATCAAATTAGCCTGAAAAATGTCGTTTTATGCAAATGTGGTTGAATTAACGGCAGAAATAAGGATAATAAGGATTGTCATTAGTTTTACAAAAAGCATCATATGATGAAAAAAGAAAAAATAGCATGCGTTTTATATTATGCTTGTAGGAAATAAAATATTACTGTTAAAACAAGCAAGAGATAATACATAAATTAGGAGGAAAAATATATGTTTTTAAAAAAATCAAATCGTTATCAGTGATAGCATGTGCTGCATTAATGTTATTTTCGACACCTGTTTATGCAGCTAATACAGACTTCAAATTTTCATTAAACAGCACTACTTCAAAGGAAAGTTCCTTAGGAGTAGGTCAAAAGAGTCTTGATGGAGATACAAATGCTTATGTAACACCAGATGCATCTAAGTCTAATTTAGCGATTAAAGGTGCAACTGTTAATTTTCGCATAAGAGATAATGCAAAAAATTATGCAACAGAATACGTGCAATGTAATTCATACAAAAAATATGTATTACCATATTTGTCAGGGAAAGCTGTAGGGGGAGCATCTTATAGATTGTTTGCAAATGTAGAAAAAACAAATGCTTATCCAGTTAATTTAGGAGGAAGATGGTGCCCATAAGAACGTTAGGTTTAGTGTTTCAAGGAGCTGAGATATGCTCCTTGTTTTTTTGAAAGGAGATATATGAAGAGAAAGAGTTTATTAAGTTTGTTTTGTGTAGGCACATGTATTGCAATTGTAGGATGCTCGGGTAAACAAGCACAGAATTTGAGTATAGAAAATGGGTATGTAGATTATAGCGAAATAACGACCCAAGTACAAATAGAAAATGAAAGTAAAAGTAATCACATTAGTATGGAGCTTTGCGAAAATGTAAAGGTAGATGCTAATGTAAAGGTTCCGGATGGATTTTCAGGAAGCGCATATCGATATGATGCGTATGTTGCTCCGTTTACGTTGGAAAATATATTACCACTGTTCGAATTGGATGAGAAAGATGTAGAGAAGCTATCTGAAAATTTGTATAGATATCAAGATACATTTTTTGAAATTTCAAATGACATATGTGGTTCATTGGTTATAAATACAGAAAGTGTAGACTACTACTATAAATATAATTCGGATTATTTAGAAGCGTGTACAGATATGATAGATTTTGGTGAGAACAAGGAATTAGCTTTTAAAAAAAGTGAACTTGTTAAAACGGAAGTATGTGAGAAGTTGAAAAGTATAGGGATAAACAATGTAGTAGTAAAGCATATATATGCACTTCCAGTGGAATACCATCAATACATAGAAAAAACGTATATAGAAAGTGGAATGATGGAAGAAAATAAGCAGCTTGGTGAAAGATGGAATAGCATAGGAGATTGTTATGAAATTGTTTTGACAACAGAAATAGATGGTATACCAATCTTTGAAGATACATATGTAGCAGAAGATGATACGGCTTTTAATGGTGGAAAAATCCAAATACTTTTTTCAGAAGAGGGTATTAAATATCTAAATGCACCAAATCAGTATAGAATTAGGGAGCAAGAGTATGAAATAGTTAATGTGCTAGGAAATGAGGAAATACTTGATGTAATAAAAAATAAGATGACTAGTATCATATTAACAGATACATATACTGTGACAGAATTGGAATTGTGTTATTTACCACAGATTATAAATAAACAGTTAGGTGATTTTTGGATGTTACCTGTTTGGAATGTTACATTAATTGCAAGTGATGGAACATCTATAAATTATCTCTTTAGAGCAGATAATGGAGAAGAAATACAATGGTAAGATGCATATTAGTAGAAATTAAGAAAGCTTTATTAGACAAAGGAGTTATATTGGTAGTCTTAGGAGTTTTTTTGATAAACACAATAAATTTGTGGGATGAAATGCAACTTCATCAAACCTATGAATCAAGTTCTGTATTATATTATTGGGTGAATCGACATGGACTCGGAGGGATTACGATGTTGATGTTTCTTCTGTGTAGCATTCCTTATGGACTTCAATTTTGCTTGGAAAAAAATAATGGAAGCTGGAAATATTTTCTGATTCGAGAACATTTTCGAGGATATGTTTTTTCTAAAATAGTGGTAACTGTACTGACTTCTGTAATAGCTTTTATGGTAGGATATTTATTAGTATTCATTTTACTACATTCCCGATATATGTTGTTCCCTGACAATAAAGTGTTTTTTGAACAAATGGTTAGTGGGCTGCCTTTTGAAAGTATTGCTTTGCAAAGAAGATATTTGTTCTTTTTTCTAAATATTATTCCTGAAGTTATGATGATTGCGTTTATGTCTACAATATCGCTTTTAGTGGGGACATGGACTGAAAATAAGTATGTAGTTATAGCAGCACCCATGGTTGTATATTATGCATGGAATTACCTCACAGGGAGTTTGAGATTACATGATATTTTTTTGTGGACATTAAAAATAATTGAGGGATTTCAATATTTTGAAAATGACATTCTTAACTTGATTTTTACAATAGCATATTATTTGACAGGAATAACAGTAATAGGTTGTATATTTTTAAAAAGATGCAAAGGAGATATCGAGGATGTTTAAGGCTGTAAAAATAGCAAAGGGTGGAATGCTAAGAACTCTTGGGCAAGCAAGATTTTTCTTTGCGATATTTATCAATGTAATATTGATTGAACAACTAACTAGTTCTATTAAAAAATTTTCAGAGGCAGTTCAGATAAAAACATCTCCATGGATATTTCCTTTTTTAATGCAGCAAAGTTATATACAAATGATTTTTCTTGCGGGAGTAGTATTATTATTTTGCGATGCACCGTTTATAAATAGAGGAAGTTCTTTTGAGATGATAAGGGCAGGTAAGAGAAAATGGATTATTGGAGAAATCATATATGTATTATTATTATCAGGTATATATACACTTGCTATTATATTTTTATCAGTAGGGTTGCTAATACCAAGAATAGATCTTTTGAATGAATGGGGTAAAGTATTAGGAACGTTAGCGCAAACAAATGCAGCAGAGGTTTTTGGAAACTCCTATATTAAACTCGATTATGGGATAATGATAAAATATAGTCCATGTGAAGCAATGTTTTATTCGTTTCTGATAGCGTGGTGTGTTAGTTTTCTTGTAGGCATGTTTATTATGTTTTTGAACTTGTTATTAAAAAGAGTGCCTGGAGCAATTGGAGGAATGATGATAGCACTATTATCTTATTTTCAAAAGAATTTTTCGAATTTGTATACGATGTCTTTTTTTTCACCTGCGAGCTGGATGGATATAGGGTTATGGAATAAGGGAGTTGTATTATCCTATCCTACGGTGGAATATATGGTTTCATTCTTTGTCTTTTTTATTGTTGGGTTAATAATAGCCACAATTATTTTGTTTAATAAAAGTGAAGATATTTTAAAAAGGAGAGAGGCTTGATGGAGACTATTATTGATATACAAAATGCTACAAAAAAAGTAAAAGAAAAGAATCTTATTGAAGATATTAATCTTCAGATACGAAAAGGTTCTATAGTAGGAATTATTGGAAAAAATGGAAGTGGAAAAACGGTTCTATTAAAATGTATTTGTGGCTTTATGAAGTTAACTTCAGGGAAAATAGATGTAAGAGGAAAAAGAATAGGAGGAAGTGCAGGTCTTGCAGAAGGAATAGGGATTTTAATTGAAAATCCAGGCTTTCTTAATGGTTATAGTGGGTATCATAACTTAAAATTTCTTGCGGATATTGAGCGTAAAATAGGAAAAACAGAAATTAGGCAATATATGGAATTGGTGGGACTAGATCCAGATAGTAGAAAACCGGTTAAGCATTATTCTGTAGGAATGAGGCAACGCTTGGCAATTGCTCAGGCTATTATGGAGGAGCAGGATATTTTGATACTTGATGAACCTATGAATGGCTTGGATAGTGTGGGAGTGAATGATATGAGAAAAATTTTTCTTGATTTAAAACAAAAAGGACGGACAATAATACTTACAAGTCATATAAAAGAAGATATAGACATATTATGTGATGAGGTGTATGTCATGGATTCAGGGTGTATGAAATAACGTTTTATGAATAATATTCCATCACATTCGGAATAATAATCAAAAAAAGGAAAGGTATGGCTATTAATATGGAAAATAAAGATACCGTAAGATTATTAAAGGAATGTGATGCAGGAACTAAAATGGG
>JAFQCI010000090.1 GCA_017416505.1 Lachnospiraceae bacterium
CAACACCACATTTCTCTAAGAAAGTAGATGAATGGAATGAGGAGCAGTTTAAAGTTTGGTGTGACTATCACTATAGTATTTGTAGACAGAAGTCATTACTTGGAGCAAGTAATCATGCGGTGATTGTGGGAAGAAAGTAAGGAGCGATGTATTAAATGATAGATAAAGACTGGTCATTTACAGCAGAAAATTACATATGTGACTTGCGTACGGTTGGCGTAAATATAAGAATAAAGATATGGAAAAAGCATTGTTGGTAGAGCAAGGGATGCGACGATGGTTTAACTCGGATAATGAAAAACTGTTTGACGAATTATTAGATGTGTGTTCCAATGCTTTTCAATATTGGCGGTATATATATGAAAAGAATGAAGGTATGGTACACATTCTTTTTGCGAGGATTGGCATTGAGTTTACGAAATGTATGTTGCGAAGAGTTTTTTGAAGTGTCATAGGAAGAATTTAAGGCTAACAGGTATTAAGTTAAGTAGTGCAACCATTGATTGACAGATTTCCTATAGGTGTTGGTGGCATAGCAACCATTCTATGAATTACAATTGTGTCATCAAAAGAAAGGAGCGTTGTTGGTATGAATATAGCAGACAGAATTCAAAGTTTAAGAAAAATTAAAGGAGTATCACAAGAAGAACTTGCAGATAAAATCGGAGTGACTCGTCAAGCAGTGTCTAAGTGGGAAAGTGAACAGTCAACACCGGACATTGAAAAGGTTATCTTATTAAGTGATTATTTTGATGTGACAACAGATTATCTTCTAAAGGGAATAGAAGGTGTTGACAATAATAAAGTGAAGAAAAATATTGCGGCAATCTTTAATATAGTTGCTACAACATTAAATGTTGTTGGGGTAGTGCTCTCTTGTTTTCTGTGGAGTGAAACGCAGAGAAATGGTGCGATAGTTGCAGGCTTAGTTTTTATTATTCTTGGGACAATGATTTTCTTTGTTGGAATATCACAGAGTAGCGGTAAGGATAAGCAGATTTACAGCTACAAATTTTGGAAAATCAACGTAGGGTTAGTTTCTTTCGTGCCTATATCCATTTTCTATAATGCGATGTTTGGAGTTGTTGCTCCGTATCCAATACCATTTACAAATTACTTGATGGTGTTTGTGATTTTTGGGATTGCATATATTAGTGGTGTGACATATATAACATATTCTTTAGGGAAAAAGGAAAAGGGATTGATGCAATAAGAGAAAGATATTAGTATAGCCACGGAGGTTGCTCCGTGGCTATGGTATATAAATAAAGATTTGTATATGTTTTATTAGGGCATAGTAAAAGGGTATCTTTCAAGCGGTGGCTTGAAAGAGGCCTTTTTGGTTTGACTATTATGGGTGGATTCTAATTTGTGAAAGGTCCGAACATACACGGGTTATGGGAAGTGATAGTTGGACGATAGGAAACAACATGAGGTGAGAATGGAAGGAATTTCTTGGTAAAACCTGTGGATGCTGCTTGCGGTTGTTTGGCGCATATGGAATATGGCAGGGGTAAAACGAAATGAAATTAACAAAAAAGTGTGATTTAGTATTTGGAAGTTGGGGAATTTATGAAAAAATTAAAATGAATTGAATAAAAAAGTTGACTTTGCGAGAAAGTGTGAATATAATATCAAATATAATATATATGGAATGGTGGATTAAGATGAAAATTAACAGTATTACTGTAGGTGGTTTTAAAAATTTAAATACAACAAGATTGGATTTAGAGAATATTTGTGCAATTATTTCGCCAAATAATTATGGTAAATCAAATCTGTTGGAAGCCATTGATTTTGGGTTTGACTTTATTCATGAATCAAGAAAAGGTAGAAAAAATATGATGGGATGGATAAAAGGTATTCCATTGTGTTTGGCGTTAGAAAATTCTGAGTATAAGTTTGAAATGGAATTCGAAGATGAAGGCCTTGGGGAGTATAAGTATGTTAGATATGGTTTTTCTTTTAAGTGGCATCGAGATGATGAAACAGGTGATTGTATTACTGACGAATGGATAGAAACTAGAGAAAACACTAGTGTAAGATATACTTCATTTTTGAAACGTAAAGAGGGGAAATATAGAAAAAGTAAATCAACAACGGCATACAGAAAAATTGATTTAGATGGATTGCAGTTGGCCCTTGATGTTTTAGGCTTAATTGATGATATTGAAATAGCAAATGTGATAAATGCAATTCAAAAGATTGTATTTAGAGTATGTTCATCATTGGACTTAAGAGATAGATATCAACCATCTCCATTAGAGTATATTGAAGATGAAGAGGATGCTATCCGATTTGATGACACAGATGTTCCAAAAGCATTACAACGCTTAAAAAACAAATCGTCAGAACTGTATGAGTTATTTGAAGAGTCGTTATCGATACTGTTTCCAGAGTTCACTTCTATTAATTTAAACGAGTATACGCTAACAGATCAAAATGTTGAAAGACAAATGATGGTAACTGTTGCAGACAAAAAATTGTCAGAAGAGGAGATTGAAAAGGAGATTCCATTTAAGCTCCGTGAACATATATATAGATTATTTGTTAAATGTGATTATATGAATCAACCATTAAGTATGGCAAATATGTCTACAGGAACAAAGCGTGTAATATGGTTATTGGCAAATGCTTATATTGCAAATTATATGGGAGCGGGCATTGTATGTATTGAAGAAATTGAAACTAGTATACATCCTAAAATGATGCGTCAATTATTAGAAATAATAACAGAAGCATTGGGTGATGCGCCATTGATAATTTCTAGTCATTCTCCATACCTGGTACAATATTTAAAATTAGATAAAATATATATCGGCGTACCAAATAACAGAGGTGTAGCAGAGTTTAGAAGGATTCAAAAGAATAAAATGAAAACTATTGTCTCAAATGCGAGAGATATGGAACTTTCAGTTGGAGAATATTTGTTTGAATTACTGTCCGGAGATTTAGATTCGTATGAGGTATTAGAAAGCTTTCTGGAGGTGATTGAGAATTAATGGAGAATTATACAGAGGGTATTGCATTTATTCTTGAGGGAACAACTGAAAAAGTATTTTATAAAGCGTATTTAGAACATTTGGTTTCATTGGATGCATGTGCATCATTGGTTAGAGACTCTTCATCCGAAGAAGGCGAAATCATTTTTTGCTGGACGAGTGGGGATAAAAAAGTTCTTATAAAATTTTATGTTGTTGGGACTATTACGCAGATTGTTCATTCTGGAAAATGGTTTTTAAACAAATGTTGTAAGAAGTACAAAGTTCCGTGGACTGTATATTTGTGTTATGATACAGATTCTTCCAACGCTAATATAAGTAAATTTTATGAGGGGGATTGGAAAATTCTTCGACAAGAACTTGAAAAGGCAAAGACAAAATCAGTAATTGATTTAGCAGCCAGTGCAGACATAGAAGATATTATGCTTTATGATATTGAAGGCGTATTAAAGTTTTTAGCCATTTCAATGCCAGAGAAATTGGTGGGAAGAAAAGGAAAGGCGAAGATGAAAGCTTTGTACAGAAGTGCTGGTTCGACGTATCATGAGGGAGATAGAGCAAAAGAGATGATAGAAAGACTGAATTTTGCTAAAATTACACAGGATGCCCCTATTGATTTATCAGTTTTAAAGGAACATTTGCTTAAATAAAATGAGTTCAACTTTTGAACCCTAAAAAGTTGAACTCATTTCAAAAATACTCGAAATAAGATAAAAAAACAAAATGAATTAAACTTTTTGAGGGATAGTTACTTTGTTTTGGTAAGAAAGTGGGTGATATAAGATGGGGTATAAGCGAATGTGGCAACAAAAAAGCCGAAGCGGCAACTTCGACTAGTTGTTAATGACCATAAATGACCATTAGATTGTTTCAATATGTCTAATTTATCATTTATCATTCGATAAATCAACCCCTAAACGTTTGTTTGAAAAACAACTCCAAATTAGGTCATTGTTTGTTCATATAGATTAACTTGGTAGTATGAGGAATACTACTTGTATTAAGTGTACCTAAGAGGAGGAAAACTATGAAATTAAAGGTATCAAAGGAATCTCAAAGTGGATTAAACACAGAATTTGTAAATTTAGAAACGGGTAGACATATTCCGTTAGAGCAAGCTGTTACACAGATTAACAAAGGTAATAAAAATTATGAGAATTATCAGGTGGTAAACAAAACAAATGGAACAACATATATCCGTTCTAAGCCAGATGGATTACGAAGAAACAATATAGAGGAGTAAAGAATGATAAGAAAAAGATTTGTATCAGATGAGTGGAAATTAAATGATAAAGGGCATGAAAAATATGAATTTGTTGATGTGGCAATCAATGATGACAACTTGCTTTTTATAGATCCTTGTCTAATAGAGAATGGTATTGACGCATGGTCTATTAAAGCTACAGCGCATATTAAATCGTATTTTGACAAATTATATGAAGCATATAGTAGTGGAGATAGAAAAGAGAAAAGACAATTATTATCGCATGCAGGAGAGCAGAATGCTACTCGACTTGGTTATGGCAATGGCTATAATGGAAAAGGTAATACGGCAGAAGGCCTTTTATATATTTTCGCGCCTTTGGAAACGTTGATTGATGAAATTAAAACAGTTGGAAAAGCAGAGGATTTACCATTGCTTATCCCAGGATTTGCGGAAGATGGTATGTCAGATTTGCTTACAAATATCTTGCACGAATGTTTAAATCAATTTACATTAGAGCAAATGTGTAAACATGGTATCCAGAGTAATGGTACTGCTAAATTCTATACATGGGACTTACAGACTGAAGAGTGGAAAAAGATAGAAAGACCGTCATATTTAGTTGGAGGAAAAGAACTTTTGCTTGTTCCTAAAGGTATAATTAGAAAAAATTATCTTTTTGGAGTGAACCAGTATTTTATGAGAATTATCTTAGAAAGAATGATTGATGCTGGTGGATATAGAGATTCAGAAGGAAAGTCGATTCCGAAAAAAGATATCTTAAAATCAAAAAGATATTCAGGTGAGCATTGGCAATATGACGAAGTAATTCGATATACAGTAGAAAACAACGATGCCTTGGAAGAGTATCATTATAAATTGCCAGGTTTCTATATGGAACATGGCAAGCCAATGGCGGATGAAGAAATTGATAGCATTGTTTATGGATATGCATATGTGAAAAGTGCATAGCAAGAAGATAACAAGATTGGTGATGTGGGTTAAAGAATCTACATCACCAAAAAGATAAATTGAGGAGAACATTATATGGCAAAAAAGATTATGTTTGCAAAGTCAAATGTCGATACGGATATAAAAAAAGAAGTCTATTGTGGTGATTTGGATAAAAGTGATTATGAAACAAAATATAAAGGGCATTTGACCTGTATAAAGGGATGCAAGGCAAGAATCAAATTTACAGAAAGAAAAAACGATGTTAAATTTTTTAGCACATGGAATAAGGAGGGGCACTTGCACAAAGAAGGCTGTCCCTATCATGTTGACTATAAAGGGAAAATTGGAAGAAAAAAATTAAGTGCATATTATGAGAGGATAGAATTAAGTGAAGAAACCATTCTTCGAAGACTACAAATGAAAATGGAAGGTTTGCTCAAACAATATTCAGAAGAAGATATTGTTGACCCAGAAAATGGAAGTATGCAAGTTGATGAAACGGGCAATGGTAAAGCAGTAGTTTATGAAGAAGATGAAAATGGAGATAGAAGTGAACACGCACCTCGTATCCAATATGAAGATGCTGAATACATAAGTACAGACGATATTGGATGTAGAAAATCAGTATATGGCTTTATTAATAATGTTCAATTAGAAGAAGATAAATATAAAAGAAAATTTGCTTATTTCAATTTGGCAACAAAACATAGCACTGTAAACATTGCGTTTCCGGAGGCATTTTATTCGAATGAATTGTCTGCTGGTGTGGACGAATTTGAGGTGTTTATATCTAAAGTAAAAACATTAGTTGAAAAATATCCAGATCAAATTATGGTTATTGCGTATGGAGATATTACAAAAAAGAAAAAAGACAGAAATGGAGTAAATGTTTCCGTAATTTCTCCAAATAGAGTTTTGGTTAATAACAAAACTTATAAGCAGATTGTATATGGAGGATGTGAATAAACAAAATTCGTGATACAACTTTGATACACTTCCATCCGAAGAATAAAGAAAATACAATAGAATATGCATAATAAGTGGACTAAGCGACACCAAACCGCAACCTTAATGCTCCGAATTACAAAAATTCGGACCGTGAAGGTGGACGTACAGTAGGTTCTGGTAGAGTTGCTACTATCGTTGAATAATTTCAATTGATAGTGTCTACAATCTAGTAAATATAAGGCTTTCCGTGTTTTTGCACGGAGAGCCTTTTTTCGTTGTTAGGGCAAGGCCCTGTTGAGAATAGCGAAGCTATGATCAACAAATAAACCACTTGCTATGCGAGTGGTTGAAATCGCTTTAGCTTACAGTAAAAAACCTCCCGTGTTATATTTATTGCAGGTTCGCCAACCGCAGTAAATCACAGGAGGTATCCAAAATGGACAGTAATAGTTTATCACACACAAAATGGAACTGTAAGTACTATATTGTGTTTGCACCAAAATTTCGCCGAAAAATTATTTATGGAAAGCTGAAACGAGATATAGCAAATATCTTGAGTGCTTTATGTAAGCGAAAGGGTGTCAGAATAGTAGAAGCAGAAATGTGCTCAGATCATGTACACATGCTAGTAGAGATTCCGCCAAGTATAAGTGTTTCGAGTTTCGTGGGATATTTGAAAGGCAAGAGTACATTGATGATTTTTGAGAGACATGCAAATTTGAAATATAAGTTTGGAAATAGACATTTCTGGTGTAGAGGTTACTATGTAGACACAGTAGGTAAGAATGCAAAGAAAATACAAGAGTATATTCAGAATCAGTTAAAAGAAGATTTAGAATATGATCAAATGACGTTAAAAGAGTATGTTGACCCGTTTACGGGTGAGCCAGTAAAAGCAAACCATTAATTGGAGCCCAGGGGGCTCGGTAAGTAAATGTTATGCGGCTGGCGGCCTATTCGACGAGTCTTTAGACTCAAACGCCGGTAATGAGCCCTTATAGGGCGTGAACAAACCACCGGCTAAGTCGGTGGTTCTGATTCAAAAATAGGAGAAGAGGATTGAAGAAAAGAGTAAGTGTCGTCAAAGTGTCGTCGAGAAGTGGGGGAAAATCTCAAGAAAATAAAATTCTTTACGAAATTAGGCTTGTAGAGTATTATGAGATAAATACTTTTGTTAAATGGCAAATATGTTAGGAATATTCAGATTAGACCTATATCGCTACAAATTCGATGAGCTGAGGTTATACAAGAATGAAAAGTAAAGAAGAAATTTTGAAAAGGGCCATTATATTATTAGCTTTTGCAGATCGTTGTGCTCTTGAAAAAAAGATAATTGACGGTGTGAGACGTTCTCAAAATGAAAGAGAGAAGCAAAGACAAGCGATTCTTGATTGGTTGTCACATATGGGATATTACGATAGTGTTTCAGAAAAGGAAAAACAGGTGTTAAATAGTGTAATATCGAATACATCAAATGAAGACATTTTATTTTTGCAGAATAATTATGAATGTTTAGAACCTATGTTATGGAGCTTAGGTTTGGTAAGTGAACTCTCTAGTTATGATCAATTTGTATTACAAGATTTTCATTCAGTACTGAGATTTGGAAAAAATCATTCCATTAAATCGCTTTTAGAGAGTTGTCATATGCTTTCGATTGCAAAGATAAAGGATTACAGAGAATTATCTATGTTGTGGTATTGGAGATGTCTTGAATCTCGTAATGGTTTATCAAGATCAACTGATATTAAGAGCGCCATTTGTAATATTTTTGGGGAACAGTATATTCAGTTGTTAAATACTTATAATCAATTTGATAATGTTGCAAATGACTTTATTTTTAATGGTAAAAAGGTTATTGAATTAAATGATGAGGAAATTAAAAAATTATCAATTATTTCTGAAAGAAGATTTTATGCATTTGAATGGTTGAGCACAAATGCTGAATGGGATAATGTCGATTTGATTTGTTAAATATAAGACCTCATCTACGATGAAACGAGAAACTAGATGTGCAAGTTTAGCAATAAACCCGTTTTCTCATCCTATTTAAATTTAAGATGTTTGAGGATTAGATAGAAATGTGCATGAATCATAAAGTTTTTGAAACCGAAGAAAACGCAAATTATATAGACAGAGTAGGTGTATATCTCGTCCCCGCTAAGGAGGGTAAAGTAGGTGTTGTTAAAACATCAAAAGGTTACTTTTTATTAGGCGGTGGCTTGGATAGTGGTGAGAGCCATGAAGAATGCATTAAGAGAGAATGTTTGGAAGAAATAGGATATACAGTTTATGTTGGAAATAAAATTTGTTCTGCAGAAATGTATTGTGAACATCCAACGATAGGATATTTCCATCCGATACAAACTTATTACGTTGGAGAATTACTAAATCTGGTAAGTGTACCTGTGGAGGAAGACCATGAGTTTGCGTGGATGGATTATAACGAATTGGTGGATAATATGTATCTCGAAATGCAAAGTTGGGCACTGGAACAGTGTATGAAAGAGATATAGGTGATAATATGAAAAATTATGTAGTTGAAAGTTATGAAAATTATAGAGAAGAAGAAAGATTATCCACAAACAATGCTCGTAGAATTGAGTTTATAACAACAGTACGAGCATTAGATGAATTAATAGTGGGTAAGAAAAAGATACTTGATTGTGCAGCTGGAACCGGAGTGTATGCTTTTTATCTTGCAGATAGAGGACATGATGTTACGGCTACAGATATTACTCCAAGACATATCGAGGTAATCAAGGAAGTAGTAAAAGATAAGCCATACGAAATGGATGCAAGAGTTTTAGATGCAACAGATATGAGAGTATTTGAAGACGAAACTTTTGATGTTGTGTTGAACATGGGACCTTTTTATCACTTGATTAATGAAGAGGATAGAAAGAAATGTTTTGAAGAGTCTCTTCGTGTCTTGAAAAAAGATGGACTTCTTATTACGGCATATATTCCAAGATATTATGTATTCCAGTATGTTGCAATGCAG
>JAFQCI010000091.1 GCA_017416505.1 Lachnospiraceae bacterium
AAATACATAATGTATGTAGTGCCTAAAAATAGCATAAAATCAACAAAAAGCATGGTAGAAGATAGCGACAAATCCAAAACCGGGAGCGTGAAGGTGGACGTACTGTAGGTTCTGGTAGAGTTGCTACTATCGTTGAATAATCGCGATTAAGCGGACTGAGAAAACGCAATAACAAAAGGGACTTCGTGTTCACACGAAAGTCCCTTTTTTATTGTGTTTATGAAGGCGCAACGCGTCTGAGGGATTTGCGTAGCAAATCGCGAAGTCCGCGAAGATGTTTATAGGGCGACAGCCCGAAACACGAGCGACTATGTCGCGAGTTCGCGCTCGGCTTTTTTGTGCTTATTTCTAAGCGGCGACTGCCGCGTGCAGACTGGCACGAAGTGGCAGGATGCTAGACTTCTCGTTACGTAGTGTAGAAATCTCGGGAGCCTTTTTTACGTTCAGAAGTGGGAAAATAAAATTCTTTACGGAAAAGCAGGATAGAGGTATGATAAAACTAGTTGTAGATTTGTACTTTGGAGGTGCAAAATGTATTATTCATATGTTATGGGGATCGATAATAGAATCATGGAATTAGCAAGCCAAGGCTTTGATATACAAAATGATGGAGATAATTTTATGGTTTCTTTTCCGGAAGAAAAAAGTGATGTCTGGGAAGGATTCATAACAAAGTATCTTGAATTAGGATATTGGAATGAGTATCTCACAAATGATAGAGTCGTATTTCTGTTTCGTTTAGAGGCTGGAATAAAACGATATGAGGTATACGATTACGAAAATAATGAAGTTCTTGCTCTTTGCGAAAAATTGTGTGAATGCAAATTCGAATCTATTAGAGCAATGTTAGTAGGAAATCATTTTTATAAAAAGGTATTAGAATAGCAGCTATGAAAGTAGAAGATATAAAACAATATTGTTTAGAAAAACATAAGGCAGATGAAACATATCCTTTTGGAGATGTGCCTATATGTTACAAATTAAATGGTAAAATTTTCGCACAGGTTTATCCTTATGAATGGGATTACAAAATTACGCTGAAGTGTACGAGGGAAATGGGAGAGTTTTATAGAATGGTTTATCCAGAAAAGGTGGTCAGGGGATATCATTGTCCACCAGTACAGCAGCCATATTGGAATACCATTTATTTGAATGATTTTTCGGAGGATGAACTGCTAAATATGATAGACCATGCGTATGATACTGTGTTTCATAGTTTTAGTAAAAAAGTACAGAAACAGATATTGGAGGAAGTATGAAGATAAATAGTGCTAAAGTAAAAGAGATAATGAAAAGTTTGGGTGTGGATTTATGTGGAATTGCCAGTCTTGATAGGTTCGATAGTGCTCCAAAAGGGAATCATCCATTAGATGTGTTTCCTGCCTGTAAATCAGTTATTTCATTTGCTTGTAGATTTCCAGTAGGAACATTAGCTTGTAATTCACACACACCTTATACACAGGTGAGAAATACAATAACACCAAAGATGGACATGATAGCCCTTAATTTTTGTATAGAGATGGAAAATACGGAGTTATGTGTGTACCTATCCCAACGAATGATAGTGAATGGGATGTAAAAACAAATAGATGGCGTTCGATTGTATCTCAGAAGCATGCTGCACAAGCAGCTGGACTTGGAACAATAGGAAGACATTCGTTGTTGATTACACCTGAATTTGGAAGCATGGTATGGTTAGGGACAGTTTTATGTTCAGAAGAGTTAGAGGCAGATGAGCTAAAAGAACCTATCTGTAATAACTGTAATTTGTGTGTAGAAGTTTGTCCTGTAAATGCACTTGAAAATCCTGTAATGAATCAGCAGGTATGTTGGGATTATGCATTTGGGGAGGATAACGAAACACAGACTTGGAGAATCGCTTGTCATAAGTGTAGGGATATTTGTCCATATAATTTGGGCAGTGAGAATAGTTTTATAAAATAATTGGGGACGATAGGATAAAGGAGCATTTTAGTTGTTTGAACAAGATTATATCATGAGACTCGTGCATGAAATCGCACGAGCGTTGGCAAAGATTTTATTTAATATTGATACGGAATCGGTAACGGAGGAGCTGGAAGCTCGTATAGAAAAAACGGATATATTAGAAGAACTCTTGGATATGGTTGACTACGGTCAAATTAACGAAGCGGAAAATAAATTGTATGATTTATTAGATGAAGGAGCTCCGAACGGTATTGAGATGGCAATTTTATTATATTCCCATCTGAATGAAAAGACGGATGCTTTTTTGAAAGAAAACGATTATAGCAGAGACGAAATAAAGGCAGGAATGGAAGCGGTTGCGGAAAGAGTCGGATTAAGTGGAGTGCTAGAGGTAGGATATGGATATTCAGATTAGACTTGCAGAGAAAACAGATTATGAATCCGTTATTAAAATCATGTCACAAGTACAGGATATGCATGTCGAATGGAGACCTGACATTTATAGACACAATGAGAATTTAATTCCGGAAGATATATTTGAGAAAATAGTAGAAAACGATACATTTTATGTTGCAGAGAGCGATAGTTCTGTGGTGGGTGTTTTGGAAATTGTATATAGACATGTGGAGAGTCCATCTCATGTAACACGTGATGTTATTTTTATAGATACAATGGCAATAGACGAAAATTACAGAGGTATGGGAATAGGGCATAAGATGTTTGACTTTTTAAAGCAAATAAAAGTCGAAAAGAATTTGGATGGCATCGAATTACAGGTAAATGCTAAAAACCATGCTGCATATGAAATGTATAAAAAGTGTGGATTTACAGAGAAATCTATTAATATGGAGTTGTTAGATTAATTACTAATGAAAGGGGTGTAGAATATGACAAAAGTATATTTTGTACGTCATGCACAGCCAGAGCATACATGGGAAGACGATAGAACGAGACCATTGACAGAAGAAGGGAAACGAGATGCATTGGTGGTATTAGATTTTTTAAAAGATAAAGAAATAGATGTATTTTATAGTAGTCCATACAAACGAAGCATAGATACAATCGCTGAAACAGCATTGATTTTTGAAAAAGAGATATTTACCGATGAACGCCTTAGAGAACGTGAAAAAGGAGCTGATGGTAATAACCATGGAATGTTTCAAAAACGTTGGAGTGATCATAATTACCATGAGCAAGGAGGGGAATCTATTGCTATGGTGCAAAAGAGAAATGTAGCTGCATTGAATGAAATTTTGTTAGATAATGATAATAAAAGAATTGTAATTGGGACGCATGGTACTGCTTTAAGTTGAATTTTAAATTATTATGATAACAGCTTTGGTTGTGATGATTTTCTACGAATTATTGATTGGATGCCTTATATTCTAGAATTAGATTTTGAAGGAATGAAGCTAGTGGACAAGTGTGAGCATTGTCATGTAGAAAAAGAATTTAAAGGAAATAAAAGAGCAGATAAAAAGTAATAGTGTTAAAAAGGAAAGGAGATAGGATGAAGCGACTAATAGTAATCGTAGGACCAAATGCAGTTGGAAAAACAGCTACGGCAAAGTGTTTGGTAGAGAAACTCCCCAAAACTGCATATGTTGATTCAGACTGGTGTCGTTTTATGAATCCTTTTCTATTTACAGAGGTCACAAAGCAGACAGTGACAAAGAATATGTATGATATATTGCATAACTATCTTGTGTGCGAAGAGTTAGAGAACGTTATCTTTACATACAGTTGGCATGGAGAGCGAAAAGAAATATACGATAATCTTATCTCCCAACTGAAAAGCGATGAAATAGAATTTGAAGAAAAGATAGTTATTTTAAAATGTTCTAGAGAAGAGAACATAAGTCGTGCAGAAAAAGATGGAAGAGATAGAACACGAATGGAAAGAGGAATGAAAAACACATTTTCTCTTTACGATGAATACGATTACCCCAGTATTGATTCAACAAATATGAGCACTAACGAAGTAGTAGAACGAATAATTGAATTGATATTATAGGGAGAAAAGTTATATGAAAAATTATGTAGTTGAAAGTTATGAAAATTATAGAGAAGAAGAAAGATTATCCACAAACAATGCTCGTAGAATTGAATTTATAACAACAGTAAGAGCATTGGACGAATTGATAGTGGGTAAGAAAAAGATACTTGATTGTGCAGCTGGAACTGGAGTGTATGCTTTTTATCTTGCAGATAAAGGACATGAGGTTACTGCTACTGATATTACACCAAGGCATATTGAAGTTATCAAAGAAGTAGCAAAAGACAAACCATATGAAATGGACGCAAGAGTTTTAGATGCAACGGATATGAGTGTATTCGAGGATGCAACTTTTGATGTTGTATTGAATATGGGACCTTTTTATCACTTGATTAATGAAGAGGATAGAAAGAAATGTTTTGAAGAGTCTCTTCGTGTCTTGAAAAAAGATGGACTTCTTATTACGGCATATATTCCAAGATATTATGTATTCCAGTATGTTGCAATGCAG
>JAFQCI010000092.1 GCA_017416505.1 Lachnospiraceae bacterium
CTGTATATATAAGGTTGTGCTGAGAAATTTATGCGAAAACCAAGCTTTCCTTCAGCACGTAAAATATACAAGGTACAAATGTACGGTATAAACCGTTATAGGGCAGGAACTGCCCGAATTAACGCCTGTGGAGATAGTAGGTTACGAGGTTTATGAAGCAGGAAGCCCATTGGCTTTAGACAATGGGTAGTTCACACGGAAAGACTAATATTAAGAGAATATACTCTTGAAGATTTTGAGGCACTATTTGAAATAATGTCAGACCCGGAAACCATGCAGCATTATCCTAAGCCTTTTGATGAAGAACGGACAAAAGGTTGGATTGAATGGAATCTTCAAAACTATAAGGAATATGGATTTGGATTATGGGCTGTTATTTTGAAAGAAACAGGAGAGTTTATAGGTGACTGCGGAATTACCATTCAAAATATTGATGGAGAACTACTTCCGGAAATAGGCTATCATATTCATAAGAAGCATTGGAGAAGAGGATTTGGCAGTGAAGCGGCGAGGGTAGCCAGGGACTGGGCGTTTGAAAATACAAAATATGATTGTTTGTATTCCTATATGAAATACACCAATATAGGGTCATATTCTACTGCGATTGCCAATGGTATGAAGAAAGTAAAAGAATATGAAGATGAGAAAAATAAGATTTCGTACGCGTATGCCATAACAAGGGAAGAGTGGAAAAAGCTTAAGAAATAGTGTCAAAAAACTCCAAGGATAACTTAAAATAAGGATTCTTGGAGTTTTTTTATTTGTAGTTGGCTTAATTTTAACTATTTCATTTAAGTTTTATTTTAGAATTATCATTTTATTTTAAAACTGCAATGCTGAGGTCATGTGTATAGCACAACTGGCAATTAAATCAATCAGCTTTTCGGTAAAAATAGAAGCTCCGTAGAACTGAAATTTTCACATTATCTATTACAATGTAAATAATGCTTTTTCGTTGTCCTTAACATAATATTTAATATTGATTCTTGTAAGATGATAACATCCATGCTATACTTATGACCGTATTATCAGAAAGGAAACCATCATATGAATTTATACAACAAATTTTTAACCTCACAATTAAAAAAATTGGAAGCATCACAAAAGGAAGGAAATCTTTCCAAAATTGCCAAACAGTATTTTAAAGTTGGGAAAACTTATAAAAAAATGAAGAATGCTGAAAAAGCAATCTATTATTTGGAACGCTTTGACAATTTGGTGGGCGGTGATGATGAACTTTATGACAAGTTTACAAAAAAAGATGATAAAGCAATGGATTGGGTTATTGATTTGCAAATTGAACATCCTCCCATTACAAAACATATCAGAAAAGAAGTGGAAGAAAAGGCAGCTACACTCAGTATTATACAAAAAGCCCAGTGGAATTTGCTTACATTAGCTAGATGTACAGTGCTGTTTCACAAATTTTCTAAACTTTCTGTTTTTCGTGTATTTGCACAATATCAAACTGTATTACATATGCTGATGAAAGGAATTTATGGTCATCAGGAAGAAGTTAATATGGATTTGCTTTTTTCTTTTTGTGATGAGTTAGAAGACATATTTGATTCCATCAACAGTGTGGATAATCGTAATAAGGTAAACATTACAGGTGGTGCAGATTTTGTGGTTACTGATTTAGAAAGTGATGAGGGCACATACCATCTGACTATGGTTTTAGATGATTTGAGAATGATTGCTTGCGGGGAAAATGTAGATGAGCTAAATGGTAATTTTGTACCAAATGCCCTTTTTTCTGATTATTATATTAGAACTCAAGACCAGTCTCTTGAAAATGTTCCATGGATACAAAAAGAACAGGAACGTATTTGGGCTGATTTCAATTTTATAAAAAGTTGTCCGCAAGAACAAGCATTTGCAGACCAAATGGCTGAATATATGAAATTTTCAATGCCTCAAATATAAGAAAAAAGCTGATAGAAATTAAGTTGGGACTATTCCAAAAATTTCTGTATAATACAAACAAGGGCAGAAACCGTAGAATCCGGCTCTGCCCTTCTGTAACTATTCATATATCTTATATCAATTTTTGATGTTTACACAAAACTTGAAACGGTCTCTCAATGACAAAAATAAATAATATAAAAATGACAGGCAACCAGAAAGATTACCTGCCATATAAAATAATCTGTATCAAATTTTATTTACTCAAATTCGGCAAGTTGTTACTCTATCTTAAACTATTTTGTTTAAGTTTTATTTAAAATTTGCCGATATTTTACTTTATTTGCACACTTTATTTTGGCTTACTGATTTTCTGTTGCCAAAGTGTTGCCATGAGGATATTATAGCACAACTTGCAATTAAATCAATCAACATTTCAACAAAATAAAGACACTGTAGAATTGGAATTGAACAAAATCGCTGCACGATGGCCTGCCAAGGCTGTGGTGCAGTTTTTCTACTTCTTCAAAAATAGGCAGTGACAGGATTGTCCCAAGATAGTATTGTTAAAGTGCGACAAATAACAAACTTCACACACGGGCTTAGTCCCAACAACTGCCTATGAAAAGAATATCATCTTTAGGCTGCTTTCACAAGCAGTTTTATTTTGCAAATGCACCTCCATGATAGGTAGTTACTATTATTACTACTTTTATTTCATAGAGGTCTTTTATGTACGAATCATATATTGAAAAAATCGAGGTTATAGGAAAACTCCGAAATCTCAAACCTGGAACTATCCGAACTTATAAAAATAATGTTATTCAGTTTTTGGAATTCATACAAAAACAACCGGAAGAACTTACATGTGAAGATGCTCGAGATTATCTTTTATTCCTAAAATCAAAAGGCGATAAAGCATCTACCCTGTACAACAAAAATGGTTCTCTTGTCTTTGTTCAAGACTGCTTTTTCGTTTACACCGCTATTGATTGTAGCCTAAAGAAGTTGTTTCTCTTTGAAATCAAATATGCTGTTTACATTTCTTTAATACAACTAATAATGTGTCCATCATTTCTACACTAGCCATATGTCCTGTGTTAGCAATCACCTTGCAATCTAAATTTACATTATTGCTACTATTCACTAATTCTTCCACTGATTTTGTAGAAGCAACTATATCTGTATCTCCCTGCAAAATTATGTACGGAATCCGGACACTTTTTAATTGCTCTGTAAGGTTAATGTGTATTATCTCTTTCCACAATGAAGTATTCTTCATATATCCGTTTACCATAATTGCTTTAAAATCCTTCATTTTGTAATCAGGACTCGTCAACAATCCTTTTATAATAGTTCCAATTGGCACTTTCTTACCAATTCTATTTTGATAGGCATTAGTATATTTACGAAGTGCATTTGATATCAATTGCAAGTCGTTCCTTTTAAAATTATCTACAGTTACATTTTTGATTTTTTCCAACTTCTTCATCGGAATACCTGTTTCAGTTAAAGTGTTCCTCACTTCATCACAAATAAACACATCTTTAATTATTTGACCACAAGCAATAACACTATCAACAGCATAAGGATTCTTTTCCAATAACTTAGCACTTAGTATAGACCCCAAAGAAGTTGAAAATATCATTATCTTGTTATTTGGAAATTTAACCTTTATCTTTTCTATCAGTTCTTCCGTCATCTGAACAAAGGTATCAATGGAAAATGAATCATCAATCACATGGTTATTTATTCCACAGCCAAGCTGGTCCCAATAAACCATAATAAACTCATCTGTAAACACTGGGAATAATCCTCTGCATCCAACCGAAAATGGTATCGGTGTCCCTGGTCCACCATGCAAAGTTATAACTATCGGATTATCTTTACTTTTCCCTTCTATCAACACCTTCTGTTGATACCCTCCAAGGGAAAAAGAACATAATTCCGAAATTTCATTATTGGATTTTATCTTTTTATTATTCATTCCACTATCGTCTCCATTATGCGTAAAATTCAAAATTTGTACTCTGGGTATTTCGCGATTGCATCGAGCTCTTATTGCCGGATACGGCATAGTGTTCGTAACCGGACACCTAAGTGTCCACTCACTTATAATCCTTCCACCTCTTTCCCTAAGTAACATTTACGAGAGGAGGAAGCACTATCGAACGAAATTCATTTATTCAAATGAACAAGCTCCATAATGTCCGTGGCAGGATTACTTATATATCCAGTCACGCCAAGCAGGAAAATCTGTATGCGGTCTATGAAACAACAGACCGTCACTACTGGACGGAGCTTGCCAGATTTAATCAGCAGGAATTTCTAAAAAGCGGTACGGAAGGAAAATGTATTGAGGCAAGGGAACTGATTATCGCTTTGCCAGAATCCTTCCCTGAACTGTATTATCCTGACAAACTGTTACAGTTGTTTACCAACCGCTTTAAGAAAAAATATGGTGTGGAGTGTGTATCCGCCCTGCACCACAACAAAAGTAAAACCAACTATCATATCCATCTCATCTTTTCCGAAAGGGAACTGTTACCGGAACCCATAGAAAAGATTGCAACACGCAATATGTTCTACAATGAACAGAAAAAGCATGTACGCACCAAGAAAGAGATACTGGATGATAGCGGTAATGTCCGTAAGGGCTGTAAGATAATTAAAAAAGGCGAAGTCTATGAGAGAACCTTATTTACCGCCAAGAACAAGCTGTTCAAGCAGGAGCATTATCTGGACGAAGCAAAACACTTTTATACCGACCTTATCAATCTTCTGATAGAGGATGATAAGAATAAGCTCCATGTATTCAACAAAAACGGATTATACCTTGCCACTAAAAAAATCGGCAAGAATAATCCCAAAGCGGAACAGGTAAAGGAAGATAATGAGGTTCGTATGATGTGGAATTATGAAGTAGACCGAGCCTTAGTCAGCCAAGTGCCGGAGGATGAGATACGGCAGATAAAGAAAGAATTTATCACAGACCGTATCAGTAGTTCCATCAAAGCATGGGGCAACAAACCGGATTTACTTTCCAACATCATACGAACGGCAGCTATGCGACTGGCACTTCTCATTTCCGAGGTACTGAAAGCCGCAAGGGAACTGAAAAACAAGCTGTTCCATGAAGCTCTGGAAAAAGAATATGAAACCAAAGCTGTTATAAAAGCAGAGGATACCGCAGATGTTGCTACAGCTCCAGCTAAGGAAGAATTGACCGAGCATGAGCCATCAGTAAACACTATTACTGCAACCGTTCCGGAGACAGAGGTTGTAGAACTGCTCAAACCACAGATACCTCCAAGACCCGTTATGCCACCGGAAGCAGCCGCTTTCCCAAGACTTCAAAAAATCAAGATTACGCTTGATAAGCAAAATCATCTTATCTTTGAAGCAGAGCGTGAACGGAATCAACTGGAGATTGAATTAAGCGATTTAAAGGGACTTGCAAGGCTTACCAAGTAAAAGGAGCTTGAAAGCAGGATTGCCGCCAAAAACGAGGAAATCCGAACCCTCAAAGCCGGATTATCCGGTATCGCCAGACAGCATGGATTTGCAACGGTGCAGGATTTCTACACAGCATTCTATACCGCACAGCGTGCCACAGAAGCATATCAGAAAGAATGTGCCAAGTGGGAAGAAGCCTACGGAGAGAACGCCAGCCAACCTTACAGAAGCAGAGATAAAGGGGCGAGATAAATCGTCCCAACCATGAAATAGCCCTATCCATACACTTAATGGATAAGGCTATTTTTAATACATAGTGTGCGTAAAGCTGAAATTTGTACATCTGTATTATAAATATTTTTCAACGGAAGTTTGCTCAATAACTGTTTTTCCAAGCAGTGTAATTGCTTGTTTAGGACACGCATTCACACACCTATAACATACTGTGCATTTGTCCTTCCCTTGTGCCTTATTTTCTGCCATAATGATATTTTCTGTCGGGCATATCTTTACGCATTTAGAACATCCAATGCACTTATTTGCATCTACCTTTAACTTGTCACTATACTTTTGGGTTCTGTAACCAAACCATAATCTCTGTGACAAGAAACCTGCTAAGCGGGATAAAGTTCCTAGTCCCTCTTGTGGATATTTACCATTCTCAATATCAGCAACTGCTTTTATTACTTTTTGTTTTGCTTTCTCGACAAGCCGAGTATTCTTTTCAAGAGAAAGCTTCAATACTTTCTCATCGGCAATACTATCTGGCATTTGTAGATGCAAACCACCTACGATTTTAGCACCATATTGTTTTAGCAAACGCCCCAATACTCCTGCACCATCTCCACTAAATAACGCCATTGTAGCAATAATAAATACTCTTTTCCCTTGCCACATCGAAGAATTATTATGTATAAAATCGCTTAAGATTTTTGGTACTGCACTATACTGAACAGGATAACTAAATACTATTTCTTTATGCCTATTTATCTGTTCTACGAGGTTTTTATCTTCAATAGAAAACAGAACAGAATTATCGCCATATTCTCTTATGAATACTTCAAGTGCATATTTAGAATTACCTGTTCCACTAAAATATATCCCTATCATAAATCATCCTTCTACTCATCAAGCATCAATTTTCCAGCTTTCGCTTTTGCCTTTAATCGAGCTATCTGTTCCTTCTCAATTTCTTGTATGCTTTTCTCAGGTGTCGGTAAATCTTCCGGCATAGTACCACCTATTTTTTCTATAGCACTGCGAACTTCTTTACCAACAGAATAGTGAATAGAAGTGGCTGTTTTTGCATTATCCACTTCATCTTTTCTTAATTTTTCCTCTGTCTGAGAAATACGGAAAAGATTTGCAATCAACTCTGTACTGCCCATGTAGTCAAGTATTTTCTGACCGACTTCAAGATTCTTTCTCTTGTGAATATCATCAACATCTAATCCGCCATATAATCCTATATATCCTGCATTCTGGAAGATTGCAAATTCTTCATTTGTAATTACCCCTGCATTATGTGCTGTTTCCGCAAGCATTTGATTCCACTGCTTAATATCTCCTCGCACAACCAAACGTCTTCTATCTTCATCCAATTCATTGAAATGATCAGCCACTTCTTGCCTATACGTTTGGATTGCAAAATATGTTTGTCCTAACGCAATTACTTCTTTCCTCGGATCACCATTTTGTACAATCAGATAGCAAGCGTATCTGGTTAATTCATAATCAACCATCGGCTTTGTTCCACCTTTAGGCATATTTGATGTTTTCCTGACCTCGGGAAAACATTCCTCTACACTTCTTCCACTATTCTCGCAAGCTAACATTGCACGCTTTATTACTTTATGAAAATTTTCCCATTTAGTATACTCTAATGCAGGTGCAAGCTCTCTGGCTGACCAAAACTCTGTTCCATCTGGTCGAATTTGTTTTATATCTTCAAAGCGTTTGTATTCTTTTGCCTTTAATTCTTTCACTATGAATGCCTCCCATCTTCATATGTATCCAAGACTGCACATAGTAATCTATGCATAATCATTTTGATTTTTTTCAATAATACATACACCTATAATAAACACACATATAAACAGTATAATCAATCTCCAGAATATACCTCCCGCAATATCCGGCTTATTATAAAGAATGAAATCCGGTAAATTTGCAACAGCATGAGCTATAATACATACCCATAAAGACTTAAATTTATGAAATATATATCCAAAAACCAACGCCATTAGTGCCGCACCAATTACCAATACAATTCCACCTGCCATTAAATGCATAAGTCCAAATAAAATAGAACTCACTATTATGGCTATTACTGCATTTGTGGTCTTTTCAACTCTTGTATAAACAATTCCTCTAAGTGCTATCTCTTCTGAAATCGGTGCAATTACCAATAAATTAAGCACCATCATTATAGTACCCAACAGCGGAACCATTTCATTATAGAAACCAACTGACTTTGATATCATCAGTGAATTTTCCATAGAAACGTTGTATGTACATAATGCAAACAGAAATGAGAAGGAAAATGCTATCAGCGACGCAAAAACAACATTTTTCATTTTTAATTGATTAAGTTTCCATTCTTGCTTAACCTCTTTTTTACGAAGTTTGAAAACAAGATACAGAATCAATATAGTCAGGATGCCAGAAATAACTGTCATCCCTAAAACATTATTATTTGCAAATTCCATAATAGCAGTCTCATCATTAAGACCATTTGCTGCTCCTATTGCACAAAACACTATAGACAACAATGCCTGTAAAAACATTGTTAATCCAAAATATAGTACAAAATAGGCAATTGCTTTCCATATACCCTTCATATCTTTAGTCCTTTCATTGCAAAAGTATTTTCAGGATTGAAGCAAGATAACTTCAATCAAAAAATCGAATTTTATTTTATCATATCATGCTTAGTTATTCTACCAACATTTATCAAAATCACCATACTTCCAAACTATCAATCGCATCCACCCAAGCCTGCATTTCGTCATCTAAAGCAAGTCGAGCATATTCAAGTGGCTCATCTATTGCCAAAGCATTCAGCGAATTTTGCGAGCAAGGAGTTGTTCTTAATCCATCCTCTGCCTTATTACAATCAATCCGTAATATGTAATTTTCAAATGTGGTTACATCAATACTGTTCGTTTGAGGGTTATAGTCTGCATATATCAATCTCATCTTATCAGTCCTTTCATAGAAATGTATTATAAGCATTCATCCAGTTCCAACTGCCATTTTCATAATTTGTTATAAGTTGTTACCAGATTTTCTTTCCCTTGTTTTTTCCCTTATGAGGGTTCATAAACAAGGGGAGAACGATATAACACGATACAAGCTGTGACGGTGAGGACACCCATGAAAACTTTAGTATTTTCAAGGATTTGACGAAATTTTTATAACAAGATATAACAGTTATTAAATCCCTTAAAATACCTCAAGTGAGAATTCAAAGTTTCGCTCTTGTTGAACATTCCAATTATACCATGGTATATACAATTTTATCCACCGATATTTTATGCTCTCATACAATGTAAAAAGCAGAGCAGTTTCCCACTCCACTTCTGATACTACCTTGCTCCTCTGTCATTCTTTTTATGATGGTCTGTATGCCTATTTTGCTCCTTATAACCTGTATCTCATCAAATCAGCAACTGAATCTAGAACTAAATCTGGTGTGCCAACATCTAAGTTTACTTGATCAATATATTTACCTGTTTTGACTAATGCTCCCATAGAACCTAAATTATTAGCACCTACTATATCAGTTGAAATATCATCTCCAATTATTAATACCTCTGATGGTTTAAGGTTCAAATCTTGCAAGAGTATATTATAAAATGACTCACTTGGCTTTCCTAAAACCTTTGAACTTTTTCCTGTTGCATACTCCATCATTGCAACGAAAGCTCCTGTATCAAGATTTTTTCCTGTATTATCATAAAAATATTTTCCTTTTTGTAAAGCTAAAATCTCTGTATTCTCTCCAATTAGCTTAAAAGCTTTGTTTAAATTATCGTAGCTAACTTTGTCTCGGCAATCGCCTATTATAATATAATCTACATTTTCTAAACTTATATTAAATTCTTCATATTCATTTATAATGTTATCTGAAACTAACGCATATATTTTCGCTTCTTTATTACATTTTAAAAATTTAATTGAAGCAGTCACAGGTGTAAATATTTCATCTAATTCTATATTAAATCCCAAATTCTTTACTGTGTCTAAAATATGTGAAGTTTTTTTGGAATCTGTATTAGTTAAAAATCTACATATATATCCTTTTGATTTTAAATAATCCACCGTCTCAATAGCACCTTCTATAGCCTTTTGTCTAAAATACAATGTTCCATCCAAATCAAAAAAAACAGCTTTTATATCCACTTATAATCCTCCTAGTAAAATTTCGATTTATCAATTTCAATCATCTTACTTGATTGTATCACAAAACCAATTTTATTACATTACAAAACAGAAAAAGAAGAACAGTAAGAAGCAAAAAGAAAAATAGACATCAAAAAACCTTACTAATTTTCAGTTGACACGGCATTCGTCAAGTGGAAATGCAAGCATTTCCATTTGACTCATTGCTCGCGCAAATCAGTAAGGTTTTTTTATGATTTATGAAGTAATTTAGATATTTGAACTGCCAGCACTTAAAAAAATCTGTTTGGAAATCGCATAAATACTGGACTTTTTAGCACTACTTCCTATTCGAATTCAATCGTTCCAGGTGGCTTACTGGTTAAATCATACATTACCCTGTTTACACCCTTCACTTCATTTATAATTCTTGTCATTACCTTTTGCAATACTTCAAAAGGAATTTCTGCGGCTTCTGCAGTCATAAAGTCAGAAGTATTTACTGCTCTTAATGCGACAGCATAGTCATAAGTTCTTTCGTCACCCATAACACCTACGGAACGCATATTAGTCAATGCAGCAAAATATTGTCCTAAACCTTTATCAATTCCTGCTTTTGCAATTTCATCGCGGTAGATATAATCTGCATCTTGAACAATCTTTACTTTTTCTGCAGTTACTTCACCGATGATACGGATTCCAAGTCCTGGACCTGGGAATGGTTGACGATATACCAAATATTCTGGAATACCTAATTCCAAACCTGCCTTACGAACTTCATCCTTAAATAATAAACGTAATGGTTCGATAATTTCTTTAAAATCTACACAATCAGGAAGTCCACCTACATTGTGATGTGATTTAATCACTGCAGATTTTCCAAGTCCTGATTCGATTACATCAGGATAAATAGTACCTTGTACCAAGAAATCCACTGCGCCGATTTTTTTTGCCTCTTCTTCAAATACACGAATAAATTCTTCACCGATAATCTTACGTTTTCTTTCTGGTTCTTCGACACCCTTTAATTTTTCATAGAATCTATCCTGAGCATTTACACGAATGAAATTAAGGTCATATTGTCCTTCTGGTCCGAAAACTGCCTCAACTTCATCACCTTCATTTTTACGAAGTAAACCATGGTCAACGAAAACACAGGTAAGTTGTTTTCCGATAGCCTTTGCTAAAAGTACTGCTGCAACAGAAGAATCCACACCACCGGACAATGCACAAAGTACTTTTCCATTTCCAACCTTTTCTTTGATTTCTTTGATGGTAGTTTCTACGAAAGAATCCATTTTCCAGTCACCGGAACATTTACAAATCTGGTACACGAAATTAGAAAGCATTTTCATACCTTCTTGTGTATGCATTACTTCCGGATGATATTGAACGGCATAAAGATTACGGCTTACGTCTTCCATAGCTGCAACAGGGCAGACTGGAGTATGAGCAATAATCTTAAATCCTTCTGGTTCTTTTTCAATGTAGTCGGTATGGCTCATCCAACAAATGGTCTTGGAATTTACACCATCCAATAAAACAGAACCAGCTTCTACATCGACTTCTGTCTTTCCGTATTCACTTACAGGTGCAGTTTTAACACTACCACCTAACATATATGACATAAGCTGTGAACCGTAGCAAATTCCTAAAATAGGAATTCCCATTTCGAAAATTTCCTTTTCACAACGAGGAGAATCTTCACCATAAACACTATTTGGTCCACCGGTAAAAATAATGCCTTTTGGATTCATTTCCTTTAACTTGTCCAAGCCCATATTATACGGATGAACTTCACAATACACGTTACATTCTCGTACTCGTCTTGCAATCAGCTGATTATATTGCCCGCCGAAGTCAAGAACTACTATCAATTCTTTTTTCACGAAAAAACCTCCTATGCTTTCTTCTTTCCTATAAGTCCAATCTTTTACGGATTCAAAATGAATCTGTAATCTCAAGGACGAGATAAATACATTTTACAACATTTTTTCATATTAAACTAGACCTTTTTTCAAATAAATAAAATAAAGGTGGAAATTTGTTGTTGATATTATTTTAAGTTGTAAAAAATATACTTGAGATGGTATAATATAGTTGGTTTGTTTTATTAATTAACAAGATTTTGATTTGAAGAACAGTTGGAATGTGAGGATATTTATATGAAACTACGTAAGTTAAATTGTCCGAATTGTAATGGGATTTTATGAGGATACTGGAAAAGGTTTGATTGAAGCGATAGAAATAGAAAAAGGAAGAAAAGTATATGAAACAGATGGTGAGTATTTCATATCTCCGATTATAGAACAGGATCATGAGGATTATGTAGAACTACATAGACAACTTAATGGGGAGACTACATTGTTTCTAAATCCATATTGTAAAGATATGATGTGGGAACAAGTGCTTCACGGGAAGGATAAAGTCTTTTCGATATTCACTAAAAATGGAGAATACTGTGGTAGTGTGGAATTGCAGAATCCATTAAGTAAAACTCCAGAAATTGGTATTGACTTATTAGAGGACATGCGAAATAAAGGGATTGCTCCCAAAGTAATAAAGATGTTTGCGAGAAAAACATATGAGTTACAAGATGTAGAGTATTTTATTATTAGAATTTCATCGAGAAATCCGCATAGTAAGCATGTATTTGAAAAAATGGGTGTAATTCTTATATGTGAAGAAGAGAGTTTATTTACAGCATTTATGAAGGATTTTAAAGAAGTTACAGGTGAACAAGATGTAAGTGATATGCAAGGTAAATTAAAAGAACATTTTGGAGAAACAGAAGGTTCAGCAGCAGAAGTTGTTTATAGATATAAGCTTACGCCTGATATGTTTTAGATAATGTATTTTGAATGAGAAATTCTTTTGGAGTTGTTAGATGAATTCAAAGAAATACAACTGTTTAAGGAGAAGGCTGTAAAGAGAGGAAGACTTACACAAGAAGAAGTTGGTGTTGAAGATTCTATTTTGATGGATAACCTGCATCTTATTGCTTATGAGGGAATTCAGAGAGTGGAACAGTTTATGTTCCATAAAGATGCTTTTCGTGAAATTCTTTTGAATGCAATTGTGCATAAGGATTATAGCAGCTGTAATCCTATTCAGATTAGCGTTTACGAGGACAAGATATACGTTTGGAATGATGGTGAGATGCCGCCTAATCTAGATTCTACGGATAAGTTATTTATGAAGCATTCCTCTAAACCATATAATCCGAAATTGGCAAATGTCTTCTTTAAAAGTGGTATGATTGAAGCCTGGGGAAGAGGATTTGAGAAGATTAAAGAAGCCTGTGGCTTGTACGATGGTCCGTTGCCGGAATATGAGATAAATGAATCTGGTATTATGGTGTTGTGTAAGGCTTGTGATAGGTATTTGGAGTTGCTGAGAGATGATGGTCAACATCATGGTCAAAGTGACCAAGATAGTGACCATGATAATGACCAAGATGTTATGAAACAAATTTTGATGTTTTGCCAAGAACCAAAATCAGCAAGTGAAATAATGAAACAGTTTGGCTTAGAACGGTCATATTTTAGAAGACATTATTTGGATAAGATGCTTGAAGGCGGTAAATTAAAAAGAACTGAACCAGAAAAGCCTAAGAGTAAGAATCAGAAATATTATTCGTAAATCATGGTCAGAAACTTGGTCGGAGAGACCAAGTTGTGAGTATGGTTGATTTATAGTAAGATGGGAGAGTCAAAATATGAATGATGTTGAATTAAGAATATTGAATCTACATGAAAAAATTGAAAGAAATAAAAAATTATCAAAAGAATTGAAGGCATTAGCTGGAGTTTGTTTGTTTTTTTCTATCTACTATTGTCTTGGCACAAAGAGTATAGGAAATATAGATAAAGGTCAGGTTATATTAACGAACCTGGTATGGATTATTTCAATTATTGTTTTGGTAGGAATTTATATTAAAGATTCGCGTTGTGTCAAAAATAATAAAGCATGTGAATTAGATATTTACAGATTGGAAGTTGAAGATTTAGACGATAAGAAAGAAATCGCAAAAATCAGGGGAGAAGTATTGTCGGATGATGTATTAAACAAACAGATTGATATGCCTAATGGGAAAGTATCGTTGCCAATCATTTATTATAGTATTCTGTTGGGAATAGATATTATAATAAGAATTTATTTGTTAATAAATAAAATTTTGTAGGGATGATGGTAAAATTGTTATTTGGTGTGTTGAAGAAATATGATACAATAAATGTCAAAATAATTATTTTATCATATAATTATATAAAAGTCAAACTTGTATTTTCTGCTGGAATAGATATAATATAAGTAAGAAAGCATATACTTTCTATAGAGGTTACGAAGCCTAACAAAATCGTATTAATAGAGGTTACGAAGCCTAACAAAATCGTATTAATAGAGGTTACGAAGCCTAACAAAATCGTATTAATAGAGGTTACGAAGCCTAACAAAATCGTATTAATAAAAGGAACAGGCTCTGCTTGTTCCTTTTATTGTTTGGAGATACTATGGAGTGGATAAATGTTAATGAGAAATACTTGGATTATTTAAGAGTTTTTGAAGGAAGAATACCAAGAACAGATTATGGCTCTGACAAATATAAACCATTTTTTGGAATCCTTTTTGAAGATGAAAAATTTTATTACATAACGCAGGTATCACATGCACAGGATAGGCATAAAAGGATGAAAAATCAGCCTGACTTTTTTAAGATTTATGATCCACAAGAATTATCTAGATTAATTGCTGTTGTAAATCTTAATTATATGTTTCCTATACCTAAGAAGGAGGTAACTCCCTTTGTTAAAAAGGATATAGATACATATAGGACATTCAAATCAGAAGAAGAAAAAAGTAAGTATATTGACTTATTAGATTCTGAAATGAAAATGATTAATACTATGAATTTGTCTGATGCAGCGAAGGATTTATATGAGAAGAAGTATTCCTTCCCTGATTCTAGAGTTGCTCGAAGATGCTTAGATTACAAAGCATTGGAAGAACACGCAAAAAAATGGAAAACCGAAAAATAGAATTTTAATTACAAAGGAGTTTTTTGGGAACCAACAACAAAATTTAAACAGAGTACGAATGCACGTAAACCAACCAGCATTTCGTATATACAAGGGAGATGTTAGAATGTATTACGTTCCAGATGATACAAAAAAATGTGGGTATTATCAATGTAAAAGATGCGGTGTTAAATTTTTATCACTTCAAACCATGGATACCATTGATTGCACCTATTGTGCCGAAGAAATAGATATGGAAATGGGTCCGGATGACGATATGACAGAATTTAAGGATACTGCAAAGCTAATAGAGGTTCTTGAGGGAGAAGATGTTGAAAAGATGGATGCTCTTTTAAGCCTTGCCATAACTGGTGGCAATTATGACTGGATATAGAGATTAAGCCGGATAGGCTTGTTCATTTTTTTAACCTCCTGTACGTTCTAAAAACTGTCTTTATTATACTTTAGATATGGATTTGTGTAAAGATTCACTTAACTTGTATGTACCTTTCTTTGGAGAAATATTGGTATATATTAAATTCTTTGTTTAAAAAATTTTTCTTGACAGATTTATTTACAACAAGTATAATCAATCCCAATTATATCGATATAAGAAAAAGAGAAAGGAGTTATCGCAATGCAGAACAAGAATCAATTTTCACAACAATATGTGTATTCAGTCTGTGCCGTGTATTCTTGGAATCAGGGTTCTATTGTTGATGGAAATGATATGGTATTGCGAAATTCTAATCATCCTAAAAATACATAAATATTAAGTTGGGATGAAGTTTTAATTGAACCAGATTTGCAATGATAAGTACACCATCAGGCAATAGAAATATTGCTTGGTGGTGTTTTTGATTATGGAGGGAAATGTTATGGAATACAGATTAGCAAGAATAGAAGAAGCGAAGGACATATATGAAATCGTACAGGATACCGTTAGGAGGATATATCCAAGGTATTATCTTCCGGAAATCGTAGATATGTTTTGTGAATTTCATAGTAAAGAGAATATTTTAGAAGACATTGAAAATGGATGTACCTATATTCTTTTAGAAAATGGTAAAGCAATAGGAACCGGAACGATAAAAGAAAATCATATTACCAGAGTATATGTATTGCCGGATTTTCAGGGAAAAGGTTTTGGTACTTTTATCATGCAGCAGTTAGAAAGAGAAATTGGAAAGAAATATGATAAGGTAGGAATCGATGCTTCGTTGCCGGCATGTAGATGGTACTATGGTATAGGATATAAAACAATAGACCATGGTATCTGGGAATGTGCAGGTGGTGTAATACAGGTTTATGAGATAATGGAAAAGGGGCTTCGGAAGATGAAGTGACAAAATTTCTTACAAGGTCTACACATCTTAGCATAAAGGTGACAAATAAGAGGGTAATATTATTAAAAATACAAAATATAATCGCCTTAACTTGCGAATAACGATGAAATGTATTATGCTTATTTAGGCGAAGATGAATATGGATGGCAAAACAAAAAATATATACAAGACATTATTTTATGAATAAAATTGATGTATTTATGTGTTATCAATATAAGAAAAAAGATGATACAAAAAAGTACGGATTTTATCAATGTGAAAGATGTGGAGAAAATAGATAAGCTTTTAAGCCTTGCCATAACCGGTAGAAATTATGAATGGATTTAAAATAAATAGAAAATGGAGAGTTATATGGATAAGAAAGAGATTCTTGAAAAATTTGAATTTCGGAATATAAGACCGGAAGAAACGGAGCAGGCAGTAGCTATCGAACAGATTTGTTTTCCTCCCAATGAGGCATGTTCAGAGCAACATATGAAAGAACGAATTGCAAAGGCTTCGGAGCTATTTCTTGTGGCGGTGGATAAAGAGACAGGAAAGATTGCCGGATTTTTAAATGGACTTTCTACAGAGGAAGAAATATTTCGAGATGAGTTTTTTGTAAATGCAGATTTGTACCAGCCGGATGGAAAAAATATTATGTTACTAGGTCTTGATGTGTTACCGAAATACCGCAGACAAGGACTCGCCAGGGAAATTGTTGCAGAGTATGTAAGAAGGGAACGTGAAAAAGGACGCAAAATGCTGATACTTACTTGTTTAAAAGCAAAGGTGGAAATGTATCAAAAGTTCGGATTTACAGACCAGGGAATTGCAGATTCTACCTGGGGTGGAGAAGAGTGGCATGAAATGAGCAAAAAAATAGAATAAGGAGGTACACCATCAGACAATAGGAATATTGTTTGGTGGTGTTTTCTCCTTTATGGAAAAGATTTTGGTATTGAGTAGTTCACAAGGCGTGGAGAAGATGAAAAGAATGAAAAAAATAAAAATTGTTTGTAACGAATTGCCCTTCAAAAGAACATATGATATGAGGTGCAAAAAATGGATAAAGCGAAAATAGATGAAATATATCGAAAAAATGCGGCAATTATATATAAATATTTATGTGGATTAACCCATGACTCACAACTTGCGGAAGAATTGACACAGAAACTTTTTTTCAAGCCATAAAGGGAATTGATAGATTCAGGGGCGATTGCAAAATTTCTGTTTGGTTATGCCAAATTGCAAAAAATCTGTGGTATAAAGAGCTTGAAAAAGGAAATAAGCATAAGTTTGTAGAGTTAGATGATGCCATGCCTTCCAATGAGAATGTGGAATATAATTGCCTGAATAACTTGGAAAAGGTGGAAATTTTCCGCCTTATGCATAACTTGTATGATGTGACAAGGGAAGTTATGTATCTGCGGCTTGCAGGAGATTTAAAATTTTCTGAAATTGCTGATATTATGGGAAAAACAGAAAACTGGGCAAGAGTGACCTATTATAGGGGAAAACAAGAATTGATGAAAGGAACGAGAGAATGAACAGAGAATTAGATTGTGAAATTGTAAAAGATTTGCTCCCGCTTTATGTGGATGGGATGGTAAGTGAAGTTTCTAAGAAAAGTATAGACAGTCATTTGGAATACTGTAAAGACTGTACAAAAGTATATGAAAATATGACGTTTGGTTTAGAAAAACAGCCCTCAGAGGTGGAAGATGTAAAAAAATTTTTGAAAAAGACAAAACGAATGTATTTTCTTTATGGTTTAGGTGGTCTTAGTTTTATTGCAATACTGGTTTGCATGATAGTAGATTTAGCGTTAAATAAAGGAATTACATGGTCGCTTATAGTAGGAACTTCCGTTGTATTTGCCAATGTGCTTATGTATGCCCTTTTGGTATGCAAAAAAAATAAAGCTTATATTACCATGGCAGTGATAAGCATTGGAACAGTACTTTTACTTTCTACCATACAGATAAGCAGATATTATTTTATGAATATAGGAAGCCTTTGGATTTTTCGTTATGGTTTTCCTATTATGCTGTTATGGTTGGGCATTATTTGGATTCCGGTACTTTGCAAATGCATGTTGAAATGGAATCTTTGGGATTGCATAGCGGTATTTATGCTCATGGTACTGATAGGGAATTATGTTACCAAACTTATTACAGGAGATTATAGTTTAAATGATTTGTGGAGTATGCACAATTTTATCGGCAATGGGCTTGGAGAAGTGATTGGCGCAATCTTGTTTGGAATCGTTGGGAGGATTAAAAAATGGAGAAAATAATGGAAGTGAAACATTTAAGAAAAGCGTTTAAAAAGGAAGTGCCAGAGAGAATATGGAATATTTCGCTGGTTTGCATAAAGATAGCACTAGCAGACAAGTCATGGGGTTACTTGATTATGTTGGACTTATTGCACAGGCAGAAAAGAAAGTAAAAAAATTTTCTCTTGGAATGAAACAAAGGCTGGCATTAGCAAGAGCTATGTTAGGAGAACCAAAACTTATTATTTTAGATGAACCTGCCAATGGATTAGACCCTCAGGGACAAATCAGTCTTTATCGTATGATTTGTGATATGGCACAGGATAAAAAAACAACCTTTATTGTTTCTTCTCATCTGCTACATGATATGGAAGAATTTTGCACCGATATTTTAATTTTGGATAAGGGAAAAAGTATTTTACAAGGAAAAACAGAAGAAATCTTATCTGAAACAACCAATATTGTTGAGTGTGTATTTGAAGAAACAGAAGCTTTTGAAAATATATTGCCTTATTTTCAAGGAGTAAGCCTGGCATCACGTAGAGGAAATCAATTTACAGTCAAACTTGAAACTGTTAATTTAGATGAATTTATCAAAAAGATGGTAGAAAGTAATCTGCATATCTGCTATCTTGCCATGAGGAAAAATTCATTACAGGATTTGTTTTTTAAATTGACAGGGGGATTAGAGTCATGCATACATTAACAAAATTATATGTACAAAAAATGACCAGACAGAAATTGATTTATATTTTTTTTGCTTGTTTTTTTACAGCATCTTTCTTTTATGCCTTTCTTATATCGACACCCCAAATGGAGGAAATGTTGAATATAGAGATAGGAATGGTAGGGAAAGAGAATTTTCCAGAATTTATGATGAGATTTTATGTAGGAACAGTAGGGATTCTTTTTCAGGTTTTTCTGCTTACTTCATACATTTGTGATGAGGATAGGACTAAAATGTTATATCAGCCACTATTGCATGGAGAGAGTCGTGAAAGCATGATAAAATCAAAGGTTTTCGTTGCCGTTAGTATGTCATTTATTTTTGTTTTGTTCATAGCGATGATAAATTATATAACAGCTTTTATGCGGTGGGGATATAGAGTTTTTGAAACAGAGGACCTAATCAGAATCATAGGAAAATATTTGATGTCAGGTGTTTATATGTCATGTGTAACTTTTGGAATTGTCGCAATTTGTATATGCACAAGGAGCACATGGAAAACCATAGCAATAACCATGCTCTATATGCTCTTGGATTCCTTTATTTGTAGCACAAATGTATTATTTTTGAAAAAAATATGGATGGGGTATTACCCGAATCTTTGGATGCTTTCATATGAATATCAAGAGTTTCCTCTGAAAGATATGCTTTGGGGAATGGTTGTAATGATGCTATATGGTTTTTTCTTTTATGGACTTGCAAGATACAAAATAAAAAAAATAGATTTTTAGGAGGAAAAATGATAACATATTTATTAAAGATGCAGTTAAAACGCTTAAATAGACAAAAACCATTGTATTTGTATTTTGTCATAATAGCCTCATTTACTGTTTCTAATGCAGTTCAATGTACAGATAATTCCGCAAACACAGGAATGGAATACTACGCAGGAGGAAATTTTTCCATACTCTGCCTGCAATCATATATTGACATTATTGGTCCACTGTTTTTGAGTTTCATTTGTGCAGTATTGATTAGTGGAGAAAGAGCAAATGGAATGTTCCGACAGCCTTTGTTAAATGGTGTTTCAAAAAAACAACTGTTGCTGGCAAAAATAGCTAGTATTTTGATTGCTGCTTTGGTATGTTTTTTATTTGTGATTTTATTTAGTCATGGAGTTGGATTTTTGTTTTGGGGAAAATATGTATTTGCTCATGAATCGAAATACTTTCTGCAAATATTGTTACTGGCTGTTACACAGGTAACTATGGTTTTATTTTTGGTGTTTTTATCACTACATATGAAAAATATATCCGGTATGATGTGTGTTTCATTGATTATTTTATTGATTAATAATTTATTTAGTCAGTTTTTTGGAGGGTATGTATCATTTGTGGACTTTATGTATTATCTGTATGCTTTTTCTGAATATAACGGAATGATGTTAAAGACAAAGGTGATTGTGTTAGGGTTGATTGTAAACTTTGTAACAGGAATTATTCTTTCCTATGGTATTGTTAGACGTACAAAACGTATGGTAATTTAGGGAGATAATTATGGGACAAACAACAGGATGAAGTAGAAATTTAATTTTTAGAAGGTGATGGGAAGATGGTTGAAGTTAATTTTTATGAACAGGTTGAAGATGAACGTTTAAGATTTGCAGTGATTATATCCAGGACTTATGGTAAATGGGTATTCTGTAAGCATAAAGAGAGGGACACTTTTGAAGTCCCTGGGGGTCACAGGGAAATTGGAGAAACGATATTGGAAACTGCTGTAAGGGAACTAAGAGAAGAAACAGGGGCTATTGATTTTAATATTGAACCGGTATGTGTGTATTCGGTCAAAGGAAAAACAAGGGTAAATGAAAAAATTGATGATGAAAATTTTGGAATGTTATTTGTTGCAGATATTATTTCCTTTGAAAAAGAGTTGCATAGCGAAATAGAAAAAATCGTAATCACAGATAGTTTGGTGGACAATTGGACATATCCAGAGATTCAACCGAAGTTGCTTGAGGAGGCAAAGAAAAGAGGATATCTTTAATCAGTTGTAACATGATATATATGATACAGGGTCAAAAGGTCATACGAAATGTTGCTTATGTTTTTGTGTATTTTGAGAGAATGGAAAAATAAAATAGAACTGACATGTGTTTATGCTAATACGTTAGATTATAGTACAGAAGAAACAGTTGAAAACAAATGGCTTAGTAGAGGGTTAAGAGATGTTAGAACTGTTTTGGGATTTCCTGGCGACAGTTTGCCTTCTCAAAAAACTCATTTGGTGCTTATTGTAGGATACGAATATGAAAGAGCGTATAATATTATTAATTTTATAGAGCCCAATTCATTATCGCTTGGTTATGTGGAGGCAGAAGAAACGTCTACAGAGAAAAATAAAGATGCTAATTCACATTATCTTAGATTGATTGAAGAGATGACCATATCATATGATATAGATCGATTTACGATATCTTGCAGAAATGTAGAAAAAACTATAAAAGAATTGAAAAAAATAATAGATGCGCACAAAGGAGAAAATATAATTATTGTACCGCTTAATAATAAAGTTTCTACAATTGCAGTTGCGATAACAGTGTTTAACAACCCTAAAGTGCAAATATGTTATGGGCAACCCGTTCTTTATAACGAAGAGAATTATTCTATTCCAGGAAACGAATTTTTTTGCTATAAGTTTGAAGATAGTGATTGGGGCAATGGAGATATGCTATGTGAGTAATCAATTACCAGAATTAACAATATGAAGTTGCGTGATGATACTGTTATAGGCAGATATTCTTAAAGAAAGAAGGTGTCACTATGGACATGCAGGAATTAAAAAGCTTGATTTACCAAGGTGAAAAAGTTGATATAGAGTGTAAAAAGGCAGAGTCAAAGGTGCCAACAGCGGCTTATGATTCATATTCTGCATTTGCTAATACAAAGGGTGGCTATATTATTTTGGGTGTTAAAGAGGATAAGACCAAAACAAACCCAGAAGAAAGATTTGTGTTGCAGGGAATAGAGAATCCAGAGAAACAAAGAGAGGATTTTTGGAATACCATCAATGGTAGCAAGGTTAATGTAAATATCTTGAAGGATGAAAATGTATATGTTGTAGAAGAGGATGGAATCAGTCTGATTGTAATTCATGTTCCGAGAGCGGAATTTAATATGCGTCCGGTGTATGTGGGAGAGAATCCGTATAAGGGAACTTATAAGAGAAATCATGAAGGTGATTATCATGCCACAGAGCATGAAGTAAGGGGTATGATTCGTGATCAGAATCCTGATGGTAATGATAGCATGATTCTTGAATATTACACTATGGATGATATTGATAAGGAAACTCTTAGAAAATACCGTCAGATATTTGAAATCAGAAATGAAGGGCATGTATGGAATTCTTTAGATGATAAGACATTTTTGAAAAGGCTTGGTGGATACAGAAAGGACCGTAGAACTGGTGTGGAAGGACTTACCCTTGCTGGTCTTATGATGTTTGGAACTGGTCAGGCGATTAGAGAAGAGTTTTCCAATGTATTTATGGATTATCGCAATGAGACAGAGGTAACAGTGGATGTTCGCTGGAATGATAGGATTACTTATGATGGTACATGGGAAAATAATCTGTTCAATTTCTTTTCGAAAGTTACGCCAAAATTGACAGAAGATCTACCTAAACCGTTTAAGCTGGAGGGACTTCAGCGTATTGATGAGACTCCGGTTCATAAAGCAGTGCGTGAAGCATTTGTAAATCTTATCATTCACGCAGATTATTTGATGGATGCTGGAACTCTGAAGATTGTAAAGAGAAATAAGAGCTTTGAATTTACCAATCCGGGCATATTGAAGCTACCAATAGAGGATATTTTCCGTGGTGGTAATTCAAAACCGCGTAATCCGCATATGCAGACTATGCTTAGGATGGTAGGTTTTGGCGATAATGCTGGTTCGGGATTCCCTACGATTCTTGCCACTTGGGAAGCAGAGGGATGGATTGAACCAAGACTTGTAGAGAATACTAGCTTGAATCAGGTGACACTTGAGTTATGTATGATGCCAGCTTGGTTATTGAAATTGCAAGAGCTTGAGGGACAGATAATAGAAAAACTGAATGCTTCTCCAGAACAGCTTCAGGCAATTCAAAAAAGTTTGGGAGAAGCAATGGGGAATATTTCAATACCTAAGACAGAAGGAATGGAAGCAGCAATAGTAGCATTTGCCAAAAGTATTTCTGTTCTGCCAGCAATACAGTACGAATCCATAGGAAATGCATTGATGGAGGTTACAAAGCAAGGGAAGGAGATTTCTGATTCGGCGAAATTATTATCGGATAAATTAGCAGAAAAATCAGCAGAAAAAGTATCAGAATCAGCAGAAAAATCAGCAGTAAAAATTACTGCTAAATTATCAAAAAGGCAGAAGCAGATACTGGAATATATGAAAAAGGGAGTACTGTATAGTACAGAGGAACTTGCAGTTGCAATTGGACTGAAGGGACCGCGTACAAGACAATTGTTAAATGAGCTTGTAACAATGGGAGTAGTAGAATGTACTGCAGCTACAAAAAACAGAAGATATATTAAAAAGTAGCATAGTGGGAGAAGGAAGAGAAATAGATAGAATGTATGAGAAAAACGCGTTAAATAATTTCAAAGACGTATTGGGAAAGTACTGTGCAATTAATCAGTTTGTTGAATTGTCAAAGCGGTGTTTTGTCGCTGAGCATCAAAATGAAATTCAAAAACGAGAGACATTTGTTGAGCTAGCCACAGCATATGCTGTAACTCTGACGAATTATGATGCGGACTCGATGGTTACTGAAATATGCAGAAGTTATATTGTTAATGTTCATTTGTGTTTTGAGACTTTTTTGAAGGATGTATGTCGGCAGATGAACAAGTATGGGAAAAATGAATATAAGCCGAGGATTCAAGAAGAATCCTATTTGTCTTTTGGTTATTGATAATTCACTGTACTCAATTGAGCGAAAATTAGAAATAATCAATTATTGGTTGTTGCGTCAAAAAGCTTGTGCAGATGGTATGCGTGGTGAAGAGATAGGAAAAACACTTTGGGAGGAAGAAAGAAATTATATTGATCAAATCTGTGAACAAGTTGAAAAATTTCTTAGAGGTCTTTCAAGAAGAAAAAATCCAAGTCAAATAGCTGTTGTAAGCGAGGTTATCAAGAAATCGAAGAGATATTGATGGGATTACGCAAAAAATGTTAATGGAACAGCTAAAAGAATTGACAGACTATGGATTTGTAAAAAAGACAACCTTTGAAGGATATCCACTTCATGTTGAATACTCTTTAACAGAGGGCATGGGGGAAGAAATATTAGAGGCACTAAAAATTATGCAACACATAGGAATTGATTATTTAACAAAGAATGGGATGGAGCATATTTTGGTGGAAAAAGGTGTTGTACCAGAGTAATACCCACGAAAAAGTGGGTAATTTACTAATTTAGAATGGCTGCTTATAATGGCTCTATAAAAACGAATTGGAGGCATGAAAAATGAATGTTATAAGCAGTGGAATTGTAAATGGTGTGATTCTACCACAGTATGGAGCAAGGGGGACACAGTTTAATAAAAACAATATTCCAACATATTCTCTTCCTTTTAAAGTGGAAAATGTTAAAGAAGGAACGGTATCTCTGGCTATTGTTTTAGAAGACAAGGATGCTTATCCTATAACGGGCGGTTTTACATGGATACATTGGTTGGCAGCCAATATAACCCGTTTCGAAATCAAAGAAAATGAGAGCCAGACAGCAACAGATTTTATTCAAGGAAGAAATAGCTGGACAAGTATTCAAGGTGGAGAACAATCTGTGGAACTTTCCTCTTATTATGGCGGTATGACCCCACCGGATAAATCGCATCTATATGAACTTCATGTATTTGCACTGGATAAAATGCTGGATTTAAGACCGGGATTTTTCCTGAATGAACTTTATCATGAAATGGATGGGCATATCTTAGAGCAATATACTTTGAAGGGTATCTATGAAAAATAGTGTATTTAAAATCGGTGGACGTACCATTAAAACGGTAATTGCTGTTTTTTTATGTTTTCTTGTAGATTCCATAAGAAAGTCCGGTATGCCGTTTTATGCTACGATTGCTGCAATATTGTGTATTCAGCGTAATTCAGAAGAAAGTTTTAAAGTTGCTGTGAATCGGGAGATTGCTACTGTGATTGGTGGTATATGGGGAATGCTGATTTTATTGCTCGAAAAACACATATATCTTATTCCACATGAATCACTAAGGTATTTATTTTTATCCTTGATGCTAATACCAATCATTAATTTTTCTGTGCTTATAAAACAAGAAAAAGGAACGTTTCTTATGTGTGTAGTCTTTTTGTGTATCACTGTAACACATAGTAATGACCGAAATCCTTTGATATTTGGACTAAGCCGGATTGCAGATACAACCATTGGTATTGTGATTGCTTTGTTTATTAATGGGTTTCAAGGAAGGTCAAATAGGAAATAAATAGTGATGATAGTGAAATTGTAAGGAATTATAGGGATGATTAGGAATGAATCTTGTATTGTATAAGATTCACTCCTTTTTTTTGTTGGTGGACACTTGTTTTTAGAGGGAAGTGAATAAGGAATTTAAAATGTTGTTCTTATAATATATTCTTTTAAAAGAAAATAGTGGAAAAATGTTATATTCTATGGTAATATTTCTATATGAATGAAAAAACATTTGATTTATCATACTTTGTAACGGACAGTATTTCATAAAATAAATTTACTTATAGTTTACTTATAAAGAGTTAAATGTGGAGAATCAGAAGGGAAAAAATTATATTTTAATTCTAAGGATATGTTTGAGTATATAGATAAGTAGTAAAAAACAGGTATAACAATATTTGCAAGTAGGAATGGAGGAATATTATGGGAAACGGAAAATTGATAAGTAAAGAGGTAAAATTTAATTATTATCAAGGATATCTTAAGGTTGACCCGGAAATTTTTAAGGGCATTGAAAGAAAGGTTAGTGCATTAGCAGTAATCAAGCAAAAATTAAAAGAAAAGAAGGCTATTTCACATAATCAAAAAGAAATTTTGGCTGATGAAAAAAATATTTTAGCACAACAAAAATTGTATGAGCAATATGGAAGAGGGGTTTGGTGTGCTAAAGGTATGTTTGAGGAGATTCTTGCCAATGCAATTAATACAAACATTGATATAGGAGATGTTATTATTGAAATAGAACCAGATACATTGCTGATTGATAGAGATATCGTTTCTTTTCAACTGACAAAAATGCGTGATGCGATGATTCCTTCGAAAAAGAAAATTGGAGAATGCAAAGAAGATATTAAATTAGATAATGATGAGTATATGGGGGAATTTACTAGTATTTTATACGATGAGAGTAATTCTGTATTTATGATACAATCAAATATGTATGGACTTACAACAAGGCAAGTTGAAACTTATTTATCCTTATTAAGAAGACATGTTATTGGAGAATTGAAGAAAAGTGAAATAGTAGAACTGGTTTGTGAACTAAGTGTAATTGTTAATACTTGTGATATTAATAATATCAGGGGTTCGCAACAGGTAAAGAAAATGAGATTTCGTGCAGCAGATGGAGTGTTTCAGTCTTTTGAAAAATATCCAGAAAATTATTTAGGGGAAATAAGAAAAAGTTTTGGAGATAAAACTGGTTTTGTAATAGATGTTACAATTTCTATAGATAGAGATACAGAAGTTAAAAGTTTGGATAATGAATTAATTGAAGATGTTTTAGGAAACTATGAATTGATAAAGGCAAGTAGGCATGATCCTAATTTATTGGTTGAAATAACTAGAAAAGAAGATGACAGTAGTGCAACAGAAGTATTGAATCTTTTAAAACCAAAAATGTCAGATGAAATAACAATAAAAATTAAACCCAGAGTGAGTGTAAAACATAAGAGTCTGCTTAAAGAAATGAAAAATGCATATAATAAAACCAAAAAGAAAATAAATATAGTTATAGGAGAATAGATGGATAAACAAAATACAGATATTTTAGAATCATTTTATTTGAGGTATAAAATGATTATTTCTGGATTGATTGCAGTTTGTATTACGTTATTATATTACAATGGTTATATTGAAAATATAAGAGACAATGTTTCTAATATTGTTGCATTATCTGCATCTGTGTTAGTCGTAGTTACTTTAGTGCTAACATTATTGTTATATTTAAATGATAAGCCTGTATATAAAGAAAAAATAAATAAGTATAAGGATGGTAATAATAAAATATATGACTTTATATTTAAAATTATTTGTGCAAATATAATTAGCATAATATTGTTAATTATTATGTGTGTAATAAAAATAGAATTTATATATATAAAAGTTATTTTAGCTTTTCTTGAAGTATATTTTTTTTCATATATGCTATTTGGTTCTATGTATATGTTATGGTTTACATTATATATAATAGTGGGCATTGATAAGAAACAAAACAAAGTTCAATAAAAAGTATAACTAATTTTGAGATGCTGTATTCAATTTTTTGGTATTATTTAAAAGTTTCTATTATAGAGATACTTTAAAGGAATCTGTTAAAAGGTTGTATAATAAAAAATCTTTCCCGATAGGTAGTATTGATGATGAACAATATCATACTTGCTATAATATCATGTATGTTCTTTAGCATACGGACAATAATAAATTTTTTTGAGTTCTGTAAAAAATTAGCAAAGGAATGCGATAAGATGTCTATTTATAGGATGAATATACTTGTGAAAGAAATTACAAAAGATGTTGGGATTATATAGTATTCACTGTTATAATATAAAGTTTATAAATTAGTTATAAGTAAATGCTATTTTAGAAAAAGGATATTTTCTGAAAACTAAAAAGAATAGAGAGTGGATAATATGAAAAAAATATTGGAAAAGATTAATGAAAACAAAGATTGGATATTTAGTGGGATTGGTGTAGGGATTTTGACTTTATTATCTAGTGCTGTTAATGATAAGTCAAATGAAAAAAGTAGCCCTAATTATGAAGAGGTTATTGAAACTGTAGAAAATAATGAGAGTTATAACTTTCAGAATATAAATATTAATGGTGATTTTTCAGGAAATATAAACAATCAGAATATTGATAGCGAAGATAATGAAAATATTATAATGTCCGAATCGGAATATTTAAAACTCTTATTAGAAAAAGTTGATGGTGATATTTTGTATCATTATTATAATGATTATGATGGGGATGGTTGTTGCGAAATGTTTGCTCTTGTGGGGGAGAAATGTTATTTTGGGCTTGAAGAAGATTATGATATTGGAGAAAGTGATTTTTATGGAAAGATATGGTTTGTTAATCAGGAAGGTGCAAAAATAATAGAGAGTACGGATACAAAATATTGGTCACATCCCAAACCTTTTTTAATGGGAAATTACAGTTTTATTGCTTTTGAAGAACTTCATACAACTAATTTTCGTACATATATTTGGGGAGTTAAGGATGGACAACCATATCAACCGAATTTGTCAGGGAAAGTATTTGGATTGGAAATTAATGAGTACAATGAAATAGAAGGAATAGCTTCAGAATATGATTCTGGATTAATAAAAGAAATAGAATTCATGTCAGGTCATACTTGGAAGGAATATTATTTTTATTTTGATGGAATAACATTTAAGGAGTATGGTGGGATAAATATAACAGTAAATGATTTATTAAAAATTAAGGGAACAGATGAGATTATAGATGGTATATATAATAATGCGTATACTATAGATTCTATTTTTTATAGAGAAAATGGTGTTGTAAATATCAATATATCTAAAGAAGATGAATATGCAATAGATTATGTAAATATTAATTTAAGATGCAATCAAAATGGATTTGAATTGATTTCATCACAATTTAATGATTATTGTAATTATGGTATATATAAAAACGCATTTATTCCCGCAATAGCAACATATCCAGATGGATTTCCATATTAAGAATTTATGAAATTGATGATTTTGGATTTGTATGTATTTTTATTTTAGTAAAATTATCAAGTAGTAGAAAGTAAAAAATCTATAAAAATGTTTTATTAGCTTATATAAATACTGAGTTTTAATAATTATTAATCTATTAAATTCTTAATTGTGATACTATAATTTTGGAAATTTTACTATTTGATTAAAAGTAAAAAATAGCAATTTTTATAGAGTTTCTTCCATACAAAATGATGTATTTCCTGATAAAATAACTAAGGAGAAGATGCATGAAATATTATGAAACGCATAAGTATGAAATCGCAAAGAAGCGGATAACAACATATTTCTATCATAGTTTGGAACGGGCAAATCGTGATAATGGAAAGATTATTGGTAAGATGTATGACCTTTTTCCGTTTGAAAAATATAAAAAGAAGTGTATGTATACGATGTGTCGAAAGTTTTCAGTAAATCCTACAAGCTTTTTATTGCAAGAGTTCGAAGATGCTACTATGAGTGCATATTTGTATACTATAGGACGTTGCAGTTATAAAGAGGATATTTGTGAAGATTTAATTATAGCATATATGATGAAAATGACTAGAATTTTCTTTATCTGTGTGATTAATTGTAATACAGAAAATAAAAAAATTGTTCATAAAATCAAAGAAGAAAAGTACGTAGAAAATGCAAAAAGGTATATGTAGTGGTATGCATATGCCTTTTATTTATATAAAGACTTATGCTGTGTTGACACTTTGATATTTTAGTGGAGTATTTTCAAATTATATGATAGAATCGAGGATATAAGAGCGGAAAAATTAACAGGGGATATAGAAAGTAGGAGCATCTATGGGAACAATCAGTACATCATTGTTTATGATAATTCTTTTGATAATTTCCAAGTTTACCAGGAACAAAAAATATTAAAAAAATATGTTGATACTAAGAAGAATGTTCGATTGATGGATATAATATGTTTTGAATATATTTTGTTGGAATTTGATAAACTTATAGATTGGATTTATGCACAGGATGATGAATTTTTGATAAAACGTGCCAATGAAATTAATGCAAGAAACAAACTTGTGGAAACTTTGAAAATAGGCGAGATGGATTATAAGGCAATTCAAGAAATTATAGACTATGACAGCAAACTTGATAACCATAATATTGAGCAGTTGTCTGCAAAACTACTTTTTGATTTGACAAGAAATACAGGTTTTGAAGTTTCAAAAGGAAAAATTGGTGATTGTTGGATTAAAACCTGTTGCGAATGGGATGAGAGGCAAGAGAATGATATATGCGGATTGGATTTTAATCGATTATGTGTTGAAGATAAAATGAGGAGCATTTATACTGGAACTTCCCTTAATATAGAGTTTTCAAAGGTTGGACTGGAGGTAGCATTATGATAACAATATATAAAAATAAGAACGATATACCTCAGAATATAGAATATGTAGAATTGAATGATGTTTTTTTTAATAAAAACACAGTTTTGAAGCTGGATGAAAAAGCAAAGCAAATTATAAAAAAGGTTGATGGGGCAAAATTAGTTAGTAAATTTAAGATTGAGTCAAAGTTTAATGGTGTTGTATTAGATATAGATTGTTTATCTACGGGTTGTAAGACAGTTTTAAATGTATTATATTTTCCAGATAAGGTCTTTTGTTTGAAGGAATGTGGGGATAATGCCTTAGAAGTTTTGTATGGATTAAAACAGGGAACTGTGTATAGTGATTATGCTATAATACCATTTGATATGGAGAAGGTTGAAGTAGTTTCAGGAGCAGAAAAGTATGTGATAGAGGAATATGAAGATTTAAAGGAGTGGTGGAGCAATGAAGAGTAACCCCGTAGTGATGGAACGTTTTTCGACGGTTCATACCTCGTATATCGTGAATTTTATTTTTTCAAATAACATTACAATTTTGACAGGTGACTCTGCTACCGGAAAAACAGCTTCATTTTCATTTATAAAAGAATGTATGGCTATAAATTCAGATATTTTGTGTTTGAATTATTTAGATTATCAAAAGGATATTAAGGAAGTCATTAGCCAGACAAAAGGTAAGTTAATTGTAATCGATAATGCGGATATTTTACTTGATGATGAAACAAGAAAGTACATTTCATTGGATGCCAGTAATCAGTACCTTATTATAGGTCGAAATCCCAAAAATCTATTTACAACAAAAGAGAATTTGTTTGAATTGGTGAGTAAAAAGGTGGGAGAACAGATAGAGTTTCAGATACAACCGTATTTGTAGGAAATACGTTACTGTTCACACGTGAACAGTAACGTAAATACTACTTTGGATATGGGCAGAATGTTTTTTATTATAAATATTGACAAATTTGTGTTAATATGATATGCTGACGAAGAATTAATAAGAAATCGAAACAGGAGGTAAGTGCAATGGAAATGATGAGTAGCAAAGTGTTATTAACTAAATATTGTATGATTACCTCGGTTACTATATGTTTTTAGACAGTTTAAATGTGTTATTTTAACCGTGGCTTTTGCTACGGTCTTTTTTTACCCATTTTTAGGCGAGGTTCATACTTAATCGAAGCAAAACTTAATTTTGAAATGGAGAAAGTAATGAACAACATAATAATTAGAGAAGAACAAAATGAGGATTATAAAGCAACAGAATTAGTAACTATGAGAGCATTTTGGAACATTCATGGTCCTGGATGCAATGAACACTTATTAGTGCATAAAATGCGAAATGCAAAAGAATATTTACCAAAGCTAAGCAGGGTGGCAGAATTGGATGGGAAAATTGTAGGTGTCATTATGTATAGTAAAGCTTTTGTATACGATAACAATACCGTACATGAAGTCATAACATTTGGCCCTTTGGCAGTAGAACCTACGGTACAGTCTTTGGGAGTAGGTGGTATGCTTTTAAAAGAAACGATAAAATTGGCGAAAGAAGAAGGATATGCAGGCATATGTATATTTGGGGAACCGGACTATTATCCAAAGTATGGGTTTGTTACCTGTGATAAGTATGGAATTACAGATGAAAACGGAAATAACTTTGATGCATTGATGGCATATGAATTACAAGAAGATGGATTCGGGAATATAAAAGGAAAATTCAAAGAGGCAGAGATTTTGGGAGAATGTGAAGATGAGGAGGAAATCGAAGAATTTACAAAACAATTTCCTCCATATGAAAAACTTGAGCTAAAATGTCAATGGCTTCATAAAGAAAAGTTAGGAAGAATCTGTAATGTACAAAAATCAACATATACCATACAGTTTTGGGAGGAACAATTACAGGCAAAGTTAAGAGGAAGCTTTTATAAAGGAAATCAGAAATTCCCGGTTGTTGGAGATTATGTAACATTTGAATATAATCCAAAGGGAGATTCCAGAATATGTGAGTTATGCGAGCGAAAAAGTATACTCAAACGACCATTTCCAAGGGACCATGCTGTGAAAAAGGTAAAAGAGCAGGAAATGGTTGCGAATGTGGATTATTTATTTATTGTTACATCTTTGAATCATGATTTTAGTACAAACAGAGTATTAAGATATACTATTATGGCAAAACAAGGTGGCGTAAAGCCTGTTGTAATACTTACCAAGTCAGACTTATGCAAGAATATAGAAGAGTTTGTAAAGGAGATGAAAGCAACAGTTTCTGATACCGAAATACATGTAGTTAGTGCCATAGAAGGGGATGGACTTGAAGCATTAAAAACGTATATGGAACCAGGAAATACAATTGCTTTGATGGGGTCTTCCGGTGTAGGGAAGTCTACATTAATAAATAAATTAGCCGGCAAAGACATTATGGAAACAAAAGGAGTAAGGGAAAAGGATTCCAAAGGAAGACATACTACGACATACCGTCAGATGTTCTGTCTTGAATCAGGAGTAACGATAATTGATACTCCTGGTATGCGAGAGCTTGGAATGAGTGATGTAGAGGAAGGTTTGGAAGAAACTTTTACGGACATAATGGAACTTGCCGGGATGTGTAGATTCCATAATTGTAAGCACATATCTGAGCCAGGATGTGCAGTAAAGAAGGCAATAGAGGAAGGAAAGTTGTCCGAGAAGAGATTGAAACAATTTATACGCCTGCAAAAGGAAGGTAGGAACGAAATCTGCTAAATTGATGTAAGGGGAAATTCCTTGGATAAATGATAGTTTATTCAAGGAATTTTTTTGTTATGATTGCCTGTTATACTTAGTCCCAATATCTCATTTGTTATTACAATAATAATCAATGGCTTTTGACATAAATTCTGCAGTTCCTTTACCATTTTGGTCTATATTTTTTGTAAATCGTTCATCATTGATATACATTAATTTTCATATCGCATTCCCTCTTGGACTATGTTATTTGTAGATTGGCTTTCTTGGCATTCTTAACCCGCTCAATTGCAAGCTCAAAATCTTGAAAAACAACTTTACATCCAATGCCTTCTCTGTTTAATGCATAAGTAGCTGCATTAATAATTACATTTAAAATTTCCGCACCGGACAAACCTTCTGAGTGACATACAATGTGATAAAGTTCTTCGTCAGTAATGTTTTTTGGATATTCTGTAGGAATCATTTTCTGATAAAGCTGCATTCTGCCTTGTTCCTTGGGTAATGGCATTTCAATATGTCCGATGATACGACGGACAAAAGCACTATCGTAGTTAGACATAAAGTTGGTTGCAAAAAGTGTTACTCCTTTAAAGGAATCTAATTCAAGCAGCATAACAGAGCGGCTGACATTCACGGCATGGTCTGTGCTTTGATTCACATTTGACAGTCTTTTCCCTAAAATAGAATCTGCTTCATCAAAAAATAAAACAGCATCATTTTCCTTTGCAAATTGAAAAGCTTCCTTAATATTTTTTGGCGTTTCTTTCACAAATTTGGATTCGATCTCTGCATAGTTTACACGAATCATTTGCAATTACTTTATAGTTTTCATCCATTGCTTGTAACACCAATTCTCTTTGGTCATTTGTATAGCTTTTCCATAATTCTATTGTGCTTTCTGCTCATTCGCCCTATCGTTTGATAGCTTCAGTTTCAAGTGCTTATCTGGCTATCGACATTTCCGCTGAATATATCATACTCTCTAATTCTTTATCAGAAAGTTTTTCGTATTCTTCTTTTGATTTGGAAATATCAAATGTAGCGGACAAAGTTTCACAATGAATACTACCATCTTCATACTCGTATAAATAGTACTTCATCTTAGGAGATAATGTCTTCAATTCTCCCTGTTTAATCAGCACACAATTACAATGTTCATTTTCTTTTCTTGATTTTATCATTTTATATTCTCCAACACGCTTAAATTTTATCTCTTGGTCTATTTTAATAGTTTATTCCAACCTTCCAAAATTACGGTATGTCCTTCGATATACTTCTGACGAAACAAATTAGCAGTTTCTAAATTAGCCACTATATCATCCGAATATTCTGTACCTATTTGTGCATATTCTTCTTCACTAATTTCTGTGGTTGTAATATAATCATCATTACGATTTGGCGAACCATACCACGCAAAGAATTGCTTGCGTTCCATATACATTCGCCAGCCACACCCAAACCTGATACCCTTAGAAATAACTCGTAAATATCCTTTGTTTTTATCCATATACAGCACCACCAAATCCCAATTTGTATGTCTTCAAGTATATCATACCCCATAAGACTTGACTACTGATTTTGTAGGTAATTATAATAAGTCAGCATATGGATTAACTTATTAAAGGGCTTCGAATAACCTCTAATAAACCCTAACGGACTTATGGAGACTATAATATTATTTAAAAATTCTGCATAACAGTCAAGTATGCATTATAAATGCATACTTGACTGTTATGCAGAATTAGTGCATAATAAGTCAAGGAGGAAGCAACAATGAATTATATAGCGATTATTGGTGACATTAAAAATTCAAAGAAAATTGAAAATCGTAACCAGATACAGGAGAAATTGAATAGTGTCTTAAAATATGTTAATGAAGTTTATCAAACAGATATGGCAGCAAAATTTATTATAACATTGGGAGATGAGTTTCAGGGGCTGATAAAAAGTAATGAACATCTTCTTGATATAATCAAATATATTCAGCAAGAAATGTATCCTATTAAGTTGCGTTTTGGAATTGGATTTGGTGAAATAAGTACGGATATTTTTTATGAAGCTGCTATAGGCGCGGATGGTCCGGCATACTATGCGGCTAGAAAAATGATAGAAGAATTACGTGAGCAGGAAAAAAAGTTAAAAAAACAGGCTGCCGATATTCAAATTTCGGTATACAATACAGAAAGTTTTGAAGTTGCAGAGATAAATACAATTCTTGCACTTATGAAGATAATAGAGGATGGGTGGTCTGAAAAGCAGAGATTCACGATTTGGGATATGAAACGAAATGGTGGTAGTCAGGAAGAATGTGCGAAACGTATGAATACAACTCAGTCAACAGTTGCTAGGAGACTTGCAGAGGGAAATTATTTAACATATGAGAGGGCAAGAAAAACAGTTGATGAAGCATTAAGGTACTTAGGAGAAGGAAAAAATGGCAGTTAAATATTTATTGATTCTAGGAATAGGTCATTTGCTTGGTGATTTTTATTTTCAAAATGAAAAAATCGCTAAGTATAAAGACGAAAAATATAAGGGTGTATTATTACATTCTTTGGAGTATTATATTGTGAATTTTCTGGTTATTTTACCAGTGTTTAGCTTGGATATGATTTTTGCGGTTACCTATGCAGCTTTGTCACATTTTGTAATAGATACAGTAAAATATGTGCTTTTGATAAAGAAAAAGATTTGTAAGAGTGGCAAGGTGTTTATGATTGACCAATGTGCACATGTAATCAGCCTCTTTATGTTAGCTTATATTATGGATTACTGGAATTTTTCAATAGGTCAAGTAAGTCTTGTAATTAATATTTTAAATACATATGGTTGTGATGCGGAAATGCTTGCCAGATGGATTTTGGCAATTCTCTTTATTCATATACCTGCCAATATTTTTATACAAAATTTTCTGGGAGATTATAAACCAAAGGGGGAAAAAGTGATAATTAAAGCAGATAATAAAGCAGGACGAAAAATAGGAACAATAGAACGATTAATAATGCTTATTTTTTTGTCTTTGAATCAATATGCTGCTATGGGATTTGTACTCACTGCAAAGTCGATTGCAAGATATGATAAGATTGCGAAAGATGAAAAATTTGCAGAATATTATTTGCTTGGTACATTAGTAAGTACATTGTGTGTCGTTATATGTAGAATACTAATTTTAGTGTAGAGGGATGATTATGGAATATTATGAAGCATATCTGTATACTATAGGACGTTGCAGTTATAAAGAAGATATATGGGAAGCTTTAATTATAGCATATATGATGAAAAATGACTAGAATGTGAAGAAAGGAAACAAGAAAAATGACAGTTAAATATTACGATATTGGTCTGAATCTGTTTTGCAAACAGTTTCCAGAGCCAGAAAAGATTATTAATGAAGCCACAAAGGCTGGGGTTTTATGTATTTTAACGGGAACTGACCGAAAAGAAAATAAACAGATTGATGCTTTTGTAAAAGAACATGAAGCGTTTGGAACTGCGGGAATTCATCCACACAATGCAGATTCGGCAAAGCAAGAAGATTTTGAAATAATAGAAAGAATTATTAGTGAAAATAAAAAAATCGTTGCAGTAGGAGAGTGTGGTTTAGATTATGACAGGATGTTTTCTACCAAGGAAAATCAAATCAGATGTCTGGAAAAGCATATTGTTCTTGCGGAAAAACTAGACAAACCTCTTTTTTTGCATGAGCGTATGGCAACAGAGGATTTTATAAAGAGATTTAAGAAACATCCGGATATTTGCAAAAAGTCGGTAGTACATTGTTTTACCGGGGACAAAGAAACATTGGATAAATACCTTTCCATGGGATTTTCCATTGGAATTACCGGATGGATTTGTGATGACAGAAGAGGAAAGGAATTGCGGGAAGCAGTGAAAATGATTCCTCTTGACCGGATATTGATTGAAACAGATGCTCCGTATCTGACACCAAGAAATGTGCCAGGCTTGGCAAGGACCAACGTGCCATGGAATATTAAATACGTTGCAGCAGAACTTGCAAAATATATGAATGTATCGGAAGATGAATTGATTGAAAATGCAAGAAAGAATACGGAAAGAATATTTCATTTATAGGAGGTCAACTACCCATCACCTAAAGGTAGTGGGTTTCTGACTACGAAAAACGAAAGGATTTTAGTTATGAAATTTTTAGGGAGTATATATAAAAAGAGGGGACGGAAGATATTGTGGGAAGAAAAAAGAAAAAGAGGGTAGTAGTACTTATTATAATGAGTATTTTATTTTTATGGATTCTATGGGGAAATAGAACCGTAGAACTTAATACGATAACATTATCCAGTGCAGAACTACCAACAGCATTTTCAGGATATAAAATAGCACAAATATCAGATTTACATAATGCACAATTTGGAAATGATAACATGAAGCCTGGATTGGAAGTGATTATAACGAATTGGAGGAGGCATTGATATCTGCTGGAGTTATCGTACTTCATGATGAATCCATTGTAATAGAAAAGGATGGTCAGACAATTCAAATGATTGGAATAGATGACCCGGATTTTAGTTATATTGCTGCGGATAAAATCGTTTCTACTAAATTGGAAACAATGGATATCAAGGAGGGATTTACCCTGATGCTATCCCATAGACCGGAATTGTTTGATTCCTATGTAGAAAATGAGATAGATTTGGTTTTAAGCGGTCATGCACATGGAGGACAGGTTCGGATTCCTTTTATTGGAGGATTGGTAGCACCGAATCAGGGTTTTTTGATGTTGGGGTCCCAAAGTCATACTTTTTCATGCAAGCATGAAAAGTATGACCTTTTGCCCCTGGTAGCATAAAATACTGACCGAATCATCGGGAAAATGGACCTTTGAATAGATTTTTCCTGTTTTTTGAGAGAGAAATGAGGTATAATGTTCCTATCTCCGGTAAGGATTTTGAGAAAATAAAAGAGCTGGTAAATATTAAGGAGAAGCGTACAAAGATAAGAAAATAAAAGCATACATAAAAAGTGAGTAATGTGCGATGTTAGAATAACAGGGAGGAAAAAGGGATGAACAAAAACGAAAACTATGAAGAGGATTTACAGGACAATGAGTTGCTAGAAGAGGAAGAAGTCATGGAAGAATACGAAGAAGAGTATGATGACGACGAAGGAGTTGCAACTCTTGGTTGGGATGCAATTACGGAAGTATTTGAAAATATCTATCCGGGACAGAAAGAACCAAAGCATTACGGCGTTATGATTCCTTGGATGTTTGGTGGCAATGACCCTCTGGAAGGAATCAGCATCTATGATGCCGGAGATTACTGGCATTTTGTGACTTATGGATTATCTGAGTTATATGAAAAAGAATCTGAGAATCTGGAATACAGTGGCTACGGAATGGAATTTACCTTGAAATTAAAAAAGGGTTGTTATGAAGACGAGGATGCAGAAATTCGTGGCTTATGTGGTATTTTTCAGTCCATCGCAAGAATGACATTTAATTCTGGAGAAATTTTTGATGTGTATGAGTATTTGTATACCGGTCAGACAGAGGGAATGGATGTGGAACAAAAGTCTAAAATTACAGGCTTTATCACGATTCCGGATGAAAAGGCTGGTGGTGAAATTCTTACACCAAATGGAAAGGTTACTTTTGTGCAGTTCATTGGTGCAACAGACGCAGAACTTACGAAAATCAAGAACAAAGAGATGACAGTAAAAGAGCTGTATGATAAATTAGGAACAGATTTGACCGACTATAGAAGAGATTCTGTGGTATAGTATGGGAAAAACAAAAAAGAGTGAGTAGGATATCTTGTGGAATGAATGCTACGGGTGAATAAGGTAGTAATTTGAATTATTCACCCATAGCATTGCAATTAGGTAGAAATTTGGCTTTGACTATAATGGTTAGAGCCTTTTTCTATGCCAAAAATCCGCGCATTCGTCTTTTGAAGATTTTGGTATTTAATGATTCTTGCTCTAATTTATAGGGAACCCCATAGGATTTGATCCATCCATTTACTAAATTAGCAATATTGGGTTCGATGGACTGAATTGCGTTTTTAGCCATTTTCTTTATCCTCCACTATGATGTTTTCCAAATTAAAAATCTTAGAATTAGGAACAATAATAATTTTGCCTTGAACTAATTTCAAGGTTTCAGAAACTTCGCAACGGCTACGTTCCAACATCATTTCTCTGTTTGAGTCTCTAAAACGGATTTTTTCTTGTCCTGATAACTGTACATTTGTGTTCTTGTTAATAAACAGCACTAAACGATTGTCTTTCTCTCGCTTTAACCATTCAATAATATAGCTCCACCACATTCCATCCGTATCACCAATAGAAAGACCAAACAAACATACATATTTGCTCTTATCTATAATTTCCTTAGCTTTTTCAATCTTTTTTTCGCCTAAAGCAGTATTTACGGCAGATTTAACTATGTAATTTGTTAATTTGGGGTTTGTTTTCAATTTGTCATTCAATATCTGTTCTGCATTATCTAACCCTAAGATTAAATCTTCCGTTAATTTTCCGTGAATATGATGTGGCATTATAACGGCATCATTTATCCAGTGCCGCTAGCACTATGATTGCCAAATGGTTTACAGTTTTTCTGAGCTACGGAAACTATCATATCAAGAACGCTTGTGTAATTAAATGTTATAAAGTTGTAATTAATTTGAGTTCTAGTTGTTCCCATCACTTGATGGTAATGATCTTTATCAAGAGCATTAAAATCGGAGAAGAAATTAAGAACCTTTTTCTTGAATTCTTCGGCAAGAGCTTTTTCATCTTTTATATGAACAAGATTATTCTCTAATGTTAAATACTCTGACAGCATTTTTTCCAATGTGCTTTTACTGTCAAGAAATTCTTCGATTTGATTTTCGCCAATATCCTTTAAAAATTCACCCAATCCCACTTCCAAATCAGACCATATTTCATAATCTTCTTTTATAGATTTGGAAAGTAAATCTTTGGGATCATTTTTAATGTAATATTTATAAAAATCAGAATATCGTGTATTTAATTTTAAATTCAAATCAAATCCATTGCCAATTAAAAAAGTAATATTCATTTTTTACATCCTATCTGTTGTTTTATCGTACATACATCTACAAATTTCGCACATATAATTTCAATGAAACTTGGCTTGAAGAAAAGATATATGCGGGATAATATTTTATGCTTTTACAAACTTCTGATTTGAACTTTTAGGTTTGTCAGGCATTGTCATTTTTAATTTCCCTTCAGCGACAAGTGGGGATACAATCTGCGACATTACGTGATTTTTAGATTTACCAACAAACGCTACAATTTCTGCTCTTGTTCGAGGCGTAGAGCAAAATTCCACAAGCGAATCGCCAACAGGCATTGTTTCTGCAAATAAACCGTTTTTCATAACTACCTTAAATTCGCCATGAACAACGGAAAACAGCGGTGCAGGAAGTCCAGCATTCGCAAACTCACTACGCATAGTAGGGATACCTGAATATCTATTTTCTGTTACGTTCAAAAGTTCAAGCATATTGGCAAGTGCAGCATTTCTTGTTTCGGGGCGAACCTTACCAAGTGCATCAATAGAAATTTTTCCATACAGACCACCGCTATTGATAATCTCCATACGGTCGCGGTACATCTCAATACGAATGGGTACGTTTTCTGTATGAACGCTATAATCACGATGTACCAATGCGTTGAGGATTGCTTCACGAACAGCCTTTATCGGATATTCAGGTTTATCTGCCCGTTGTCCGTTATCATTAATTATCGTTTTAGTGCGGCTATTCTTACGAACAAACTCCACAGCTTCTTCCAGCATATCGGGGATGGCACCAGTAATACGTTTATTATCAATAAAACGCTCACCATCACAGCCAACCGTTCCTTGCTCCGTTCCAGGAAGCGAAACTGCGGTAATGCAAAGTTGAGGAAAATATGCTTGAGGATATTTTGAGAAGGTCATTAATCCCGCAAGAGTAGGAGTACCATCGTTGGTAATACCCATCAATTCCAAGATTTCCTCTTCGGAAACATTATCTGCAAGATTTTTTCTCTCACTTTTAATAGCGGTCAGATAATCATTCATTCGCTTTTCGTCAATCATATTGAGCTTGCCATTCTCGACAATACGAATGTCATCACGAGTTCTCTTGCGGAACGCTTCATAACTGTATATTTCGTATTCGCTCATTGGTTCGTCGGATTCACCAACACGCACATAAGAGCCTTTGATACGACCTACCCCCTTATAGAAAACAGGACGTTCAGAAATATCAACACCGGGAATTTCAGCAGACACAACAGTCTTTCCGTCAATCTCGCAAACAGTAAACAATGCACGAACAGACGGCTCCATTTGTTTGCATTGTTCAGTTACTTTCTTTTGAAGATCCTGAGGATCATAAACACCTTTGATAGCATAGTTATCTGTTTCATCAACACCGAAAATAATAATTCCACCTTCGTCTTGGTTAGAAAAAGATGAAAGTGTATCAAATAATCTTGTAGGGCATCCTTGTGTAGCAGCTTTTAGCTCAATTGTTTGTGTTTCAGTTTTCAAGGTTTTTATATCTAAAACGATTTTTTTGAGAGCTTCAGTTTGCATTAACGCTTCCTCCTTGAAGATGTTGGTTTTATTATATAGTATTTTAACCAAAAAAGCAAGAACTAACGGGTATGATTAAAAAATTAACGAAAAAAGTTTAGAATTAACGACACTATTAATTCTAATCGTTAATTCTCAATTCATTCCTTGTGGCAAAGAAAAAGGGCGAAAACGATGCTCAAAGAATTAAAATGTTGTAGGCACTCTTTGCAGATGATGGAAGAAATACGAAAAGAAATTAGCACGAAAAGGGTGTAATCCCATTTTACTGAGATTACACCACATTTTCAAAAATACTTCCTTATTAGCACTCGGCGAACTCTGCGGGTTATTTTATATTGGGGAGATTTTTAGAATATATAAGATAAATTACGATGATTTACGACATATCTTGAATATCATATTTGACAATCCAATTATGGATTTCTTTTACCACTGGCTTTAAATCTCTTCCCATCTGAGTCAGAGAGTATTCTACTTTCGGTGGAACCTGGGGATATTCTTTACGAAGGACAAGCCCGTCTTTTTCTAATTCTTTTAATTGGGTACTTAACATTTTGTGGGTGATAGGGGAAAGCAATCGTTTCAATTCACTGTATCGTAACATTTCATGAAAAGCCAGTACATAGATAATGCGAAGCTTCCATTTTCCTCCAATCATATTTACTACTTTTTGAAATTTTCCATATCCAATGTCTTTCAAAAAACAATTCTCGAATTCCATTCATTACTCTCCTTTTAGATAGTATCTTACAAAAAAGTGCATACTTACAAAAACAAGTATACTAAGATAGAATAAAAAAGTAAACAAGATTTTTTATTGAATTGAGGAATGTGTGATGAAAATTGTGATAGTAAATGGAAGTTATAGGAAGCATGGGGCAACAGCACAGATTTTAAATGAAATGTATGGTCAATTAAAAAAATATGACAATGTTGATGTGGAAATGATTCATGTAGCAGATTTGGAATTAAAATATTGTGTAGGATGTGGAAATTGTTATAAAACAGGAGAGTGTATTTTTAAGGATGATATCGAAGAATTATCAATGAAAATTGGGGAGGCAGACGGAATTATTCTGGGTTCTCCTACTTATGCCAGCAATGTGTCAGGACAAATGAAGGTAATTATAGATAGAGGTCATTTTGTCATGGAACAATTGCTTTATGGAAAGTATGCAATAGGTGTGACGACTTATGAAAATTATGGTGGAAGGGATTCGGCTAAGGTATTGAAGCGACTTTTATCATACTCCGGGGCAAAAATAAGTAGTATGATAGTCACCAAAAGCAAATTTAATTCAAATCCTTTGGAGGATATTCGATTAAAAAGAAATATAGAAAAGGTAGTTTGTAAATTTTATTGCGATGTTAGTGAAAGGCATAGATATATGATTCAAAGTATGAAACATTTGATTGTATTTCGAATGGGGATTTTACCATTTGTTAGGAGCAAAGGGGCTCAATATGATGGAGTAATCAAACATTGGAAGAAGAAAGAAATGGTGGGAGGTCATAAGTGATGGGGTATGAGCTACTTGTTTACATAAAATGGAAAATTGTAAAGGAAGGGTTTATATGAAAATTTATGCTTTATATTTTAGTTCCACCGGGGGAACGAATCAATTTTTTGGTTGACAAATTCTATTACTAATAGTAATATTACTATTAGTAATAGAAAAGGAGAACGAAAATGGAAAATATCATTTTAAGTTTACTTTTACTAAAAAGTATGACGATTTATGAAATGAGAGTATTTATACAACAAAATCTTAGTACAGTCTGTAGTGACAGCTTAGGAAGTCTTCAGGTTGCTCTTAAGAAATTAATGAATAAAAAGCATATTACTCTAAATGAATATGTTGAAAATGGTATAGCCAAAAAGCAGTATAGTATTACCAAAGATGGAATTACTCAATTTCTGGGCTGGATTGAAACTCCGATGAACTTGCAAAAGATTAAAAATATGGAAGAAGGGAAATTTTTCTTTTTGGGAATGGCATCCAAGGAAATAAGGATTCGTTCTATTCAAGGCTATATCGAAAGCCTTCATGCAGAATACGAAAAGCTTATGAAAATTCAGGATTATGTGCAAAGTGTCAAAGAAAATGTGATAGAAAAGAATGTTGAACGAATAAAAATGGAGGAAGAATTATCGAAACATCTGCTAGAGATTTCAGGGGAAAGTACATTAGAAAAAGTAGTACAAAATATTTATCATTATCAAATTTATAATTTGGAATATGGTTTGAAACGACTACAAGACGATATAGATTTTTATGAAGAAATTTTAAAACGAGAGTTAGCAGAGTAATTAAAATTGGAAAGGGTGGGAGTTATGTTTTCGATATTAGCAGCAATTATATTTTCAATCATTACCATTCTTAATATTCTTTTGATTCTGGGTTTGCCCTTAGGAGAACTTACTATGGGTGGGCAGAATAAAGTACTACCAGGAAATATGAAAATTCTGGCATTTTTTTCTTTGCTAGGGCAAATATTTGCTATCATCCTTGTATTACAGGGCGGTGGGTATTTTAAACTGTGGTTTTCTTACGGAATAACAAGAACTTTATGTTATATTTACGCATGTTTTTTGATTTTAAATACAATCATGAATGCTATCTCAAAGAGTAAAAAGGAAAAATACATTATGACTCCCTTATCCTTAGTGGCATCAATTTGTTTTTTCGTTACAGCATATAAAATGGATTAGTTACTATGAATAGTTTACATTATTTCTATGAGTATGATAGAAGAAGCAGATATATATAATATTTTGAATTATATAAAGATACGATTACCTGGAAACTGGATACCATTAAGGAGGAGAAAGGAAACTGCCATTTATATGAAAAATGTGGTTTTGTCAGAGTCGGTGAGGAGAATATCGTAAATGAAAGAATGACATTAATTGATTACGAAAAATCAAATGTTAAAATTCGTAGATTTGAAGAACAGGATGCAGAAACAGTAAGCAAATTGATTACTAGAAACTTTATGGAGGTAAATAGTAAGGACTATGGTATAGAAGCAATGAAAGAGTTATCTAAGACCCATGATGCTGCATGGGTAAGTCAGGTTGCCAGCTATGCCCATATGTATGTATTTGAATGGAAAAATCAAATCATTGGAGTTGGTTCTATTTCAAGTTTTTGGGGAAGTGAAACTGAAAGCATACTGCTAACGGTTTTTGTTTTACCGGAGTTTCATGGAAAAGGGATAGGAAGGACAATTATAAGGACTCTTGAGTCAGATGAATTTTTTAAAAGGGCAAGCCGAATTGAGATTCCTGCCTCCATTACCGGAGTGGAATTTTATAAAAAGTTTGGATACGATTTTAAAAACGGTGTGAAAGAACTAGATGAAGAAGGACATTATCGTTTAGAAAAATTCCGAGAGGTAACGTAGAGAATAAAGCGAAAAAACTGAATGAATATTGGGAGTTGATGTGGTATAATTTCATGGAATAGAAAAGAAAACGGGAGGAAGAATTACATGAATGGAATAGATAACATGGGCATCGACCCTTTTGAACTGCTAGTGTCATTTTTACCCTTTGTGATTGTATTTATTATTACCTTTGTGATAGAGTTTAAGCTTATAAGAAAAATCGATTTTCTTTGGAATAAAAAGAAAAAAATCGAACGGGCGAAGAAACTAGGTCATGTGGTAACAGGCACTTTGAAGGGGCGCGCGAGAGAGCTTGTAACAGATGGTGAACCTGTATTAGCAAAATATGTATATTATTTAAATGGGGTAAAAAGGTCGAAGGTAGTGAATTTTGGAAGTAATATTGGAAGAAGTACGATTACTCATCCTGAAAAAATTTCGATTTATTATCTTGGACTTCGTACTTATACAGAATACGATACTTCCAGCGTTATGGATGGTGTGATGGGATTACTTATGTTTTTCGGTGCCGGATATGAGGCAATTACCATACAAAGTTTTATTAATCTGGAACCCTTGTTACTGATAGAGCCTGATATAGAAGAAATTTTACCAACCCTTCAATCCTTGGGAATCGGAATTACTGTATTTTTGGTTATTTGCATAATTCTTAGTCTTATTTACCAAATGGTAGGAAGGAAATTGTGAAACTATTCAAAACTTATATTGAGTGATACAAAAGAAACAAATACATAAGCAGATGTTTTGTTCATTTTGTATCACTTTTATATAGAATATTATAGTTTCGCAATTACCTAAAAACATACATCAACAAAAGGAGGAACGTGGCTTGCGTTCCTCCTTTGCTTTAAAAATATAGGTAGTTGTAAAGTCACCAAAAACTTATACTTGGTGATGCAAAACATAAAATCTATACATCTTATTCATTTACAATATTATAATACTCTTTCGAGGTGAAAATAAATACTATCACATAAATTACCGAGAAAATAAGGCAGGTAATAATAAAACTTGCAATAAAAGTCGGCATATGCACCAATACCACTAAACTCAAGCATTTTGAAATAATTTTCAAAGCGAAAGAGGCATGGATAATGGCAGTTATCAGAGGCAGGAAAAATACCAGAAGAATCTGTGAGCGGATGGTCTGGTGGATTTCATTTTTAGAAAGACCTACTTTTTGCATAATAATAAAGCGTTCCCTGTCATCGTATCCCTCTGAAATCTGTTTATAATAAATAATCATTACCGTTGACATTAAGAATAAAAGTCCAAGTATGATACCGATAAAAAGGATACCGCCATACATACTATAAAATTTTTCCCGTTGTTCCTGTTTATAAGAAACGGAGAAAGACATCCAGTTATCTTCAAAAGAAGCATTCAAAGCAGTAATGAAATCCTGTGTCTTATCTTTATTTTCCGACAGGTTAAATCCAACATATGTTATCGTTGTAGAAAGATTTGCTTTCGGACTGATAAAAAGGTCAAATACGGACTGGTCAGGTACAACAATAAGCATTTTTGAGAACAATGCCATAGATGGGTCTGCAATGAACTCCAGACAGTCAGATTTTGCTTCGCTTTTCACACGATAAGTAACCCCATTATATTCTAAGGTATCTTTGGTATAAATCTCATTTGAGGCATATAATAAAATTTCATTTTCCCCAAGAGTCTCCTTCGTTTCGTAGATACGGTTATATTCTTCTAATGTAAGGAAATAGATGTCCGGTACGGAGCCCCAATCCATAAAAGTGTCTGTGCCTTCAAAATCGGCGTTGATACCTGTCTGGGTCAAAGCAAAAAGGGAAGAACCATAAACTACAGAGATATATTCTTCTCCAGAAAGCTGATGTTCGGAAAGTATCTCTTGAACGATTTCATTTGTTTCTTCAAGAGAAGAATCGAAAGTATTTATCTGAACTTCACGAGGATACATTTCATTAATGCTTCGTTCCCCATTGGCATAAAGGGAGGCACCGGCTGCAAGAACAATGATGGCAGAAGTAGATAAAATACAGATGGTTGCTAGTCCTGCAGCATTTTGCTTCATACGGTATAATAATCCGGAAACACTGATAAAATGTCTGGTGGTATAGTAAAAATTCTTTCGTTTTTTCAAAAACTTTAAAATTGCAATGCTTCCTGTTGTAAAAAGGATGTAGGTTGCAACAATAACCATTAAGGTTGCCGGAAAGAAATTTGAAAGCCCATCACTTACATTATCGGGTTTTAGCGCCATAATATATCCTGCAATAAGAATTACCATACCGCTAAGGGCAAGGAAAAGACGGTTTTTAGGCTCTTTTTCTCCAGACTGATTACTTTTTAATAATTCAATATCTTTGGATTTTAAAATGCTAATCGTACTATAAAAAAGAAGAAGCAGGGCAATTAAAATTGCAAGACCAACGGAGCTTTTGACTGCGGTAAGACTAAGATAAAATCCGGAGGACGCTTTGTAGCCGATGATTTTAAATAAAAATACCAGCATTAGTTTATCAAAAAGAATTCCAAGAGCCATGCCTCCTAATAGTCCCATTCCATAAAGTGATAAAATCTCAGATGCCAATAAACGTACTATGTGGCGACGTTCTATACCAAGGACACGATAAAGTCCCATTTGCTTTTTTTGATGTTTAAGAATGAAGCTATTGGCATAAAAAAGGAAGATGACTGCGAAGATGGCAGTAACTATAGTTCCGGTTTTTAGTATGTTACAAAGAAAGTCTGCACCTTTGAAGGCTTCCAGTCCTGTAACAGGGTCGTAAATGTATGTATTTGTACTGAGGGAATTTAAAATGTAAAAAAACATGATACTTCCAATGATAGTAAGTAAATATGGAAGATAAAGTTTTTTGCTTTTCTTTATATTGTCGATTGCCATTTTTCCATAAATGTGCTTATTCATGCTGCTCACCTCCGGACAACAGTGAGGTTAAAGTATCATTGATTTTCTTATACATTTCATCTTTGGTGGAATCCCCCTTATAAATCTGGTGATAAACCAGCCCATCCTTGATGAAAAGAACCCGGGAGGCATGGCTGGCAGCCTTTACACTATGAGTTACCATAAGAATGGTCTGACCGCTACGATTGATTTCCTCAAATTGATTTAAAAGGTTTACACTGGCTTTTGAGTCCAAAGCACCGGTAGGCTCGTCGGCTAATAATAATTTGGGATTGGTAATTAAGGCTCTTGCCACAGCTGTACGTTGCTTTTGACCGCCAGATACTTCATAGGGGTATTTTTTCAAAAGTGTATCAATGCCAAGTGATTTTGCGATAGGTTGTAAACGGTTTTGCATTTCTTCATATTTGGTCTGGGATAATACCAATGGAAGAAGAATATTATCTTCCAAAGTGAAGGTATCCAGAAGATTGAAATCCTGAAATACAAATCCTAAGTTATTTCTTCGAAATGCGGCACGTTCTTTCTCTTTGATATTAGAAAAATTCATGCCGTCCAAAAAGACCTCTCCCGAAGTTGGGGTGTCCAATGCCGCCAGAATGTTTAACATGGTGGATTTTCCACTTCCGGATTCTCCCATAATCGCAACGAACTCTCCAGGTTCTACTGAAAAATTGATATTGCTTAATGCTTCTATCTGGTTAGAACCCATTTTGGTTTTATATATTTTTTTGATGTTTACTGCTTGTAAAATAGACATATTTTAATTCCTCCGCGTTGTTTATTATGCCTCTATTCTAACAAGGTTTTTTCCGCTCTTCCTTAACCTTACCTTACATTTTGAAAGTCGAACCTTACAATTTTGAAAGGTTCGTGATAAAAATACTGATGAAATAACAAAACGGCTCCTATGGGAGCCGTACAGATTACGGATTTTAGGAAATAAAATTGTTTCACTACCTTTTGAGATAAGGCAACCTTCCCTTTGCAGTTGTATATAGTAATTATTAGGGAGATGGTAATTTATCTTTAATAGTTATATTAATAGTTTAAATTTTCATGAAAAACAAGGGTAACCATAGTACCTTCCTTTGGTACCGAATCAATAGAAATGTTATGTCCCAGCTTTTTTAATATGGTATCACAAAGATATAAACCAAGACCGCTGGCTTTTTTATCCATACGGCCGTTATAACCGGTAAAAGATCGTTCAAAAATTCGAGGAAGGTCTTCCGGATGAATCCCGATGCCAGTATCCTGAATAAACAAACGGGTATTTCGGATTCCGTCTTTCTCCTCATAATCTGCGAAAATACGAATTTCACCGGAAGGAGTATATTTAATGGCATTAGACAATAATTGCTCTACTACAAAAACCAACCATTTTTCATCCGTTAATACGGAAAAGTCCAGATGCTCCATTTTTAAAGAAAGATGACTTTTAATAAAAAGAGGGGTATATTTTCTTACTGCCTGTTTTATCATACCTTCCAAAGCATAATGTTGGAAATTAAGGTCCTGATTGATATTTTCCATACGAAGGTAACCAAGAATAATATCCACATAGCGGTCAATTTTAAACAATTCACTCTTCATATCAGAAATTTTTTCCGGTTCTGTCTGCAATAATAATTGAAGTGCAGCAATCGGAGTTTTAATCTGATGTACCCATAAAGTATAAAAATCAGACAATTCCTGCTCATGGGTATTTTGTTCCCTGCGTTCCTTTTGTATTTCTTCTGTCAAGCTTTCCACTAATGCCTGATAATCCTTGCGAATCAAGTCTTTTTCCTGAATCAGGGTGGAAATATTCGCTTCATGGGATGGGTCATAATTTACCAGCATAGTATGCTTTTTTCTTTGCACATAAAAATCAATTCCACCGCAAATCAGCAGAAAACATAGGTAAATCACCAAAGCATAGAGTACCGGCTCTATCTCGCAACTATAGATCAGAAGAACACCGACATTTAAAACACTACAAAACAGCACTAAAATAATATATTTGATACGTCCCTTAAGATAATCGAAAAACTTCATTGTAAGCCGCAGTCCTTTCTTGTCATCACTCTAATATGTAGCCAAGCCCTTTTTTGGTTTTAATATAATCTTTACATCCGGCGGTTTCCAGCTTTTTTCGTACCCGGGTAATGTTTACCGTCAATGTATTATCATCTATGAACTCATCATTTCCCCATAAAACCTCCATTAATTCATCCCTTGAAACAATGTGGTTGTGTCGTTCCATTAGAAGTTTTAATATCAGATATTCATTTTTGGAAAGGGAAATTTCCTCGGCATTACAACAAAGGTTAGAACTATTGAGATTTAAGGATAAATCACGGTAATCCAAGGTATCTTTTTTCTGGGTAAGTCCATAAGTACGGCGTAGAAGTGCCTGCACTTTGGCAGTAAGGACATTGATATCGAAAGGTTTTTCGATATATTCATCCCCGCCCATATTGATTGCCATTACAATATTCATATTATCAGAAATGGAAGAAACAAAAATAATTGGTACATTAGAAACTTTTCGAATTTCGCTACACCAATGAAAACCGTTATAACATGGAAGAGTTACGTCCATCAATACCAAATCCGGTTCGTATTCCTGAAAGGTTTCTATTACACTATGAAAATCTTCGATACATTTTGTGTCAAAATCCCATTTACTAAGGTGACTGCTCATACTATGAGCGATGGTAAAATCATCTTCCACAATTAAAATTTTATACATAATCAAATCCTCAAAACTTTCAATCATTCAAAATTTATATTAGAACAAAATCATTTATAACGAAACAATTTCTTCTTTAAGAAGATTTTTTGACATTAAAATATCTACCAATTCTTCTTGTGGAGTTCCCGGTTCTGCATCCTTTATCACTTCACAGATTTGTTTCACAACATATAAATCAGTTTCTAATTCATCTGCAATTTCTTCATAAGACTTTTCTTTTTGTAATTTCTTTTGAATCAGTTTTAATAATTTTTGTATTTCACCTTGTTCTCTGTTTTCTTTTATTTCATCCTTAAATATTTCATATAATACTTCAAGCATATTTTTTTCCTCCTCAAATGTCTCCTGATTTGCTCGAATAATGATATTCATGATGGATTGGTAAAGCTCTTCTTTTTCATGTTTTTGGTATTCTTCGATTAATTTTTCAGCAGTATCACGTCTTTTTAAGTGATTTGTAATATTTTTAAGCCACAGATAAAAGTAATGGTTATATCATTTGCTTTTTTCTCATTCTGGTTATCACCAGTGGATTTATACAGACAACAATAAGCATATACTTTATAAAAATCGTCGATACTTAAGTAGTCATCCGGACTTTTATATTCTACAATGTTATATTTGCGAAAGATACGTCCAATATTCTTCTGAATCCGGTCAGTTGTATTCTTTTTGATAATAAGTATGTCGATTTGTAAAGGTTTTGTTGACAGGTAATGTTCTTGCTCAAAGGTGAGTTTATCAGCTTCATCTCGTAATTCAATCTGTAATCCTGCAAAAAATGCAGGATGCCACTGTAACCTCTTATCTTTTGTCATAGTGCCTCCTTTTCCTGAAATTCGAAAAATGTTCACAGGAAAAGTAGTTTTGGTCATTTATAATCTACGAGAATGGTATTTTTCTTTTCTATCCGAACCTGTATTTCGAATTCCGATTCATTTGTTTTTTCTAAGCATGGATTTCAAAATACGTTCGACTACTACGAATGAGTAGAGATGGGAGTGGTTCCCATAATAGAATTGAAATAAAATGATTTAGAAATCAACCAAGATATTGTAAATCATCAAGGTTTAATGCTTTCTTTTATGCTAGCATACGGAGAGAGAAAATACAAGATAAAACTTCAATGTTTTTAGAATTGCGATTTCTTTATTCATTGTAAGTTCCTTTTTTTAATGATAAACTATAAGTTGATATTAAGAAATAAATAATAGTAAAAAAGATAAAAAAGGAAAAAGTAAGGATGAATAACGTAAAAATATTAATCGTAGAAGACGATATGGACATCAATAATTTGTTAGTAGAACTCTTAAGCAGCCAAGACTACGAAGTAGTAAGTGCATACTCCGGTACGGAAGCATTGCTATGGATGGAAAAACAAACATTTGACTTGGTATTACTAGACTTAATGTTACCAGGAATGCCAGGAGAAGATGTATTAGAAAAAATAAAAGAAGGCAACAAAGATACCTGTGTCATAGCAGTATCAGCAAAAGACGATATTGAAAGTAAAATACATATGTTACGAGGCGGGGCAGACGATTACATTACCAAACCCTTTGATACAGAAGAATTACTGGCAAGGGTAGAGGTAGCACTTAGAAAAAACAACAAAGCCAGTGCTAAAAAAGAAGATGTATACTGCATCAGGGAATTAAAATTAGATGTAAATAATATTCTGGTTACTCTAAAAGGAGAACAGGTTTCCCTTACGAAAAGAGAATATTTAATTTTAAAACTATTAATGAGCCACCCAAACAAGGTATATACCAAAAACAATATTTTCGAATCGGTATGGGAAGAAGAATTTGTTGGAGAAGACAATGCGGTAAACGTACATATTAGTAATATAAGGCAGAAATTAGCCAAAATTGACCCGGAGGATACTTATATCCAGACAGTATGGGGTATCGGATTCAAAATGAAACTTTAAGAAAACTTTATACTTTTCCTAAAAAAACTAAAAAGATATCCCTTATGATAAAGCAGAAGTAAGAAATAGAAAGAAATGAAGGAAGGAATGAGTAATCCATGGAATATGTATTAACCACAGAAAATTTAACAAAGATTTACGGTTCAAAGAAAGCAGTAAACAAAGTAAATATGCACGTGAAAAAAGGAGATATTTACGGATTCATTGGAAAGAATGGAGCAGGAAAGACCACTTTGATGAAAATGGTAACAGGGCTTGCAAAACCAACTTCCGGAAGTATGAAACTTTTTGAAAGTGAGGAGTTGGTAAAACAAAGAGCAAGGGTAGGTTCTTTAATTGAAAGTCCAGGTATTTATGGAAATCTATCTGCAAAGGGAAATATAGAATATTTTAGAAAACTTTATGGAATCAAAGAAGAAGAACAAAGTGATATGGTACTTGCATGGGTGGGACTTGACAGCAAAGACAAAAAGAAAGCAAGAAATTTTTCACTTGGTATGAAACAAAGACTAGGAATCGCCATTTCGTTGCTTGCCAATCCGGATTTCCTTATCTTAGATGAACCTATCAATGGTCTGGATCCGGAAGGAATCAAAGAAATTAGAGATTTATTATTAAAGTTAAACAAGGAACAGGAAATTACTATTTTGATTTCCAGTCATATTTTAGGGGAGTTGTCTAAAATCGCAACAACTTATGGTATCATTAAAAATGGATGTCTGATTGAGGAATTTACCAGTGAAGAATTAAAAGAACGTTGTAAACGTTGCATTAAAGTAAAAGTAAATGATACCAAAAAAGCAGCCAATATTTTAGAAACTGCATTTGGAATTACGGAGTATGAAGTATTAGAGGAACAGGGAATCCGTATTTTTTCTAACCTTGATGAAATCGGGAAGATTAATAAGGCTTTAGTGGAAAATAACATGGAAGTAACAGAATTAAAAATGGCAGGGCAGGATTTGGAAGGATATTTCATGGAACTGCTAGGTGGGGAAGAATAGAAGTGAACAATTGAAAGAAAATGGCGCAAAGGATAGAAGCGCAGAAATGAGGAGAATATGTATCATATATTAAAAGCAGAAATAGGAAAATTATTTAGAAGTCGTACTTTTTTAATTTGCTGCATCATTGCAGTATTTATGTCAGTCATAGTACTTGCATCATATGAAATGATGTCAAAGGTTTACACACCGGAATTTATAGAAGAACTTAATCAACAGGCTGCCAGCGGATCAGGTGCATCTGTACAGGTAAGCGAAGAATTAGACCTTAGCTTTTTCCAAAACATATCCGGAATTTCCATGTTAGAGATGTCTTTTGCAGGAAATGTGATTCAAACCTTGTTAGCAGTTTTAGTCAGCATCTTTGTATGTAGTGAATTTTCAGGTGGAGCTATTAAGAATATTGCTACCAGAGGATTCAGCCGTACAAAAATATATACTGCCAAGTATGTCGTATGTGTGATTGGTGGAACTATTTTAGCAATTGTTACCTTACTTACCCTGTTTTTAGGAGGAACTTTATTATGGGGTCTAGGCGAAACCGGAGGAGATTTTACAAGTAATCTGCTTACCTTTTTAGGCATCCAGTTCTTTTTAAATGCAGCCTTAACCGGATTTATGGTTTTTATATCTATGGTAGTTCGAAATATAGGTGGTTCCATTGCCATTAATGTTTGTGTTATTATGTTTGCAAGTATGATTTTTAAATTGGTGGATTTACTGATTGACAATGAAAAGATAAAAGTAGCAGATTATTGGATTGGTAATGTCATAGCAAATATTGCATCCTTATCCATTCCATCAGAACTGTTAGAAAAAGGTCTTATCGTAGGAATATTTACATTAGTATTTACCTATGTGGCAGGTGCCCTTCAGTTTAAAATGGCAGATATTAAATAAGATAGAATTGCGGAAATACAAAGCAATTCACAGATAACATCATAAAATAAAGAGTAAACACAGCAACGCACAGATTACTCTTTTGATATGCCCCAGATGAAGAAAATTCATTTGGGGCTTTGGTGCGATAAAAAGGAGAAGGAATGGGTTAAAAATGACAAAAGAAATAGTATTCATAATAATTGGAATTTTACTATTTATTATTTTTATATTGGCTGCCTGTCTGCATGGTTATAATAAGCAGCTAAAAATGTTAGTAGAACAGATGCAGTTTATAGAAGATGAGGATACCAATCTCAGACTGGTCAGCTATATTAATGCAAAGGAAGTCAATGAACTGGTGATTCTTATAAACCGGGTAATCAGAAAATATCGAAATGCTACCATCGAATCCATGAAGGTAAACAGGAATTTTCGGGAAAGCATTACCAGTATTTCACATGATATCAGAACTCCCCTTACCTCACTTAGGGGCTATATTCAGTTGATGCGGAAGGAAACAGAAATTACAGAAAAACAAGAGCGGTACATTCAGATTATGGAATCCAGATTTGACGCAGTACAAAGGATGTTAAACCAACTCTTTGAATATGCAAGAATTGAAAATGGGGAAATTACCTTAAAAATGGAACAGGTAAACCTTGCTAATATTTTATGTGATGTTTTATCAAATTTTTATAGTGAGTTTTCCGAACAAAATGAAGAACCGCTGGTTAAAATATGTGAGGAAACCGTCTATATCAATGGGGACAAGAATGCAGTTTTTCGTGTGATTGAAAATATTTTAAGCAATGCCTTACGACATGGAACCGGAGGATATGAGGTGGAACTGTTAAAAGAAAAAGAAACCTGCATCCTTCGGGTTTCAAATCGGACAGACTCCATTGAAGATACAGATGTAGAACGGATTTTTGAACGGTTTTACACTACAGATAAATCCAGAACAAAAAAAGGAACCGGATTAGGACTTGCCATTGCAAAGAAATTTACGGAGCAGATGGGAGGAAACATTGAAGCGGCCTTAGAGAAGGATAAGTTTACCATTACATTGACATTTCAGGTTTTAAAATAAAAAACTTCCATATGAAGTTAAAACTATGCTCAGACGTTTGAAAGAGAATGGACTATCAATTAACAAGCCAATAAAACATTGCATAAATTACATGGTGATGGACATAATATCCATAAACTATCTGCGCATAATCGAAAATTTTTCTGTTTTTACACTTGCGTATAATCAAAAGATGAATTACAATGTGCGTATAATCAAAGAATTAGCAAACAGCATATGTGCGCATAATCAGGAGGTACTTATGGTATTAAAGAGAAAAATATATAAAAGGCTTTTGGAATGGAAGAATGAAAGCCAGGGAAAAAAGGCTCTGATGGTAGAAGGTGCACGTCGTATTGGGAAGTCAACAATCTGTGAGGTGTTCGGAAAAAATGAATATGAGAGTTATATTCTAATTGACTTTGCAAAAGGGGATAAGGAAATTGAAAGGTATTTTGAAAGGCATTTGAATGACCTTGATACTTTTTTTATGCTATTACAAACTCATTTTGGGAAAAAACTTATCGAGAGAAAGTCACTTATTATTTTCGATGAGGTTCAGGTTTTTCCGCAGGCAAGAGCTGCAATAAAATACTTGGTGGCAGATGGAAGATATGATTATATTGAAACCGGTTCACTTATATCCATTAAAGAAAATGTAAAGAATATTGTGATACCATCCGAAGAACGCCATATCAATATGTATCCGTTGGATTTTGAAGAGTTTGCGATTGCACTTGGTGAGGAGCTACTTATAGAGTATATCAAAAAATGTTTTGAAAAGAGGGAGCCATTAGAACGAAGTATGCACAATCAGGCGATGCTATTGTTCCATCAGTATATGCTTGTGGGTGGAATGCCAATGCCTGTTGTAGCATTTATTGAGAATAAAAAGGATTTTACAGAGGCGGATAAAGAAAAGAGAGACATTCTTAGATTGTACCGCGAAGATATTATGAAGATAAATGTCAGGTACAGAAGTAAGGTGCTTTCAATTTATGACCAGATTCCGGGATTCCTTTCACAGCATGAAAAAAGGGTCGTTTTTAAGCAACTGCAAGAGGGTAGTTATGCGGAGCAATACGAAGAAACCTTCTTCTGGTTATCTGATTCTATGATATCCAACGAGTGTTTTTTGTGTAATGATCCGAATGTAGGTTTATCGTTAAATGAAACGAGAAGTTATGTTAAGTGTTATATGGGAGATACCGGACTGTTGGTAAGTCATGCCTTTGACGAGAATGAACTACTTGAGGATGAAGTGTATAAACAGATATTGGCAGGAAAATTGCAAATCAACGAAGGAATGATTTACGAAAACGTGATAGCACAGATGTTAGTGGCAAATGGACATAAGCTTTATTTTTATACACACTATAACGAAGATAAACATAGAAATGATATGGAAATCGATTTTATTATCTCGAATAACAGTAAGTTGAAATATAAGATGTTTCCAATAGAAGTGAAATCAGGAAAGCAATATAAAACAACATCCTTGAATAATTTCAGAGAAAAATATAAGGAGCGTATAGGTGAGAGTTATATCATTCATCCTAGAAATCTGATTATTAAAGATGGGATTATTTGTATTCCACCATATATGACGATGATGCTATAGAGTATAATTTGGCAAGTGATATGAAAAAGTCAGGATTTGGCATGAGGCTAAATCCTGACTTTTTATCTTTTTAAGGGCTTTCAAAGGATTCTAAAGCATAATTTAACACATAGTCTGTATTTTCATCAAACATTTCAATCAATGCCTCTTTAGTAAGAGGAATTCGGTCATCCACCAGTAATCTGCAATGTCCGGTTTCGTCGGAATCTATCCAGATTTCCCCATTTTCATCTAACACTGTTGTTATGGAAAAAGAAAGACTACCGTTCTTTAGTGGAATCTGGGTGCAACCC
>JAFQCI010000093.1 GCA_017416505.1 Lachnospiraceae bacterium
CTCTTCATATTCCGCACATAATTGAATTAATTCCTCTTTTTTTTGTTCCATTTCTTTCCGGGCTTCACTAGTTTGTTGTTTCATCTCCATTTGTTCTTGATTTCGATACTTATATTTATACATTGTCAAAATGGCTATAACTGAAAGAAATAACAAACTCACAATTAAAAATACCTTTTTCTTCATCCGCTATCCCTCATCTTAATTTATTATAGTTCAAATCAATACTTTATTGGTTCCAAATATTTCTTCGACATAGTTTCCAAATTCTAACATTACAACCATCAAAGATTCGCCTTTCATAAACCTTTGATGGTTGTAATGTTTTATTATTTATCTATTTTCTCATTTATTTACTTCAAAACCACCTTGTACTCTTTTAACATTTTAAATAATACCTCTAGATTTATAATAAGCCAGTATTAAAATATATAAAACTAATGAGCCACTAGCAAGGCAATTCATGTAACCTAAAAAACCTCTCGCAAACTGTACCTTCATAACTTCCCTTGTTTTTTCAATCTCATAATGTATCTTTTCTCTAGTCTTTTCATATTCGATATAGATATCCTCCATATCATCATATACCTTTACTCTGGGAGAAATATGATTTTTCTTCCAACGAGAAATTTCATCGCTATGGAAATATCTGACAGAATCATATTTCCCTTCTACTTTAACCACAATCCGGTAAGCAACCGTTTCTATCGCATCGTGTTTGTCAAGAATCTTCATTTCTATTATATATCTATATATCACCAAACAAAGGTTATAAAAAAACACAAGACCACAATCAATCCTATATTAACTAGGACATTCATAGAGCCCAAAAAACCTCTGGCAAACTGCACTTTCACGACTTCCCTTGTTTTTTCAACCTCATAATGCATCTTCTCCCTGGTCTTTTCATATTCAATATAGATATCCTCCATATCATCATATACCTTTACTCTGGGCGAAATATGATTTTTCTTCCAACGAGAAATTTCATCGCTATAAAAATATCTGATAGAATCATATTCCCCTTCCACTTTAACCACAATCCGGTAGGCTACCGTTTCCTCTGGATGCCCCCATCTATCAAAAAATGTTTCTCTTTTAATTTCCTGTAATCTATCTACGACTCCTTCTATACACTTCCCGTTAGCAATAATTTTTCTTACACGTCTTCTCTCTTTTTCTGTTTCATAAATACAAACTCCCACTAAGGCTAGATAAAAAATACTCCAGATTAAGAACTTGTTCTTCCCTTCGGCAAAGTAATCAAAAAAATCTTTTATATAAATCACAAAAAACGGAATACAGGATATTAAATATAGATAACTTGTCTTTATATATTTATTCATTCGTTCAACAGCCCTCACCCATTAGATTTTTGAAAAGATTTAAATGAATAAAGTCCCTTTAACCATTCTAAGTACTCAATCGTAGTTTCACATTCACTGATTATTTCTTCGGTATCATGTCCAGATTTATCCAACAGCCATTTAACAATCCCAGCTCCACTTTTCTGAAGTTCTATCATATCATTTTCACCAAACTTTCTCATTTCTACAAGATTAATATATTTTTTAATTACCTCGTTTATAGAATCAGAATCTACTACATAAATCTCTTGACCTGTTAGTATCTTATTTATATCTCTACTCAAATAATTTTTCAAGTCTGCTGCTAAAATAGTTGCCATACAAGAATCTCCACAAACCCGAACTGCACATTGGCTAACATCAGATAATGGAATAATAATACTACCAAGCGATAACCCTAATTCTACCCAAAAGCCAACAACAGGTACTTTAGATATTAGCTCATGCAATACTAAATTTAACACTCCACTTCCAAAAGCATCTAATATCTCTTTTTCTAAATTAATATATTCTGTTCTTGCTACACTAAGCAATGAAGATGCCGCTTTTTTTACATTTTCATTATAAGCCGATTCCGAAAGAATTTCCAATATATAAATATTTTCTTGAAGAGTTTCCATATTTGCTTTCAATGAAATATAATCATCATATTCTTCCATGCAGTCCATTCCCACTTGTAGAATATTGGAAGTCCATACCAATGTTTTTGCACCAACAGTGGCATCTTTCCCTTGTGCAAAAGTCATAATTTTCCCTTTTACAGTAACATTTTTATTTAAAGCAGCCTTAATATCATCACTTTTTTTTGAAGCATCCGCTAAATACCCCTGCAAAATATCATATTGTTCATAAAAATCGGCTTTTGTAAATCCATTCGAACTATTTGCTGCATCAATAATAGATATTTTTAAAGTTTCTATCTGCTTTTCTAACTCAAGCAATTCATCTATTGCATTAGCATCATTTTTTAATGAAATTCTTGCTTCATCTACCACTGAGCCTACTATACCCATGTACTGTAAAAGCATTTCTATTCTTTCTCTTCCTTCAATTTCTGTTACAAAACCCAAATTAATAGTTTTAAAATAATCAATCAATGCCTGTTCATAAATCTGAACTTCATCATTTGAACCATAAATATTATTTCCAATCCATGTACAAACCTGCTTTTTATTACTCTTTCTATATTCCTCCTCATATAAGCCTGCATAGTAAGAATCTCCATCAACAAGTAATTCTATAACATCTCTTTCGATTAATAAATTTTCTTCCATCGGATTCGTATAATATACTTTTGTTTCAGTAAAATCACTATATATATCATTATCCGAATTTCCTGTCTTAGGATTAGAATTCATTTTTACATATACACATGTCGTGCATCGTTTCACTTCAAGTTCATCCCCATTCTTTAATCCATCTCCATCATAATCGTCATTTTTTTGTATGTCTTCATAAGGAATCCCCTCAAATACACTGACACCCGTACCAGTTCCCATCTTTCCTTCACACAATAGCTTGGTGTAATAATCAGAAATACCATCATTATTTGAATCCGTTTCATAATCAATAGTTTCATCCTCTATTTCATCATATACATCTTCTAAATCTGACGCAATCGCAGCATAATAATATTTTCCTCCTGTTTCTGAAGCAATTCTTTTTAAAACCGTTTCATCTATTTGACTTCCTAAACCAATTGTGTAAATTTTAACATCATTAGCTTTCGCCTCATTAATTACGGTATTTGCCGAATAAATACTATAATTATCTATTCCATCTGTTATTACAATCATAATTTTTCTATGATTATCATCAGATTCTAAAGCATATGTACTATTGGCTAAATGGATACCATCAAACATCGCTGTAAGGCTATAAGAATCGACCTCATCAATTGCACTTGTTATTAACTCTTTGTCATCCGTCAATGTTTGCAACAGCGTTGCATCTAAGTTAAATTTAATTACCATTGCTCTATCCTGAGGCTCCAGTTTTTTCACCATTTCTTTGGATAGTTTTAATCTAAGACCATCCTTATCATTCTTTATTTTTTTATCAGTACTCATACTTCCAGAAGCATCGATAACAAATGCTATATCAAAGGGCTTTTCTATTTCATCATCATCAAAATAAGCAATTTCTGTTTCCCATACTTCATCAAATTTTTTCTTATTCAGCACAATATATGTCGAAAAGTGTTCCAAATCAGCAGAAACTGTATTCCCCTCAATTATTTGATTATCAACTATTTCAAAAAATTGTTCTTCTTCATTAAAATAGTAAATTGCAGGGAAAAAATTCTCATCCTCAAATAGTGATGGTTCTATATAAAATGTAACCTTAGCACTTTCAAATTCACTTTCTGTTGTAAATTCATATGCATTCCCTATATAACCAGGTATACGTTGATTAATAATATAATTGTTTTCTTTTATACTTATTTCAAAAGAATTCAGCGTTTTTATATCTCCTGACAGCTCCACTTGTGGATATACATTCTTATCATAATCATCAATCATTAATTTAGCATCAAATAAATAAGTAATTTTTTCTAATGCATCCTCTATTCCGTCACCATTACTATCCTTTTCCAATGGGTTAAGTCCAAATTTTACTTCAATACCATCGACAATACCATCACTATCCGTATCCTCCATTAATGGCAACGTATAATAATTATTGATTTCATCATAATCATCTAATCCGTCATCGTCCGTATCCCACCAACTAATATCAGTCCCAATATTCACTTCTTCTTTATTAGTAAGTCCATCTCCTTCGAAATCTTCTTCACCATCAATAATCCCATCATCATCTGTATCTGATAATACTGGACTATATCCTAACGACACTTCAATATAATCACTCAAACCATCGTTATCTGTATCTTTTTTCGCCTTATTAGTACCTATTTTATCTTCATAATCATCTGACAATCCATCATTATCGCTATCTTTTTCTATGTCAATTTCTATATTATGAGCTAATATAACACCTGCATTGTCCCAATCCTTTACTTTAATACAATTTATACCATCTAAATATTCTTCATAAGACAATACTAATGAATAATTCCATAATGTATCAGAATTACCTCTCCAAAATCTTAAATTCACTGCTCCTTCACTATCTTCTGTGAAAATATATTGATACACATACTCATCTACTTTATTGGAAACTTTCTGTGGCTCATAAAGACTTTTATCTGCATTCGTAATGCTAATGTCATTCCCACCATTTTCTTCTTTCGAAGCATCCGAAAAATTAATATACATTAACGCATCATCTTTTTCCCAATCTGAGAATTCAGATAAATCAAGATAAATAATATCCCCTGCATGGAAATAATTTTCTCCTTCTTCTACCACATCCCAATGTCCATATTCAGCACCGTCAGCATAATAGGCATTGTTTTCATCTCTTCCTCCGGCACTCCATGAATTCCATTTTGTACTCTTGTCCGAACTATAACGGTTAAATGTAATATTATAAGCACTTTCCGGTACATTTACACACCATGTCACATCATCCTTTTGTGTCATCCAATAACTATCATGCCCATTCGTATTGTCCACCAATTGCATTACCGCAGAATCATTCTTTATCCATTGCTCTGCAGTATTATCAATAAAGTACAATGTTTTATACTCCGTTGACGCTTTTACCTTCATAAATGAGTTTAAATTTACACTTGTAAGTGTAATAATCAAAACCAAAATTATAGCAAGCATTCGTTTAAAACTCTTTCTTACTGTTTTATTTCTTAATAATTCTCTCATAAATTTCCTCCTTGTTTTCTCAAAATTTATTAATTTGGGATATTTTTGATTTAATTAATGCTTTCAAATTAAATTTGTCGTATTAAACTAACCAAATATATTCCAAATCCATTCGAATCCGCCCCACAATAGCATTTTTCTCACCTCCCTATTCTTTACATTTTCATCATATTTCGTTATACAAAAAAAATCAATCAGAAATGTACCAACGACAATTTTTTTGTACAAACGACATCTGATTGATTTTTTTGTTATAAATTTTTGTATTATACAGTTATACAAACAAAATAAATTCCATATTCTTTTTTTCAAAAGAAACTCTTTTTGATTCATGATACCTATAGATTGCCACGCACCTTCTATTCCTGATATCGTGTATATTATCTATATTTCAATTTCGGCTTTAAACCACCCATTTTCACATTGATAAGATAATCTACCATCGTATTTTTTTATAGCATTTCTTACATTACCACTTCCTAATCCATGGTATTTCACATCTTTTTTTGTAGTAACTAATTGATTCCCTTTTATCTTTACCTCTCCCACAACTGTATTTTCCATAGTGATAAAGAGCAGGGACTGATAAGAAACCATAGTTAATTTTATCACTCTGTTTGAATTATCTTCGATTTTTTCACAAGATTCTATGGCATTCCTAAGTAAATTTGAAAAAATAGTACATAAATCATAGGTAGAAACCTCTATCACATCCGGAAGAGTACCCTGTATTTCAACCTGGATTTCCTTCTTTTTTGCATCTTCTAATAATGGTCTCAATACGGCATCCACACTTTTATTTCCTGTATACACTTTCACATCATAGATTGCAGACTCTTTTATCATGGTATTCAGATATTTTTCTAATTCTTCATTTTCATTGGTATTGCAAAAAGACTTTAATGCTGCAATATGGGCATTCATGTCATGACGAAGACGACGCATGGTTTCATCTTGTGACATGGTCTGTTCAAAATACTCTGTCTGCATTTTAAGTAACTCTTCACTATTTTTATTTCGTTCCTTGTATCGTATTTCCCTAGCTAAAAAAATCCCTTGCCATAAAATAAGAATCACAAAAATGATACAGGTGATAGAAATTCCCACGCCACAAGCATTAATATTCTTTTGTGTTACATTGCCACTAGAAAGTGCCTGTATTGGTCCCAAGGTTTGATATACACAAAATAAACAAATAAATATTAAAATATATTGCCAAATTCCCAACTGAATTTGAATTTCATCTTTCTTCCTAATTTTTATATAAATAAAAATACAAAGCAACAAAATAGCCGGCACCATTTGACGTATCACCGTTAACCAACTATCCTCCCTAACGCTACTTTCCGATATATCCAGTAAAACAGCTAAAATAAAGGAAACACAACTAATGATTGTGGCGGACATAAAAACCACAAAAAAGTAAAGCACATAATTCTTCATTTTCCTCGTTTCCAATAAGCATACCGGCACAATTATCATCGTAAATATACTGATATTAAAAGCTAGTTCCAACCCTCCATAATACATGACGAAAAAATGTACCAAAAAAACAACTAAAAAACTAAACAGCCAATTCCTCTTCTTTTTGGTTACCGGAGACTGAAAAATAACATCATAAGTCAAGGTGTAATTTATAAACTCAGTTAATAGGTAAAGTGCCAGACAAATCGTTTCTTCCATCATATCCTCAATCTCACCTTCTCCTTCGCAAACTCAATAAAACGATTCCTTACTTCTTCTTTATATGCTCTTCCTATCGGAATCTTTTCCTCTGTTCCCATCAATGTAATGTTTTGTTCCACACTCATTACCTTGTGCAGATTTACCATATAAGATTTATGCACCCTGATGATAGAATACTTCTTTAATTCTTTTTCCAGTTCACCTATTTTTTTTGTCAGGAGTTTATACTTCTCATCTCCCTTCAGATGATTCGATATATATAATTTTGTATAATTCCTATCTCCTTCAAAATATAGAATATCTTCCAATTTCAAAGTCAGACTTTGCTTCTCTAAAAGACTGTTGATTTCAATTTCTACATTTTCTTTTATATCTGCCAATGCCACCCGCAGCCATTTTTCTACTTGCTCTAATTTGGCTGGCTTTACAATAAAGCCAAGGGTTTTGATTCCGAAAGAATCCTACCACAGATTTTCATGAATGGTTCCCTATCTCACCGATTTCGATTTCCATCTAATCTCTTCGCTCCGCCTTCATTGCCTTTTTCACTTCATACATATCCTTATCTGCATCTTTCAAGACCTTTTCAATATCCACAGGCTTTTTGGAAAAGGCTTTCCCAATTGCCAAAGAACAATGCACCGGGTCTTCTTTTCGATTTAAAGGTTCTATATCCTTCTCCCATTCTTTTAAAGCACGTTCTGCCCTTTCCTTGGAATAGTTGCAAAAAATAAGAACAAACTCATCTCCACCAATCCGGTATCCATGTATATTTTCATCCACGATTCTCTTCATTTCATTTGCAACTCTCTTTAAAACAGAGTCCCCCGCTTCATGTCCGCAAACATCGTTCATCTTTTTCAAATAATTTACATCAATAAATGCAATATAAACGGAATTTAACTTTGCATATTCATTCTTAATACGGTCATTATATTTTGCCCGGTTTTCAAGCCCTGTCAGTCCATCTGTTTCTGCCTGTATTCGAATCATATTTTGTCTTACATATTGTAACTTTGCATTCTTTAAAATATAAAACGCACTTAAGGAAATGGTGGAAAATATCACCATTCTTGGTAATGCAAAAAATACGATAAGCTGTCGCATATATTCCCCGTTCATAATTTCAGCTCTTTTGGCAATAGAATCCAGTTCCAGCGTAATTCCATATGTAGTAGCATAAATCATATTGCCATCCCAACAGCCAATGTAATATCCTAACACCACTGCAACCAGTACACCAATTACATTCATAATAAATGCCAGTTTAAATACTTTAGTCTTGGAATATTGTGCTGCAAGAATAATAGGAACCAGACATAACAACACACCATGAAAAGTAAGAAAGGTTTGAATTGCTATGGCCATAAAAGAAACACAAACAATTAAAACATATTTAAACCATGTATTTTTTCCTTTTGTCCTCCAATATATCAGCAATGGAATCACCAAACAAATGCAGGCAATTATCATCCCAATCCTCATAAAAGTCCGGTTTACCACGAAGAAACCACACTCATTGGCAATCCAGACCAGCAGACAAACACTACACATAATAGAAAGGAAGATACAGCTAAATTTATTTGCCTTTAATTCATCCTGATATCGTAATTTTTCAACTTCTTCCATAGAAATCCTCCATCCTGCAAACGGTATATTCTAACATTTCTTCTTATGTTTTACATCACATCAAAATCACACTATAATTTAACCAATTATACCACAAAACCCCCATTTTGTTAAAGCATATTGCCTCACAAAATGGGGGAATTTCTATCATTGTTACCATTCACACAACAGTAACATATTGGTTTTTGCATACAAATTCGCTTCGCGAAGAAAAAAACAATCCCTGAATCATACTATCGGAACAGTAACTATTTTTATTACACTGCTTCTTCAAATTGTGAATTATATAAGTCTGCGTAAAATCCCTTGGCTTCTAATAATTCTTCGTGGGTTCCCTGCTCGATGATATCTCCATCTTTCATTACCAGAATCAAATCTGCATTCTTAATGGTAGACAGTCTATGAGCAATAATAAAACTGGTTCTTCCCTTCATAAGATTATCCATCGCCTTTTGAATCCGGACTTCCGTTCTGGTATCTACGGAAGAAGTGGCTTCATCCAAGATCATAATCTTATTATCTGCAAGTATTGCCCTTGCAATGGTAAGTAACTGTTTCTGTCCCTGGGATACATTGCTGGCATCTTCATTTAACTCCATCTGATAACCATCCGGCAACGTTTTAATAAAATGATGGGCATGAGCAGCTTTTGCGGCCTCAATTACTTCTTCATCCGTAGCATCCAACCTTCCGTAACGGATATTTTCCATAATGGAGCCTTTAAACAGCCAGGTATCCTGCAATACCATTCCAAAAGCCTCTCTTAAATCATGACGGTTAAAATCCTTAACGTTATGTCCATCGATAAAGATTCCTCCGGAATTTACATCATAAAATCTCATCAGCAGTTTCACCATGGTGGTTTTACCTGCTCCTGTAGGTCCTACAATCGCAATCTTTTGTCCCGGTTTCACCTTTGCACTGAAATCGTGGATGATGATATTCTCAGGCTGATATCCGAAATGAACATTTTGAAATTCCACACTTCCCTTTATCTCATCCAGCTTTACAGGATTTGCGGCTATCTGGTCTTCCTCTTCTTCTTCCAAAAATTCAAACACTCTTTCCGCCGCGGCAGCCATAGACTGAACCTGATTGATGACCTGTGCCATCTGGGTAATTGGCTGCGTAAAATTCTTTACATACTGGATAAACGCCTGAATATCTCCAATGGTAATCACTCCCTTAGTTGCAAGGATACCACCGGATATAGCAACAGCTGTATAGCCTAAATTTCCTACGAAATTCATAATGGGCTGCATCATACCGGATAGAAACTGGGACTTCCATGCTGTTTCATATAAAATTCCATTGGTCTGGTTGAACTGTTCCTTCGTTTCTTCTTCCTTATTAAAGGCCTTAATTACCAAATGTCCGGCATAAGTTTCTTCCACCTGTCCATTGATACGTCCCAGATATTCCTGTTGCATTTTAAAATATTTCTGAGACTTCTTTACTACAAGAGAAATCAGCACCATAGAAACCGGAAGAATTACCATGGCAATCAAAGTCATCAAAGGAGAAATGCTTAGCATCATCACAACTACACCGATAATCGTACATATAGAAGTAATAATCTGGGTAATACTCTGATTTAATCCCATGCCTAAAGTATCCACGTCATTGGTGATTCTTGATAAAACCTCTCCATAGGTACGGCTTTCAAAGTATTTCATAGGCATTCGGTTTATTTTCTCAGAAATTTCTTTTCGCATTCGATAACAGACTTTCTGGGTAATGGTAGTCATGGTCCATCCCTGTATAAAATGGAATATGGTACTGATAGTATAAATTCCAAGGGTAAGGAACAGGATGTTTCGGATATAGTCAAAATCGATACCGCCCGTACCACTAATCTTCATCATCAATCCCTCTGCCAGAGCCGTAGTCGCCTTTCCCATTACCTTTGGGCCTGCAACACTAAACACCGTAGAAATAGCCGCTACTACCATAACCAGTAGGATTGCAAATTTATAACTTCCCATATATTTTATCAGTTTTCCAATGGAACCCTTAAAATTCTTAGCCTTCTCACCACCCATCATAGCACCGGGGCCACCCATGGGTCCTCTTGGTCTTTTGGGTTTAAATTCCACTTTTTGTTCTTCACCTGCCATGTTACTTTTCCTCCTTTCCTTCTTCTATTCCCAGTTCTCTCGCAGAAAGCTGTGATTTTGCAATCTGCAGATACTCCTCACAATTCTTTAATAACTCCTCATGACTTCCTTTTCCTACGATTTTTCCATCTTCCAGCACAAGAATCTGGTCAGCGTGAAGAATGGTGCTGACTCTCTGGGCAACAATAATAATCGTAGACTCTGAAATCTTTTCTCCTAATGCTTTTCTAAGTGCAGCATCTGTTTTCATATCTAGTGCGGAAAAACTATCATCAAAGACAAAAATCTTCGGATGTTTCGCAATGGCTCTGGCAATAGAGAGTCTTTGTTTCTGACCTCCTGAAACATTCGTACCACCTTGGGAAATGGCACTTTGATACTTAGAATGCTTTTCTTCAATAAAATCTGCTGCCTGTGCAATTTCTGCAGCTTCTCTTATTTCTTCTTCTGTTGCATTTCTATTTCCAAATCTAAGATTTGATGCAATGGTTCCGGAAAAAAGTACACCTTTTTGTGGAACAAAACCTATCATCTCCCGAAGTTCTTTTAAGGAAAGATTCTTAACATCCACTCCATCTATACTGATGCTGCCACCGGTAACATCATAAAATCTTGGAATCAGATTTACTAGTGTAGACTTTCCACAACCGGTACTTCCGATAATCGCCAATGTCTTTCCCGGCTCTGCCACAAAATCAATGTCTTCTAATACATTTTCCTCTGCACCCGGATATTTAAAATCCACATGTTGAAAACATACGACACCTTTTTTTTGCTCTATAGCCTGAACCTGCTCTTTTTCCGTTACAGAAGAGGAAGTTCTTAATACTTCATCTATACGCTCTGCCGCAACTCCGGCTCTTGGTAACATGATAGACATGGCAGTCAGCATTAAAAATGCCATAATAATCATCATGGAATAAGTAATAAACGCTGTCATCTGTCCCACCTGTAATGTTCCGGCATCAATATTTTTAGATGCCACCCATACAATAAGCAGGGTAACACCATACATAATCATAGTCATACCCGGCATCATAAAGGTCATAACCCGGTTGGTAAAAAGCTGGGTTCTGGTCAGCTCCTGATTGGCCTGGTCAAATCTTTCTTCTTCCGTCTTCTCTCTTCCAAAGGCTCTTATTACATTTAAGCCTGTCAATATCTCTCTTGAAACAAGATTTACTTTATCCACCAAACTTTGCATCAGTTTAAACTTAGGCATGGCAACACTCATAAGCAGTAAGACAAATCCTAAAATCACTACTACTGCCAGCACAATAATCCATCCCATGTTCGCACCTGTATTTACAACTTTTATAATACCGCCCACTCCAAGAACCGGGGCATATAACACCATTCGAAGCATCATCGCAGTAACCATCTGAATCTGCTGAATGTCATTGGTGCTTCGTGTAATCAGGGATGCTGCAGAAAATCGATCCATTTCTGAGTTTGAAAAACTTACTACGTTGGAAAATATCTTTCCTCTTAAATCCCGGCCTATTCCGGCTCCGACTCTAGAAGCGAAATATCCTAAAAGAATGGCGGCAACTACCATTATCATCGTCATTCCCACCATCTTAGCACCAGAAACAGACAGATATTTTATCTGCAATTCCTCCACATCAATTCCTGCTCTGGTATCACAGGCTTTTGCAAAAGCAATCCCCATAGAATGCACTGTGCTTTCTCCTATGCTTTCTATGGTCTTTTCCATGGTCTCCCTGGAAGAAAAAAGCATCTCTTCATTCATCTGCCCGGATTCTATCATCATTGCTATCAATGGCCTTATGTCTACATAAGTCTTCACTGTTCCTTCTTCATCGGAAGCGTCAAAAGTAGAAATCTCCATTTGGAACATTTCCTGGATATCTGCTACGCTCATATCCCGAATCTGTTCTGTCATTCCTTCCATTTCCGGATTATTTTTCACTGTTCCTATTACCATTTCTTTAAATGTCGACTCTTCCATAGTTGACATCTGATGTGAAAGTACAATCGGAATCAAAAGTTCCTTATCCAGAGTTTCAAGCTCTTCTTCCTCTTCCACCTTAAGTTCGTAGAAATTCCCTGAAAACTCATAAGCTCCCGCAAATTTCTCCCCTTCTTCCTCTGTCATCAGCATCCTGGCATATTCATAATCCTCTTTTGTCATTTTCTCTGGAAGTATATGCGAAATTCCGCCGTTCTGAATTCCAGTATCAATCATATCTGAGGTGTATTGTGGCAAAGATAAGTCACAATATGCCTGAACTATCAGCAACATAAAAATGATTATCACTGTCTTCCAATAAGGAAGTACATTTTTAAAAAGTTTTCCCATCTAAATCCTCCATGTATACCACCATATTACTTGATAAATCTGTGAAAAGTTCCGCTTTCCACCCACTTATCTTCTTCACTCTTCTTTCCTTTCCTGGTCTTTTTCTTTCGCCATTACGACCAGCTCATGAAAAGACTGCTCAAATTTTAAATCATCTTTCTCCCCTCGTTTCTTCGGCCCCTTTAAATGATTTTTACCGGAGGAACGTCTTGCTTTTTTATTCAGATGTCTTTCCATTAACATCTGGTCTATGTTATCTTCTGTATACCACTTACCGGACTGGTGAATTCCATATGCGCCTTTCCCCAGCGCCATGGCAGCCACTCCATAATCCTGTGTTACTACAATATCCCCTTTTTTGCAAAGATTAATCAAGGCGAAATCTACTGCATCTGCACCAGCTCCTATCACCCTTACTTCGCTATACTGGGAATTCAGGATATGATTTGTGTCACATAATAACATTACCGGAATCTGATGTTTTTTTGCTATTCTTTCCACGATTCCAACCACAGGACAGGCATCTGCATCCACATATATTTTCATACATCCCCACACCTTTCATTACATTTCTACTATTACCCATTTACAACTTTCTTTTGTAAATATTAATTTTACAACTTCTCTTCTTCCGTTTACAGGAATCGTGCAGATATGCTCCACCGTCTGTATTCCGGAATAGATTTTTTCTTCTGTGGTTAATACCTGTATATCCCCTACTGTATGGATACAGCCTTTCTCATCCATCACCTTAATTAACTTCGGGATACTTTTTCCCTGACTGGTAAACCAGCATTCACAGGCAATTTCTCTTTGGATACCATGTAAAATACCATGTTCTTTTTTCTCAATGATATCTCCCAATCTAAATGCCATGACTCCACCTTAACTCTCTTACTCTATCTTCTCCTTGCTATAATCCACAGTTCTTTTTTCTCTGGAAATTCCTCCATTCACATGGTCCAGTTTGTCCTGCATGAGAAAAGAAGCCCTTTGAATGGCATCTATCCCAAAACGTTCCCGAATACTATCCACTGCCTTATCCAGTTTTTCCAGTTTCTCATAATCCGTATCATCAAATAAAGTCAGCTGTCTATTATTTTCATTCTTTGATACCCTGCTGGTCTGAAGCCCCAAAAGCCGAATCGGTGTACCATCCCATAATTCATCAAACAAAGAACAAGCCGCTTCATAGATTTCTTTCGTTATATTCGTAGAACAGGAAAGCACTTTCTGATGTGACATATAGGATAGGTCGCAAAAACGAATTCCAACTGACACCACTTCGATTCTTACCTCATCCTTTCTGAGTCTTCGCCCCACATTTTCCGCCAGGGAAAGCAACACCATCTTCGCAGTCTGTGCATCCACAACATCAAAGGAAATCGTCGTAGAATTTCCGTATCCCTTATTATCCACAGGCATTGGCTCCACTTTGGATACATCAATTCCATTGGCAAAATTCCAAATGGTTTCTCCCTGCTTTTTTAATAAGGATTTTAAAACCCTTACATCTGCCTTCGCCAAATCTCCAATGGTCTTTATCCCCAAAGATTTTAATTTTTTCTCCGAAGCGCCGCCTACGAAAAACAGATCCCTTACCGGCAAAGGCCACATCTTCTTTTCGATTTCATCCGGAAACAATGTATGCACCATATCAGGCTTCTTAAAATCACTCGCCATCTTCGCAAGAAGTTTATTGCTGGATACGCCGATATTCACAGTAAATCCAAGTTCTCTGTGTATCTCGTCTTTTATCGCATTCGCCACTACCACAGGTGAACCAAACAACTTCTTCGTTCCGCTCATATCCACAAAAGCCTCATCAATGCTATACTGCTCCACTACATCTGAATATTTTCTTAAAAGTTCTATAAAAGCCTTGGAATTCTTTTCATACAATTCATAATTCGGAGGCACTAATGTAAGACTTGGACATTTTCGCAATGCGTCCACCACCGGCTCTCCGGTATGAATGTTATATTTCTTCGCAGGAATGGATTTCGCTAAAATAATCCCATGCCTTTTTGCAATATCGCCTCCTACTGCCGAAGGAATTTCCCTCAAATCCACATTTCCTCCAAGATGCTTTAGCCTATAAACTGCCTCCCAGGACAAAAAAGCACTGTTTACATCAATATGAAATATCACTTTCTCCGCCATTCATTGCCACTTCCTTCTCATTACCCTGTCTTTCTTCTTTAAACTCCGTTAGCAGATTGTTACTGTTCACACATGAACAGTAACAGCAGATTCCACCCATATCTTTTTTCATTATAACAAAACTATATTTTATTGTAAATGATTTTTAGAACATTTGTTCTGTCGTTACTGTTCACACGTGAACAGTAACGATTGGTTTTTGCATGCAAATTCGCTACGCGAAGCAAAAACCAACTCCTGAATCACACTATTACGTACCCTGACAGCAAGTGTCAGGGTACTGAGTGTACAGTAACGTTCTGTCATATTTTACCATGAAACTGATTATTTTTATGCTGCCATATTATCTGATTTATTAAAGTAAAAAGCAGGAATGAGGGGGCTACCTCATTCCTGCTATCTCTTACCGATACACTACCACCACATCCCCGGACTGAATCACAGTCTTTCCATCCGGAATAATGGTTTCTTCTCCACGAATCACCATGGCAATCAATTCATCTGCACTTAGCTTAAGCTCTCCAATGGACTTACCACACCATTCATGCCCCTTCCCAATCAACTGTTCCTGAAGCTGTTCATTTTCGGAAGGTGTATAAGGAGGTACGCTCAAAATCACATTATCCCCGGGTACAATCAAAGTATCTCCCTTCGTGATAATGGTTTCCTTTCCCCGCTTAATCATAATCGCCAAAGAACCCGTAGGCATGGACACCTCTTTCACCTTTTTATTTGCCCAGTTATGCCCCTCCGGAATGTGCATTCGCATCAATTGGAAGGAAGTTTCCTCCTGATAATCATTGAAGGTCTTGCTTACATCCGCAGTATCATCCACCATATGAAACTTCTTCGCCATAAAAGGAAGCATGGTTCCCTGTATTGCAACAGAAAACAAAGAAACCATAAATACGATATGGAACAAATCCTGCTTCATTGTAATTCCTGCCGCCACTGCCATAATGGCAAATACAGAGGAAGAAGCACCTCTAAGCCCTGCCCAGGAAATCAACATACACTGCCTAAAGCTGCACTTACAAGGCATCATCAATAAAAACACCGCCACAGGTCTTGCAATCACAGTTAATATCACTACGATTGCCAATGCCTGAGGCATAATCTGAGGCATCTGATGTGGAAAACTCAGCAATCCAATCAAAAAGAAAATCAATATCTGAGATAAACTAGTGACTCCATCAAAGAAAGGAATCAATGTCTGTTTATGCTTTATCTTACTATTACCAATGATAATACCTAAAAGATATAAACTAAGATAAGCATTTCCCTTTACCACTGTTGTGACACCATAGCAGACAAATACCATGGCAATCATAAAGATAGTATCAAGCCCCTCTGACACCAGACTGGTCTTAGTCAGTATCACCAAAGATAAGAATGCAATCAAGACACCCACCAGAATACCAAAGACAATCTGTAAAACGATTAATTCCGCCACTCCACCGGTTTGGGAACTCCCCATCATGCTAATGGCAATGATGGTAAGCATATAGGCAATAGGATCATTACTACCACTTTCTACTTCAAGAATAGAAGCAGTACCATCCTTTAAATTCAATTTTTTCTTTCTAAGAATTGCAAACACACTGGCTGCATCCGTAGAAGATAACACCGCACCAATTAAAAAACTTTCCTGTATGGAAAATCCCAGAAATAACTTACATAACAAAGTAGTAATTCCCGCAGTAATTACCACCCCTAAGGTGGACAATGCGATAGCCTTTCCTGCCACAGGTTTTGCGGCACTCCACTTCGTATTAAATCCACCATAGAACATGATAAACACCAATGCGATGGAACAAACATTTTCCGCAAGGGAAAAATTATCAAAAGGAATTCCAAAAATTCCGTCACTTCCAAACAACATACCGATAAACATAAATAAAATCAATGCCGGCATGCCAAATTTATCCGAAAATTTTTCTGCCAGTACACAAAGTAATATAATACCGGCTGCACATAAAACGTATCCTGTCATTTATACCATCTTTCTCATATCAATATACTGAATTAACATTGTGATTGTATCCTCAATACCAAGTTTACTGCTGTTAATAGAAAGGTCATAGTTTCTGGAATCCCCCCATTTTCCTTCACAGAAACTATTGTGATATCTCTTTCTCTTCATATCCTTTTCCGTTAAGAACTTTTCCGCATAGTACTCTGATAAATCATATAGTTCCATAACCCTCTTTACTTTCACCTTTTTATCCCCAAGAATAAAAATAGAAATCAATCCTTCATAGTCTTTTAAGACATCTTCGCTGCATCGTCCTACAATAACGAAAGACTCACCCTTTGCAGCCTTCTTTCTTAAATAATCGAATTGAAGGAGGGAAAGATTCTCCTCCGGAGAACTGCTAAAACCACGAACCGTTCTGGATAACCCGATTTTTTTCTTTTTTTCATCCAAGCCATGGAAATTCTTAACATCCAGCTGTTTTTCTGCGGCGATTTCATCCAGTAAATTATGGTCTAACAATGGAATATGATAGTAATCTGCTAATTTCTGAGCAATCTCGTGACCACCGCTTCCAAATTCTCTACCTATAGAAATAATTAATTGTGAACTCATAACAAAAATTCCCCTCTCCTTATAAATATCTTGCGTAAATCACAAGCATTGAAATAAAAACTACCATTAAAGTGGCTGGAACCATTTTCTTGCAATATTTACCCCATTTAATGATATGTCCTTCTCTGGCTGCGGTAGCAATTCCGACTACATTCGCAGAGGCGCCGATTGGTGTCGCACTTCCTCCGATGTCGGTTCCCATAGCCAAAGTCCATGCAAGAGTCGATAAATCCACACCATAAGTTGCGGATAAACTCTTAATAACCGGTATCATGGTAGTTGCAAATGGAATATTATCTACAAATGCACTGGCAATGGCAGATAACCAGATAATAATGGCAATCATAACCATAGTGTTTCCACCACTGATTTTTCCGATAAAGCCAGCCAGAACCTCCAATACGCCGGTCTGTTCCAATCCACCGATGACTACAAATAAGCCAATAAAGAAGAAAATGGTCTTATAATCCACTTTCTTAAGTAGTTCCAATGCACTTTTGCCGGATGCAATCAAGGTTACCACTGCTACAAAAGCTCCTATGGTAGAAACCGTAAGTCCGGTCTGGGCATGGGTAATTAAAAGTAACACTGTAACAAAGAAAATAATACAACTAACTACAAAACCTTTTTTATCTGTAATTGCAGATTCCGGAGTTGGCAAAGAAGCAACATCAATATCGTTTTTTGCATTCGCCAGTAATTCCTTTCTGAATACCAGATAAAAATACAGTAATACTGCAACAAAAGAAATCAATGTAATCAATCCTGTATTAGTCACAAAGTCTGCAAAAGAAAATCCTAATGAAGTTCCAATGATAATGTTTGGCGGGTCCCCACACATGGTTGCGGAACCACCTAAATTCGCACAAAAAATTTCAGAAAGAATCATAGGTACCGGATTAAATTTCAGTAACTGTGATAATTCTATGGTAACTGCTGCAAGGAACAAAATAACAGTAATACTGTCAATGAACATTGCTAATACTGTAGATAATATCATAAATGTAATGAAAAGAGGAATAATTTTATACTTTACCATCTTGGCAATTCTCATACAAAGCCAGCGGAAAAATCCTACCTTCGCCATTCCCTCTACCATAACCATCATACCAAATATAAACAAAATGGTTTCCCAGTTAATTCCGGCACCGGATTCTGCTGACTCAGCAGCCGCATACCAGAAACCTGGTGAAACAATACTTTGAAGATTGATGGTTTTCACCACTGCATCCATACTGTGCATACCGAATCCAAAAACAAATATCATGGTAAGTGCCGCACATATCAATGATACAACATGACGCTCCACGATTTCCGTAACAATAAAAATAAACATTGCCACAAATATGATTACTGCAAAAATTTGTGCTATCATTTTATCTACCCTTTTCCTTTGAATTTCTTACAAATTTCTTCTTTTTGTTTTGTGTTTCTTATTTTTCACCCAGTTTTCCTGAAATGAAGCATCCTAATCCAAACGTAATCGCCCCTGTAATCACTCTTACTACGGTAATTTCAGGGAAAGTTCCCACCATGAAAATCGCTATAGGAGAAGCTAACAGCAAACCAATGATGGACCAATATGCATAGAGGGGATATTTTTGAAAAATAAACTCCATCAGCCTTGCTATCGCCACAATTCCTACAACTACACCGATACCAAAAGGTATCAAAATCAACAGTACCTTCGTCATGGCTTCAAAGTCCATATGCAGTAAAGCTGCCACAAAATCCTTAATGGCATCCAGTATAGGATTATAATATCCTAACAATAACAGCATCATGGAGCCGCTGACCCCTGGGATTACCATAGTAGCTGCCGCAATAACACCCACTAAAAACAGTTTCACCAAATCCAGCACCCCGGTATTGATTTCTGTGGCCCCACCCTGTTGCTCATTTAGCAATGCCATTCCTACCACAAGCAGGAACAACAATACCACGCAAAGCATATGTCCGGGTCTTACGGTATTTCCCTTCACCTTTTCATACATAGCCGGAAGTCCGCCTAAAATCAATCCGATAAATAACAGATTCGTCTGCACAGGAAAGCTTTCAAACAAATAATCAATCCCAAAGGCGCTGGCAATAATGGCAATCACCATTCCTATGGCAATGGGAAATAAAAACAATACATTCTGCTTAAATTCTTTGAATAAATGGTTAATACAATGAATTAACCTGTCATAAATTCCCATAGAAACTGCCATGGTACCACCGCTGACACCAGGTAAAATATTGGCAATTCCTATTACAATACCTTTTAATACATTTTTAATCATGGTTCTACCTCTTACAATGGATTAAAGTTCCAAATTTCCTCCTTTCTTTTTTTCTATTTATTTTCAACGATTGCTATTTTTAGCATCTCATTCGAAATATTAAGTGCATGGTCTCCGATTCTTTCAAAATCCGTCAGCATTTCGGAAAACAAAATACTTCCTTCATCGGAGCAGGAACCTTGCTGTATTCTGATAAACATATTATTTCGATACTGCACTGTGACATCATCGATTTTTTGTTCCATACAGGCCACCTTTTCATGCCAGTCAACCACATCTTCCGGTCTTTGATTCAGCAATTCAAATAATTTATTACAAATTTCCTGTAATTCATGAATCTCTTTCTGGGCATGCTCAGAAAAAGTGATTTTCTTTTCCGCAATCATGTGGGAGTAACCTGCAATATTCATGGCATGGTCACTGATTCTTTCTATATTGCTGGTAATCGCATACAAAGCGTTAAACACTGTACTACCACTGCTGGTTCCTTCATGTGTCACTGCATTGGTAATATATTTTGAGATTTCTTTGTTTAGATAATCCACATACTCTTCTCTTTTTTCTATGACTTCATATTTCGCTTTATCCTGCTTCTTAAACACATCAAAAGCTTCTAGAACATTACTCTTTGACATATCCAACATACGCATCAGTTCTTTTTTAATACTTTCCATGCAAATAAGATAAGCACCCAGCTTTTCTGTATTAATATGCTTGATATCTAATAGATAATGTACTTTTACTTCATTATCTACCGATTCTGCCTTATCCTTTAATATTAAAGTTGCCAGTTTAGTAAGCCCTGCACCAAACGGAAGTAAAAGTAAGGTGGTAACAATATTAAACGTAGTATGTAAATTTGCTATCTGGGCCGGTACATTTCCCGGAGTCCATCCCTGCACCATGGAAATCAACGGAGTACCCAGACATAATATCGTAAACACAATGGTTCCAATTACATTAAACATAATATGAATCACTGTAGACCTCTTAGCATTTCTGCTGGTTCCTACAGATGCTAAAAGTGCCGTAATACAAGTACCGATATTCTGACCAAACAATACAAAGGCCGCACTGTTTAATCCAATGACTCCACTTCCTGCTAAAGCCTGTAAAATACCGACAGAAGCAGAAGAAGACTGTATCAGAGCAGTAAACACTGTTCCCGCCAGAATTCCTAAAAATGGATTTTCAAACTTTGTCAAAATACTTACAAATTCTTCTGAATTGGCTAAAGGTTTCATAGCTCCACTCATCATATCCATTCCAATGAAAAGAACACCTAATCCTGCCATGATTTCGCCTATATGCTTAACTTTTTCATTCTTCAAAAATACAATGGCAGCTACACCTATAAATGCCACCAAAGGAGCAACCTCTCCTACATCTAAGGCAATCAACTGTCCGGTAATGGTAGTACCGATATTAGCACCCATTATAATCCAGACCGCCTGTTTTAATGTCATCATTCCTGAATTTACGAATCCTACTACCATGACAGTAGTTGCGGAAGAAGACTGTATTACCGCAGTAATTCCTGCTCCCACCAATACGCCTACAAAACGATTGGCAGTAAGTTTCTCAAGAATCATTTTCATTTTATTTCCTGCTACAGCTTCTAATCCGGTACTCATCATCTGCATACCGTATAAAAACAAAGCCAATCCACCAAGGAGTCCCATTAAGTCTGTGAATGTCATGCTTTTCCTCCGTTTCCGCTCTGCTCTTGTTCTTCTACCATTGTATTCTTAGTTTCATCTTCTTTATTCCTGCCATTTTCCATCCACCAGCCCATAACTCCGGCAGCAACGACAATAGCAGCCATGATTCCAACGAAAATATTCATTTTTATTCCTCCATTCGATACTCGCAACTGTTCCAAGTGTTTTAGAGCAGTTGCCCATTTTTACGCACTGAAACAAACCTATGCCATTCATAGGTCACATTTGGAATTATCTCCTTTCTGATTCCTGATATATCCTGCATCAAAAATTTCATGATGAAATTTAGGAATCATCCCGGATTATGAATTAATTTCGTTTTTTACCATCGGTATTATGGATGTAACTTAAGACAACAAAACGATGACACAGTTTTTGAAAATCTACTGCGTTCATGGTTTCAAAGAAAGCGGAAAGGGAAGGCGAACCTACATCTGCACAAAGAACCTCTAAAAACACTTCCAAATTCTTCCTGCTATACGCCGTCTTATTCGCAGACTGTCCCACATACGTGAGGTTGCTAAGACCCAGCATTTCTACTGTACATAGCTCTGCATCTGATATCGCAGCATCACACGTTCCTACAAAAGAAAGAGGCTCTTCTTCTGATGTGAATGCAAACAAAGAATCTGCTTTTATCTGTTCAAAGCACATTCCTGAGAAAAACGCAAATAATGTCAAAATAAGACAAAAAATTTGTTTCTTCTTAACCTTCACATCTGTCACCTCCATTTGCCACTATATCATACTCATGAAATTTATTCCACCATTTTCTTCTCTTGATTTTTTACAAAAACACAGGAACTCCTTCGTCTTTCAAGTGCAAAAATACCAAACGGATTCTCAAGCATTCCTATTCACTTTTCACTCTAAAAATTCTTTTCACCTCTTTTTCTAAATTAGATAGGTAATTGCGAAACTATGCAAAACTCTAAGTAATACAAAATATTTTAGCTTCGCAATTGTCTGCTAAATTAAAATAAAAAAACAGACAGAAACCTTTTTGACGTCTCTGTCTGTTAATATCTGTATTCTACTACAACATTTCTTTTAAGTCAATCATTCTGTTTTAAAAATTCATTTTTTAAACTATGTAGTATTACTGTTCACTGAAATCCTACCGGTTCATTTTACAGACCTTTATTCTCTGTCTGTATTTTATGCTTCCTGCTTTAATAATGTACTCATCTCATCTACCATATTATTAATTGCATTTGCCTGATCCGCCACTTCTGTAGTGTCATTGGCATTGTTTTCTGCCATGGAATTAATCGATGCAAACTGCTCATTTTCATTTCGAATACTTTGGGCAATATCCTGATTAATGGACACTGTCTTTTTAATCACCTCAGCCTGCTTACTGTGAGCCTCTCCCATTGTATTGATAGCAGAAACAGAAACATGAAGTAACTTTGTCATATCCTGCATGCTTTGAAATACATTTTTAAAATACTCATTTTGTGTATTTAATTTTGAGGAATTCTCTTCAATCTGCTCTGTAATCTCTTTCACATTATTCTGTACCCGTTCAATCACGGTTTCTACCTCTTTTAATGATTCCTGGGTATTATTCGCAAGATTACCGACCTCTGTTGCAACCACTGCAAAACCTTTTCCTGCTTCTCCGGCTCTTGCTGCTTCAATCGAGGCATTTAAAGCCAATAAATTAGTGGATGTAGAAATTTCACTGATTAGTTTTAAAGTAACGCCAATTTCCTGTACCGCATCTGACAATTTTTTCGCCATATCCGTTGTGGCTGTCATGGAATCGGATACCTGGGCATTGATAACATGTAAATTGTTTAATAATTTCTCATTTTCCATGGACTTATCAAGTAAATCTTTTGATGTTGTTTCCACCTTTTCTACATTATCTGCAACAACACCTTCCCATTCACTTAATTCTCCTAGATTTAGCATACTCTCGTCTGTTCTTAAACTTAATATATTACTGCTTTCTGCTAACTGCTCGCTGGTTGCTGCCAGTTCCTGGGCAGATGCACTTCCGTTTTCAGAAATCTGCGACAAAGATATACCTGCTTCATATAATCGTTGTGACAATGCCTGCACAGATTCCAAAACACTCATTACATGTTCATTATTTTTCTCCAATTCGTCCTTTTTCGCATTTACCAGGAAATATGACACAAAGTAAACAAAGATACACAATCCTATTAAAGACAAGACAAGTCCCACCACACACAAGAGAATGTCCGTAACAAACAATTCATCTTTTACCGGCATTAAATCCGTACCTCTTATGCCCCAACCGATAAACAAAGAAAGGATACACGCCAGTCCACTGAATAAAACTAATTTAACATCAAGAAAAAATGCCAGCAATACCAAAAAGAAAAATAAAAATCCCCAAAATGTTCTGGATGGAGCCATATACAAAAGGTAATTCCATTGTACCACCACAACAAATGCAGAAAACAATTTACCGACTTTCAACCTTCCATCTTTTAAATATCCATTTTCATCAAATGATGTTCTTACAATAAAGACTGCTATGATGAAAAAGATAATATCCATAACCGCCAACAAAGCCGTGGCCGACCAGGAAACATTGGGATAACACCCAAATAATTTTTCCGTATTATACATAATGGTGGCACACATAGCCGCACTTACTAAGATGATAAGCCCCCATTTAAATACCGCAGACAAGTATACTTCAACCGCAGTTTTCTTCTTTCCCATAATGATTCGCCCTCCTGACATGGGTATTTTTTCGCATCTTTCTTTACCCGATATAGATTAATTTTACATAATTTCTTCAATCAAAGACAGTTCTAAAACATTGAACGGTCATTTTTACCATTCATTCGGTTGTTGCATTTTGTTATCATTTGTAGGAAAATAGGTAGTATAGCTTATAAACAGATGCAACTATCTTCTATTCGCCCGGAGGAGCAATATGAATGTAATTCAAAAATATTGGAATTCCATATATCATTATGTACTATTATTAATTCCAGGCTTTTGTATTTGTGCAGGACTTTTCGGAACTATCTGGAAGCTGGTGGGAAAACATTCTCATCTTTCCTGGTTTCAAGTCGGCTTGTTCGACTTCAGCCAAATCATTTACCTTGGAATTTCCCTTTATTTTATTTATCAAAACAAGCGAAACCATACCTATTTTATTAACCATTTATTCCCTGTGAAACTTTTTATTACCATTGCACTAACCATTCAATATAATTTTCTTTTATATTTATTTCCTTCAGAGTATGCATGGGGATGTACCTTTTTATTTTTTGCTGTTTCCATATTTTTCTTTGATACTGTTATGATGATAATCGATGTTCTTTCCTATCTTCTTTCACTTGGCATTGCTACCTGCCTAAAACCGGAATACTTTCTTCCGGTTGAAAGTGAAGAGATATGGGAAGCCTTAACGTTTCGGGTTGTCGTTTTACTACTTACAAGTATTTGTGTAATATTGATTGTATATTTCACAGAAAGATTTTTAATACAAGCTAAGATAAACAGCGAAGAAAATACGGAATTGTTACAAAAACAAGTAGAATATTACCAAAGCTCGGATTTATTAGATACAGAACTACGAAAATTCCGCCATGACATTAAAAATCATTTTATTTGCATGGAATATCTTTTCCAAAACAAAGACATGGAAAACCTGCAAACTTATTTTGACGATTTAAAAAATCCTTTGCTTTCCAAGAAAGAGTTTATTTTTCGGGTAATCATATTATAGATGCTATTTTAAATCATGATATCTCCCGCCGTTGTTCCAAAACAGTAAATATCATTGTATTTGGTTCCCTTAAGGATGATTTCTCCATTTCTGCAATGGATTTATGTACTTTGTTTTCCAACATTCTTTCCAATGCTATTACTTCTGTGAACAAATGTGACACTTCCATGAAACCGGAACTTACCATTCAATTCCAGACCGGAAGCCACTATTTTTCCATTAATGTTACCAATAGTATCTGTGAAGAAGACACAAAAAAACTGAATCAAAAACCAAAGAAAGCTACAAACCGTAATCATGGATTCGGGTTGAATAAAATAAACGAAATTGTTGAGAAATACAACGGAAATTTTGAACAGACATTACAGGAAGAAACCATGATAACCAAAGTATATCTTCCTCTTTAAAAGAATTGCCCCAACATCATTATATAGAAAGGATAGACAGGTACAAATTATGTATATTGCATTTTGTGATGACCATGAAGCCGTCATCAACCAATTAAATCAACTAATTACGGAATTTGATAAAGAAACTCACACCAAAAACACCCTTGTTTCCTTTTCAACTCCTTCCGAATTATATGCCCATATGCAGACAAATAAAGTTGATATTATTTTTATGGATTTGGAGTTTTCTGATACTACCGAAGATGGGATTGAATGGTCGAAAAAGATAGCAAAACAGTTTCCCCACACCATCATTATCATCCTTACCGCCTATGAATCCAGATATAAAGAAGGTTTTGTTGCCCGGGCTTTTCGTTTTATGACAAAACCCATTCAAAAGAAGGAACTTTTTGAAAATTTATATGCCTGCCTGGAAGAGCTGCAACTCTCCCAGGCTGTATCCTTGCTTCAATATGGTGCTCCTTATGAAATCCTTTTAAAAGATATTTTTTATATTTCTGCCCAATCCGGAGGAAGTGAATTATGGACCCGTTCCCATATATTTGTCTCAGAAAAGAGCCTGCTTCAATGGGAAGAAGAACTTCCATCCACCACCTTTTTCCGCTGCCATAAAAAATATCTGGTAAATCTACTTCAGATAGAAAAGTTCGAAAACCGTATACTAACCCTCATTAACGGCGAAAAAATCCCCATTTCCAGAAGGAAATGGAGAGAATTTCAAATTGCTTATATGAAATTTGATGTTCTAAACAATGGCTTATAAACAAACCTAAATTATTCTGCTCTTACCTCGCATTACTGTTCACACGTGAACAGTAACTACCTCATTCTTCTTTTTTTGCAAGATAAAGGTTTACAACGAATAGGTCCCCGTTAATTTCCATTTTTAGCTCACCTCCCTGAAGGGACATAAGACTTTGCGCAATGGACAGGCCAAGTCCATTGCCCTGGGTATTTCTTGAGGTATCTCCCCGGACAAATCTTTGTGATAATTCCTCTGCGGAAATATTCAACTGATATTTTGAAATATTTTTTAAGGTTATAACACAAAAATCCTGGGTTTCACTAATATTAACATAAAATCTCGTTCCTTCTAATGTATATTTATTCACATTAGAAAAAAGATTGTCAAGCACACGCCATAAAAGTTTTCCATCCCCTAAAGCAACCTTTGTACCCTCCCCAGGAGTATAAACGGTCTGCAAATGAATCTGATTGAATTTATTTTCGTACTCCCCTAGTGCCTGGGACATGATTTCCCCAACATTAATATCTGTTAAGTTTACTTCCATATTTCCTGTGGCTGCCTTAGACGCCTCTATCACATTATCTGTAAGGTCTTTTAAACGCAGGGACTGTTTATCCACGATAGCCAGATATTCCTTAATCTTAGGATTTTCCACCTCTTCTTTTTTCATTAAATCTACATAATTAATAATGGATGTAAGTGGAGTTTTTATATCATGAGAAACATTTGTAATCAATTCTACTTTAAGTTGTTCGCTTTTCATTTTTTCTGCAATGGCACTTTTTAAGCCCTCTGAAATATGATTAATACATTCTCCATGCTCCCGCACAATGCCATGCATTCCCTTGGTCTCTACCTTGGCATTTATCTCTCCTTTTTGCAGTTCTTTTGTCACGATATGTATTTTCAAAAATCGAGAATATAAATGCAGGGTATAAATGAATTTTACAATTTCAAACACTAAAAACGAAATCACTATACCATCTATGCCAAATGGTATGTGATCTAACAAATATAACAAGTAAATTCCTTCTATAACCGTTGTACCTATAATAATACATAATGCGTCCTTTTTTGCATCTGCATTTGCAAACATCGGTTTCATCACTTTCTTTAAGAAAGAGATGATAAAACCTATCATACTATTTTTCTTCCATGTTCCATTCGCAAATTTTAAAATCAGTGTTTCTATCACTACAATTGCTACAAAGAAACAGGTTAACAATTCCACCAGCATTTCTCCATAAGAAAAATAAGAAAGCTGATACAGGACGTAGGTTTTATTGGATTCTATTGTTATCGTTACAGCAAATACAATTAAGAACATAAGTAAAAGAAGTTCCAAAGGAATCTTATCTTTCCATTCTGCGGCAATCCTTTTGTCCTTTTTTAAGCTGGAAGCAAATAGCATTACTGTAAGTACCAGCACCAACACCAGCATAACCGCTATAAATGTTATGATTCCATTCATATTGTTATGAATTTTAGAAAACATTCTATAATTATTATATATTGCACCCTCAGATTCAAACACTTTATTCAGATAACTTTCAATATAAATATTGGTTTTCTTCTTTAACCCATTCTCACCATTTTTTATATCATATTCTAATGTTACTGTGTTCACATAATCTACATTCCAATTTGAAAAAGTCTGATAAGTCTTATCACCTACTTTTACACTAAACTGATAGTTTGAATCCAGAAAATTAGTATTCCTAAAATATGGTACAATGCTCCCACCTGACATTTCATCCAAATTCGGTAAAATATTATATTCATGAACCAATGCTTCCTGTTCACTAATTAATTTTCTAGCAATACTTGTATCTTTAAATTCCTCCGCATCGTGAAAAGCCTGAACCATAAATATCGTAAATACCAAAACCGTTAGGCACAAAGCCAGAAGCACTTCTCTTATATATCTTTGTTTTGCTAAAAAACTTGAAATATTGGAAAAGCATTTCTTTATTTTCCTATCGTTTGTTTGTTCATTATTTCTTTGTTCATTGTTTTTTTCTTTGCCGTCCATGTCTTCACCCTTTCTTATTCACATTTATATCCATGCCCCCATACCACTTTGATATGTTCCGGTTCTGCCGGATTGATTTCGATTTTTTCCCGAATATGTCGGATATGTACCGCAACCGTCTTGTCCGTACCATCCATATCATAAATAGAATCCTTCCACACCTGCTGATAGATTTCTTTTGAAGAAAATACTTTTCCAGGGCTTCCCGCAAGAAGTTTTAATATTTCATATTCCATCGGTGTAAGTTTTACTTCTTCACCATATATAAATACCTGCTTTAATTCATCATCTATTTCAATTCCATTTACTTTAATGGCAGATACCTTTTTTACTGCACTTCCCAACATAGTGTATCTTCGCAAATTTGATTTTACCCTTGCAATCACCTCCACTGGATTAAATGGTTTTGTAACATAATCATCCGCCCCCACATTAAGCCCTAGAATTTTATCTGTATCTTCACTTTTAGCTGATAAAAAAATAACTGGTAAATTAGATATTTTTCGTATTTCATTCAAAGCACAAATTCCATCCATTATAGGCATCATGATATCTAACAACGCAAGATGAATTTCATTTTCTCTGATGATATCTATTGCTTCTTTTCCATTATAAGCCTTGAAAACCTTGATATCTTCTGAAGACAAATATATTTCCAATGCATTTACAATGTCCTTTTCATCATCACAAATTAAAACATTATACATAACCGGTTACCATCCTATCTCCTATTTTGTATACAAAAATGTTGGGGTCAAAAAGTATTTTGACCCATGATACCTACGAATTGCTACGCACTTTGTGCTTCTGGTATCATACACATAGAGTATAATATTTTATTTCTTTATATACAACTACATAAAAGGTTAAGATTTTATTAATTTCAAAGTTGTATAATATGTAAATCATTTATTTTCTTTTGAAATATATGTTGACATTCACGAAATATATGGTATACTTATGCATATAAAATTTTTTATCATGCCATACAGCATGAATGAATTTTTATAATTGTAAATTAAAACTAAAATAAATATGAAAGGAGGCTATCCAATGTTAGATGTAAAAGATATTGAAATACTTCGAAATGTAATTTCAGAAGTAGTAGATGTAAGATTTGATAAAGTTGAAACCAGGCTTGAGAAAATCGACTCTAGAATTGAAAATGTTGAAAACAAAATCGAGAATCTTGAAACTAAAATTGAAAATCTTGAAACTAGAATTGAAAATATCGAAGCCAAACTTGAGAATCTTGAAACTAGAATTGAAAATATCGAAGCCAGACTTGAGAATCTTGAAACTAGAATTGAAAATATCGAAGCCAGACTTGAGAATGTCGAAAACAGACTCGAGATTGTCGAAGCCAGACTTGAGAATGTCGAAAACAGACTCGAGATTGTCGAAGCCAGACTTGAGAATGTCGAAAACAGACTCGAGATTGTCGAAGCTAGACTTGAAAATGTCGAAAACAGACTTGAGATTGTCGAAACTGGACTTGAGAATGTCAAAATCAGACTTGAGGTTGTCGAAACTGAACTTGAGAATGTCAAAATCAGACTTACTGAAATCGATGTTAAACTCATTGAAATCAATGCTGAAATATCAAATATCAAATCTACGATTGAAAACGAACTACGACCAAATATCACCATAATAGCAGAAGGTCATTTAACCTTAAACAAGAAAATTAACGAAGTATTTAACATTCGAGATGAACACGAATTACTCTTTATCCGAATCAACCGTTTAGAAAATGAATTAATAAAAGTTCAATAACATTTCCTAGGAACCATTCAAACAAATAATTAAAGTAAAATATCATTAAAAATTTCAGGCATCCACTAAAACTATATCCTAAATTCTATGAAACCTCCTTGGCATTTGAGATAATTTCCTGTTTTCATATTTTTAACCAAAAATATAAGTAAAACAGAACAAAACAGGTATTACTTTTTCAAAAATACATATACAAAAGAATATTTCTGTTATACATTCTTCTTTTATATTAACTCTATTGTTAAAATGTATTTAGCAAAGGAGGGATATATTTGAAACAACAATACCTTGAAATGGGAAATCGAATCAAATTACGCCGAAAGGAACTTAGAATAAAACAAAATGAATTAGCAGAACTTTTGGATATTTCTAACAACCATATGTCATCAATTGAAACTGGAAAACAAAAACCAAGTATGGATACTTTCATAAAAATCTGTGAAAATTTAAAAGTTACTCCAGATTATTTACTACTTGGTTGTATGCATATGGTAAATATTCCTCAGGATATCTCTGATAAACTACGACTATGTAGTGAAGAAGATATCACGCTGGCTAAAAACATAATAGAATTATTAGTAGATAGAAATAAAACTATCTGGAATGATGAGAAAATGTAAAAATCACAAAACCGAGGAATCACTTCTTAGTGATTCCTCGGTTTCCGCTATTTGCTGTTTTTCACCCGGACTATGCACGGTATTTGCAAGCCTGCGACTAATATAATTCCTATGGAAATACATATCGCATAAGTTTCCTGTTGGCACAGATATAGTACCAGATTCATTCCATAAAAGAAAAGTGTAATTATTATTGTAGCAATCTTACAACATTTCTTTTCTTCCTGACTCAATCTACGATTTTCCGAATCAACAGGACTATGTAACATCAGACTTACCATTGCTATCATCGTTGTTATTATCAGGCCATAATTATATTTTATATAAGAAGAAATAATTGTACAGGTAACCAGTAATACACTGGAAATAATTAAACAATACCATGCTTTCCTCGCATGATATCCGCCACTAAATTTTCTTATAAACGTAAATGGTAGAATAACGACAAAAGATTCTCCAAACCTTCCTATAAAAAAACCAATCATTCCTGCTAAAAATAACGGCGACATGGTAAACAAAATACTATAAAGTGCATATTCATACAATTCTCTGTCATCCGGATTTATGGCATCATATCGAACCATCCACGATACCACTACTTCAGCAAAGCGGTAAATCACTTACTGATTCTAAAGCGTGATAATTCTTTTGGAGCCTTTGGTTGATACGCAATTATACTGGACGCAGAGTTTGCATCTACACGTAAAAATACATTTAAAGCAGTTTTTACAGATTTTGCTGCCTTTTCAGACATTAATTTTCTTTCCACGGCTTTTCCTCCTTTCCAAAAAAATTATCCTTGATTGCTACATATAAAATCATACCTCATTCCGTCGAAAAATGCGAGCGTTTTGCACGAATGGTTAAAAAAGGGTCAAAAATGGTCAAAAACAGGTGTTTTTACCCATTTTGTGTATGTGTGACAGAATAAATTATATAATATATCGACTTAAAATTCAACTTTTAAAAGAATAATTCTGCATTGCATTCTTCTTTTATTTTTCTAATACTGGTAGAATATACCTCAAAAAGGATTCACCATCTTTCAAAAACAATTTATGTAAAATAGACAAAATTTTTTTGAACAGAAGTTTCAATAAACTCAATCCAAAATTTCCATTTGTTCCTGTAAATATATTTTTGATCGACAAAGGAGGAATTACCAATGAGAATACTTATTTGCGATGATGACGAATTAATCATTACCCAACTGCAAAAATATCTGAAAGAATTTTTTGAACAAATTCATATAAAATGTCCTGAAATCGTTACTTTTTCAAATGGAGAATCATTGCTCTTGGATACCGGTGAAAAAGACATCCTGTTTCTTGATATCGAAATGCCGGGAATGAATGGAATTTACGTAGGAAATGAATTAAAAAAGAGAAACAAAGACATTATTATTTTCATAGTATCCTCTTACTCTGAATACCTGGATGAAGCCATGCGTTTTCATGTATTCCGTTATCTTTCCAAACCTTTGGAAAAACAAAGGTTATTTCGTAATCTGAAAGATGCCTTACAGTTTTACAATGCCACTACAGTGAAGCTCACCATTGAGACTAAACAGGATACTTACACTGTTCGTACCACGGATATCGTTTTTGTAGAAGCTGATGGTCATACCGTTATCGTTCATACCATAGAAAGGGATTATGAATCCATACATAATATGCAGTACTGGTCCCATACCCTTCCTAAAAACTGCTTTTTTCAAATACATCGGAGCTATATTGTAAACCTAGAACATGTCACAAACTTCGACTGCAATACGGTTCATCTTTACAATAACCAGTTTACTGCTTATATGGCTCGAAGAAATCATTCACAGTTTAAAGAAGCCTATCTTTTATATTTAGAAAGTACGAGGTGAGTCAGATGGAAGTTTATATTTGCTATTTTTTCTTATATTTAATTGAAGCATTGATTCTTTGGCAATATGCAACGAATCTCTTTCACTCTAAGTTCAGCAGATTACGGGAAGGACTTCTCTTAACCTTCATTTATATCATTTTATTGTTTATTTTTGCGAATCAAAACTTTTTTATAAATGCTATTACTTTTCTTTTTGGTAATTTTATTTTTTTCATTATTATGTATCAGATTAAATGGTACTCTGCACTATTTCACGCATTTATAACTACAATAACTATGGGAACAAGTGAGCTTATGGTATTTTCTGCCATGTCCCATTTTGCACCAGATTTCTTTGCAGAAAGAACATACTTTCGAAATCTAATTATTCTTTCTGTTTTTAGTAAAACTTTATATTTTTTAACTCTGTATTTTCTTTCTCATATTTTTCAAGAAAAAAAAGAGCAAAAAACAACCCATGATAAAGCCTCTCGCTTTTTCTCAATTATTCCAGCTATTTCACTTATTATGATTTTAACATTAATCAATATATGTGTGAATGTAGAACTAACTATATTCCTTGATTGGATGATTTCCATCAATGCTATTCTTATATTAGCTATCAATGTCTTTATTTTTTCACTAAACAATTACACCCAAAGAAAAAACATAGAATTCACAGAAATGCAGTTACTACTCCAAAAAGAATATGATGCATCTCAATACTATAAAATGTTATTAGAGCAAAATGAAAATCACAACATTATCATACACGATATTAAAAAACACTTACATTCCATTGCAGCACTAAATCAACGAGGAGAATCTGAACAAATTGATGCCTACATCCAACGCATTACCGAATTTTCAGATTTAAAAACTTCGGTTCGTGTTTGTGATAATGACCTTTTAAATGCTATTCTCTGTCGATATATGAAGCAATGCCGGGAATCAGATATTTCTTTCCGCACAGATATTCGAAGTGGTACTGCCGATTTTATTGACACAGAAGACCTCACAGCATTATTTTGTAATCTTTTAGATAATGCTGTAGACTCCGCTATGAAAATGACGAATTCCTTTATTGAACTTCACATGAGTAATAAAAGAAATACGACTCTTACCTTAATTACCATGACCAATTCCTGTAGAAGAAATCCTTTTTCTCCGAATTCAAAACGATTGGTATCTAATAAAAGCAATCCTTTCCGTCACGGTTTTGGTATGAAAAGCATAGAACGAGTAATTGCCAAATATCAAGGCAATATGGAAATTTATTATGATGAGGAAACCCTTACTTTCCACACCATTATCACTTTAAATCATCCTTAAAAAACTGCTTTGCTGTCATTTCCTTTATCCCAAGGTAAGATTCAAATATCCATCTTTCTCTTTCCATGCAATTCCCTCAGGGAGCCATATCATACCTCCTGCATTGGCGGAATATGCTTTGCTTACTCCCATGTTTTTCATTATTGGAGGAAGAAGTCTTCTTAATTCTTCCTCCTGCATGGTAGTTTCAACAATACAAAGCTTTTCCTTCTCTATACGGTACATAAGAGCCTCTGTTCTTTCACCAGAGGTTAGTTTTACGGTTTCTCCACCACAAAAAGCATTCTCCTCCATGGCATACTGAATTCCTTTTTCATCCCATTCCACATAGCCTTCTGATATAAAACATACATCCCGCAGCTGTTTGTATTCTGTTGCTGTTATGCTTTCAACGAACCAATTTTCTATGCTAATTTCCGACATTCGCATTATGCTCTCTTTTTTCCAGCGAGAAGAACCTTCATATATCCAACAAGGACTCGGCTCAAATCCTTTTTCAAACCCAAGTCCCATATAATATTGCTCCAAGGTTTCATCCTCAGGTTGTAAAATTAAAGGTTCCAGATATTTTTCTTTTGCATGCTTTATAATTTCTGAAGCATATCCCTTGCCTCTATCCTCTACCAGGGTTCCCACTGCATAAACATAACGTGCTACCATCCGTTCTCCATTTATAACCACCTGCACCGGAAGGAAACTTGCCATAGAAACCAGTTTTTCATCCTGGAATATTACCAGCATATTCTCTGTTTCAAAACGATGATTTAGATACATCTCAACATACTCTTTTGAATCACCAAAACACTGCTGCCAAATAGTAACTATCTGCTCTTTATCTGTCTCATTAGCATATATGATAGAACTTTCCACGGCATTATATTTCTTTAATAAAACGTCCGGATAATATGACATTTTCGCCTTACGAAGACTTAAGTCCCCCGTATCCTCTTCACGGTTTACATACTCAAAGTCCTGACCCTCGTGTAACACAAATTGCTGATTTATCATAGGATATGCACCCTGTAACTCAGGAAATGCTTTTTCAAAATGAACCACCATAGTATTGGAATTTAACGGCTCACCTATGGTAAATGCGACAATTTCCCCCTTTTTTCTTAGAACTCCACCAAACAATCCAAGTTCATCATAGTAGGAAAATGCCTTTTCCAATACCTTTAGTTCCTGTTCCATCTCAAAATTCCATTTTTCTTCCCTTTGTTCCACCCATAACTTCGCCATTTTTCGGCATCCGTCTATATTTTCCTTTTTCAGAGACTCATAACTCCAGTCATCCTCATCCTTAAACCGGGCAATATGATTTCGTTTTCCATGCAATTTCTTTCCCCTAAGGGTTGTCAGCTTTTCCACAGTATAGATATAATCAAAATCGCCTCTATCACTGTCAATCTCAAATTTCCCTGGAAACCATTCTATCAATTGCTTACGTTCCTCTTCTAACACCGGATACATCATCAATTTCTGATTTTTTACTGCACAAAGTTCTAAAAGTAATTCTATTACTTTCTTCTTATCCCCTTTTCCAAAAGGAAAGGAATACTTAAAATGTTCCTGTTCTTTATATCGAATGATTCCGCACTCAAAAACCTGTCCCACCTCAACTTCATAAACCTCACTCCAAATAAAATTATTGGCGAAGGTATATTCACAGGCAGCCAACTCTTCTTCCTTCAATTTTTGCGTCATCCACTCCCTGTCTTCCAAAGTAATGGGATGGAATATCAAGTTATCTTTTTCCAGCATATAACAACCATGCCTTTCTATAATTTACCCCATATATATCGTGAATTATTGTGTTTTACATACCTTACTAGTATACACCCAATCTACTTTCTTTCCTAATGTTTTATTCTTCCATTTCTATCTCATTTAAAGATTTTTTCATTCTTTTTTGCAGTTTATCACAGTTTTTCGCCGCATATCTAAAATTCCATGAAAATAGAGGTGCATACCACACCCCTTTTTATTAATCATTGATAGGTAATCGCAAAACTAATAGAAACTTATGTTGAGTGATACAAAATAAACAAATATTGTTCATTTTGTATCACTTTCCCATAAAATATTTTAGTTTCGCAATTTCCTATTCAACATTGACCATTATTTAAAAAAAATACTTACACAAACGATTTGTTTTTCACTTTTTATTTCATAAGTGAATCTATGTAAATCCAAAATATTAGCTACAATAGACAACCCAAGACCATGTCCGGATTCCCTGGAACGACTCTTTTCACCGGTAATAAAAGGTTTCCAGATATCCCTTAAATCTTCTTCCGATATTTCTACCCCCGTATTTCTGATTTCTAAATGTTCTTTGTCCATCTTTACAGAAATCTTATTTCCTTCCGGTGAATATGTAATGGCATTTCTTAAAAGATTCTCTAATACACGCTCCATTTTTGCCCCATCTGCCTGAATTTCAACCTCTCCCTCTATGGTAACTGCTAATTTTTTCTTTTCAACCAGAATTTCATATTGGGCAAGTATTTTTTCTATCATAGAACTTAACTCTAGTGTTTCTATATTTAATTCAGCTACTCCCTGCTCTGTCTTTGCCAAGTCCAAAACCTGTCCTACCAAATGATCCATATAGGTAACATTAGACTGTATTCCCTCAATATAATGTCCTGACTTTTCCGGACAAATATTTCCTGCCAGATTTTCTGCATATCCGGAAATCGCCATTAAAGGGGTTTTTAAATCATGTGCCAATGCATTCGAAAAATCTCTTTGTTGTTTTTGCAAGGCAATTTCTTTTTTATAGATGCGGTAAAAATAAAATGCCAGTATAAATGAAAATGCCAATGAGAAAATAAGGCCCTTCATAACTGTTTCTATAATATAATCCCGCTCATAAGAATTCATAACTTTCTTTGTTGCCATTAATAATGTATATTGATTATTTCCCAACCTAAAAGAGCATTCACGTCGATAATCCATTCCTGCAAGTCCCTGGTAATATATACAACTTTTTTCATCTCCATAGTCTCCCCCGAATGAAGTCATCTCAGAGACCATCTTTCCTTCCGGTTGCTTTCCTTCCAAAAGAGCCTGCATATATGTTTCGTCCCATTCACCCCACATACCCGCTTCATCTTCAGGTTGCGTTGTTTTCCAGATTACGTTACCATTCTGGTCCCTTAGTATAATGTACAAATCAGTAAAACCACTCGCTGGAATTTTTTCAATGCATTCAATCAATGCCATTTCTTCTTTCATACTACCATCTTCATTACATTCCACGCTTACAGATTCTTGTCTAGTTGGTAGCCATGCTTCTCTGAGCACATTTGTATAATTGCTAAAAGTATCACTTTTGTCATCTCTAATCTCATTTAAATCGCTTATAATGGTTTTTATTACTAAAATCACAACCACCAAAAAAATCGATACCCATACATCTCTCCACAATGAAAACAAAGTCTTCTTTTTCTTCTTTTTTATCCTTTTATAGCCTTTTTTCATTTACTCGTCCTCCCATCGATACCCCTGGGTTATTACGGTTTTGATTCGTCTTCCTTCCGTACCCAGTGCTTTTCGGAGTTTTTTTATGTGATTATCCACTACCCGGTCGGTGCCTTCATAGTCGTATCCCCAAATACGGTCCAGCAATGTATTTCTGGATAATACCCTTCCTTTGTTTTCCATTAAAAATCTTAGTAATTCATACTCTTTTGGTGCCAGTCTGATTTCTTTCTTATCTACAAAAACCTGAAAACAATCCATATGTAATTCTATTTTTCCATTACGAATTACCTTTCTTAAGAGTTCTCCCTTGGCTCTTCTTAACATTGCCTGAACCTTTACATAAAGTTCCGCCACAGAAAAAGGTTTTATCATATAATCGTCACAACCTATTTTATATCCATATAGCAGGTCTTCTTCCTGATTTCTTGCTGTAAGAAAAATAATCGGAACCACACTTTTTCTACGAATTTCCTGACACAAAGAAAATCCATCCATTCCTGGCATCATGATGTCTAAAAGAACCAAATCAAATTCCATTTTTTGTATGAAATGCAGTCCTTCGAGTCCATCTTTTGCCACCTTCAGCCCTATCTCCTCTCCTCCTTTCTCCTTAAAATAATCACTGATGATTTCCCTTATCTGGGCATCATCCTCCACCAATAGTATCTGATACATCACATTCACTCCTTTATCCTAAGGTACAATATGGATATATCCTTTGTGTATCCCTTCAATATTTTTTATATTCTTTCCCTCCTATGGTTTTGCACCAGCTTTTATAACTGCTCTTCCGCATCCTCCACAGACAAGTATCCATATAACTTTGCCGTATGATTCATAATTTCATAAGCAAGATTCTTCCCTTCCTGAAGTAAATTGGTGACGAATCTTCCATACAATAAAAATGTAGTTTCCGAATAAGTCCCTAATTCCCCCCGCAGGTAGGTTTCATAAGAAGTTTGAAATGGTGTATCCTCCGCCGTATGAATCACTCTGGCATTCCCTGCCATTTTAGGGAACTGCTCTGCAAATGCTTCCATCCACCCTACCTGAATTTTTATGATTTCTTCTTGAATGGAAATCCTTTCCTGATTTAGAACCGGAAGCTCCTTTTCCAATTCTGCATATTTTTCGGGTGCTGTGCTTTTCATCATTCTGGCATATTTTTCTGTTATGAGATTCCAGCCCTTTTGTTCTGCCTCCAATAAATCCCCATAATAACTCTCTAACAATTCTTCTGTCCACGCCAGATACTGACTTTTTCTCATAATGGAAAATGTATTCCAGTCATCCTGACAATCCGCTCTTCCACCTTCATTTTTCACCTTATCGAATTGTTTCCACTCCAATTCTACAATATTTTTTATCCTATCCATCGTTTCTTTCCCCGTTTCCTTTGCCTTCTCATTCGCCATCATAAGTTCCCCACAATAATTTTCTAAAAAGGTGTCCTCTCCTGTCACCAATCCCTGCTCCCGCAACTCATTTCGCACCATTTCGGCAATGTCTTCAAAATACTCCACATATTTATCCCTTCTATTTATGGTTCCGGAAGAATAAGAATCCTCACTCCAGGCAGCTTTTTGATTTTCAAGCAGGGCAGTTTTATCTAATCTATCCCCTACCTCTTGTAACTTTCTTAGCTGTCCCATGGCTTTTCGCTTCCATTTATAATATGGTGCATAGGTCTTATTTAACAAAAATACCAAGTCCATGGTACTCTCCATTGCCTTAACAATACATAAATTAGCAGTAACATAATCCTTTCTTGCCATCATTCTAGGATAGTTACTTTGAGCATATTGTGAAAATTCGTGCAGACTTTGTGCCAGTTTCAGCCGCCATATGTTATCCGGATAATACTCTAAAAGTTTCTTTCTCACTCCAAGAAACAAGCCAAAATCATCCCGAAATACCACTCCATTGACTGCCGTTGCAAGATTTTCTTCCAAAAGTCCTGAATATTCTAATTTCCAGGATGTTTCAAAATCGTAAGACGTTCCAAGAAGACGGTTATAAAAATCACTAATGGTAAATACTCCCCGTCTTTGTGCAAAAAATAAATTTAGACTGCTGCCTTGTTCAAAATGGCAAATCAATTCCTCATATTCCTTCTGCAAGGCTTCACCGATTTTTTCATGGTCTTCTTTGCAAAGCCACATACAAAAACCTAAGCCATAATCATGGTCCTTGGATATTTCATCCTCATATCCAAAACAATCAGAGCCTTCTCCCACCAGACCTACTGCGATTCTTTCCTCATATTCCGGAAATTTTTCATGTATCATTTTCGCTCCATAGGTTTCATAAAACTTTCGGCATCTTTCTAAATTACTTTCCCAATCCATCCTAGTACCACTATCGTGGTTCTTCTTCTGCACTATATTTTGGTTACTTTCTTGATTTTTATTTTTTTCCCTCGCCTCTGTTTCCAGATGACTTAGTCGATTTTGCTTTACTACAGCATTCTCATACTTTTCTTTTACTCTGTCATAATTCTCCGTTTTTCCAACATGTTTTTCTAATTCTTCCATCCCTCGCTTATAATACCATGCAGCATCTTGAAATAAACCCTGACATACTTTGGCATCTCCCATGGCAACGAGTGCCGCACCATAGTGAAAATCCTTTCCACCATCTGCCTCAAAGACTTCCAATGCCTCTTTCAGATATAAAACAGCATGGTCATAATCCTCTTTGCCTCCAAGCTGCAGTAAAGTAACTGCCAGATTGGTTCTGGTGGTAGCCTGTTGAATCTTGGCATCCGGATATAAATCTACGATATCAAGTGCCTGCATCAGCTTTTCCTTTGCACTGGCAAAATCCCCTAGTTCCTGATATAAAAGACTCCAGTTATTATAAAGACTGGCATAGGCAAAATCCCCAGCTCTCAAATTCTTTTTATAGGTTTCCTCCACTTCCCTATGAAATTTTAAAGATTCCTCAAACAAACCAAAAGCCCTGTAAGCATTAGCAATATTCAGCAGTGCTGTGGCATATTCCAGTCTTCCTTCTAACTGCATTTCTTTTAATAACTGCTGTAATACATCACAATCCTTCAAAGCTTTTTCCTTTTGGGTGGTATCCCGGTAGAACCCAATACTTTCGTTTAATAAGGTAAATAAAGAAGCAAAATCCTGCTCCTCTTTCGCCTCTTTCATTTTCCCTACTAAAAATGCCTCTATTTCTTTTAAATCCTTCTTTCCAAACATTCCATCATACTCTGCAAGTACCTTTTCTATCTCCATGTTCGCCTCCATAACCATTAATCTACACCCAATGATTCACAACATATCTTGTAAACCGCTACCAGCGTGGCTGAATCATAAAATATGCTTTCCTCTATCCATAAACTTCTATGAATCCTCAAATTTCTCTGCAAACTCTATTTTCAATTTTATAAACTCTTCTATATGCCGAAGCAGTCCATATAGCTTCGCTCTATCTTCAAACTCTTTTCGTTCCACAGGCAATGGCTGATGTTTCATGCCCTCATCCAACTCTTCAAATTGCTCCAATAATTCTTTTCCGGTATTGTTTTTATGATATACTTCTGCCATCCTGCTTAAAAACGCTGATATTTTCCCTGCGGTAATGGGTGTCGTTTCTATAGTCCTTACATTCTTATACATCTCATATAAAACTTCACATTGTTTCTCACGCATGGCAATATATTCTTTATCATACACATCTTTTGAACCAAACTGATTATTGAAATTTTCTTCTGCAACATTTTTAGCTCTTCGAATGGAATTACCCAAAATAAGAAAACAATCTCCATTATAATCTGAAATATCCCTGTCTAAAATCCGCTCCGACATCCTGCTTAAAATCTTCTTTATCTGGGCATCGGTTTCTTCTTTTAATCGTTCCATATCATTTACATTTTTACGCAAATGCAGATTGGCAATAATCCCAACTCCTACTCCAATACAAAACAAAATGATTTCATTGCGTAATGTTTCCCCGTTCATAACTCCAAAGGTAAGGAAATGGGAAATCAGCACAGAATTCATTGCCATAGCACTGTACCAACGGAATATCTGACATACCAAAACAAAAAGCACCAGATATATCATAAATGCTTCCATGCCATACCCAAACAAGGTAAAACTTCCATAAGCAATCAAAAGTGCAGTAATAAATGCCACAAAACGCCCAAGAGCAATTTTTATGGTTTCCTTCTTGGTAGGCTGAATGGTAAGCATTGCCACAACTCCGGCAGATACTGCAAATTCAACCTTCATTGCTACTGCAATAAAAATCGCAATCATAGCCGCTCCGGCAATTTTTATTGTATTTACCATAATATCTTTTCTTATACTTTGCTTCATAATTTAAATTCCACCTTAAAATTTACCCTCCATGTTTCATAACAAAAGCCACAGGAATTTCATCTTCTGCAGCTTACCTGCCCATTTTCTTCACTATAACACTCCGATATTTTTACGTCAATATATTGTTATTAGCAGTATCCCCTTGCCATTTCGTAGTTGGTTACAATTCCTTTTTTTTCAAATTGGCTTGAAAGAAAACAAAAGACAAACATTTTTAGGTACCATTAAAGGCAAAATTATTCTATATGTTGCACTATGTACCATTGTCATTATTGCAGCAACAGCGGTAATCAGTAGTGTTGTTCTGAAAGATGCCTTGAAAACAAGTGAACATGGAGTACTTACTGCGGAGGCGGAAAGTACCAGCGATATCATTGACGAATGGCTTGTCCGTCAAGGTGACATTGTGAAAACCATGAAAAGTGCATTGGAAACCATGGACACAGACGATAGAGAAGGTATCATGGATTTTCTGGAAGCCAATCTTAAAAATAACGATGATGCTCTTATGTATTATTGCTGTTTTGGATATAACGGCGAGGTTCTTCCGGCAGACCATTCCAATCTTGACCTTGACCCTACCACAAGAAGCTGGTGGACCGATGCCATTGCAAAGGGAGATTTGATTTACACAGAGCCTTATACAGATTTTGCAACAGGTCAAATGATAGTTTCCATTGCAATCCCTTTTACTATGAATGGGGAACAGGCTGTGGTGCTTGCCGATATTACCATCGACAGTTTGATTGAAATGGTACAGAATGTAAGTACGGATAAAAGCATCCAGACTTTCCTTCTGGCAGGGGATAACAGTGTCATTACCCATGAAAACGAAGACTATCTTCCAAAAGAGGAAGGCAATACCATCTTAACTGATATGTTAAAAATCAGTCTGGACAGCGATGATATCTCTACTTTTACGGATTATAATAATGTAAAAAAATACTGTGTAGTAAGAGAAGTGGACACAACCGGCTGGAAACTGGGAATTACACAAAATATGTCCGTCATCAGTGGTAAAATCCGAAGCAATCTGATCCTTCCTTTAGTGGCAGATTTGGTACTACTGGTACTTTCCATCATTGTATTAAATATTGTTATTTCTATGATGCTAAAACCTATGAGCGAAATGAAACATTTCATCAAAGAAAAGGTAGTAGGTAATAAAAATTGCAAGGAAGAAAAATCCGAAGTAAAAGAAATCAGTTATCTGATTGAAGAACTGGAAAACCGGGTGATTTCTACTATCCGTAAAACTCAAGAAGAAGCTTTACATATCCAGGATATGATATCCGGTACAGGCAGTCAGATTTCTGATATGAACGGTAATATCATGGAAATCAGTGCCATTATGGAAGAAACCGGAGCAAGCGTTGCAGCCCAAACGGAGAGTATCGTAAATATCGATGCTACCTGCAAGGATGTCACTGGTGCCATCGACGAACTTGCAAAAAAAGCTCAAACCATCACTGACCGTGCCACTGAAATCATTACCCGCGTGGAACAGATGGTTCCTGAAGTTCTTGAAGACAAAGAAAGTGCCATCAAAGTTACTTTGGACAGCAGAGAAAAATTAAAAACTGCCATTGAAGAAACAAAGGTAATTAGCGAGATTGTAGAAGTTTCGCAGGCTATTAGTGAGATTGCAGGACAGACGAATCTCCTCTCCTTAAATGCTTCTATCGAGGCAGCAAGAGCTGGGGAAGCAGGACGTGGATTTGCAGTTGTAGCAGAAGAAATTAAGAAGTTAAGTGAAACCACCAGCAATGAAATAGAGAAAGTAAATACCTTGACAGAAAAGGTTATGAGAAGTGTAGGTGCACTTTCAGAAGCAAGTAATCATATTATTACTTTCCTTGATGAAATTGTACTAAAAGATTACGATAAGTTGGAAACCCTTGCAGACAATTACAAGGAAGACGCAACTTACTATGCCGAAGTCAGCAATATGTTATGTGAAAATACCAAGGAACTGAATACCTCTATCGCAAGCATTAATGAGATTCTGGATACCATTAATCTGTCCCAGAAGGAACTGGATGCTGCTGTCCAGTCCGTTAATGGAAACCTGCAGCAAATTACTTATGCAAGCGAAACCGTTTCAGAAGAAACAAGAGATGTCATGAACAGCATTTCATCCTTACAATCAACAACAGCACAGTTTCATGTATAAAACATAACACCAGACAAATAAAAGCAGGGTTCTGCCCTAATAAAAAAGACGGGTGATTTGATTCCTTTCACCTGTCTTTTTATGTTTATACAAACACCTATTTAAGCAATATTCCTACTCTTTGTCACTGTCCACTCGTGCCTCGTAAACAGTAACTACTCTTTCATTAAACCTGCCTTAAACTCCAAAATATCTTCCCAGCTTAACTTTTCATCATCAAAACGTATCCAATTAAAATCATGAACTAACACTCCATGTGTTATTCTTGCAATTGCTTCTGCATCAAAATTTCTAAGTCCTAAGTCTTCCAATAATTCCTTACAATTTACCCTGGTTTCCGGAAATACTCTTTCCCGAAAAAATTCATCTATGGTTTCAATGGTAACTTTACGTCTGCCAAATGCCTGCTCTACAATATCATCTGTGAAATTCTCTACCAGAATTTCCTGCCTAGAATAATCAACCTGTACCCTTGTATTTAATTTATCCTTTTCATAATATTCGAACTTTAAAATCTTTCCCATGCCAGCCCCTCCGTTCTCCTCAATCCACACTTTATCACTTCCATTGCTCTTTCTTCTTCTGGTGTTTCAGTCAAAATGCTGTTAAAAAAACGGTCCACATCAATGCAGATAGGTTTCATAAAATGTCCTTTTATCTGTTGTAAGAAATCCGTATGGAATGTTTTAGCATAACACTTACTTAAATTTTCTTCTAAAGAAATATCCATAGGATAAGTATATACATCCGCCAGACACGCTAATCCATTATCATATATAGGTGCTTCTCTATATCCGTCAGATGTGCGTATTACGGATAAGTTATTCAAATGCCTGTCCTCATTATAAATCATCGCATCCAGACAAAGACACCGGTCTAAATATGGCTTAATATCAAACCCGACTATATCCGACACACCATCCCTCACCCCATCATAGGAGATGCAGCCCAAATCCAAGCCCATATTTTTTAACAATCTATAAAATGTAATATCCTGTTCTCCTTCTTGTAAAAAATTAAAAGAATAGCAACCCATCCCCATTGTCTTCCCTTCTTCCTCAACAATGCAGGGATGATATGTTACAAAGTCATCTATATCTGTAAATGATAGAAAATGGCTGACTAGCACTTCACTTATTTCTTCATACCATTTCCATGTATTTAACTTGATAAACTTGCCATCTTTCACCCACTTCATCTGATTTCCCTTCGAAATTGAGGCATTCGATACCCTATTTTTCCTTGATACCGTAATTCTTTCAAGATGATTTTTATTATTATTTATCAACATAGCCATTTCCCCTCCTTTCATACAGAACTTTGTTTTTTATTATTTTACCCTACCATTTCCAGCTTTACAACTAAATATTCCATCCCTTTATCCTTTGTCCTGAATATAATACTACACTTTTCACTTGAATGGAAATAAAAATTCAAAAAAGAGAGAATTGTGTAATAAACTTGCGAATATTGCAAGATTGCTGTATGATTACGTTAATAAACCAAATCACAGGAACTTACATTATGAAAAAATTGAAGCAAACTAAACATAATAAATCTAATCTAGAAAAAGAACCTTTCACCAAGGGAATCAATCAAAAGAAATGGCCCTCTCCCTCCAAAAGAACCATCAAAAGAGTCCTGACCTATATGTCTAAGAAAACAGGATTATTCACATGGGATATCATAAGCATCTGTTTATTCATATCCTTTGTACTGGCATTTTTGTTACCTGGGGCATATGAACTGCAAAAAGCAATGGTTTTGGGATTGAAACTTATTCTCTTCTTACTTGCGATACGAATTATTTTTATGCTTTATTACCACCTTCGTAGTTACAAAAAAAGTATGTTAAAACACTATGATTTTTATGGGGGACAAGTGGAACATTCCCGACTTTTAGAGAATTTAGAGAACAGTTTAAAGGAAAGAATGCTTTATTATTCTCCTCAATGGATTATAACCGAAGATTTTTTTCTGTCATGGTGTAAATCCAGCTATTTCTTTGATCCTATTGCCATTCCTTTTAATGAAATACTTTCCCTAAAGTATGAAGTTAGAAAAAATGTCATGAATTCTGGTACTGTTATTTATGACCATGTCATTATCTGCCAGTTAAAAAGCTGTCAATTCGTAGACCTTTATATAGGGAATCAATTAAAATCAGAAGTAATTTTAAAAATTTTAAACTATTTCCATATTCCCTTCCAGAATGGATTAAATCCTGCAGCACCTTACACTCCACCTTATGACATTGCAGCCATCCCCCCTCATAAGATGATAGACCAAAAACTTCTGTCTTCAGAGGACAATTTTGCTGTCAATCCTGATTTTTCTATCTTCGCACCAGTTATGAATAAAATAACAAAAAAAGATATGGAAAATATCCTTAAATTACTTTCTGTTAATAGAAAAGTCCTTGCCATAAAAGAAATTATGAACGCTACCGGCATCGGATTAGCAGAAGCAAAAAAGATTGCAGACCAATATTATTTGAAACATCCTGACACAGAACTACACTAATGCAATACAAAAAAGAAATGTAATATAATACACAAAGAGGGAAATTCTATCACCTACCATTTATAGAATTTCTCCTTTTAAAATATATCTACCACTCATATATTAGTTACCAATCTGTTCATATTCTGAAAAAACAACATTTCCTAATTTCATATCTTTTATAATTTTTTCAAATATATCATATTGCACTTAAAGTTGAACAAGTCTACAAATACTTCAAAATAAATTCTTTTATCTTATCTTTTTTAATACAATACTCATGTTTAATGCCAAATATTTACATAGTTCCTCCATGTTTTTTTATTCTTTATTCATATAAAAGTAAATCATTGTCTAAACTATAATCATTTCTTTTCATTATAGAAAAATTCTATTTTAATATATTTTTCTGCTCTTTTATCACTGATTGACCAAAATCATTCAAAATTTAACCATTCACGCAAAATCTATTTACACAAAAATAATAATATGGTAAACTTATCCTAATCATTATATTATATTAATAATAAACACAATCATGATTTAAAGGGGGGAGTTGTAATTTTTTATATTTCAAAGTATATTACATACATAAATATTTTTCACTGTCAAATCTGTTATGACGCTTAAGACAACAATCTTAGGCAGACAAGGAAGGAGCGAAAACTCATGAAAACATCAACAAAAAGCAAAATGCTTTCAAAAAAATTATAAAAATCACTTGCATTTCTTTTAGTTTTTATAATTACACTAACTAGTGTAAATTTAACCCCATTTATAAAAGTAGCTGCTGCAACACAATATAAAACCTTATATTTCATTGATAATACCTCGGAACAATGGATAAACCATGATTCCGCAATCATAGAGCTTGTGGATAATACCAACGGACATACCAGTTATTGGATGACTCAAATGAATGCTATGATATGGAGTGTTAATGTTCCAGAAAATGCATATAATATTACATTTAATCGCTATAGTCCAGATAAAAGTACAAAATGGAATTCATGGAGTGCTGGAGGTCGCGATAATAATAACGCATATTTTGTTGACGGAAGTGAATATGGACATTGGGAAATCGTAACAGATGGGGAAAACTATTTTCATGCTGGGGATATTATTTATCTTGATGTTTCCGAATTTCCTGAATGGAAAAATGATAATGCATTAATGTATATTAATTTTACCAACGCTTCCAAAGATGAAAACAATGGAAACGATATCAATATTTCTAGTGCAAATACCAATTTATATTCTCCCAAATTAGTAGATATTGAGCTTACAGAATCTGTTTATGCTTATGTAGTAACATTAGAAGACGAAGGTGCTACAGAATTAAAATTTTGGCGTGGAAATACAAGCACACTATGGAATTACTCTATTACCCTATCTTACGAAGATTACTTAAACGGAATAAATTGTATTAAAGTTATTAGCTGGAATAATAATGGAAACCTTATAACTAGTGAAAATAACATTGATTTTGAATTAGATACTGATAATGATGGAATCCCAGACTATTATGAAATTGTTTATGGTCTTGATAAATACAACAAAGATAGCGACAATGATGGTTTAGAAGATGCCCAAGAACTATATTTTACCAAAAGTAATCCAATAAAATTCGATTCCTTAATTGAAGGAACTTCTGACGCAGATGTGGACAACGATGATGATGGTTTAACAAATATTGAAGAACTTTCCTTAGGCACACAACCTTGCAATAAGGACACTGACGAAGATGGATTAACAGACAGCGAGGAAATTAATTCATCACTCACAGACCCCAACAATGCTGACACTGATGGGGATTCTTTAAGCGATAGTGATGACATTGCATTAGGCTTTAGCCCATTACTACAAGATACGGATGGAAATGGTATTTTAGATTGCGATGAAAAAATATATCAAACTTTAAATATTGAAATTGATAATGCAGAGAAAACAGAAGTTAATAAAGTTTCCGTTTCCTTTGAAGGCACTGGATATATTAATAGCACTACATCCATAGAAGATATTTATGGAAAAGATATTTATGTATCAGAAACTGTTGGCCTTGTTGGCGTTCCAATAGAAATTAATAGTTCTTCCGAATTTGATACTGCTACCATTTGTTTTCATTTAGATGAAGAACTAGGTAGTGAGGCATTGTCCAATTTAATCATTATGTGGTACGATGAAGATAATGATAGATATATAGAACAGGAAACCATAGTAAATGAGGAAGCTATGACTGTTTCGACAGTCGTTAATCATTTCAGTAAATATATGCTAGTAGATAATAGAGACTGGTTTGAGGCTTGGAAGGAAGAAATAAGTTATTCTAATGGTACCAATTATGATGTAATCATTGCTATTGACTGTTCTGGAAGCATGGCTTTAAATGACCCATATTTTACTTATACATATAAAAACACCTTATATCCAGGCTCAAAATATTCCATCAATACCTGCTATCGTAAACTGGCTGCGGAAAATTTTATTTATGCTCAAGGAGAAGAAGATAGGACTGAAATTGTTTTGTTTTCCTCCTATGTAAGTTTATATTCTTCATTATCTAATGATAAAAGTGCTAATATTGCCGTTTTAGATAATATTTATTCAAATGGAGGAACAAACTATTATAATGCTATAGTAACATCAGTAAATCTATTAATTGGAACCGAAAATGATGCAAAAAAAATGATACTGTTTATGAGTGATGGGGAAGCATCAATTTCTGATGATGCGTTAAATTATGCTATAGCAAATGATGTTGTTATCAATACTGTATATATGGGAAATACTTTAGAAAATGCTGTATTAAAAAATATTGCTGAAAAAACAGGTGGTGAATATTACAAAGCCGTTACTGCCGAAGAATTAGTTGACATTTATAGTAAAATAGCGGTAAAACAAAAAATTGAAAATAGTGATAATGACAATGATGGAGATGGTATTCCAGATATTTTTGAAATGTGTGGAATGAGATTGTCTAATGGACAGGTTATCTACTCAGACCCAACAAAACCCGATACAGATGGTGATGGTTTGTTAGATGGTGAAGAAATCAGCGTTTTTCCATCCTATATGTTTAATACAATCTATGACCAATCAGGTTGGCCACTAAAAATATCAGCATACATTTTTTTGATGCGTAGTAATCCAAATAAAAAAGATAGTGATGGAGATGCATTGTTAGATGGAACTGACATTATTATAAATGGGGACAATAAAATCGCACCAAAAGATACCAAACCTCTACAGTATAACGGACCAACAGGAATTTGGGCTAACCACATCAACCAAATCAAAAATGGTGGAAATGTTGCTCATTATTTAACCTCATGGTACAATTCAGATATAATAACCAACACTTCCAAATGGAATTTCCATGACTTTTCTGCATGGTTTGGTGCAAGATTTTTATCTTTCCCTGCAGATGAAACAGGAGAAATAGTTCATTCACATATAACCAATTGGCAGGCTCTTTTTGGGTACAATATAATATATGATTGTATTTTTAATCTTGGAACTAAAGGAAATATGGAGGCTAAAACTTTTCCTTTTGTATCTGATGGAAAAGAGTATATCATATGGGCTTGGAAAGGAGATTATTTAAATCTTGGAGCAGGTGCAGAAATAGGTATATATCAAAACTTAGTATATGTACCAGGTCTCGATTTAGAATATTATACTAAACACTGGGTTGTGCCACCTCTCTTAACAACTATGAAATTATATTTATATAATTATTATAATATAATAAATATCAAAAATATTTTTTGTTGGGAACCTGCCGAACCACAATGGTGGATTACAGGTTTTAGCCCATCTATTAAAGAACCAGATGCTGATATTATGGTATCTATTGGTGTAATTGATTTTGACGGAAAAGAAGAAATGTATGAAGGATTAAAGAATTCATTAAAAGGCAGCTTCGAAGAAGAATATTGGATTTTTGATGAGGACGGACATACAGCATGGTTTGTTTGGGATTAAGAAAAAACAAAGGAATTTATAAACATATCTGAATTTTAGTTTGAGGTGATAAATTATGGGTTCTGTATTTTTTCTAGCTTTTGTAGTTATCTTATGTTTTATATTAGGCAACCTCATCCTTGGAATTTCCCAAATTTCTAAAGGATATAAAATAAAAAAATATGGTGGTAATAGAAGCATAGCAAAAAAGAAAATGATATCAGGAAGCATTATGATATGCATTGCTATTTTAAGTTGCACCTTCTTTTATGTTTATTCATATCTTTCCACCCTCAAAGACGAAAAAATGGAAAAGGAATTTATCGTTTATGCAGCTCGCAATGACGATTATGAACTTGTAAAAGAATTACTAGAATCCGGTGTTCCAGTAGATACAAATGACTATAGTCTTTTTAATGGTAATATTGTCACAGCAGATAACCAAAATACTGCTTTATATGAAGCTACAGCTTCTCGCAATTATAAAATGGTTGAACTTTTACTAGAATACGGTGCAAATCCAGACCAAGAAGGAGTATATAACCAAACTCCACTGCAAAGAACCATAGAAAATGATACTCATATAATGATGGAAATATTTCTTGAACATGGTGCAGACCCAAATTTTGTGACAAGTAATGGAAATTCATATTTGGAATATGCCTGTAATTATGCTGATGTACGAGCAGTACAACTTCTTTTAGAATATGGAGCAAATCCAAATGAAAAAAATAATAAGGGAATTCCCCTTATTGAAGTAGAAATTAAAAAGCTCGAAACTTCAGATGATAAATACGAACATGGAAGAATTATTGAATTATTAAAAGAATATGGTGCTGTTTCTGATTAATACCTCTCTATATTTCCATCTTTACATATCATGAAAGAAAAGATTACATATGCTTGAAGGAAAAAAGCTGACACAACTTCTTTCCTTCAAGCCATTATAAAAGATATATTTTATTTCCCCACATACAGTCAATAGCATCTTATAATCATATCACAAAATTAAAATTATGAATCACCCAAACTTGTCCCACTTTATCACTAACCTTATTATTCATAGCTAAATGCCCACAGATTCTTAATTTGTGGTTCTAACACTTCATAATCCCAAAGCACACTGCTTCGTTCAATACTATTTGGGTCATTTACCATAATCTTTCCGTCCTGCACTTTTACCAATACGATAAAATGTCCTTGGGATGTAAAATCTCCAGGTGCCATACTACAAATAATCGGATGGCCCTGCTCTAGTTCCTGAAATACGGTATTTTTACTTAAACACAACTCTTTTCCTTCCAATCCAAAGTAAGTTACTCCCTCTGTCATAAAACTCCAGGCAGTTCCGGTATTCTTTACATAATATCCAGCCTCCTGGGCATATACTGCAAGCCTGTCGGGAGTTGCCTCCTTATTATTTGTCAATGTTACGATAACCATGGACAAGCAAGTAGGAGCACAGCCGGAAAGACCAATACAGCTCTCTCCATAAGAAACATATCCCCATCGCTCATCCCATTGTAAAAATAAAGGAAACTTTTCTTCTAATTCTTTCTTTGTAAATCCACCCTTTGCAGTATGCTCTTTTTCAAGATATCCTAAAGTAAAATCCAGCATCTCTGAATTATTGCAAAGTGCATTTAATAATTCCTCCGGATAAGCATCCCTATTATCATAAATTTTCTCATAATCTTTTGAGGATTCTGCCAATTCTTCTAATATATCCTCGATTTCAGAAGCAGAGTATTTTTGAGGTGCCATCAGATTTTGTTCCGATGCACTCCCTATGATTCGACTGGTATCGTACTTTTTTTCCTTTGCCCCAAACTCTACAAAACCATTTCCCCCGATTCCCGGAAAACTTCCATTCTCTTTTACCCAATTGCGAATAAAACTACCTAGAATCACTATACCCATTATTCCACACAAAATTTTTATTCTTCTTTTTCTTCTCAACCGTTTTTTGCTCTGTCTTTTTCGTTTTCCCGTATATTTCTTTTGTTCATTCCCGTTCAGGGTATTTTTTCTTACGTTATTCTCATTTCCGGTATTTCCTCTTGTGTTATTTGCTCTTCTTGTATCACTTCCTGTCCCACTTACCCTTGTGGTTTTTCTTGCATTATTGATTCCTGCTACATTCCCCTTACTTTGTGACTTTATCGGAAATAATTCTATCTCATCCCTCACTGATTTTTCCTCCTCACTTTTTATCCTTAGTTGTCCACGATGAAAACATAGAAAACCTTCTGACAAAAAAATTCCTGCTTGATGGTTCTATTATACCAAACAGGAATATTTTTTGTTTATATGATTCCTTTCAAAAATCATATGATTTTATTCGGAAAATCTTACGATTTTATAACAATCCATCGGAAGAATCACCTTAAAGGTAATACTTTCATTTGCACTCTCTGCCTGTATCCTTCCACCATGCAATTCTACAATTTCCTTAGATATTGCCAGTCCCAGTCCTGAACCTCCCGTAGAAGAAGAACGGGAAGAATCCAAGCGGAAAAACTGCTCGAAAATTCTATCTAGTTTATCCGGAGGAATGGTTTTTCCATGATTTTTCACCACTATCTCCACCTCATCCTCCAATGGTTGCATAGAAAGAAAAATTTCTGTCCCAGAATAACTGTAATTCACTGCGTTTCGAATCAGATTATCAAATACCCTCTCCATCTTATCTCTGTCACAAAGAATTTCCACCTCTGAAGCAATCTCCATATTCCACGCCAATTCCTTTTCTGCAAAAATAGGATAAAATTCATATGCAATCTGCTCCAACATCCGGCTAAGATTGGTTTTCTCTGCTTCCAGACTTAATGTAGTCAAATTAAAACGGGTAATATCAAAAAATTCATTGATTAAACCTTCTAATCGTTCTGCCTTTTCCAATGCAATTTTTGTATATCTTTCCCGTAGTTCCGGTGACAATTGTGGTTCATCCCGAAGCAAAGTCAAATATCCAATTACGCTGGTAAGAGGGGTTTTCAAATCATGTGCCAGATATACAATCAAATCATTTTTTCTTTGCTCCGCTTCTTTTGCAAGGGCAATGTTTCTTAATGACAGTTCTCTTGCCAGATTCAACTCATTTTGTATATCTATCATTTCCTCTGAAAGACTAATGGGTATTTCCGGATGGGAAAGTCCCTTCGCCGCTTCTATGGTTTCGTCCATATAGCCAAAGGCTTTCTGCAATACTTTAGGTGTCAACACCAAAAGCCAGACAAAAATTAATATAATAAATATTGCCGGAAAATAAGATTGCATCGTCTTTAAAATACGATATAGAGGGTCACTATCATACCATATCCGACTCTCACAAATCTTTTTAACAATAAAATATGCCCCTATTACTAATCCAATAAAGCCAAATAACAACATAAAATATTGCTTTAAAATTTTTTGACTAATCTGCGTAAAATTTCTTTTCTTTCTCTTCTTAATCAATGGTATAGCCAACCCCCCACACCGTTTTTATAAACTTCGGCTTTCTGGCAGGCTCCTGCATCTTCTCTCTTATTCTTGCAATATGTGCCATTACCGTATTGTTTTGGTCTAAATATTTTTCTCCCCAGACTGCCTCGAACAATTCCTCAGAAGAAACCACACTACCCTTATGGCTGCACAAATACCATAAAATATTAAATTCTATCGGTGTAAAGGTAATTTCCTTCCCATTCAGACAACATTTATGACTACTTTTTGATATATGCAACCCACGGATATCCATTTCTTCTATCTCTCTTGTAACTGCGGTTTCTGCTATATTATATTGGGTATAACGGCGTAACTGTGTTTTCACACGGGCAACCAGTTCCAAAGGATTAAAAGGCTTTGTAATATAATCGTCTGCACCTAAAGTGAGACCTGTAATTTTATCAATATCCTCCACCTTGGCAGTCAACATAATAATAGGGAATAGATGTTTCTCCCGAATCCGCTTACATAATGTAAATCCATCCATATCCGGCAGCATAACATCCAAAACCGCCACGGCAAGTTCCGGTTCCCGTTCTACACAAGCCAAGGCTTCTGTTGCATTATAATACTTTAGCACCTCATATCCGTCATTTTTTAAATAGACCTCCACAAGGTCTGCAATTGCTTCCTCATCATCCACAATTAATATTTTCTCTTTCACTATCATCTTACTCCCTATTTATCCTATTCTGTATAATAATCTGCTTGAAATTCTGTTTTCTTCATTTTATTGACAAAGAAGTTTATATAAAATGAAAAGACCTCCGGGAGTCTTCTCCCGGAGATTCTTATCTTTTACCAGAATTTCTTACGGAATCTTAAAAAGAGTCCTGCACCACCTGCTCCTAAAGAAGCAGTTGCAGCGGTTGCAGCCAAAGCAGTTTTCACCTTTATATTCAAAATTGGTATGACTAAATTTAAGAATGTAGTTTCTTTTTTCTCATTGGTCTTACTCTGCTTTGTTGCAACACCATTCTGTGTTTTGTTTCCTTCTTCTGCATAGACATTACTTTCCAATAAACTTACATCTATGCTTTCATCCATAGTTTCATTTACATTATCATCCATCATGGCATTCATTTCTATGATAGATTCTCCCGTATCATTTTTTGCTATATGATTCTCTACCAGCATGGTTTCAATCAAAGCATCCACCTCATTATCCTGCATGGTTTGATAAGCATCTGCTTTCATTGTTTCTTTACTAGATTGGATTGCACTTTCGGTTTCATAAATAACCGTTTCTGTAGTAGTAGGAACTTTTGTTGCTTTTTCAGTTTTTTGCTCCGTCGTAACAATTTCTGTAGTAATTACTTCTTCCGTAGTAACCACTGCTTCCTGTGTACTTACTGGTTCTTCCGTACTGACTTTGCCTTCCTCAGTACTGATACCTTCTTCGCTACTCACTTCGCTACTTACACTATCCTCTGTACTTCCTGATTCTTCCGTACTGATTTCATCTTCCTCACTATTTTCAGTTTCTTCGGTGGTACTTTCTTCTGTGCTACTTTTCTCATCCTCTTCAACATCACCACTTGATGGGAAGAATTTTCTGATTGCACTGATACTATCAGAAGTCGCAGCGACTTTAACGATATTGTCATCCACTTCTATCAATGTAAAGGTGGAATTTGCATCCTTATGATATTCTTCTATAAAGGTATCCTTCTCCCCTATCTTATATAGATGACGGAAAATAAGTGCATCTTCTGCCAGAAGATAGGTATTATAGTCGGACCTGATAACATCCTTTTCTTTAAAGAAGATATTCGTTCCATTGGTCTGTTCAATAAAATATAATCTACGTGGATTATAAACCGTATTATGATGGAAATAAATATCCGTATCTTCTATGTTATATCCCCAGAATAAGATATGAGCCACATCATACTTATCTGCTCTCGCATCATGACCCCATCCACGTCCTACATTGATTGAAATATTATTGGTAAATTCATAACCCTTTACTCCAGTAGCAGAACCGCTTTCCCAAATTTCAGAGTCATGGGAATTCTGGACAAAAACATTGTTCTTTACAGTTACATTCTTTCCAGAACCTGCAGTACCTTGAATCGTAAATCCAACATCGTATACATTTCTGATAATATTATTGCGTACTACTAAATTAGAAACATTTGTACCATAAAATTCGATTCCGTTTCCGTATCTTGTAGTACCTTTCAAATAACTTCCTCCGATATCTTGGATAACATTGTTTGAAAGTTCAACATTTGTAACACTTACCTCTGAATTCAAGAAACCATGTGCTCCCGTACCACAAAGTTTAATATTTTCTACCTTCATATTAGATGTTAATATGAACAGATTGGTTTTGGTTGCCAGTTTTAGTTCCCCAAGCTTTTGGTACGGATTGGTGGCAGATTTTATGTATAAATAAGTACCATCACAATAAAAATCAAATTCGTTTTCCAACTCAGCTAACGTGCCTTTTTTATTGTAATATTTTACCCCGTTTTTATCCTCCAAAAATCCGATATTGGTACTATTCCCATCTGTAGTAGTAAGCCCTGAAAAATACTGGGTATCCGTTAATTTTATCTTGTAAATTCCTTCCCTGTATAACTGCCACGAATCTTGGGAGTCTACAATTTTATATCCGGATATGGTTGGCATCTCTCCTTCTCCATAAGAAGAAATCTTAGTTATGGAATTATCCAGCTGACTAATGGTTGGCTCAAAAGTTCCATAGAAGGTGTCACCCTTCTTAAATAAAATTGTATCTCCACTTACATAAGACTTCTTTTTTGCAGTTTCATAGGACATTGGATCATTTGCACTGGTTCCTGTTTTAGAAGTTCCCGTACTTGAAACATAGTATGTGGTTTTCTTATTTGTAAGGTCTGATTCTTTTATTGCATTCTTTTCATACATTTCTTTATAAGTAACAACCTCTAACTCAGTTCCACTTTTTGAATTCACATAATCAAGAACCTGACTAAGAACATCCTTATCTATTTCAGCATAAGAGTGAAAATAAAATACCACCCATTGCTGCTTTTCAATTGCTTCATCGATTCTCTTTATGATGGCATCATAATCACTTTTTAAATTACCTAAGCCTGTTCGATAATGGTAGTATACCGAATCTAGAACAGCACCCTTTTTATCATATTCTACACCATATAAATCAGAGTAGCTAAAAATAGAGCTTGCCCATCTTTCTGATTCAGAAGCCCCGGTCACCTGTCCTTTGCCACCTGCTAAAATAATACCATTTACATCAAAACCATAGTAATTAAACATTTGTTTTGTACGAACAAAGAAGGAATACATGGTATCATAGTCCGAAAATCCTTCCTGGGTTAATACACCGCCGTTATGGGCAATAATTTCGCCCCCTGCTGCCTCTACTCTTCTTGCAACCTCTAATCTGGTTTCTTCCTGGGAAGAAGCATTTTCAATTAATAGTTCTGGAACGGTAGCAAGAACCAAAGGAATATCTTTTTCGATAAACATCTCTGAAAATTCATCAATGGAACCCCAGGTATCATCATTTACAAAAGTAATATATGCCTTGTCCGGCTGTTGGTAAACCGTCTTATCTTGTACATAAGCTGCATATTTTTCATTGATTTCACTTTCCAAATCGGTTCGATTGATTGGAAGTTTATCAAATTCCTTATCCGTCAAATATAATACTTTCTGCAACGTAAAACCCTGGTTATTGTACATAGTTAAATGCATTTTCGTAGCACCTTCTGGTACTGTTATAGTAACACCAGCCTTACTTGCACTTAATGTGTTGGTTAGCATATCACATATCATTTCATCGTTATCATTAAAAAATAATACCGGCGCACAATACGGCATAAAGCTGCCATCTTCATATTTTCCAGTGTATCCAATTCCATATGTCTTAATAAAATATTCTTCTCCAGCTTTTACCGGTATATAATCTTCCGGTGCTGTTGCCCCCATAGGTGTCAAAGCATCCGCATTAACTGGATGTGGAACCCAGTTATCTGCAAACTCTCCCTTCGTAGTCCATACTTTACCTGCTGTAAAATTTGGCAACATCACCTCGTAGACTGTGGTGGTTCCCGTTCCGGATTTTTGTAAATCATATACATCTTTGTTTTCTTCATCATGCTGGACGTATATCTTGTCACCAACATCAATCACAGGATTTAATGTCTTAAGTCCTGTATCCTTACCGGCACAACTTGCACCTATCATAACAATCAATAAAACTACTACCAGTGCTAAAGCAGAAATTGCTACCGTTTTCTTCTTCATCTTTTAAGCTCCTCTCCTATTTTCGCACCATTAGATACATATATTTTACCATAATTTTGTAGGCAAAACAATCAACAAACTTCCCTCCACAAAAGTTTGTAACTTATGTCCTAAATCCTCACGGTTTCATGTAAAAAAACACGAAACCATGTTTTCTCCACAGTTTCGTGTCATTGATTGATTTATACTTCTTTTAATAAAGCTTGAAGAATCATAATGTGATACTCTTCGTCCCTGATGATTCTTCCCAATACAGCCTGAATACCATCGTCCTGTATCATTTTGATATGTACTCTATATTGGTTTATGGCAGCTTTTTCTGATTCTATATTAGCCATCAGCATTTCTCTTGCATTTTCCTTAAGATTCAAATGCTGAGGAGTCCACATTACCTGCCTGCCATCACGATACTTGGCAGTAAAGGAAATGTTATCACCTAACAAAAAAATCATTTCCCCAATTTTTTGCAAATGTATCATTTCTGCCATGGCAATTCCAAGTATGGTTTTCGCCATAGGACACTTATCGCAAGCCAGGCGGTTCTCATTGTTAATATACTGGGTAATTGCAGATAATTCTGAAATGGAACCACAATAATCAATACTAAGTATGTTTGCATAATTTTGATTTTTTTCTCTCACCTTAACAGCCGGGTAAGGCAATGCCATCATAATGGGACTTACCTCCCTGAAATTACAGTTTTGTTCCAATATGCTCTCCTTCAAGATAACGTCTTCGTCCTTCTTTAATACCATGATATGTTAAAAATTAAAAAGCATTCCTACTTCTCGAAACATTCAAACTCTGCTTTGTTAAGACGATTCCTTGCTTCATCAAAACATAATTTCCCCTGGAACCTGGCTATTTTATCTCCAATCTTTCATATCGACGTTTTCCTAATAAAATACCAAATCCAATCAAGACTGCCGATATCGCAATACAGATAAATTCACTCCCTGCAAAGGACAAAGATACATCATTTTCCATAAACCAGCCCCCACAGGTAATCCACAAACAAACCGGATTTAAAACATTTTTTACTACATCAAAAATTGTCATGGTGTTCCAAAATGCAACAAGAATCAAAGCCATATAAAGTAAACTTTCTACCAGAAAAGTGAAATAGCTGTTTTGCAATAATAACTGTAATGCAATGGTTATTCCTCCTGCAAGCAAAACCACCAGTAATAAAACTATTATAGAGCAAAGAAAATACTCCCCTTCTGTCAGTTTCCAGAACGTAATAAAAGGATATATCATCTGCATTCTTGGTTCTGCCATAATGGAAGAGGCAACCGGAACCTTCCAAAGTCCTTCAAAGGATACACATTGAAAGAAAAAGAAAAAAGTTCCTGCCATTAAGAAACCACCAAATAGAAATCCACTTCCAAGGCCTGCCAAGGCTTTCTTCTGCATAACACCTTTTCCAATTTTGGTGGCAATCACTACATCTCTGGTTTTGTGAATTCTCTCATAATCCATAAGATATAACACTGCAAGCACCATAAGAATCACCATTTCCACCAGCAGATACTTACATACCTTACCATATAGGATATGATGCGTATAATAGACTGCTCCCGGGTAAAATCCATAATTTCCTTCCCCTGAATCTTTGATTTCCTCCACCCGCTGATTTAATTTTTCATAATTATTCACTAAAAACTTTGCGTATGTTTCTGACAGATTACCTTGTGATAATTTTTGCTTCTTCTCTAAAATATCCAGCATATCCAGATTATCATACATAGAAATATAAGTTTCCACATACTCCGAATAAAATGCAGAAATATCATCGTTTTTATTGGTAACGTCCCCTTGTTTTTCTAATGTAACCCCGTAATCAAGCACCACAGTATGAACTTCTCCTAGTTCCTTCCTGGCTTCTAACCCTCCGACATAATCATAAATGATAACTCCGTTAAAAAACAGAAATACCAAAACAATACTCCAAAGCATTAAACTCTTTATCACTTTATAAAATTCTTTATCCATTCTCCTTTTTCAGCTCCCGTTTTATCTTTATCCAGCTTATCATTACCATAAAAACAACCCACAAAAACAGACCTGCTACTTCCCCCAATCGCACACGATTTTCACCAAGACCAAACAATAAGGCATTAAAAATTTTCTTTGCGATATAACATGTCATTCCTCCAATCGGAAGTGCCATCGCAATACCGGAAACATAATTTCCTGCACATCTTCCAATCCAATATGCAAGAATAATACTTCCTAAAGCAAAAAGCCAGACAGATACCATATTGAACAACATAAACATCCCATATGTAATATCAAACTCTATTCCATTCCATTCGCCAGACACTATCGTGCAACTCCAGAATACTGACAAGTCTTTCTTTATGAAAACAAAAAGATACACTAGTAATTGAACCAATCCTACCACACCACAAGTACACACACAGGCGACAAATTGTTTCTTATATACATTTTTCCCTGTCTTTGTAGTTGCATATAAGGGAAGTACTTTTTTCAAGCGCTCCCGAATCAGATATGGTATTATCAATACAAAGAAACATATCACAAGCAGAACTGCCATATATTTCATATCTTCCGCTAAAATAAATTTGGCTCCATCCGGAAGCAGAGAAATAGAACCATCTGAAAGAATGGATTTTGATCTTTTCGCATAATCAATGAGAGTATCTATGTACTGTATCTCAAAAAATAACTTCGACGATTCTCCTTCTTCAAAAGTAATTCTTAGAATTTCCTGATAAATCTCTTCCTCTTCCACAGTACGTTCACTTTCATTTTTATCGAGATACTGTCCTTGTTTCTCTATCAAATCATCATAGCTGGTAATTCCGGCATCTTCCATCACAGTATTTCCTGCAACACTTTCCCCCCATGCTTTCTTTAGTTCTTCCTTTTTATCTTCCATAACAGACAAGTCTGATATTGTCGTTCCAAATTCCTTTATAAGCTCTGCTGTAAAAGGCATATCATATGGAGAACTCGTACATTGCCCCCCTGCAGGGTAAATCATTATCTGCGGAAATAATTGATAATACAAAAAAGTAAACAACAATAGCACAAAAAGTAACCGTATATCCAATATTTTTTTGCACTCTTTCCCTAAGATTCTCATGACTGCACCTCCTGATAAACTACCAGAAATACATCCTCCAGATTCGGACTGCAGCTATTCGCCTCTATTCCTTCAGGAATTCCATCTTCACAGTAATAACGAACCTGAAGATACCCTCTTTCCTGTCTGGCAGACAACACCAAATGATTTTTTTCAAACTCCGGATAATCCTGCTCATCTACCGGAGATTCAAATACCTTGCCTTCCAATTCCCCACAGATATTGGATACTGTATCCATTTTATATAAATGCTTATCCTTAATCATAATGACCTGATTTGCGATGGACTCGATATCCGAAACAATATGGGTAGATAAAATTACAATTCTGTCTTTGGATAAGGAAGAAATAATATTTCGAAATCTCACCCTCTCCTTAGGGTCAAGTCCTGCCGTAGGCTCATCCAGAATCAAAATCTTCGGATTGTTTAACATTGCCTGGGCAATACCGACCCTTTGTATCATACCACCGGAGAATTTCTTCATTTTTTTATTTGCCACCTCGGACAAACCAACCATTTCCAAAAGTTCAGCTATTTTTTCCTTTAAGCCCTCTTTTGGCATTCCTTTTAAGGCCGCCAGATAATCCAAATACTGAGTTGGGGTATTATTTTTATAATATCCAAACTGCTGAGGCAAATATCCAATCAAATCCCGGTATGCTTCTCCCATTTTTTCAATAAGCATGCCATCATAAAGTATTTCTCCTTCTGTCGGAAATAAAAGGGTTGTCATCATCTTAATTAAAGTTGTTTTCCCTGCCCCATTAGGTGCCAACATTCCATATAAACCATTTTCCATTTCTAAATTAATATCGCAAACCGCATGGAATTTACCATAATCCTTGCTAATATGAGTAAGTGTAAGCATACTTTTTTCCTTCCTTTCGAATATACATTATAATGCGAACGAAACATACAGAAGTTACCATAACATGAACTGCCATTGGTATTGCTTCAAAAATAAAGTGATATAGGTTGTTATCGGTTCTCATCATTACAATGCAAAAAGCACACCATATGGCTATCAGAACTCCAATATAACGACCATTTCCCAGTTTATGACACAAATAAATGGATAGTGCTGCGAACAGAAACATACTGCTAATAGCCGCAGCTCCAATCCTCCAGAGTTCCTGTGCGGAATATCCCTTTAAAAAGAATAAGAGTATAACATTGAAAAGAATTGCAACAATACTGGAATAAAACATTCTAAGGCTTGTGATGTAAGTAAAGGAATAATACATGGTCTTCTTTAGTTCTATCACTTCCGCTTGTTCCTCAGACCAAGATGAAACAAAAGAAAAGACCAAATATAACAGTGGACAGGCCATCAGTGCCAGAATGCTTTGGATTCTTACATCTTCTTTTGTATCCAGACAAAGGAACATCATCAAGAGATATACCATCCCCGTAACAAGCCAGGCACTACTACACTGATAAAAAATCACCTTTAACCCAGGCCCCCAGTAGATATCTTTTACCCTTTCTAAGACTGTTTTTTGTTTTGGAATTGCTGCATTTAAAATCATTTCTTTCTGATGCTTTATCATTGCATCCGAAGGATATTCTATTTCCATCTTAGGAACCTTGATATCCTCCGTTTTATTCTGCATTTCTTTATTCATCCGGTTCCACCTCCTGTTTGATTTTCCGAATCATGCTGTAAAACCTTGTTTTGATGGTATTTTCTGATAATCCTAATTCCTCTGAAATTTCTGCAAAAGTCATTTCTTCAAAACATTTCTTTTGAAAAATCTGAATCCACTCACTTTTAAACTGCACTACCACTTCCATGACTCTTTGTATGGTTTCCCGTTTCATAACCCCTTCCAAAACATCTGTCACCTGATTTGCATTCTGAAGTCTTTCCTCTGAGATTCCCATTCCCGAACCTTCCTCATCTGCATCTAAGAGAAACGGCACTTCCATTTCTCGTTTCTTCCTAGCCAAACTCCGGTAATAATCCGTAATTTTATTCGCTGCCACATGATATGCCCAGGTACGAAAGCTGGCTTTTCTCTCTTCAAAGGTATGAATTCCCTGTAAAATAGAAATAAAAATCTCCTGGGTTAAATCCATGGAAAGTTCCAAATCACCGGTCTGCCGATAGGTAAACCCATAGATTTCTTTATAATAGCGTTCCACCAAAATGTCTGCCGCTTCTCTATTTTGTTTTCGCTTTATTTTTCGAACCAACTGGTTGTCCGACTGCATCTAATTATCACTTCCTTTTTTCCGTTCTATTATATATACGAAATAGAAAATAAAAAAGTTTTATATTTTTTATTTTTTTTATCAAAATTAAACTAAAAAAGAACCAACCGAACAAGAATGGTTCAAGTTGATTCTTTTTAAGATTTATAACCTTCTTCTTTAAGCAATTAACTACGATAATCTGCCTTTATTTTAACTTGGTCATAACTTTATTTTTCCTATACTTCATCACTTAAATGATAATTTAAGTACTTTACTCGTTTACTTATCAAAACAGCCAGTACCTGTTTTGCTTCATTTACATTTTTTCGATTAATACATTGTCTAATTCCTGTGAACTGTTGCTTCAACTCAACAATACCAGCCTCTTTCGCATTCTTTTCCATACGTCGTTCAATCATGGCTGCCGTTTGCCACTGTCCACGATTGATTGCCTGTCCTAATTTCATAAAATCAAGACTTTTATAAAATTCATCCTGTCTGGATTTCAGCCATTTTAAAAACTTCGTATCTCTAATAGTCCACATTTCTGTTTGAACCTTTTCATTATTGCTTATAATTTTATCTAAACTTTCCCACTGAAAGGTATATCCTCTGTTTAATTCCTCTTCCGTCATAGAGGTTTCTGTTAATTCTTCCTTCACTTCACAAAAATAGTGCAAAGAATGGGCAATATACTTTTTATCTTTTTCAAAGTCATCTCTTCGTATTTCCTGTACTTCTCCAATCTCCCTTATGGAATCAGGTATTACAATCAATCCAGTTTCTTCCCTTACCTCACGAATCAACGCTTCTTCATATGATTCGCCACTTTCTACACCTCCCCCGGGAATCTTATAATCTCCGGCTGCACTTTTTTGCATAGCCCACATACCATTTTTATGAATTAATGCCCGAACTGCATATCTTTCTGAAAGTGACATTTCCTCTGTGTAATCTTTCTTATCTATTGTAAATATTGTATTCAAAATTGTACACCTCTTTTATTTCTTTTCATCAATTTTAACTTTCTTATATTTTTTGATTATCTATAAGTTTCACATCCTCATTTTTTAATTACTACCCGTGAAATATCTATTATTTTAATCATCCCATCAGGAAAGCTTATTTTTTCTAAATCTTGTCCCTTTGATACATAAGTACATGTTTTATATATAGATTCATTATAATTTTTCGAAAAAATTGCCAACACTTTATAAACTGGTTTGGATAATGCTTTCACATTTTCTTTATACAAGGTTACTGGCATGTCAACCCTTTTACCATGTCGAAAACCTACACTCAATATAGCTTTCGTATCACCAACAAAATAATCTGCCCTTATGTATATTCCACTATTTATAAAATAACCAATCATACAATTATGATAAAACAATTCATCCAGATAAGGCAACACGGCTAATTTTTGTTGTGCCTTACCTTTCGTATCCAAATTAAAATCCTTCTCTGACAATTTCCCAGAAATAGCGGCTGAATAAAACAATTGTGCTGGCAAATTAGATTTTACACCTGTCAAATGCATAAAATTCATATCTCGAAATCCCACACTAACACTCTTTATTTCTTTTCCCTCTTAATAAATTATAAGAAAATGCTTGTCTTTTAATTTTTCATCAAACTTCTTTGCAGATTCTACTATAATTTTTAGTGCTTCCATATTAGATATATTTTTCTTCATTCGTTTTCTACACTACACCTCCATAAAATATCTCCTGCTTTATTTTTTATTGAAAATTCTATGAATTTTTTAGTAAATAATAAAAGGTTGCCCTTTATAGAACAACCTTTTCGTTCTTACCTGCTGATTTTTCTGTTGTCTGCCAACTTGCCAGCCCACCATGTCTGGCTTAACTGTAAAGTTTTTCTGTTGCTCACCAACTTGCCGTCCTACTTACAGAAAACCTATAACGGCATATATGTCAGATTTTTAAGGTGTCAGCTCACCTAGATAAGTTCCCTTATCTTGTTACTATTATTATACACAACGATACTTTATATGTCAATTCTTTTTCTTGCTTTTTATTTATTTTTCAATATACCAAAATATGCCATAACCATTTTTACATACTGATATGATTCATTCTAAAATCTCTTTTATCAATAACCTGACACCTTACAGGCAACTACCAATAATCTAGCATTGTCACTTGACCCATAACAAGTAGACAATGTGATGATTTGTTTTTCATATTCTTCTGGCAATTCAAGATGATATAAGGACTTTTCTTCTGCCTTCTTCACATAGCTGTCAAACTCTTCTTCCGTGTTCACTGATATAAAATCATACCACTCATCACTTGTGTTGGTCACAATTACCGCAAAGATAACATATCTATCACAACCGGAAGTAGTTTCAAATTCTATTATCTGATGTTCCATGCCATAAGCAGAATCCCTATAATTTTTTAGACTTCCGAACATAGTTTTATCTTTCATATTATGTCCATAGATAATCAGGTTATCACTATCCAATGTACATCTTTCATCGATAAAGGGAACCCCTGACACACTGTCTTCTTCATAAAAATTCTGTCTTAGATATTTCTGTGGTTCATCTGGCGTATACATCACCGGATAGTCCACATTGGTATCTGCAATACATAACCAGCCCACACAATCACTATTTAATTCAAACACCTTTGAAAGATTTCTTCCCGATTCTACTGCTTCCCTATCTGTCCCAGAATCATCCCCTAAAGACTGTGACTGCTGATTTTCTTCCACAACCACCAATTCTTTTAAATCCTCAAACTTTTCCTTTTCTTTCTTCCTTGAAAGCAAGTCTTTCCCTATCATAAATCCCGAAAAAAGCATTATCGCCAACATCAAAACAAAGAATACATTATAAATTATCTTCTGTTTTTTTCTCTGTTTCATGATACTCTCCTTTATACAAATTCCTACTTCCCTTCAATCCATTTTCAATCTTCTTCTGCCTCAATCCATTTTTTAATATGCTCAAACTGTATCTTAAGTTCTCCCTGATAAATTCCTATCGGAACCGGTTCATCCAATCCATAAATTATAGGATAAGAATCGCTTTCAAAAAAATATACCAATAATTTCTGCTGATATGGGTCTAAAATCCAGTATTCCCGTACTCCAGCTTCCATGTATTTTGATAATTTCTTAGTATAATCCTTTCGCTTCGTAGAAGGGGAAATAATCTCCACTACAAAATCAGGGGCACCATATACACCCCATTTCTTTATCTTATCATTATGGCATAAAATTCCTACATCGGGCTGCACCATAGTTCTCTCATCACAATCCAGCTGCACATCCACAGGTGCAACAAAGGGCTGACAATCACCACCCCTATCCATGATAAAATTAGCAATCTGCCGGTATATTTCTCCTCCTATTCTCTGATGCAAAAAAGTAGGAGAAGCCATATCATAAAAAACTCCATCGATTAATTCTACTCTTTGGTCCTCCGGTAATGCCCGGTAATCCTCCACGGTATAACTGCCCTGGGTATGAACCTGATATCCTGCTTCTTCTTTTACCATAGTTGTTTCTTCAAATAGCTTTTCCAATGCCTGTAAAGTATCGTATCTTGGGCTTACGGTTTCCCCGGAGAAAATCTTTTGAATCGTCCCTAATGGCACCCCTGATAACTCCGCCATCTGTGCATATGTATAACCCTTTTCCTGCTTTTTTTCCTTCATTTCCTGTATAGTCATATGGATACCCCCTATTAAATATAAAATGATACCTACGAATTGCTACGCACTTTGTGCTCCCGCAATATAAGTATACTTAAGACATTTCCATTTGTCAACCGAAATATAATATATTTTCAACCGTTTTTATAATGTCCGTTTTCATTTCGTATCCATATTATTTCCATCCCCTTATCCTTTACGATAAACAATTCTCCTTATACTTTCTATCGACAGATGATACTCTTTTGCTAATTCATCTACCGTTTTTCCTGCTTTATATTCTGCACATATTTTTTTATTGCGTTCTTCATAATATTTTCTGGCACCGGAACCTTCTCCCCATTTACGTTTCTCCTCCTTTTTGGGAATGTAGATGGCTTCGCCTTCCGTATACTTTTGTATCTCCCGGAGTAACTCATCCGGTAAAATATGTGCTGCATTTCGATATTTCATGCCGGAACTCCTCCCTTTTTATGCCAGCATTTATTATAATATATGTGTCAAAAGTCCAAAAAGCTGTTACTGTACAGACAGCACCAAAACACTTGCTGTTTTGGTGCGTAAGAACGTGATTCAGGTGTTCGCAGGCTCCTTTTGCAAAGCAAAACTTTAAATGAGCCTGCGAATCGTTACTGTTCACGAGGCACGAGTGAACAGTAACAGTAGTAATTTACTATCCATACCTGCTCTTATATTAATCTGCCTGACTTTGAGCAGTAATAAACTCCTCTAATGACTCATAAGAGTTCATTTTGACATTATTCTTCTCTATCACCTCAACCAAATACGCTTCTAACTCCTGAGCTTTTTTCGCAAATACTTCAAGGTTCTTAGCATCAAAACTTCCCAAAAGATTCATGTCCTTTAGTCCAAAATCTTTTTGGATTGCATCAAATTCAATCTGCAAATAACAGCCTAAAGAGTAACATGTGGAAACTTCTTTTTGCTTTGTATAATAAGCAATTTTACGAAACGTATACCTTGCCTCCTGATACCAAAAAGCCAGGTCCTCATAATGATAATATCCTGCTTCCTCCAGCACCACAGTTTCCCCTTTGATTTTCCATAAAATTTCCCTTACACCTAAAATCAATTTTTTACAAAAAGAACGAATCTCCTCATTTTCAGTGGCACTTATCATCTGCTCATAAATATCCGTAAAATCCACTGGTTTTATAGACATTTCACCCACGATTTTGATAAGATCCCCATAGCCATCCACCATTGCCAATCCATTGACCATTGCCAAAGCATAGGTCAGCATACTACTGATTCCACCTGCTGCCTTACGAAGCTTGCATAAATTTTCCTCAAATTGCATGGTAGAATATACTTCCATGGCAATATTCAAAAATTCCAACGCCTGAATGGTAGTCTTTCCTTTATCTGCTAAATTTCTATGTAAAGTTTCTTTTATTTCTTCAAATTGTTTCCGATACTTCTCCTCTTTTGCATAAATGACCTCACTTTTTTCTAACACCCATATCATTCTTGGTTCTTCAAAATCTGCAATCCCTTCCAACCTCTCAAAAGACATAGGATATAAGTCATACCCCATATCTTCAATGATAAATGTTTCTGCTAACTGATATCCTTTTTCCGTTAAAGGCACATAATAATCAAATGCCATTTTTTGCTCATCCGTAGGAAGTTTACAGGCACCAACCTGTCCAATCAAAAGAGCCACATCCTCCTTATATTTTGTTTTAATTTTCTCTACTGCCCAATCTATCAATTCTTCATCAATATTAACCATGCCCTTCCTCCCCTTCTAATGGTATATCTTGTAAACTGTCACTAAAATGGCTGGTTTCCGTATAATTTAGTATATCATCAGTTACTGTTCACGTGAACAGTAACTATCATCATCCCGGTTACATATATTCCTTTTCATAATTATGTTCTAAAGATTCTTTTTCCCATGAAATAAAAATCTCTGCATTCCACACATAATTCATACTGCTTCCTCTTTTTTCAAAGCCCATCCTTCGGTAAAATTCCTGGTCGCCTCCTGTAATTCCTTTGCAATCCGGATGCTTTTCCAAAATTCGATTGATTGCTTCATGTATTAATGCTTTTCCTATTCCTTTTCTTCTTTCCCACCATACCACTGCTAACGGTTCCATTTCACAATAAGGCATTGTTTTATCATACCATATGATTGTCATTGCAACCGGTCGTTTCTCTTTGTCCAATACACATAAACTCAATTCGTCCTTACAGTATTTTTGCTGTCTTAATTCATGAAATGCTTCCTCTCCCTGCCTTGTGGCTATACTGCTATTTTCTATTCCATAATTAAATGCCATCCGATGCACGTTGGAAAAATAAAAATCGGGAATCTCTCTACCGCTTATTATATTATAGCCCTCTGGAAGACAAACTTCCATCTTTTTTGTGATAGGAAGAATATAAGTTTTCTCTTCCCAGCCACCCACAGAAAATCCATGGCTTAATAAATACTTTTTTAACGTATCATGCCACTCTGGAACAAAAATGTCTAAGGTTCTTGTTCGGTTATCCTCTTTTAAACCGGAAGCATAAGTCTTTGAAAATTTCACCATATCTTCAAGCAATTCTAAATCCTCTGCCCGTTCTCTTGTATCGAATAAGAAAAATACCCCTCCATCATAACAGCCTTCATTCCATACTGCTGCTACCACTTTACCATCCAAACTATAAATTCCAACCGTATGTTCCCAGACTTTTTTATTCCCTGTAAAAGCCGGATGCAATCCCATGGCAAACTCAATCCTGCTAAGTCCTGCCGTTGGCACACACCATTGGTAGGATGCCAAAGCCATTCTGACTAAATCTTCATAGTGTTCCTTCTTATAAAATGTAAATATATATTTCATATGATTCATCCTCCTATCTTTTCTTTAAGGATAACGGATGGATGGGAAAATAAAAATGCCAAGAACAGATTATATCCATTCTTGACATATATAAGTATTATCATGTTCACAATCACAACTACTAATATCTCTTATGAATCAATAAAGGTTTGTTAAAAGTCAGTAATTATTTCCGCTACCCGGTATTGTTGCTAGCAAAAGGCTGAGGTTCAAATTATTATCCCTTACGTTGTAGTAGAGGATCTTTAATTGCACAAAAGAGACGAACTTCGAAATTTCCTATAAAGCAAAAAAATAGGCAGTCACTACTCTGATTGCCTACCCGCTAATGAGATATTTGGATTCGGGCACTACCCTCGCCTCCCTACGGCCTATTTAAACTTTAGCATCTCTTCTACAAAAAGTCAATTCTTTTTACAACTTTTCTGCAATTAGATCCACCATCTCGTTACTGTCCACTCGTGCCTCGTAAACAGTAACAGTTCGCAATGCGTGTTTATCTTTATTTTTTATTCTTATATGCATATCCAAAATTTATCGGTGGAGTTGTAACAGATACATAAACAAATTCTTCAATACCATCATTCAACAAGCCATGCACATCACCGTCTGCAAAGCGTACAACATCGCCTGCCGAAAATACTTTTTCCATATCATCAGCTAAAAGCAATTTTCCGGTTCCTTTTGTTGCATACCAAATTTGTTCAGATGTTTCATGTATATGTCTTGGTTGACATGCTCCAATTTCAAGATGTACCTCTGTAATCGTTACACGTTCACTTTCTGAATTTTCCGGATTTAAAAGCTGTCGTGAAACAACACCCGGATTTGATAATTCTTTTATTTTATTTTTCTCTATGAATTCCATAACTAATCTCCTCTCGATTTTATTATTGCTATAGGCGTTTGCGAAACGCCACAAGCCGCATAAATACGGCATATTTTTATTGCTGAAAACAAAAATCTCTCTCGTTTTGTATTATAATGGAGTTGTCCAGAAACCATAAATCACATCCCGAAAGGCGACACTATTATGATACCACAAAAACATCTCACTTTGGAAGATGTTTTTGAAGATTTTTGAGTTTCAAAAAACAAGCTCCCAACCATAAAATTCGTATACCCAAAGATGAATGGATAAAATTGCTGCGTAATGGCCTGCCAAGGCTATGCCGAGTTTTTTACTATTTCTAAAAAAAACAGTGACAGAATTGACACAAGATAGTATTGTTAAAGTTCGATCAATAACGAACTTCCAACACGGGCTTAGTCCCATCAACTACCTATGAAAAGAATATCATTTTTGCCTTGCATTTTTTATTTGTTTTTCATACACTTCTTGATATATAATATATTGTGGAGGTGTTTATTATGTCGATATTGAATCAACCATTTCAAGGACAATTAGGCAATGTTCTTATTGATAAAATAGAAAATAGTAATTACAACCAAATAACTATTTTTTCAGCCTTTGCAAAGAACAGTGGCGTTCTTAGATTAAAATCTTCATTGAAAAAATTCAAACAGGCAAATGGAAAAATTACTGCTTTCATCGGAATCGATTTAGATGGTACATCATACGAAGCACTATTAAATCTTTATTCGCTCTGTGATTCGTTATATGTTATACACTCTGAAAATATGTCTACAACTTATCACAGTAAAATATATCTTTTAGAAAATGCCTCTTCTGCATGGTGTGCAATTGGATCAAACAATTTTACTGGTGGAGGATTATGGACAAACTTTGAGAGCGCATCTATCCAAGAGTATTCTCTGCCTGAACAACATAATGAATTAGAAAATATATACTCAATAATCGCAAAATATTCTGATTCAGATTATGTTTGTTCCACAAAAATCAATTCCATTGATGACATCAATACACTGTTAGATTCCAATTACATAAGCAAAGAGGTTTCTCAAAAAATAACTACTATAAAAAGAAGAACCTCTGAAAAAGCCAATCAAAAGAAGAATCATCTTTTTGGTTCTGAAAAAGTGTCCATACCAACAATAATTACAACGCAAAAATCGAGAAAGCCACTCTCTCAGGACAAAAAAACTATTCAACCAAATGTGGATTATATTGTCAATACACCACCAACAACTCCTGCATTTACAAATGAACAATTTTGGTTCGAAATGCGTAAATCGACTGGAGGTTCCAGAAACATTCTTGATTTATCAAAACTAGGTCAAATTGTTGAAGGCTCTGTTGCAGGCACTCCGTATGAATATACAGACCCTAATCGTATGTATGGCGGTGTAAAATTCTTTGAAATAGATCCAGAAGATACTTCTCACGAAAAAAACATTACCATCAACTATTTAGGAAAAGACTACTTCCCTTCTACAATTAAATTTGCTCCCGACAATGGTAGTTGGCGTATTCAATTAAAAGGCGAACCAACTGATGGAACAAATGAATTATCTAAGTTTGGCAATCGAGGTGATTTTGTTTTTAAGATTCTTGTTTTCGAGAAAATCACACCTGATTACTATGTTCTTTCACTTCTCGATGACAGTGAATTAGACAATATAAAATCTCTTAGTCGAGTATGGGGAAGAAATGGTAGTGGTGCAACATCAAAGGCCTACGGAATGTTGTAATCTTAAAGTGGAACAGTGGCTAAAACCACTGTTCCACTTCTTCTTTTGTATAATATTTATTAAAAGTTTCAGCAATTCTTCTAATTTCATCTTTAGATAGTCCATATAAGTACCCAACCAAACTATCTAACTCTGCAATCACTTGTTTTCTTGGTCTATCTGTAATTTCATAGCTATGGCATTTTTCAAACAAACCATTTACCCTTATGTCATCTGCGTATAAAAACTTTAATCTAGAAGCAATATGATTCTTCAATTTATCTTCTTTTTCTTGAAAAATAATTATCTTTTCATAGTTCGCATCAGAAGGAACAGGTATCTGCTTAACTATAGTTTGTGTCAAATCCAATCCAGCCATTTTCAATCTAACTATATAATCAAATACTATAGAATTAAACAATGCCAATATCTGAATCATATCCTCATTTTCATTCATTTGAAGTAATTGAATTGACTGACATGTAGGAACCAAAGGCAACACTGTCGCAAGCATTGTTCTTCGATTTGTTGCAGAAGTCAAACTTCTCCAAGCTATTACAAATCCATCATTAAAATTTTTTGAAAGTTTCTTCCACACTTCACTATCAATATAGTATCTTGATTCCGGGTATTCTTCTCCCGTGACATCCACTATAGGTCTCGCTGTAGCTTTACTCTTATATTTGTCATGCATGCACATATCCTTAAAAGTAGCATACTTCCCAGTATATAATTCAATAAACTTACCTTCATATATTGGTAAATACCCCTCCTGGCATTGACGCAAAATATGTTGAGAATGACTCGTTAAATGGACTAATCTACCAAAGCGGCAGTCTTTATACTTTTCTCCAAAAACGGGATTATGTGCATATATATTACACAAAAAATCCAATTCTTCATAATTAGATATATTAGGAAGCATGCTTGTTTCCGGATTCAATAAATTAAGCATTTCACATGATATCCCGATTTTTTTTCTATCGTAAAAACCTTTGTATTCCTCTATATCTACTGCAATTTGCAAATCAGCCTTATTCTGTTTTTTGTAATAAACTACAGAAAATTCTTCACGAGAATCTATATTAAATATTTTCTTTCTGTTTACAAACATATATATCTCAAATAAACTTTTCGAGGACATATTACGTTTCATAAATTCACTATATACCGGCATTTTTAACAATGAACTTTTAACAATCAATCCTGCTATCCCTTTATTCGAGATATGATTAAGTGCATATTCCGTAAATAATGCATATGTATTGAGTTCTCCGGCTCTTGTATCTTTCAACTCACCATTCTTTTTTATTTCTGTTTTTGCATTTTCATAATCTATTACCATTGCAGAATAAAATTTTCTATTATCTTCTGATGTACAGGCAACGCAATTCTCTCTATTCTTTTTAGTATCAATCAGATTACTCTGTACATAATGAGACAAAAATTTCTTTTCTTCAAAACGTATTTTTTCCCAAGGGGGATTGCCAATTACAATATCGTAATTATCATCAACATCTATACCCAAGCTTGAATTATAATATCTTCCCTTTATTGCCATTATAAAAGAATCTCTGGTTCTGTTCTGACCATCGCTCTTTAATAAAGGATTACCTAAATAGATATGCATATTCGAAACGTCAGCATGCTCTTTAATCAATCTAGCCTTTGTTATCATTATTGCAATTGGATCAACATCTACACCAAGTAAATCCACTTCCCTTTTTTTTTCGTCACATATTTTTTTTGCAGCAAGAAGAAAAGCACCTCCACCGCACGAAAAATCTACAACTTTAATTTTTTCTTGCTCTTTGGAACAATTTACGATGTACTCCTCTATTGCTTTTTTTGATATTTCGTATGCAAAATCTTCTTGTGTATAATAAGATCCTAAAGTGTCTCTGCTATTTTTTCCTCCCGAGAAGCTAACTTGATTATTATAAACAACAAAGTCAACTGATAAAAAATCTTGATATAGACCATTAATGTCTGTAATTTCTTCATCTTTAACCAATCTAACTACTTCTTCAGTTAATTTTTCACCGCCAGGCTGACTAAAAATCCATTCAATATTTTCTTCATTTTCTATTCTCAAGTCAAGCACTCTATCTTTTATATCAGTAACTTTTCCATCTACACATTTTAATGCTATTACAAGAAATGACACATATGTATATATAGAATATAAACTTCTTGTTTCTTCCCAAGAATCTATGTTACCATTTTTCATAATAAATTTAGCTATCAGTTCTCTTAATTTATTTACCATTATACCTTATTTCACCATCCACATAATATATAAAAGGCTTACCCTTAAATATCCCAGAGTGTACAGAATTGAACTTTTTTTCCATCCACTTCAAGACATCCAACTGTTTTCCATACAAAGTATTTAATTCTTCAATAACACTCGAAACTGTTAAAATTTCCTTATTTACTCCTGTTGAAACTGAATATTCTAAAATATTTAGAACATAATTATGCAGAATTAAATCCTTATATTTAGCCAGTGTGGCAGTCATTAGTTCAGGTGTTTGGCATATCTGTTCTACTAAACTAGACGGATTAATATACAAATCTTTTGCCGCAAATTCTAGTACACCATCACATCCCAATGACGATTTCGAAGTTCTTGATCGTTTCAGCAAACACGCATCATCCAATATTTTTGCAAAATACTTATCAAGCTTAGAAACATCAACATCGTGAATAGCTTTTATATCAAAGGCACATTCACCAACAACTTCTGTTAATGCCATCTTTTCATTTTCATTTAAGCCATATTCTGTTAATATCAATTCATCACATTGACTTTCAAGTTCCAATTTTAGAAGTTCATTTAATAAATCACTCCTAAATAATTCCCATGCCTGTTGATTAATATCAAACTCCGTTCCAATCTGTGCCGCACTGATATATTCTAAATTATTAGGTCGTGTTTTTAGTTGCTTGCATTTCAATTCTACACACAATCGTGCTTTTCTCTCCAAAAATGTAGAAGTGAAAATAGAATCTTTAATCGGAATTCGTCCAATGTACCCTGCTGCAATTGTCAATTTGGGCGAAATTGTCCTAACAAAATTAACAGCCAATCTTGAATTCAAAAAAGCCATATGTGCGTATTCATTTCCACTTAATAATCTAATTCCCGGACCAGATGCAATAAAAATCTGATTATTTAATAATAGTCGTACATTCAATCCGGACGTACCTGTATCACTAAAAACAAGTTGTGTCTCATTAAAATATTTAACATTTCTTAATGCTGACCCTTTTTGTTCTTTAATATACTCTCCATCATTTCCCCATTTAACTACACTATTATTCAAACCTTCCCATCTGCAATATCCTCCTCCATTACTGACAGGAATCCATTCTTCATCTCCAAAATGCTCCCAAAAATAACCAACTAATTCTTTGGCATTTCCCGTAGACGTTCCTTGCATTGGTACAGCAACTGAATTGTATTGTTTTTTATTTACTTCATTCAAATCTACAATGTTGTGTTCAGAAAGAACGAACCCATTTACCCCATTAATATTCTCTTGTGATATTTCAAATACATCTTGTTCCTTTTCAAGCTTTTCTATCTTATCCGTAAGTAAATCCATTGCATAGTTTTGAATTTTAATAGAAGATGTACTCATTTCATTCTTATTTTCAAAAATAATTAATGATACATTAGATTTTTCACCGCTAAGATCCACAAATGCTCCTGAACCAAGATTTGCAATATTTCTGAATTTATATTTTTTCACAAATAAATCTCTTGCATCCCTAAACGACTTCAAATACATCCATGCATTTTGTGATACAATTCCACAAACTCCATCCAAACTCAAAAGTTCCCCTATCGCTTCCATAAATGCAACACATGTATCACAATTAGATAATGGATAATTACTTTTTAAGAATTCTTTTTGTTCAGATGCCATTCCTTTAACAGATGCAAATGGTGGATTTGTAACTAATACGTTTGCATTTCCCAATGCCTTATTATGTTCTATCAGATCTCCTGTTAGTACATTTTGAATCAACCTATTATCCTTTGCTAATGAGCCAACTACCATATCTCTTTCCACTGCACAGAAAATATTTGGAATAATTGTGTTCCATATTTCGAATGACACGCTCACTCCATTTTTTTTCATAATAGAGATTGCTTTTATTCTAATGTTTACAACCGCAATTCTAGCTATTACATTATCAATATCATATCCATAAAGTTTTTTTGTCTGGTCAATAACGTATTTTTGAACATCGCCTTCACTACAATATTCACAAAGTAACTCCAAGCATTCAACTAAAAAGTTTCCTCCTCCTGAACAAGGATCTAACACTTTATCGGCATTAAGAAGTTCCCTTATATTTCTTACCAGATAGTTAATCATATATTTTTCGGTAAAAAATTGCGTTTGACTATAATCGCTGGAAACAGCCATTTTATTCGAATATTGATATGCCCAGGAAACAATACTGTCTATTTCATCATCACTTCCATGTTCTGATATGAAATCTGAAGCCATTTCAACCATCTCTTCATCTATTTCATAGTTCATACTTTTTTCTGATATATCACCATAAATCTGCTTATATATTCTAGAGGCATCATTAGGATTTTCGATGTATGTTAAACATAACGTACTAGCGAGTATAGATAATACATAAGCTTTTCTATCTTTAACAAGAATTCCTATACACTCACTTCGCTTATACATATTTTTTAATAATTTTTTCAAATCAGAACGTACTACAGTATATCTCTTATTTTCTATGAGAGGATTTTTTGTTCGTGCATCGGTTGGTCTTTCAGCATCTTTTGGAACCACCCACATATTCCCAATCATTTTTGCACCCTTAATTCTTCCTTCACGGCACAATACCTGTATTCTTCTCTTGCTTATATTCCATTTATATGATACATCTTGAATAGATAAATAATCCATACTATCCTCTCCCATGTATAAATTCACTTTTTTAGTATAGTCTCATTCGCGAACATTATCAAGTATTTTCTCATCATATTTTTATTTTTTTCTGCTATTATATTTACCACAATTAATTTAAGCAACACAAATTAGCCATTTATCCATACTATAGCTACAACCTTCCAATTTATCAATAGTTGTTCTTCAACACAACTCCTCAACAGGAACATCTTCGAACAGACACATTTCTATCAAGGGAAAACAAAAGACCAACAGTAGCATCTCAAAATGCCACCATCGGTCTTAACCCCTTATTTTAAGCCATTCTTCCATGGTTCTTATTTCATTTTTGACATCAATACTACCGTCTCGACTTGTGTATCGTTGTCCAAACTAATTTCCATATCTTCCTCTATGATCGGCAGCTTGAATTTGATGGATTTCAGCCATTGTCCGTTCGGCTTGCGTTCTTCAAAGATATGGATTTCGGAGATTAGCGACTCCATAAGCTGTCGGCGTTCCTGTTCATCCATCACGGCGTACAGCTTATCAAAGTAAATCAATACTTTGTAGATATTATCGGCAGTCAGCTTTTCAGCTTCGATTGCCGTTTTCTTCGCTCTGGCTTCGATCAGCAGAGATTCCGTGTCCTCGATCTTATCATACATCTTGTAAAGGCGATCATCAAGGTCTGCCTTGCGTTTGATGTAGTGCTTATCATCGGGATCAAGGGTGTCAATTTCCTCTATCAATCGTGACTTGATTGAATAGCTCTGACGAAGCTGCTTTTCATAATTGGCAATCTCCTGTTCGATAGCGGAGGTATCCACCTTCATGCTGATTTTCTGCTGCATCAAGGCGGCAAACTTCGGATTGCTCACCAGCTTGGTGATAACCTCCGCAACGGCAGTTTCCAGTAGTTCCTCGTGGATTTGCTTCTTATAATCGCATTTATGCCCACGGGTCATAGTGCGGTGCTTGCAGCCGTAATAGTAGAAATCTTTGTATTTCGTACCGTCTGCTTTGTGCTTGACACTCTTGTTGCCGTACATACCGGCTCCGCAGATCGGACATTTGAGCAAGCCTGTCAGCAGATGCACCTTGTTATCCTTGCCGTGGTTGACCTTTTCATACTTCTTTGCCTGGGCAACCAATTTCACCTGTGCATCATGCCAGAGTTCTTCGGAAACGAGAGCTTCATGCAGACCATCGACCAACAGATAATTGTCCTGCTCTACCAAGCGATAGTCATTTCTTGTGCCATGCACTTTTTCCGTCCTGCGTCTGCCATAGGCGATCTTGCCGCAGTAAACAGGATTTTTCAGTATCCTGCGAATAAGAGCCGCATCAAACAGGGGATTCTTGCCGTTCTGCCGTTGGATTTTTCCGATACCGTGATTGGCGAGGTATCGTGCAAGCCCGTTTGCGCCCATGTCGGTATGCACATACTTATCAAAGATGATACGGATTGCTTCGGCTTCTTCCTCATTCACATACAGCTTGCCTTTTTCAAGCGTGTATCCGTAGGGAGCAAAACCGCCGTTCCATTTGCCCTCACGAGCTTTCTTGGTGGTAGAATATAAATAGTACAAGTTAGACGTGAACAATTCATTACATAGTTGTATAATAGAACAAGAGCATGGAGGGATTGATTATGTCAACACAGTACACAGAAGATTTCAAAAGAGATGCCGTGACATATTGGAA
>JAFQCI010000094.1 GCA_017416505.1 Lachnospiraceae bacterium
TGATGTGACCCCAAAAAGTTAGACTTTTTATAGCGTAGTAGTTTTAATGACTGCTACGCTATTTTATGCAGCCAAGGTGTTAAGTCGATATTGTACCGGACTTATCCACCCAAGTTTCTCTTTAATTCTTTTCTCGTTGTAATATTTTATATATCTTTCGATAGCTTCTTTAAGCTCATCGAAACTGTAATATGTAGTTCCGTAATACATTTCCTGCTTTAATATTCCAAAGAAATTTTCCATTACAGAGTTATCATAACAATTTCCTTTGCGGGACATGCTTTGGAATATTTTGTTTTCTTTTAGCACTGATGAATATGCACCCATTTGATACGCCCAACCTCTGTCCGAATGGAATGTTCTTCTGTATGGGCAATCAGATGTTATTTCTATTGCCTGTTTTTGAGCAAATAATATTCCTGCGGCTGATGGTGTTTGCGTTATGCTGTAACTTAAAATTTCACCATTGAACATATCGAGGAATGGATCTAAATACAATTTCTTAATCACTATTCTACCTTTGCTGTCTATCTCATAATACTTAAATTCTGTAGTATCGGTAGTTATCTTTTGATGTGGTACAGATGTATTAAAACGACGGTTAATTCTGTTAGGAGCAACTTTGCCAACATTACCTTTGTATGAACTATATTTACGACTTTTACGAGTAAATGAAGTTACTTGAAAGCCTAATTTTTGCATAATTCTTTGAACTTTCTTTTTGTTAACAAAAATCTTCCTGTTTCGCAGTTCTCTATATACTCGTCTGTACCCATAATCTTTATTTTCGTTACGTATTTTTGCGATTTCCTCTTCCAAATATTTATCAGGATTTTCTCTGTCAAATCGTTTTTGCCAATACATATATGTTGCCTTTGGAAAACCTACTACCGCGAGAATGTCTTTTAATTTGAACTGTCCTCGGAGACTGTGGACGATTCTCGCTGTTTTTTCAGAAGAGCTTCCTCTTCTAAACGCAGTCTCCGCAATTCTTTTAAATATGCATTCTCTATTCTAAGTCTAAGTAATTCATCTTCAAGTTCTTTAATATGTTCAACACTTGTATCCACAGGATTTTCTTCAATAGGATTAGAAGGCTTTTTAAACTCTTTTATATCCAATGTTTTCTTCCGACCTTTCTTTTTAGGTCTCAAAGCATCAGGTCCGGCAATTCTAAAATCATTAACCCATTTTACCAACAAATTAGGATTGTTGATACCTTGTGAAAGTGCTAATTCCTGATACGAAACCTCGCTTGTTAGATACAATTCTACCACAGAAAGCTTAAATTGGAAAGAGTAATTATTTTTTTGCCTTGAACGAAGCAATCCTTCATCTCCAAATTCTTTATACGCATTTACCCATCGTCTTAAATGACTTTCAGCAGGGATACCATTTTGTTTTGCAATATATGCATATCCTCCTTTACCCTTCAAATATTCTTGCACAACTTTTTTCTTAAACTCAAAAGTATATTTTGCCACAAAAAACCGACCTCCCA
>JAFQCI010000095.1 GCA_017416505.1 Lachnospiraceae bacterium
GGATAAGCATCTTGTTCTTCTATACACGCATCAGGAACAGAAAGATATGATACAACGGTACAATCATCGACCTGATATTTCACCTTGTAAGTAGATACTTCTACTCCTTCAGATGACATCTTCCCTAAATCCAATTTTTCAATGCTTATGATATCTTCTACCCTCTCATATTGATTTACATCCCACAATTCTTCTTTATTTGTACTCACGTCCTCATTTGTAGTCGATTCCTCATTCGTAGTCATTTCTTCACTTGTAGTCAATTCCTCATTTCCATTCATACAAGCACATAAACACATTAACATCAAACAAAGTGTCCCAAAAAGCCAAATTTTTTTCATAATATACCTCCATCAAATTCAAAGTTCATTCCTCTATCATACTAACGCAGTTATCCAAAAACATACCGCTGCGACAAATGAAAGAGGTGTCATAATACACTTTTCTTTCTTACTCTTTGACACAAAATTCATGACCGTATTCAACGAAAGGTATACAGCCATAACTATGCAAATTATCTTGGTTACTTTTTTTGAAAACCACAACGGAACCCCCCATCTGTAAAATAACTATTACAAAGAATATTTGAAAAATCAATTGTGTTACTAAAACAATTCTTAATTTTTTTGGAAAGACCTTATATTGACCTTATATTGACCTCCCATTGTCAACTCTCCTAATGGCAAGCCACATATTATTAAAACAGATAATATGATTACCACAGAAAATGTTATTGCTCCAATTATTGCTACCATATTTTTCTCCTAAAACTTCAAAATTATCCATTATTTCACCAAGCCATAATCCATAATCATCTTTATTCGTATCTAAATTACGATATGGTTCTGACTTTCCCGGCATTCCTATAACATCAGGTGCAATAATGCAGTATTCTTCTAAAAGTGGTATAAAAATTCTAATATTCAAAGGCGAAATACCGTTTCCACCATGCAAAGTAATCATTTTTCTCTTTTTCGTATCTCCAATTATCAACACATGGGTTTTGCCGAACGTGGTACCAATATACTGCTTTTCATAATTAATATTCAATGAATTAAGAGCTTTATCATAAAATTCATGCATCTTATCCATACATTCTTTATTCTTATATACAAATTTACCCATTGTACATTATCACCTCTTCATAGATAGGAAACTTCAAATAATCCTATGATTTCAAAAACACCCTGATCATTTCCTTTTCAGCATCTGTCATAATATTCATGTGGCCTCGTCCTTTAATTAAGTAAGTGGTGCAATTAGGAATAATCTCCTTTGCTCTTTTGATTACACCTTTGCCCGGAAATAAACAGTCTTTTTCTGCCGCCATAACCAGAGTCGGTGCATTGCACTTCTTCATCAAAGCTCCATCTACATTGCTTGGCATCCCTGTTTTTACTTTTGCATGACAGATACTCAATTTCGCCGTTTGATATAAGTCATCCGTTATATTATCTTCTGTAATAGCAATCGGGAGCAGTGTCTTTTTTAACCATTTATCTTTATGAGTAATCCAGTACATAATCATCGGCAACATCATACTCATGCTTTTTATTGCTGGTGCATTCTTTATTCCCGAAGGAACATACAATAATGCCCTTTTGATTTTTTCAGGAGAAACACACATTGTTTTTGCAAGTACACCTGCGCCAAACGAACCCGAACAACATGAAATCGAGTCAAAACCCAATTCCGTAATTACCTGACTTGTCCACTCACCATAATCATATCCTTTGGATGACAAACAGTTTTCGGCACTCTTTCCAGGATGCCCAATGATATCAACCGCATAAATATGATAATCCTCCATCAGAAAATCCAAAGCCAAAAGATTATATGCAGTGGTTGCGTTACCCCCGTGAAAAACTAGCAACGGCTCTCCGCTCATATTGCCGGTTTCAATAAGATGTGTTTTTCCAAATGTGGTGTTAACCCAAATATCTTTATATGGACATTTGATTCTACTAAGTTGTTCATCATAAAGAGCTAAAATTGCCTCTTTCCCTTTTTTCGACTTATATATACCCATATTAGTTCTCCTCCATTTTAATACTTCTCAGCAATCGAACGCCTAAAACAAATACACATCCACCAAGAAATATAAAGAATAACCAAATAAAATTCCAATAGGCAGAATTTGTGTCAAACATCATCTGAAGCAATCTACTCCAAAACTTCATTCCGGTTGCAATTGCAAATAAATCAAATAGGACATAACTGCCACCAAATATGTATATCCATCGCCACCAATAATTACTCTTTCTATTCTTGATAAATGTAACAATTCCAAGAACACATAATGCAGCCAAGATTCCCATAATCCCAAAATATGCTATTCCTTTATTCTCCATTATTCCCATCCAAAATGATGCATAGGATTCTCTATCCGCCAAAGCCCATATCCTATGCAAATGAAATAATCCAAAGAACATAAAGAACCATGGTTCCCATGAATATATTTTTTTCATACCTTTCGCATTGTTATATATAATCTTCTCTGCCATATTATGCATCTCCTTTCTTCCGGTACATTGAATCTCATCCTACCAGCTGTAGAACAATTCCTTTAATTACAATACGCATACTGTCCTTCCAGTTTTCTACGCCAATCTCTCTCTTATACATGCCACCAAAAATAATCATCATAAATGCTCCTGATAAAGCCTGCACATTTAAGTTTCTTTTCATTGCAAGCTCCTTAAGCATTCCCTCTCCTATATCACTGTCATTTTCTCTGTGCTTTGTCAATACATCATCCGGAAGTTTCGATAAAACCAACGCCATCGAGTCTGGATTAAGAAGAACTTTCAAGCACGAATTGTATGTTATCTCCATGGCACAAAGTATTAAATCTGTGAGTTCATCCACACAACCCGAGAAATCTAACGCATCCATAGACATTTTTTTATCTTGAATAATCTTATAGACACCATTTGTCATATATTCGTCTACTTGTTCATGAAAATCTTGAGCCACATCAAAAAGCAACATTTCTTTACTTGGATAAAACAGATAGAATGTCCCCTTAGGAATTCCAACTCTCTTCACCAGCTCATCTACTGTGGTTTTTTTCACGCCCTTTTCCTGCATAAGGATGTTGGCTTCCTCTTTTAACCTTTGAATAATCTGCTTTTTCTCTTCTTCAGAGTATATCTTAGGCATTATCTTCTCCTTTTTTGACCATTTCA